>QJZC01000010.1 GCA_003247575.1 Pseudomonadota bacterium
GGCCACGATGGACTGGTCGGGTGTCAGACGATCGTCGATGCCGGGGGCACCGTGTTCGCGCAGGATGAGGCCTCGAGTGTCGTGTGGGGTATGCCCGGGGCGGTGGTGGGTGCTGGGCTGGCATGTGAAGTTCTTCCCCTGCGCCAGCTAGCTATTGGAATCACACGTCGCGTTCGCAGCGGCGCTCCCGATGCTTCCACAGATCGGGCGTTCTCGGCAGGCACGAAGCCGTGCTAGATGCTGGGAGCTTCGAGTTCGTCCGTAGTCTGATTCGCGAGAGATCCGGGATGGTTCTCGACGCAGACAAGGACTATCTGATCGAAGCGCGACTCGAGCCGCTGGCGCGCGAGGAGAGGTTCGGTGGGCTGTCTGGGCTCATTCTGAGGCTCAAGGCCGGAGCTGACGAAAGGCTCGTGCGGCGTGTCATCGATGCGATGATGGTTCACGAGACCAGCTTCTTCCGAGATGGCCATCCGTTCGAGGTGCTGCGTGAGCAGGTGGTGCCGGCACTGATGAAGGCGCGACGCGACTCAGCGCAGCTCGACATCTGGTGTGCGGCTTGCTCCTCCGGACAGGAGCCCTACTCGGTCGCGATGACCCTGGATGCCCACTTTCCGGAACTCTCATCCTGGACGGTTCGGATCCACGTGAGCGACATCTCACAGCGCATGCTGGACAGAACGCAGGAGGGCGCGTACAGCAAGCTGGAGGCCGATCGTGGGCTGACAGAACAACATCTGCGCCGGTTCTTCACGCCGCGCGAGAACAACTGGGTCATCAAGGACAAGCTGCGTAGCCAGCTGCATCCATTCCGAATCAATCTGATCGAGCCTTGGCCGTACCTGCCTCGAATGGACATTATCTTCATGCGCAACGTGCTGATCTACTTCGATGTGCACGAGAAGCGCAAGATCCTGCAACGGCTGCGTCAGGTGATCCAGCCTGACGGGTTCCTGTTTCTGGGTGCTGCCGAGACGACGCTCCAGATCACGGATGACTTCGAGGCGGTGCCGACGGGCCGCGGGCTCTGCTACCGCCATCGACCCGAGTGAGCGCGGCCGGCGCCGTCTTGGGGGGAACCTGGCCCGGCAGTCCGTCTGCGCCCGCTGGGTGACACGCTCTGTGGCGATCCTGTAGATTGGACCCGTGTCGGAGAAGCAGGAAACGATAGGGGCTGGCAGGCCGCAGTTGGATCCGACCGATCCGGCTCGTGCGCACCTTCTCGCTCGCCGCGCGCGCGCGGTGGCCGCTGTCTTGATCGCGGCGCTCGGCTTCGTTGGCTGTGACCTGATCTGGACGCCGCCGGAGGACTATCGCGCCGGAGAGAACTGGCAGAAGGGGACGCCGTTCGGATTGCTGGCCGTGCTGGCCTCCCATCCGGGTACCGGTTATCTGGTCACGGACCCGCTCGCAGATTGGGTGGAGGAGAGCCACCTCGCACCGCTCATGAAGCTGATCGAGTCCGACCGGCCGTGCGCCGCGGTGATTCTCTCCGAGGTCGCCAATCCGCCCATGCCGCCGAGCTTCTCGACCATCGGAAACGAAGCTGCCTATCTGGTCGAGGGATTCCGTACGGGCCGATACCCACCGCGCGAGAGCTCCGTGATGCCACCGCCCGACGTCGAGGAGATTCGAGCCTGGTGGGAGGCCCGCAAGTCCGAATAGGTGTGCTCTAGGGTGCTCTCGGCGTTCCAAGGCGGACCCCAGGTGTCGCTCCCTTCAGCTCGGGTCTAGATACCGCTGCTCGAGGTGGGCTTCGAAGCACGCGGTGCCGAGCGGACTTCCACTCGCTGCCTCGATCAGCTCGTGAGGCGCTTGCCGAGACCCGACGTCGTGCACGTTCTTACGCAACCATGAGAGCAGGGTGCGGAAGTCGCCGTCGGCGAGTTGGTTCGGAATCTCTGGATGTGCCCGCTGCGCGGCGGCGAAGAGCTGCGCGGCGGCCAGTGCCCCGAGGGTATAGGTGGGAAAGTAGCCGAACGCGCCGGTGTACCAGTGAATGTCCTGCAGGCAGCCCTCAGCGTCCCGGTCTGGTCGAATCTGCAGGATGTCCCACATTCCCTGATTCCACGCTTCCGGCAGATCGACTACCTCCAGCTCGCCGGACACGAGGTCACGTTCGAGCTGATGACGCAAGAGGATGTGCAGCGGGTAGGTCACCTCGTCGGCATCGACACGAATCAGACTTCGCTCCACACGTCGGTAGTGGCGTTCCAGATTCGAGGCTTCCCACGCTGGCCCGCTCGTTCCGAACGTCTCGCGAAAAAGTGGAGCGGCGAAGGAAATGAACTGCGACGTACGGCACGCCTGCATCTCCATCAGCAGGGACTGGCTCTCGTGCAGGGTCATTCCGCACGCGCGCCCGACGGGCTGGGTGCGCCACTGGCCGGGGAGGCCGAGCTCGTAGAGGGCGTGTCCGGTCTCGTGGAGCACCGCCATCAGCCCGGACGCGAAGTCCTCCTCGTCCCAGCGCGTCGTGATTCTGACGTCATCGGGTACGCCACCCGTGAAGGGGTGATGGCTCGTGTCGAGGCGCCCGTGCTCGAAGTCGAACCCCGCATGTCGCATCAAGCGTTCTGCGAGAGCGCGCTGCTTTGGACTCGGGAAGGGGCCGTCCAGCGGAAGCTTGGCTGGTTCACGCGCTTGCGTCTCGAGGATTCGCTCGAGCAACGGCGGAAGCGCGCTGCTGAGACGTGCGAAGAGCGGGGTGATCGTCTGCTCGCGTAGCCCCGGATCGTGCAGGTCGAGCAGTGTGTCGTAGATCTCCAGGCCGAGCACGCGCCCCTTGGCGGCTGCAACCTGTCGAACGTGCCCGATCACCGTGCGCAGGTGAGGGGCCACCTTGCCGAAGTCGTTCGCGGCGCGGGCCGCCCTCCAGGTCATCTCGCAGTCGGCGCTCGAGCGCTCGAAGGCGTCGACCAGCTCGGAAGGCACGGCGCGTGCGAGCTGCCACTCGCGTCGAATCTCGCGCAGGTTGGCGCTCCGCCACGGATCCAAGCCCAGGTCGGGGGTCTCGGCGAGCTCGAGCCAGTCACCGATGCGATCATCGGAGACCAGCTCGTGCAGCATGACGCTCAAGGTGGCTACCTGCTCGGCGCGAGCCTGGGCGCCCCCGTCGGGCATGTACGTCGAGCGATCCCAGTTCAGGACTCCGATCGAACCCGAGATGGCGCTTACGCGCCGGAAGTGTGCTTCCAGATCCTCGATCGCTCGCTCTCGGCTCATTGCCCTCTCCCGAAGCCTCCGAAGTGGCGGATCCGCCAGGAGCGCGCCCATCGCGGTCGCTCGCATCCGACGGCGGCAGCGGGAGAGTCTACACGCAACACACCCCGCGCGGGCGTTCGCTCCGCGCGGGGTGCTCTCGGTTGCGGCGGGGCTCGGGGTGGCTCGAGTGCCGAGCTCCGCCTCGGTTTCCTTGTCAGAAGCTGCGGCGAATCTCGATCCCGTACATCCGGGGAGCACCGAAGTAGGCGAAGCTCGATGCGAAGCCGCGCTCGAAGTTGATCCCGCTATTCACGTAGCGGCGGTCGAGCAGGTTCTCACCGAAGATCGAGATCTCCGTGACGCCGTCGGGCAGCGCCATGGTGAGCTGGCCGCCCAGCAGGCCGTACTTGCCGACCTCGAGCGTATCCGACGCAGGCCCGAAGTTGACCTCGTCCTGGTGGTACCAGTTCACCCGTGTGGTGACGTCTCCGAGTGGTCCCAGGTCGAACAAGGTGTACGAGGCGCTCAGGGTCGCGGAGAACGACGGCGTGTTGAAGAACTCTTCGTTGCGCCGGTTGATCGGGATGGTCTCTCCAGGCATCGTGCCCTCGACCACGTCGTCGAACTCGCGGTACTCCGCATCGGTGAAGCCGAGACCGACGCTCAGGTCCAGACCCGGAACCGGGACGGCTCGCAGCTCGACCTCTGCGCCGCGGATGACGGCCTCGCCCGCATTGGCGACCCGCGATGCGAAGTCGCCCATCGGGCTCGAGCTCAGGATCGTCTGCTGAATGTCGTCGTAGATGCCGTAGAACATGGAGATGTTGGTGATCAGCCGATTGTCGAGCCAGCTCGCCTTGAGGCCGATCTCGTAGTTATCGAGAATCTCCTGCTCGAAGGGCAGCAGCGACGCGGGCACGTTGGCATTCGGTCGGCCGTTGAAGCCACCGCTCTTGAAGCCCCGACTGTACGTCGCGTAGATCATCGACTCTTCGGAGGTGTCGAACGCCAGGGTCAAGAGCGGGGTCCACTTGCCGAATCGCTCGGACGTCGTGCCGAAGTTCTGGAGCACGTCCACCGTATCGGCTGGGCCCGCAGCCCCGTTGCCTCGGAAGAAGTTGCGCTGCTTCGCCGAGAAGTCCTTGCGCTCGGCGGAGTAGCGGAGCCCCGCCGTCAGGTGCAGGCGCTCGGTGAGGTCGTACGAGGCCTGTCCATAGCCCGCCAGCGCGAAGGTGGTGAGTCTGGGCAGGATCTGGAGCGAGCTCCCTCCGCAGACGTCCATGGCGGTAGCCGCCGCGAGACCCACCCCGACATCGCCCAGCTGGGTGAGGAAGTCGCAGAAATTGCGACCCACGTTCTGGCGCGAGAGGCCCGGGGTGGACTTCTCGTAGAATCCGAAGACGCCGGCGGTCCACTGCAGGCGACCGTCGAGCCCGATGCCGCTGATATTGAGCTCCTGGCTGACCTGATCGAACTGGCTCTTGTCGTTGATCACGTTGCCCACCAGTCCGTCATCGAAGAAGGGGAGCGCCAGATTCGTGGGAAGCGGGGTGACCCGCGATGCGAACGTGAAGTCCTGATTGGACTCCACCTCCTGGCGCCGCCAGGCGGTGGTCGATTTGAAGGTGAAGGCGTCCAGGTCCCAGGTGATCGCCGAGGTCAGGCCGAAGGTGTCGAGGTTGTCCTTCGACTTGACCGGCGACGTGAAGTCGAGCTCTTCGTCATCCGCCTCGTTCGCGATGCAGTTCTCCTGGGGGGTGAAGACGCCGCCAGGGTCGACCCCGGCGAACAGCCCGGCCGCGTTGAACCCCTGGATGAGCGGTGCGATCGGAAGGTTCTCGGGCGTCGCACGGCACTCCGCACCGCGACCTGCCTGATGCGATCGAGTCTGCTCACCCGTGAGCAGCACCTCCACGTTGTCGGTCGGGTTCAGCCGCAGCGCCACGCGGGCACCCAGCAAGCGGCGATCATCGGTCTCCTGACCATTCAGCCGGTTCTTGCTGTAGCCATCGCGCGAGGTCGTCTGGAAGGAGACGCGCATGGCTGCACGCTCTGGAATCAGCGGGATGTTCACCATCGTGCGCGATTCGAACAGATTGAAGTTTCCGATGCGAATCCGCGCTGCCGCCTCGAACTCGTCGCTCGGCTTCTTGGTCACGATGCTGACGGCGCCACCGACGGTATTGCGTCCGAAGAGGGTTCCCTGGGGTCCGCGCAGAACCTCGACCCGTTCGATGTCTACGAGTCCGAGCAGGCCCCCCTGAGCCCGCGCCAGGTAGACGCCATCGACATAGATCCCCACACCCGGGTCGCGTGTCGCGATCGGGTCTCCGTTGCCGACTCCGCGGATGGTCAGCCGCGCGCTGCTCTGCTCACCGGCGCTCGACTCGAAGCTGAGATTGGGCGCGAGCCGCCCGATGTCGTCGGCTCGCGCGACCCCCGCATCGATCAAGTCCGTCGCCGAGAACGCGGACACCGAGAGCGGTGTGTCCTGCAGACTCTCTTCCCGCTTTCGGGCCGTGATCGTGATCTCCTCGATCCCAGCACCACTCTTCTTGCGCCGAGCGGGCGCGGCCCCATCGGAATTCGTCCCATCGGAACTCGTCCCATCGGAGTCCGCGACGGAGTCGAGGGCTGGAGCGGTCGCTGCGCCGGGCTCGGACGCGGGCTCCTCTGCCTGGGATACCTGTGCCCACCCGAACGATGCCACCAGTGCCGCACTCAGGGCACTCGAAGCGAGCCGGTGAGATGCGAATCCGAGCCGGCCGACTCCTGCCCGAATACGAGTCGACCTCGTGCCGTCCAATCGAAAGACTTCTGAACTCATCTGACCCTCCGCCTAGCGCAGTCTTGCACGCAGTCTCACACGGCGGGAGGGCGGCGTCGCGCCAACCGGCTCCCGACCGCGAGATCTCTGCCTCGATCAAAAGCTTGAGCCCGCTTCTTGCTCAAAGTCAACCTTCGATTAGATGAAGCTACACTTATGTATGTGAGATCTCGCTTAGATCGAGAGCGTGCTGCCGGGGCCATCTCTCATCGCATCCGATGATTTCAGGCGTGTGACTGCCGAACGAGGCGCCAGCGCGTTCGCTCCCAACCGGACTCGGAGGTCGTCAGACGGACTCGGGATGTCGTCAGACCGGTCGGTTTGCCTCGAGTTACCTGCATGATGCGCGCAGACGTTGCTTGTGTGGTCCATCCGCGCCTCGGAGCGCTACGGTTGGGCTATGCGTGCCGTCGTATTGGAATCCGGGTCCATACAGCTTCGTGATATTCCCAAACCGTCCGTTCGGACGGAAAGCGGTGAAGCTCTCGTGCGTGTGCGTCTGGCGGGAATCTGTCGGACGGATCTCGAGCTTGCCAAGGGCTACATGGAGTTTCGGGGTGTGCTCGGCCACGAGTTCTGCGGCGAGGTCGTCGAGCATCCGGAGCCGGCTTGGGTGGGCTGTCGCGTGGCGGGCGAGATCAATCTGGCCTGCGGCAACTGCAGTTTCTGCAAAGCACACATCGAGCGCCACTGCCCGCATCGGCAGGTGCTCGGCATTTTGGGCAAGGACGGGTGTTTTGCCGAATATGTGAGTCTCCCCACCCGCAACCTGCACCGAATTCCAGACGATCTCGCCGACGAGCGCGCATGCTTCATCGAGCCGTTGGCCGCAGCCTTCGAGATCGTGGAGCAGATCCCTCAGCTGAGCGATTCACATCGGGTTCGCGGTTCGGATGGGGCTCGCACCGAAGTCCCACGACTCGCACTTTCCGGGGGATCGCCGCGAGTGGCGGTCCTCGGGGACGGTCGCCTCGGACAGTTGGTGGCGCGCGTGATCGCTCTCCACGACTGCGATCTGTGGCTGTTCGGGCACCACGACTCGAAGCTTGCCCGCGCACGAGCCCAGGGGATCGCGGTGGCGGCACCCGAGGCCGCCGAGGACTCCAGTTTCGACGTGGTGGTCGAGGCGACCGGGTCTGCCTCGGGAATGCAGCGTGCGCTTCGGCTGGTGCGCCCGCGCGGCATCCTGGTGCTCAAGAGCACCTACCACGGGCTGCTCTCCCTCGATGCGGCGCCCCTGGTGATCGACGAGATCACCCTGATCGGGTCGCGCTGCGGGCCCTTCGAGCCGGCGATCGAGGCGCTGCGATCGGGCGCAGTGGATCCCACGGACCTGATCGAGGCCTGCTTCCCCCTCGACCTAGCGGACGCGGCGTTCGCGCGCGCAGAGCAGTCCGGCACGCTGAAGGTGTTGTTCGACATGCGTCCGTGATCTTTGCATCGGCGCAGCCCGGCATCCCGTCAGCCCAGATCGATGGCCAGGTCTCGATAGCGATCGAGGCGTTCCAGGAGCTGGTCGCGCGTCTCGTCCGCCGAAACGGCCAGCACCGCTCGGTGCACGCCCAGATCCCGCACGCGCTTCAGATGATCGAGGTTCGGCCGCGGCCACAGCAGAGAGATCTCGAGTGCGTGCGGATCTCGCTCGGCCGCGACGGCGCGCATGTGCAGATCTTCGATGCCTGAAGCGAGTTCCGCCAAGTCGACGCCGACGGGAAGCCAGCCATCGCAGTAGTCCACCACGCGCTGGCGCGAGACCGCGCTGGCGCTACCCAGAAGCACGGGTGGTCCCTTGCGTTGCGTAGGCTTGGGCCACGACCAGATGGGATCAAAGTCGACCAGACTTCCATGGTAATCCGCCGCATCGTGCTGCCAGATCTCGCGCATGGCCTCGACGCACTCCCGCAGTACGCGCCAGCGTGTGCTCGAGTCTGCGCCCGGCGCGTCCGTGTCCTCGCGCGTCCAGCCGGTTCCGATCCCGAATAGGAAGCGTCCGCGCGAGAGCACGTCGAGCGATGCCACCTGTTTGGCCAGCACGATCGGGTCGTGGTCTACGACGATGCAGACGCCGGTAGCGAGCCGGATGCTTCGCGTCACCGCTGCCGCTGCGGCCAACAACACGAATGGGTCGTGCAGCTGTGGCGCTTCCTCGGAGGCTGCTAGGCTGGGAGGCAGCCCGAGCCGCCGGTCTACCGGAGTGTGCGGATGCTCGGGGACCCAGAGCGAGTCGAATCCTCGCTGCTCGGCTGCCAGCGCGACCTCGTGGGCCGGAACGGCGCGTTCGGCAGTGGGCGCGAAGATCCCGATCTGCATCACGCGGTCAGATTAGCTCACTCCTCCTCGGAGGAGGGGGCTTCAGTGGCGGTGTCCACCTCGCGCGTCTCCGGAGCCTGTTCTTCTGCCGCAACCAGCAGCTCGGACCTCTCGGGTTGGAGCAGCGGGTCCAGGGTGGGGGCCGTCACCTTCAGGAAGTATGGCTGTCCCGAGACCTTGAGAACATAGTCACTTCCCCCGTCGAGCTTCGAGATCGTATAGGTGATCACATCGCCCTCTGACGGGTAGACCTTGAACTGGGCCAACGGTGTGTCCTGCCCATATTCGGGCTTCGCCTGTGTTCCCAGCACGTCCGAGATGAGGAGCTTCGCCAGCTTCTCGGCCAGAGCGCGAACCGCAGTCGGATTGCTCTGCTCGCCGGCTTGCAGCTCGAGGAGGGTCCACTCGAGGGGGGGCTCCTCCAATTCTGCCTGTTCTGGCGAAGTCGGAGCTTCCGAGCTCTCGTTCTCTGCAGAGTCGGGCTCTGCCGGAATCTTCTCGGATGCTGCGGTGGGCGGGGCCTGGCGTTCGAGAATCAAGCTACCGAGCTCGAGACGCCTCAACGAGTCCAGGTCGCGCTGCAGAATGGTTCGATCGATCCAGGCGGTGGCTTCGGCCGCGGCCTCGAAGGTGCCGAACTCTACCGCGAAGATCTCTTCCGTGTCGGAAGTTCGCGCGTGTACCTTGCGGAACCCGGGCGAGGTTCCGAGGAAGAGGACCGCCAGATCTTGATCTTGCTTGCGCAAGCTCAGCTTGCGCTCGAATGCGTCGTCGCCGACTTTGAAGCGCGTCGCTGCGTCGGCGGAGCGTCCGACGGGCCAGCCAGGTTCGAGCTGAGAGAGCCGCTTGAGCAGAGTTTCGATGCGTCCCGAGCTGGCGGGGAAGTCGAAATAGTCTGGCAATCTCCACCCGCTCTCCGACTTGGCGAGCACGGTCTGGGAGTCCTGTGCCTCGATGCGCAGTTCGTCCACCTGATTCGGATCGAATTCGAGCAAAGCGCGTTCGCTCACGTACTCCCCGCGATCCATCTCCGCGGAGTGCAGGAGTACGGAAAGACCGAGCTGAGCCACCAATGCGGTTCCGAGAACCGCCAGCCAGTTCGTATTGCCCATCGTCCTAGACCCCCACTTCACTCAGGAGCTGCTGATAGCGCTCGCGCCGATCGATGCGCAGACGCAAGCGGATGAACCAGAGGAGGCCGAGTGCCAGTGCGGCAGCGACGTAGTTGACGTACTCCCAGATCACCTGCCTCTCGCGTGGCAGCGGGGTCAATGTACGCGAAAACTGCGCGCGTCCTCGGATGCTGACTAGACCGCGATCTTCGAGCGACCAGTCGACCGCATTCTCGACCAGCTGTACCGGGTTCACGTAGTCGGTTCCGAGCGTGCTGGCGGTCAAGCCGAGCATCTGATCGGAGAGGAAGTGCTTCGAGCCCAGCACGATGATGCGCGCGGCCTCCGGCGACTTGTCGATCACGCGCGTGGCCATCGGATCGGGCTCAGCTGCGGCTGCCTCGGATGCGTCGGCTTCGGCCGCTTCGTCCTCGGTGTCCTGCGCCTCCGTGTCCTGCGCGCGCGCGAGGAGCGGTGACTCCTTGCCCGCGAAGAACGAGTCGAAGCGCCCCTCGACGACGACGCCGAGCAGGTATGGACCCCCGGCTTCTCCCACGGGGAAGCCTACTGGCCCATAGACATCCGGGTTTGGCAGTAGGTTGAGATCCTCCGAGGTCCAGGCATCCGCTGAGCTCTGCAAGAGTGGAGTGACCTTTCGCGCGGGTGCCTCCGCCTCTGCTTCCACATCCGACTGAAGCGGTGCAACGGTGAGCGGTGCTGCCCAGTGCATGGTGATCTGCTCGATTCCGCCCAGAATTCCGCTCTCGTCGTCGAGGCCGCTGCGTCGCAGATCGACGAAGTAGGGGTAGTCGACGAGCTGCGTTTCCTCGATCACCAGTCCCCCGAGCCTGCGCTGTACGGGCACTGGGAAGGCTCCCATCTGAGGATCGAGAACCAGCTTCTGCTCTTGCGTGATGCCGTGGTGTTTCAGCCAGTCTTCCAGGCCCGAGGGCTCGGGACGCGCACTGAGACCGTTGCGGAAGTCGATTCCAAACGGTGCCGTGCTGACGATCACCGTCCCGCCTTGCATCAAGAACTGGTCGATGGCGAAGAGCTGGCTGTCGTCGAGGTCGCTGGGCCCGGCAAGTACCAGCAGGTCCGCCTCGGCGGGTACTCTGCCGTCTTCCAGGGTGGTCTCGGTCACGGCATGCTCCTCGCGCAGCAGCTGACCCAGCAGCGCGTAGCGGAGACTTCCGCCTTGTTGCCCCATCGCAGCCGCTTGCGGTGGCAGCTCGCTGCTCGGGGTGTAGAGCGCCACGGTACGCAGGGATCCCGGCGTGACACGCTTGAGCGCCGCCTTGATGGCCCGCTCGAACCCGCCGCGGGTCGCGTCTTCCGGAAACGGGACCGGCTCCGTCTTGCCGGCGGCCTCGAGCATGAACGAGAACCAGAACGGCTGCGGGTCGAACGGGCTGGTGATCAGAGGACGCAGCCCGTACTCCTCGGCGAGCCGGTCGCCGAGTGCGCCCCCATCGGACTCGGGATCAGCGTAGCTGAGCTCGAGCTTTCCACTCGACTCCGTCTGGAGCTCCCCCAGCAGCTCCTCGAGCTCACCCCGAAGCTCGCTGAGAGACCCGGGCAGCTGATCCGCGGGCGAGAGGTACGCCATCAGCCGGATGGGGCTGTCTACCCGAGCGAACAGATTGCCGCCCCCCTGATAGGCAAAGAGAACCTTGCGGATGGCGCGCGTGAGATCGTACTCCGGGTTGCGCAGGTCCACGTCGAGTTCGGTCTCGCTCGATGCTTTGACGTCGATCAGGTCTGCGAATCCGAGTGTCTCGAACTCGTCGCCGTACTGGATCACGATGTCGAAGTACGAGTTCACGACGGCGGTCTGGTACTTGTCCGCAGTGCGGAATGCCACCGGGCGAATGCCGAACTTCTCTCCGGCTTCGCGTTCCAGTTCTGGGTTGGCCAACGGGTCTATGAACTCGACGCGGACGTTCCCGTTTCCCGCTCGCGCGTACTCGTCGAGCAGGTCGCGAATCCGTGGCACGAGAGGAGCGAGCAGAGGATGCGTTTGCGAGCTGAAGTAGCCGCGAATGAGGAGTGGCTCCCTGAGGCGGCTCAAGTACCCGCGGGTGGCATCGGAGATCGAGTAGATGCTTCCCTGTGTCATGTCGATGCGCGCCCAGGCGACCGGAGCGAGCCAGAGATTCGCTGCGAGGAAATTTGCGGCGATCAAGCTGGCCAGCAGTGCGTAGCGGCGGTGACGTGCGTTGCTCTTGTTGCCTGCCCATCGGAGCCACTCCAGGACCAGCACATTCAAGGTGAGGAAGACCCCGACCAGGCTCAGATAGAAGTAGACGTCACGCAGGTCGAGCACTCCGCGGGTGATCGATTCGAAGCGCGAGCCCGAACCGAGCAGCTTGAGCAGCTCGCTCGCGGAGTTCCCGAACAGGCTGGTGAGGCTGTCGGATCCGATGAGATAGAAGCCTCCGCACATGGCCGCGGTGACGATCAGGCTCACGATCGCATTGTCGGAGCGCGCGCTGACGAACAGGCCGATCGCGATGTACGCACTCGCAAGGAACAGGGTGGCGAGGTAGCCGCCGATTACCGGGCCCCAGTCGAGGTTGCCGAGCTGCGACACACTGAGCGGGATCGCAGCGGTCAAGAGCAGCGCCACGCCGACCAAACCGACGCATGCGACGAACTTGCCGAGCACGAGCTGCATCGGATCCACGGGAGCGGTGAGCAAGAACTCCAGGGTTCCCGCGCGCCGTTCCTCCGACCACATCCGCATCGTGATCGCTGCGACCAGGAAGATCAGCAGCATGGGCATCCACTCGAACAGGGGGCGCACGTCGGCGATGTTGCGTGCGAAGAAGGTGTCTACCCAGAAAAAGGTGAAGAGGGTAACGCCCAGGAATGCGCCCAGGAAGATGAATGCGGTAGGAGTCTCGAAGAAGCCTTCGAACTCCTTGCGTGCGATGCGCAGCACGTCATGCATGAGTAGAGTCTCCATTCGTCCCGGAGAGTTCGCCGAAGATCGTCTCGAGATCGCGGCGCTCGGCGTGTAGAGCGAAGAGCTGCCCGCCCGCCGACAGGGTGTGTTCGGCGACGGTGGCCGCAACCCGATCGGAGTCGATGCCACTCTGGAGGGTGAGCATGTAGGTGAAGCGTGAGGGGGCAGTTGCGGTGTTCTCGGGTGCGATCGGCTCGACCGCGCTCACTCCCTCGAGCTTTGCGAACGACGCCTGCGCTCGCTCGGGTGTCAGGTCTACCCTGACCTGTAGCCTGCGCGCGTCACGCAGATCCGAGAGCGCGGCATCGACGACCTTGCGCCCCTTGCGGATGATCAGCGCACGGTCGCACGTTGCCTCGACCTCTTGGAGGATGTGCGTCGAGAGGATGATCGTCGCGTGCTCCGCGAGACTGCGGATGAGGTCGCGCATGTGGTGGATCTGCGTGGGATCCAACCCGTTGGTGGGCTCGTCGAGAATCAGGATCGCGGGCTGGTGCAGGATCGCCTGAGCGACGCCGACTCGCTGCCGATAGCCACGCGACAAGGTCAGGATCGGGTCCGCTGCCTTTTGCGCCAGCTCCGTGCGTCGAATTGCGGCGATCACGCGATCGCGCCGCTCGCTCTGCGGAATTCCGTGCAGCGCAGCTCCGTAGTCGAGGTAGTCGATGACCGACATCTCAGGATAGACGGGACAGTTCTCGGGTAGGTATCCGATTCGTCGCTGAACCTCTTTTCGCGCCGTCGCCAGGTTCAGCCCGTCGATCTCGATCGTGCCCGACGAGGGCTCGAGGTAGCCTGTGAGCATCTTCATGATCGTGGTCTTCCCGGCACCGTTGTGTCCGAGCAGCCCCACGATCTCGCCTTTCCCGATCTCGAACTCTACGTCGTCCACGGCCTTGAACGTACCGTAGACCCGCGTGAGCCCAGAAACCTTGATCATCGTACGCCTCCCATCACCGGGCGAGATTCTCCTGGTTGCCGTCTAGTCTGCGTCGCGCCCGGAACTCGTGGGCAGCCCACGACGCGGCCCCGCGCCAGGGTGCGACGTCCGAGAGGGCTGGAAGATTCGCTCTCTCCGTCGGCGCGGTCCAGGCGTCGCCCGGACGGCACAGGTGATTAAGCACGGGGCCCGCGACGTCAAGCGGTGGCCCGCGTCGGCAGCGAGGCACAGGCGTCGGCTGCTGCTGGGCCAGCCCGGGCCCGGGCCGTCGTCGTGCTCCGCCCGTGCGTGCGCGCGAGCCGCACTCGCATCCGCCTCCCCGAGCGCTCCCCCTCGGTTCGGCCAGCCGGAGGGTTCGGCCAGCCGGAGGGTTCGGTCCGCCGCGGTGGAGCAGCGGTCAGGCCGGGCCCCAGCGTTCTGTCGTTGCGCGGGATCGCGGGTGCGCGTCGGTGCCTCGTCGCGTGCCCTGGGACGAGTTCGGATATGGAATGCAAAGAGGTGATCTCGCTCCGCGATCCCTGCGTGCATGATCCCCTCTGACTATGACTGGCAGGCTCTGTGGCTTCCGATTAGAGTCGGCGGATGGGCAAGCTTCCGATCTACGAGGTGGAGCGGCGACGCATCTACGCGGGGGCGTATCCTCTCTGGATCGTCGACCGTTTGGTCGAGCTCGGGGTGAGAAGTTTCATCGACCTGACGGAGCCTGGAGAGCTCGATGCCCGCAATCCGTACGCGTCCTATCAGCCCAGCCTCGACAAGGCAGCCGAAGGGCGGGACGTCTCGGTCGTGCGGCACAACTTTCCGATCGAGGACTTCGGAATTCCCGCTCCAGGAGTTCTCGACGCGGTGCTCGCGCGCATCGCCTCCGACCGTGACGCGAACCGGCCGAGCTACATCCACTGTTGGGGAGGCTACGGCCGTACGGGGATCGTGGTCGGGGCCTGGCTGGTTCAGCAGGGGCGCGCCACCGAAGCTTCTTTCGTAGACGAGATCGCACGGCTTCGAGGTGACCTTCCGAGTCACTTTAGCTCGCCGGTCACGCGCGAGCAGATCGACTACGTGCGCAGCTTCGTGACGTCCCGCTCGAGCTGAAGCCGGCTCGCCAAGGGCGCCTCTCGGCCCAGAACGCGTTCGATCGCGCGAGAGAGATCCTCGAGGGCCAGTGGTTTCGAGAGGAACTCGCACACGCCCAAGTCTGCGCCGAGCTCGTGTGTCGCCGAGTCGAGCAGGCCACTGCATACGATGACCGGCAGGTCGGGGCGCAGCGAGTGAAGCTCTCTCGCCAGTGCATCGCCGTTCAGGTCAGGCATGTGCTGATCGGTGATCAACAGGTCGAACGGTTCTGGGTCTGCGCGGAAGCGTTCGAGTGCTTCGGTGCTCGAGGTCAGTGCCACTACTCCATGGCCGCAGGCGCGCAGCGCACGATAGGTCATCTGGACGACCCTGGGGTCGTCGTCTACGAACAGGATTCGGACGTGCGTGGCGCCGCTCGTGGGAGAGCCGGCTGCGATCGGGGGGGCAGCGGACATGGTGCGAGTGTAGTACAGCAACACATTTTCAGCTCGGGGCGAACCTGTGCGCCTGCCTGTTGGGCTCTGAACTTCCGTTATAGATGCAGGATTTTGCCTTTGCTAGGTCCCTGGACGAGTGCGCTGCCCGAGCGAACGTGCAGGACTCGGCTGCAAGCTACGGGGCCGCCTGCGGAGCCAGGCGATGGTAGAGGTCACGGTGCGTCCGGGCCGAGTCGGCCCAGGGCATGGACTCGGCGCGCGCGCGCCCGCGCGCCGCGAGTTGCCGGGAGAGCTCGGAGTCGTGTGTCGCGCGCCGGATCGCTTCGGCGATCTCTTCGGGGCGTTTGGCATCGACGAGGAGGGCGGCATCTCCGACGACCTCGGGCAGGGAAGCGGACTTGGAGCAGATCACCGGGACGGCACAGGCCAGGGCCTCGAGCGCCGTGAGCCCGAAGCCCTCGTACAGGCTCGGGACCGCGACCGCCGTGGCCGCTCCCATCAGATCGATCAACTCAGGTTCGGAGAGGCCGCACAGATGTGTAACCCGCTCTTGCATGCGCAGACGCTGGATCTCCGCCGAGAGGGCTGTCGAGCCATCGCTGGGACGCCCGACGAGAACCAGCCGGAGATCCTGGAGCTCCACCATGGCACGCACCAGGGACACGAAGTTCTTCCGTGGGGTCAGCAGCCCGATCGAGAGCACGTACTCCCCATGGATCCCGCGCAAGCGCCGCTTGGTGGCTACGTCTGCCGGCTTGAAGCGCTCTGTGTCCACTCCGTGGAGGATCGGGTGGATCCGGTCGTTCGGGAATCCGTATTGGTCTGCGACCTCGTCCGCCATGAACTGGCTCGGTGTGATCACGTGGTCCGCGAGCCCGAGGACCTGCGAGAACCGCGCGCTCCGTTTGCGATGCCACTCGGGGCTGCACCAGTGGGGATTCCGGACTGCGTTCAGATCATGGACGGTGACCAGCTTCGTGATCTTGGGTGTGCGCGGAAGATACGCCCCCATCGAGTGGAGCAGTCGGGCATCGCGTAGCAGCAGGCGATTGAACGGGTCCTGGATTGCGCGCGTGCTCGCGTTCGGCTTGTGCGGATCGAAGAGATTCCCGCGGCGCCAGCGCGACCAGCGCGCGCACAGGAGGTAGCGCGTCGTAGGGTCGTGCTCGAGGAGCTCCGAGACGATGCTGCGGATGCAGCCTCCGATCCCTCCGAAAGGCGGCACGCCCGCGGCCGAGCTCACCTCGAGTGCAATCATGCAGCTGGCAGTCCTCCTTGCGTGGCCGGACCGATCGAGCCCGTGCGAGGTGCGCGAGGGTAGCACGCTCGCTTGCAATGGCGTCATCATGTGCCCTGCCGAGAGCAGGTCGAGCGGGGACGACAGGCGGGGAGGGTCCCGGCGGGTTCCGCGCGCGGGAGCAGAAAGGATGACAGCGGTGAAGATTGGCGTTTCGGTACAGAGTGCCTATCCGCGGAGCACCGATCCCCGAACGGGAGCCGGTTGGATGATCGAACGCGCGCGCGTCGCGCAGCAGGCGGGCCTGGACTCGCTCTTCGTGGGCGATCATCATGCGACGCCTACGCCGTACTACCAGAACGTCGCGATGCTGGGGCGCATGATTGCAGAGTGGGATGCGCGGCCCGTGGGCGCATTGTTTCTACTTCCACTCTGGCATCCGGTGCTGGTTGCCGAGCAAGTCGCCACCCTGGCGTGCCTGGCGCGCGGACCGTTCGTGCTCCAGTGTGCGATCGGCGGTGCGCACGGGGGCTTCGACGAGTTCGGGATCGACGCGCGTCAGCGACCGTCGCGTTTCGAGCAGAGCCTCGACCTGCTACGGCGGCTCTGGAGCGGGGAGACACTGGATGCCAGCGGTCGCTTCAGTCTCCGGGGAGCACGCGTCGCCCCGCTCCCGCCCGAGCCGATTCAGGTCTGGATCGGTGCGTCGGCGCGTCCGGCCATTGCGCGTGCGGCTCGGATGGGAGACGGCTGGATCGCGGCGCCAGCTCTGCCGCCGGCAGCCGCGCGCGACCAGCTCGAGCTCTACAGGAATCTGTGTGGCGAGGCCGGACGCGCTCCCGGTCGGGCAGTGCTGCGACGCGACGTCTACGTCTCGTCCTCCGAAGAGGACGCGGTTTCCGTGCGCCGGGGTGCCCTCGACGCGGGCTATCGCGGCTTCCCAGAAGAGGCGATCGTGTGCGGGAGTGTCGAGCGTGTGGCTGACCTGTTCACGGAGTTCGCGGAGATGGGGTACGACGAGATCTTGGTTCGCAACCTGGTGGGCGATCAGAAGAGGGCGCTCAGCTGTCTCGAACAGGTAGGTCGGGTGCGCGAGCTACTCGTTGCGAGGGGCGTTGCATCCGGGGAAGTGCCCCGATGAGCCGGCTCCGTGTGGCGGCGCTGTTCTCGGGCGGTGGCACGAACCTGGGTCACCTGCTCGATGCGGTCGACGCCGGGCGGCTGGAGGTCGACTTCGTCGGAGCGATCTCGTCGAAAACTGGAGTGGCCGGGATCGCGCGCGCCGAGAGTCGGGGAGTGCCCGTGTACGTGGTTTCGCGCCGTGAGCTCGGGGGTGGCGAGCCTTTCCAAGAGCGTGTGCACGTGCTTCTGGGGGAGCTGGAACCCGATCTGGTGGTGCTGTGTGGCTTCCTGTCGAAGCTCTCACTCCGACAGTACTCGAGGCGCACGATGAACATCCATCCATCGCTGATCCCCGCGTTCTGCGGTCCCGGCTTCTATGGCGAGCGTGTGCACCGCACGGTGCTGGAGTCCGGGGTCAAGTGGACGGGCGCTACCGTCCACTTCTGCGACGACGAGTATGATACGGGCCCCATCATTCTCCAGCAGCCTGTTCCGGTCTTCGATGACGACTCGATCGACTCGCTGGCGGCGCGTGTCCAGCTCGCCGAGAAGCAGATCTATCCCGAGGCTGTGCAGCTCTTCGCCGAGGGACGTCTCGAGATTCGGGGGCATCGGGTCTGCACCCGTGGCGCTTCGTGCTCGACGTCGCTACCGAGCGGACGGTCGGATGCGGTGGAAACGCCGGGCTAAGGTCGCTCACTCAACTGGCCGATCGCCGCTAGAGGAGCGCGAATCAGGCCGAGATGGATGAGCTCAGGACGCGTACGCGAGTATTGGTCGTCGACGATGACCGGCTGATCCGAGAGATGATCTCGGATGCGCTGGTAGAGGATGGATGTGAGGTCAGCGCGGCCTCCTCTGGTGCGGAGGCGCTCGAGGTGCTCGCGGGCGAGATCCCGTTCGATGTGGTCGTCACAGATCTCTCGATGCGCGAGATGGATGGCTTGCAGCTTCTCGAGCGGGTCAAGCGCGAGTATCCGAAGCTCGACGTCATCATCCTGACCGGTTATGCCTCGCTCGAGAGCGCCCTCCAGGCGATGCGCTTGGGAGCGGCGGACTACCTCCGGAAGCCGATCAAGCAGCTCGAGATCGTCTACTCGGTGCGTCAGACGCGCTTGAGGCGCCGGATCCTGAACGAGAACGAGGCGCTGCGCGGTTGTCTGCAGACCTTCGAGGCCTCGCGCGTGCTGGCTGCGTGCCTGGACGCAGCCGATGTCCTACCCCTCGCGATGGATCTGATCCTACACATCACGGAGCGCCAACGCGGGGTCGGACGCCTCCGGCTTGCGCTTCCGCGGCCCGGTGAGGGCACGGTGGTGAGCGGCTTCGATGCCGATGTCGCAACGGTGCTCCGGGAGCAGATCGAGCGTGGAAAGCTGTTCGATCCCGACTCGATGGTCCCAGAGGAAGGGGGAGACACGGAGCTCTACACTCCGGGGCTTTCTGCCAAGCTCGCGCAGCTGGGCGTAGAGACGGGTGAAGTGCTCGAGGTTGCGCTCCGCAACGGCCGAGAGGTGATCGGCGGGCTCTGGGTCATGAGCGACGGACGCGACTTCAATCTCGAAGAGAGGCGTCGCTGCAGTGTCCTGGTCGCACAGACCGAGCTGGCCCTCGCGAATGCCGAGCGCTACCACCAGGCAAGCGAGAAAGCCTTCATCGATGACGTTACGGAGCTCTACAATGCCCGCTATCTGCTTTCGGCGCTGGATCGCGAGACCAGCCGTGCCGAGCGCGGTGGTGGAGTGCTGAGCGTTCTCTTCCTCGACCTGGACCGTTTCAAGCGCGTGAACGATAGCCATGGTCACCTCGTGGGCTCCAGTGTCCTGCGTGAGCTCGGAGTGCAGCTCTCTGACTGCGTGCGCTCCATCGATACGCTCGCGCGCTACGGGGGCGACGAGTTCACGATCGTACTGGTCGATACGGATCACCAGGAGGCCACGGAGATCGCTGAACGCATCCGTGAGATCGTGAACGGCCACGAATTTGGCGGTGCGCACTGCTTGAGGCTCACCGTGAGCATTGGAGTGGCGACCTTTCCCGAGCACGGTCGCACACGCGAGCAGATTCTCGAGGCCTCGGACCAGGCGATGTATCTCGCGAAGGCGCAGGGGCGCGATCAGGTACGATCGGCCAACGACCTCGACAATCGCCGGCCCGGTGTGTGCTGACCGGACGGAGCCCCGGGCGCTGGGCTCGGTGCGAGGATCAGCTAGGCGTGAGCGTCTTGCTGGCGACCTTGTCGGTGGAGCGCGGATCCGAAGCGGTATCCCAGTCGATCGGCTCGTAGGGACGGCCTGCGTAGTTGCACCACACGCCGCGATCGAAGTCGAACAGCTTGCAGGTGCGCGTGGTGGCTAGATACTGGCTCGGGTGGTACGCCCGCTCGCGCACGATCGAGCCATAGTGCTTGCGCAAGGTCTCCGTAGCGGCGGGAAGTCCGTAAAACGGGATCCGCATGTCGACGTGGTGGGCTACGTGCAGGAAGATGTTGTGGTAGAAGAAGTTCAGATAGGCGGGGATATGGAGGATCGTCGTTCCCTCCATCTGTCCTGCGAACTTCGTCCACTCGCGGCGTGAGTGCCACGCGATGTCGTGCGCGATGTGCTGGACGTACACGACGATCCCAATCGAGTAGTTCCAGATCAGGAAGGGAACGCCGAAGACTTTGAGCCACATCCAGAGCGCACCGCCGATCGCATTCGGGTAGCGCAGGGCCCCCGCCGTCAGCAGGCTCAGGCTCGCGAAGCCGAAAAAGCTACCGACCACCCAACGATCGCGTCGGACGTCGGGCTGCATCTTCTCGGGCGGCGTGAAGAGAATCATCCGTTTCCACCAGATGTCCCAGAGGTAGTAGATGCCGCCCCCGATGCAGGACCACTTCAGCCGGTGAGCCAGCTTCTGGGCCTTGGTCATGGCCCGATACTCGTCCGGCGTGGTCGGATGCCACACGTAGTCCATGACCTCGCGAGTCGTGTGTCCATGGTGCACGCGATTGTGGCCGTAGCACCAGAGCTCGTAGAGGTGCAGGGTCGGCAGCATGCAGATCTGCCCGACGACGTAGGCGAGTCGCTTGCTCTTGAACAGTGAGCCGTGCGCTGCATCGTGCCCGAGAATGAAGAGCGCACTGATGCAGAGGCCTGCGAGCAGCCACAGCGGAATGAGCACCAGCGGGTGATCGAAGGCGACCAAGGCGGCGATCGTCCCTGCGTACAGGGCCAGATCGCGCGCTACGTAGGCCAGCCCCTTCCACGTCGGGTTGTCGTAGCACTCGGCTGGGAACCGCGAGATCACCGCGGCGAGGGTGCGCTCGTTTTCTAGCATGGTTCGAAGGTTAGCCGGAAGCTCCTGGAATCAGAAGCCGCTCGCTTGTCAAAGTTGCGTAAAAGGCCCGGGACCCCCCAGAATCGTCCCGCCCGGTACGCATTCGCCAGCTGGCTCTGGGGAACCGACCCATGCGCGGGCGCTCGAGGCGGACGGGCGTGATGCGGCGGCTCGCGCTCCGGCTCTGGATGCGGCAGCGGGCAGCGCGTGGCGCAAGGATTCGGATTCAATTTCAAGGGAGTGCGGCATGAAGATGCGAGCAGCGGTCAGCTGGGAGGCGGGGAAGCCACTCGAGGTCGAGGAGGTCGATCTCTCGGGCCCGCGTGAGGGTGAGTGCCTGGTCCGCTTGGCGGCGACGGGGGTCTGTCACACGGACGCCTACACGATGAGTGGCGCCGATCCAGAAGGCCGGTTCCCCGTGGTGTTGGGGCACGAGGGAGCCGGCGTGGTCGTCGAAGTGGGCCCTGGGGTCCGCTCGGTCGCCGTCGGGGATCACGTGATCCCGCTCTACACGCCCGAGTGCCGAGAATGCAAGTTCTGCCTCTCCGGCAAGACCAACCTGTGCCAGAAGATTCGGGCCACGCAGGGGCAGGGAGTGATGCCGGATGGGACCAGCCGGCTCTCTGCGCGTGGACAGAGCCTGCTCCACTATATGGGCACGTCCACCTTCGCCGAGTACACGATCGTGCCAGAGATTGCGCTGGCGAAGATTCGGAAGGATGCTCCACTCGACAAGGTGTGCTTGCTCGGCTGCGGTGTCACGACCGGTATCGGCGCCGTGCTCAATACAGCCAAGGTCGAGCCGGGTGCCCAGGTCGCGGTGTTCGGTCTCGGCGGGATCGGGCTGTCGGTCATCCAGGGAGCGGTCATGGCGGGAGCGGAGCGGATTCTCGCGATCGACACCAACCCCCGGAAGTTCGAGCTCGCACGCCAGCTGGGTGCGACCGACACGCTCGACCCGAGTGCGAGCGCCGACATCGTCCAGGAGATCGTGGACCGAACCGACGGCGGCGTCGACTACTCGTTCGAGTGCATCGGGAATCCCGAGGTCATGGGCCAGGCCTTGGCCTGCGCACACAAGGGCTGGGGGGAGTCGATCATCATCGGTGTCGCGGGCGCCGGACAGGAGATCCACGCGCGGCCGTTCCTACTCGTGACGGGGCGCACCTGGCGGGGAACTGCGTTCGGCGGCGTGCGCGGGCGCACCGAGCTGCCGCGCTACGTCGATCGCTACATGGCGGGTCGCATCAATCTCGACGACATGGTCACCGGGACCCTACCTCTCGAGCAAATCAACGACGCTTTCGATGCGATGCACCGCGGCGATGCGATTCGTACTGTGATCGATCTGTCGTGAGGCGTCAGAAGCCGAGCACGCGCTCGGTCAGGTAGGTCGCGACACTGTCGAGTGGGAGGCGCACCTGCTCCATGGAGTCGCGCTCGCGGATCGTGACTTGCTTGTCCGTTTCCGACTCGAAGTCGTAGGTTACACAATACGGTGTTCCAATTTCATCCTGGCGGCGATAGCGTTTCCCGATTGCGCCGGTTACGTCGAAGTCGGTGTTGAAGCGCCGGCGCAGGTCGGTCGCGAGCTTCTTCGCCGGCTCAGCGAGCTTCTTGGAGATGGGCAGCACGGCCGCCTTGATCGGTGCGATGCTGGCCGCGAGGCCGAGCACGGTACGCGTATCGCCGCGGACCTCCTCCTCGCGATAGGCGTCGCAGAGTAATGCGAGCATGCAGCGATCGACTCCGATCGACGTCTCGACCACGAACGGCGTGTAGCGTTCCTTGGATTCGGGATCGGTGTAGGAAAGATCCTTGCCCGAGTGCTCCGAGTGCGAGCGTAGGTCATGGTCCGAGCGGTGGTGGATTCCCTCGAGCTCCTGCCATCCGAACGGGAACTGGAACTCGATGTCGTAGGCGACCTTCGCGTAGTGGGCGAGCTCGTCATCGGAGTGCTCGTGCCAGCGCAGGCTCTCGGAGCGCAGGCCCACGTCTCGTAGCCAGCCGAACCGATACTCGCGGAAGTGCTCGAACCACTCCATCGCCGCATCGGGCGGCACGAAGAACTGCATCTCCATCTGCTCGAACTCGCGCGACCGAAAGATGAAGTTCCGTGGAGTGATCTCGTTGCGGAACGCCTTGCCGATCTGGGCGATCCCGAAGGGCGGAGACTGGCGGCTGGACTGCATTACGCGCCGAAAGTCCAGGAAGATCGACTGACAGGTCTCTGGCCGCAGGTACGCCAGGGTAGAGTGATCCTCGGAGGCCCCGATCTGTGTCTGTAGCATCAGGTTGAACGCGCGCGGTTCGGTGAGGGGACACTCGCTCAGCGGACGCTTCTTGTGCTCGGTGCACACCTCTCCCGCGATCTGGTCCGCACGGAAGCGGCGCTTGCACTCCCGGCAATCCACCATCGGGTCGTTGAAGTTCGCGACGTGTCCGCTCGCGATCCACGTCTGCGGGTTTGCGATGATGGACGAGTCGAGCCCCACCACGTCCTCGCGCTCGCGCACCATCCGCTGCCACCACGCCTGCTTGAGGTTGGTGCGGAGCTCGCATCCGAGCGGGCCGTAGTCCCAGAAGCCGTTGAGGCCCCCGTAGATCTCGCTCGAGGGGTAGATGAAGCCCCGATGGGCACACAGCGCGACCAATTTGTCCATTATGCTCATGCGGCGCCGAGTATCCGGGCCCCCCGGAGTCGTGTCAATCATGGCTCCGCCGCTCTCCGTCGGAGCGCAGCGAGCCCTGGCTTCATCCCAAGCGTGCCAGCAGCGCGACGACCGCCGTGTCTACGGTCAGGGGACGGTTCCCGAGCGATACCCGTTCCACCCCGATCTCTTCGAGTCGCTCCAGCTCGCCAGCCTGAAAACCGCCCTCGGGCCCCACGACCACGACCGCGGGGTGGCCCAGGTCCACTGGGCAAGGGGTCTCCGCCCCGGGGTGCCCCACGACGCCGCGGGCTTCCTGGAGCCAGCTCGGGAGTCGCCCGCTCAGGAACCGGGAGAAGCGCGGCTCCAGCCACACCACCGGCAGGATGGTGTCGCGCGCTTGTTCCAGTCCCAGCTCCAGCTGCTCCTGGATCTTCGCCGCGTCGAGCTGCGTGCTCTGCCAGAAGCTGCGCTCCACCCGCGCGCTCCCGATGAGCGCGATCTCCTTGATGCCGAAGCAGGCCGCTGCCCGTAGGATCCTCCGCAGCGCAGGCGGCCGCGGGAGCGCGAGCGCGAGCTTGTGAAGTGCTGGCGGGGGCGGCGGGGCGGTCAGCCGGACTCGGAGCTCGACTCGGCCTGCGTCGAGCGAAACGATCCGGCCCATGCCGGTGTCCCCGCCGAGGCGGCCCACGCGAATCTCTTCACCTGGCTGCGCGCGCAACACCTTTCGGATATGCCGCGCGCGCCGGCCCTCGAGACGCACTGCGTCATCGCTCCGGAAGTCGTCGTCGTGTAACAGGATCAGGTTCATGCGGCCCTTCGCTGCGGCGGCTCTTCAGTGGGTAGATCTTTGTATTGTCTATCGTTTTTTGGCGGCTGCGCCTCGGCGAGCTTGCGCGTCGAGGCGCAGCCGTGAAAGAATCCTGCCGCTTATCCACCGGTAGTACCATTCGCAAGTCCGTGCCAAGCTCGTGCTGGAGCCGTGCCGTGTGGCTGCTGTCCGTGGTCTCGGTGCATGGCGATGGCTGTGGGATCTGACTGTGGGATCTGAGGTCCGAGGATCTGAGATCCGAAGACGTGAAAATTGAGGAATCGGGATCTGTTGGAGATCTGACCGGGTGTGCCGGTCTTCAAGGAGAGACGCATGCGGGTAGTCGGCGCTTCCCATTCGACACTGCCAGAGACACCAGAACCGGTCGTAGGGCCCGGAGCGGCGGCCTCTGTTGGTTCGCCCGGGGATTCCGGGCACTCGCACAGCCAAGTGGCGGCGGCAGAGCTCGTGCAGTCGGATCGGCTGCCGGGGCAGCCGAGGCTGGATGGGGCGATGAAGGGCGGCGCCGTGCAGGCGAGTTGGGGTGCGCGCTTCGATCGGTGGCTCGAACAGCGGGTGCTGAGCTCGCTGGCTGGCTGGTCCGAGGGGCAGCTCCTGGTTCATTTGCCCGACGGCAGCCGGCACTACTTCGGCGATGACCCGACGGACCAGGCCGAGATCCACATCCGCAGCATGAGTTTCTACCGGCGCATCGTGTTCGGTGCGGACATCGGCATCGGCGAGGCGTACATGGCCGGAGAGTGGTCGTCTCCGGATCTACCGCACCTCATCGTGGCCTTCATGCGCAATCGCGATCGGATGTCGCTCGATACGCAAGGTCTGATTGCGTGGCCTCTGCGGACAATCAACTGGTTCCTGCATCGGTTGGAGAGGAACACCGAAGCCGGTAGTGAGCGCAACATTCATGCTCACTACGATCTCGGGAACAGGTTCTATGAACTCTTCCTGGACCCGACCATGGCCTATTCGTCCGGGGTGTTCTCGACGGAGGCGGCGTCGCTCGAAGAGGCGCAGCTGCACAAGTACCGCATGGTGTGCGAGAAGCTCGAGCTCGGGCCGGACGATCATCTGCTCGAGATTGGGAGTGGCTGGGGTGGGCTGGCGACGCACGTCGCACGCGAGACGGGCTGCCGGGTCACCACCATCACGATCTCGAAGGAGCAGCTGGAAGGAGCGCGGGCTCGCGTGCGCGAGGCCGGGCTCGAGGACCGGATCGAGGTGAAGTACTGCGACTACCGCCGCATCGAGGGGCAGTTCGACAAGGTGGTCTCGATCGAGATGCTGGAGGCGGTCGGTCAGGAGTATTGGGATACGTTCTTCTCCAAGATCGACTCCGTGCTCACCGATGCCGGCAAGGCCCTGATCCAGGTGATTTGCGTGCCGGATCTCCGCTTTGCTTCCTATGGCCCCGCGAGCGACTGGATTCGCAAGTACATCTTTCCAGGTGGGCGGCTCCCGTCGGTATTCGAGCTCCAGCGCTCCGTGCGCCGTTCGACGTTCCTCGAGATGACGGATCTGGAAGAGATCGGGCTGCACTATGCGCCGACTCTGCGCATCTGGCGCGAGCGGTTCTTCAAGAACGCGGAGCGCGTGCGCAGCCTGGGCTTCTCGGACTCGTTCGTGCGGATGTGGGACTTCTACCTGGCGAGCTGCGAAGCGAGCTTTGCGAGCGAATGGAACCGCAACATCCACCTGTTGCTGAGTCGTCCGCGCAGCCGCAGCTTCTGCCGGCTTACTGGGGCCTGAGCCGCTAGCAGGTCCAGGCCCTCGCCTAGTCCCGCGCCGGACTCGCGTTTCGGGCGAGCTCCGAGGTGCGTCCGGCGCGCGGCCGCCGTGCTCGTGCCTGGGTGCGCGCGGTCGCGGCGATCTCCTTCGCGACGTCCTCAGCTCTCGCCAGCACGCGCAACAGGTTCTCTCCCAGGATCTTGCGTACGGTTTCCTCCGAGTGGCCTCGATTCAGCAGCGCCTGGGTCAGCCGCGGCAGCTGACTGACGTCCTCCATTCCGCGCGGTAGGCTCGGTACGCCATCCCAGTCGCCGCCGATGCCGACGTGATCTGCGCCTGCGACCTCGATCGCGTGGTCGAAGTGATCGAGTAGGACAGATAGGGGCGCCTGCGGGTAGGGTTTCTCGAGGCGCAGCTGGCGACGCGCTCGGCGGCGAGCAAACTCGTCCTCTGGGTACCGTTGCTCGATCAGGGCGATGTCCTCCGACAGACTGGCTCGATGGGCCTTGGTGCTGTCCGCGGCCCGCTCGTCGATATACGCGGGGTAGAAGTTCAGCATGACCACGCCGCCGTTCTGGGCGAGTGCGCGCAGCATCGCGTCGGTCATGTTGCGCGGGTGATTCGCCACTGCGCGACACGAGGAGTGCGAGGCAATCACCGGTGCGCGGCTGACCTCGATCGCATCGAAGAAGGTCTGGTCGGAGACGTGCGAGACATCGACCAGCATGCCGAGTCGGTTCATCTCCCGAACGACCTGCCGGCCGAATGACGTGAGGCCTCCATGGAGTGGCTCGAGCGCCTCCTCGGTCCCCGAGGAATCCGCCCATTCGGTATGGAACGAGTGAGTGAGCGTCATGTATCGGACGCCGAGTCGGTAGAACGTGCGCAGGGCGGCGAGCCTTCCTTCGATGATGTGCCCGCCCTCGACGCCCATGAGGCTGGCCACCTTTCCGGAGCCTACTGCCGAGCGGATGCTGGCTACGGAGCCCGCGAGCGCGAGGTCGTCCGGGAAGCGTCGAACCAGCTCGTGGACGGCGTCGATGCGCTCGATGGCCTCACGAATCGCGCGCCCGTCGCCCTCGAGCGCACCCATGTAGATCGACCAGAACTGTACATCCAGGCCGCCCTCGCGGATGCGGGGAAGGTCCATGTGTGTGTCGTCGTGGCGCTCGTCGAAGCGCCAGCTCGGGTCCTGAAACAGTGGCGTGGTATCCGAGTGACCGTCGACGACGATCGCGTCGAAGTG
The DNA here is from genome assembly GCA_003247575.1 of Pseudomonadota bacterium. Classification (GTDB taxonomy): domain Bacteria; phylum Myxococcota_A; class UBA9160; order SZUA-336; family SZUA-336; genus SZUA-336. Next base: position 27,007 of record QJZC01000010.1, read on the forward strand.
CAGCCGGCTTGCGGCCTCGCTGACTTCGGGTGGCTCACGTAGCGGGCCATCCGCGCGGGTCCCGCTGCCTGGGCCTAGAGAGGCCAGTAGGCACAGGGGCACCGCGAGCGTCAGTCTGTGCCGCCGGGGCGCGGTTCGGAAGGGTCGGGCGGGGACGTGCTGCATCGTGTGCGACTCTCCTGACGGTCTAGTCATGCGCAAGGGGCCACCTAGCCTGCGCGCTTCGTCTCGCGATCGCAATGCTCGCCCGGGGCATCGCGGGCGCCCGTGCGAGCCCCGTCAGATGTGCAGATTCGTGCCGGGAAGGGCGAATTCGGCGGGGAGTTCCGTTCTCCGGTTGACCTCGGCCCGACCAGGGTGCACTCTCCGGCGCCGAGTGCGCATATTGTCGCGTGTAGCCCTCAGGTTCAGTTGAGGTGTGTGTGCGATCGGCGTACTCTCAAGATCTTCGACCTGAGCGGGTGCGGTTCTTGGGCCACGGTAGACTCGCGAACCCCCGCCACTAGCAGAAGCGGGATCAAGCAAGCGGATGGCTGAGGGGACAGGCGCCAGCTCTGGCGCAAACGAGACGAGCAGCGCGGCGGCGTCCGGGGCCGCAAACATCGCGGGTGCAGGAGGCGACTCCGAGCAACCCCGCCCCAATTCGGGGAACCACGATATCGAGTCCGTCGTCATTCGCTTCGCGGGCGACTCGGGCGACGGCATGCAGCTGACGGGCAGCGAGTTCACCCGCGCAGTCGCGGTCAGTGGCAACGATATCGCGACCTATCCCGACTTTCCCGCCGAGATCCGAGCGCCTGCCGGCACCACGTACGGCGTCTCCGGGTTCCAGCTCCAGTTCTCGAGTCTGGATATCTTCACTGCTGGCGATTCCCCGGATGTTCTCGTCGCGATGAATCCTGCGGCGCTCGCCACGAATCTCGAGGACCTCGTCCCGGGCGGCACGGTGATCGTCGACTCCGGCGCATTCAAGACGAAGAACCTCAGTCTGGCCGGCTACGACAAGAATCCGCTCGAGGACGGCAGCCTTCAGAGCTACCACCTGGTTCCGGTCGACATGAGCAAAGCCGTGACTCTCGCGCTCCAGGGCAGCGGGCTCTCGACGCGCGATGCTCAGCGTACGCGCAACTTCTACGCGCTGGGCCTCGTGTTCTGGCTCTACGGACGGGATCCCGAAGCTCAGGCCGACTCGATCGAGGCGAAGTTCAAGCGTCGTCCGGAGATCGCAGAAGCCAACGTGACGGCGTTTCGTGCCGGTTACAACTTTGGCGAGACGGTGGAGCTGTTGCCGGCTCCGGTACGCGTTCCGAAGGCCGACCTGCCGCATGGGCGCTACCGTCGGATCACGGGCAATGAGGCGACGACCATGGGGCTGGCGGCGGCTGCGCTGCTCGCCGACCGTCAGATGGTCTACGCCAGCTATCCGATCACGCCGGCCTCCGCGATTCTCGAAGGGCTGGCGGGCTATCGACGCTATCCCGTTACCGCCTTCCAGGCGGAGGACGAGATCGCAGCCGTGACGGCCGCGATCGGTGCCTCCTTCGGCGGCGCGATCGGTGTCACGGGGACTTCCGGCCCGGGTATGGCGCTCAAGCAAGAAGGCATCGGACTGGCCGTGATGGCGGAGCTGCCGCTCGTGATCGTCAACGTTCAGCGGGCGGGTCCCTCCACCGGAATGCCGACCAAGCCGGAGCAGGCAGATCTGTTCCAGGCCCTGTACGGTCGCAACGGGGAGTCTCCCGTGGCCGTCGTGGCGCCGGCTACGCCGGGTGAGTGCTTCGATCTGGCCATCGAGGCGGTGCGGCTTTCGGTAGAGCACATGTGCCCGGTGGTCTATCTCTCGGATGCGTCACTCGCGAATGGGGCGGAGCCCTGGAAGCTGCCGGATCCCAAGCAGTTGGCGCCGATCCAGGGCCGGGAGCTCCCCGATCTGGAGGGCTTTGCCCCCTACGCGCGCGATGAGCAGTCTCTGGCTCGCTACTGGGTCTCACCCGGTGCGCCAGGCTTGGAACATCGAATCGGTGGGTTGGAGAAGGCCGACTTCACCGGCGGGATCTCCTACGATCCAGCTAATCACGAGCACATGACCGAGATCCGGCAGGCGAAGATCGATCGCATCGCGGACCGGCTGCCTCCGGCTGAAGTCTTCGGGGCTCAATCCGGCGATGTGTTGCTCGTGGGCTTCGGCAGCACGTACGGCGCGCTACATCAGGCAACTCAGCGCTTGGTCTCCGATGGGTATTCCGTCGGCCACCTGCACCTCCGCTACCTCAACCCGCTGCAGTCGAACGTCGAAGAGGTTCTTCGGAGCTTCCGCAGGGTCATCGTCGCCGAGCTCAACCGCGGACAGCTCCGAATGCTGCTGCGCAGCCGCTTCCTCGTGGATGCCCACGGGTTGAACAAGGTTCGCGGTCAGCCGTTCAAGGTGCGTGAGGTCTACGAAGCCGGCTTGTCTGCAATCGCCTCCGGTCAGGAGAACTGATCCATGAATGCTCCCATCGATTCATCCAAGCTCAAGTACACCAAGAAGGATTTCGTCTCCGATCAAGACGTGCGCTGGTGTCCCGGCTGTGGGGATTACGCGATCCTCGCGCAGGTTCAGAAGGTCATGCCCGATCTGGGGATTCCGAAGGAGAAGATCGTCTTCGTCTCTGGGATCGGATGTAGCTCGCGCTTCCCGTACTACATGGATACGTACGGGTTCCACACGATCCATGGACGTGCTCCGGCCATCGCCTCGGGATTGCGACTGGCGCGCAAGGATCTTTCCATCTGGGTCGTCACGGGCGATGGCGATGCGCTCTCGATCGGCGGCAATCATTTGATCCATGCCTTGCGGCGCAACATCGGCATCAAGATCTTGATGTTCAACAATCGCATCTACGGGCTCACCAAGGGGCAGTTCTCTCCCACGTCGCAGCGCGGCCAGGTCACGAAATCCTCACCCGGTGGGTCGGTGGCGTCTCCGTTCTCTGCTCCGTTCCTGGCGCTCGGTGCGCAGGCCACATTCGTCGCACGCAGTGTGGACACCGACACGCAGCACCTCCAGCAGATGATCAAGCGCGTGGCGGAGCACAAGGGGACCGCATTTCTCGAGATCTACCAAAACTGCCCGGTGTTCAATGACGGCACCTTCGCGGAGCTCAAGGATCGCAGCACGAAGGCCGAGCAGCTGCTGGAGCTCGAACATGGCCAGCCTCTTGTCTACGGGACAAACCGGAGTCGGGCGATCCGTCTGAATCCGAAGTCGCAGACTCTCTACTCGGCCGATGCCTCCGGGCAGGACGGCGGAGTCGAGCTGGTTCACGACGAGCAGGCCGTGAACCCTGCAATCGCCTCGTTGCTGGCACAGCATCCTCAACCGGGCATGCCGACGCCGATCGGCGTATTCCGCGCGCTGGATGTTCCCACCTTCGAGGAGCAGACCTGGCGGCAGAGCAACTCCGAGATCGAGCAGAAGGGTGCGGGAACCCTCGACGAGCTGCTTGATGCAGGGGATCGCTGGGACCTCTAGCGGTCAGCGTTCAGCGGTTTTCTCGTATCGCTTCCGCTACTGGGGCTTAGGCGCGCTGTCGGAGCAGCGAGTTGCACCCACCTCGAGCAGGGTGAGTAGCTCGGGAGGTGGTGCCGTCAGCTTCAGCTCGACGATTGCGATGAAGGGGCCAGGGCCGACCTGGACTCCGGGCCCGGTGATGTAATCTCCGGACCCGAGCTTGGCCACGAGGGAAACCACCCCTGGGGCTCCAGCTTGGCCCTTGACTCGATACTCTGCGTCCAGTGCGCCCGGACGGAGCTGCCATTTCTCCAGCTTGACCACTTCGACCCGGCAAGAGGGCGCCCCCGATCCACCTGCGCAGCTTGCGAGCAGCATGTAGGCGGCGGCGCTGATGACGTACCGGAGCGATGTGCTCCGCGAGTTGCGTCTGCGAGGGCGGGCGACGAGGGCGCGCATGCTGCTTCTCCCAAAGAATGGTTGGCGTGCCGCCGAATTCTAGCGTGTCATCGCGCAGAGGGTTCTCAAGCCGGAGACGGATCGCTAGCATACCGCACGAATACAGCTCGGCTGCGCAGGCGCACGCCTACCGAGGCGCTCGTGGGGCCGGAGAAGAGGACGAGACGTGGAGCAGAATGCTTTCGATTTGATGGTGCTCTTTGGTGGCTTCATGGCGGTCATGGGGCTGCCCGTCGGGATCGGGATCATCGCTGTGGTGATGGATCGCGAGTAGACCGCGTCTCCCGCCAGCAGGATCATCCTCGCGACTTCATGCCAGGGCTACCGACCTGTGGCAGAGGAAGAGACTCCGCAAAGGGACTCGATGTCGAAGCTTCGCGTAGCGGACATCGTCGCTGCCCTGGAGCGGCGCGCGCCCACATCGCATGCCGCCCGCTGGGATCCGGTGGGGCTGCAGTTTGGAGATCCCGCTCAGCCGGTGGGCCGGCTGGCTCTCTGCCATGAGGTCACCGAGGCGGTGGTCGACGCGCTCGAGGCGTCACCCGTCGACGTTGTCGTCTCCTATCATCCTCTGCTGTTCCGGCCCACCACGCGCTTGGTGGCGGGAGCGACGGTGGAGGGGCGCGCTCTGCGACTGATGCAGGCGGGGATCTCGCTGATCGTCGCGCACACCAATCTCGACGCCGCCGAGGGGGGGACGGCCGATGCCTTGGCCGAAGCTCTCGGCCTCGATGCGAATGAGGGCTTTGGGCCCGTAGAACCAGCAGACTCGCGAAAGCTGGTTACCTTTGCTCCTGCAGAGGCTGCGGACAGGATTCTCGACGCCGTGGTTCGCGCTGGTGGAGCGAAGATCGGTCTCTACACGCACTGCTCGTTTCGCGCCGAAGGAACCGGAACCTTCTTTGCCGGCGAGGGCACGGTGCCGGTGACCGGTGCAGCTGGCGCTCTCAATCGTGAGCCCGAGCTACGGCTCGAATGCGTCGTGCCTGTAGGCTGTGAAGAGGCCGTGATCGGGGCGCTCGTGCATGCGCATCCCTATGAGGAGCCTGCATACGATCTGTATGCTCGGCGCGCCGAGTCTGGCTTGATCGGGCGCCTCGGTCGGGTCCCGCCGGGAACGCGACTCTCGGATTTGATCCTGCGTGTGCGCGAGGGGCTTGGCGATCCGCCACTGCGAGTCTGCGGAGCCTGGAGTCGCCCCCTCGAGCGCGTCGCCGTGATTCCCGGTGCGGGTGCTGACTTTCTCGATCTCGCGCGACGTCTGGGTGCGGACTGTGTCGTCACCGGTGACCTGCGGCATCACGAAGTGCGTCGTGCGCAGGATGCGGGGCTCTGTGTGATCGATGCGGGGCACGTCCCGACGGAGCGACCTGGGATGGAGCGTCTTCTGGCTGGCTTGGCCGTGCTCGGAGCTGAGCTCGTGAATCTGCTCGAGCTGGATCCTGACCCCTGGAGCGGCTGAGGGGAGCAGGATGATGCTGCGGATTCTTCGGGCTGGCCGGCCGCTCTACCCCGCGAGGTCGCGCCCCTCGCTGTCGATCAAGCGCTGCAGCCGGGTGATCTGGCCTGAGTCGGGATCGCAGACTCGCGTCACCCAGTCCTGAACGTACTGGAAATCGAGGTTCTCGTTCGAGGCGTAGATCACCTCGGCGATGTCTCGCCAGTCCTTCTCGCGGTCGAAGATGATCTTGTAGATGATCAGATCTTCGGCGCTGAGGACGTGGATTCTGTCACCGCCGAAATCTACCTTGCGCCGCCGCTGCATGGAGCTCTCGTGCAGAGGATCGTAGGCGAAGAACACATCGATCGGTGTGCGCTCCCAGAATAGGCGAATCTGGCCGTCGCGTTGGATGCGAACGGAGGCCTCGGGTGCGACGATCGAAACGCCGATCGAGCGCAGTGCATCGAGCACACGATCCGCCTGCGACACGGGTACGAAGACGTTCAGGTCGATGTCCGCGGTCGCGCGCGGCGTGCCATAGTATGCGAGCGCATTGGCGCCTCCGAATGCGTGCGGGATCTGCGCAGATTCGAGCGTCTGCTCGATCACCACGATCTTCTCGTCGAAGAACATGGATCAGCTTTCGGGCGCATCGCGCGGATCTGAATCTCCGCGTCGAACCGATGCGAGTCGGGGCCGCGATGCGAATCGAGGATACGGCTGGCGGGGGCGCTCACGCACGGCTTTGCGCGAGGTGAGGATGCGATCCGCGGTGCGCAGCAGCCCGCGCAGCGCGCGACCGCGTTCTTGCTCGGATTGTCCGATCCAGTCGACTGCATCTTCGAGGTGTTCCGGAGTCGGGCTGGCATCGAGCGCGGCGAGCTCCGAACGGAGCAGGCCGACGAGGCCGGGGTCGAGGTGTCCGCCGCGTCGGAGCTTGGCCAGCAGTGCGCGGGCTTCGGGATCGCGACGTCGGAGGGCGACCGGAACGCCGAGCTCCCTGGCGCGCTCGCGCAGGGCGTGGCGGTCGAAGGGGCGCGTCGCCCGTGCCTCGGCCCGATCGAGTAGCTCGGGTGTGAGGCTTCCTGTGAAGCTGACCAGTGCGCGCTGCCGCGGTCCTCGCGCGGTCGTCACGCACTCTCGAATCTCGATTCGATTTCGTTGGCGCCGGATCGAAGCCATGCTGTGAGCTCCCAAGGCCTCGGCGGCCCGGTGGCCTTCATTGCTCCACCAGTACTATCGAGTACTAGACTAGTGCTCTTGAGGACTGAGTGCAATCCAGCGCGCGATCTGCGGCTCCGCGTCGAGCAGCCAGCCTGCAGGGGCTGTGCAGGCGAGCGGTAGGGCACACAGACGCCACACCGGGCTGGCGCCGCTGTGTTGTCTCGTCACAGTGTCGAGAACGCGGCAGGCAGATTCGACGTCCGGGGAAGGCATGAAGCCTGCATTCGATTGCTCTGAACTTTCGATCTGGGGTCGGTTGCCTGTCGTGGGTGGCTGCCCCCCGACATGGATGCGAGGGCAGCCCGATGACGGAGAGCGCCGTACTCAGAACTGACTCCGAGAGGCGAACGGATGGCGGCGGGGCTCCGAGCAAGCCGCCGCTACAGCGCATCTGGTCGCAACACGTTGTCTTGCATCGTTCGGTTCGCGCGGTCGACCAATGGATCGACGGCCTGGGCGAAGAGGATTCTCTCGACCTTGGAGTTCAGCTACTCGAGCAGCTGGAGCACGTCTTGCCGGAACACTTCGCGCTGGAAGAGCAGGGGGGATACTTCGCTGACGTCTTGAGCATCGCGCCGCAGTTCTCGAGCTGGGCGGCGGAGCTGCAGGCAGAGCATTCGAGGCTGATCCCCAGACTCGATGCCATTCTCAGCGAGCTGCGGGGGAAGGTGCGGGATCGCGCGCGCCTGCTCGCGGAAATCCGCGACTTCGTCCGCTGCATTCACGAGCACGAGGCCGGAGAGACCGAGTTGGTGCGTGAGGCCTTTCGTGGCAGCACGCTTCAGCGCAGCGCGTAGCGGAGCTGCTTCACCGCGAGGTTCTGTGCCTGTGCCTCAAGGTCGATCGGAGCGGGAGCGCCATCCGAGAAAGTGGCGGGAGTGAGCGCTTCGCCTGGGGGTGCCCGCGTGATGCCACCGGATCAGCATCCCTCCGGGCACCGGATCAGCGTCCCTCCGAGGGGTGGGCTGCGTTGATGAGTACCCCCAGGAGATGCCGAACGTTGCCAGACTGCGCGGCTCTATTTCAGTGAGCCGTTCTCGAGGGCTACCCGAAGCAGGTCAAAAGGAGTAATGATTCCGAGGATCGATCCATCTCGCTCTACGATCACCCGGTGAACGTTGCCATCGAGCATGATGCGTGCGACCTCTTCGATGGAAGCTTCGGGAACAACGCTGATGACCTCGCGAGTCATCACATCCTGCACGGTGAGGGACTCGTCGACCTCCGACCGCGCATCCATCTTCTCTGCGAACGCAGTGATGATATCCGTCTTGGATGCGACGCCAACGAGGACGCCATCGTTGGTCACGACCGGGGCACCACTTACCTCTTCTGCAGTCAAGAACTCCTCGAACTGTTGAATCGAGAGTTCCGGACTGACGACCGCAACACCTGTGCGCATGACTTGCTTGGCGTTCATTGTTGATTCCCCTCCGAACTCGGAGTCATCCATCTATTCACCAGATCGTAGCACTTTGTAGGGATTTGTCCGCCGAGTTTCGTGGCTCGTAGCGCAATGAAGCGGGCGTGTCTCGCATGATCGGCGCGTACGTGGAAGTCCGATCGAACGGCCACTAGTTCGAGGCCTGTGCGTTCCGCTGCGCTGTTGCTTCAGGGGTGTAGAGTCGCTTGTTGCGAACGAGCCACTTCTCGACCTCGAGTGCTGCGAGTACCAGTGATGACGCGGCTAGACAGCAGGCGAGGTCGAACAGCGGTAGGGCTCGAGTCGAGAAGAGTTTCTGTAGCGGAGCCCAGTAGATGACTGCGAGCTGCAGTCCCGCCGTCGCGAGCAGTGCGCCCAACATCGGGCGATTGCTGGTGACTCCCAGCCTGAAAAGGGATGCCGACTGCGAGCGTGTTCCGAGTGCATTGAAGAGCTGTGAGAAAGTCAGCACCGTGAATACCACTGTCTGCCAGTACGCAGCGTTGCGAGAAATCGCCCATGCCTGCGAACCGATCGAGAGCGCGCCGATCATGAGTCCAACCCAGAGAATCTGCTGCCACATCCCGTGAGCGAAGATCGACTCATTGGGCGGGCGCGGTGGGCGGCGCATCAGGTCCGTCTCGGCTGGCTCCGCAGAGAAAGCCAAGCCGGGGAGGCCGTCGGTCACCAGGTTGATCCATAGGATGTGAATCGGGAGCAGTGGAATCGGCAGGCCCATGAACGGAGCCAAGAACAACGTCCAGATCTCGCCTGCATTCGAGGTCATCGTGTAGCGAATGAACTTGCGCACGTTGTCGAAGATGCGTCGTCCTTCGCGGACGGCTCGAACGATCGTTGCGAAGTTGTCGTCCAGCAAGACCATGTCTGCTGCAGCTCGAGCAACATCGGTGCCCTTGTCTCCCATCGCGACGCCGATGTTGGCGCGCTTGAGTGCGGGGCCATCGTTGACGCCGTCTCCGGTCATCGCCACGAAGTTGCCTCCAGCTTGGAATGCCTCTACGATCGCAATCTTCTGTTCCGGGGACACGCGTGCGAAGACGCGAGCCGTCTGCGTGTGCTGGACGAGCTCGGCTTGCGAAAGACGCGCGATCTCTGGCCCGGACAACACCTCATCCGTCTCGCGTAGGATTCCGACGCGGTGTGCGATTGCGCTCGCCGTTCCAGGATGGTCGCCCGTGATCATCACCGGGACGATGCCGGCAGCGATGCACTCTTCTACAGCTGCACGAGCTTCTTCGCGCGGGGGATCGATCAGGCCGACGAGCCCCGCGAAGCCGAGCTCACACTCGATGCGCGCTGCGTCGACGGGGACGGCGACCTGCGGGAGCTCTCGTGACGCAAACGCGAGGACGCGATAGCCTGCGTGCGCGAGCTCGTCAGCCGCTCGTAGCCAGGCATCGCGGTCGATCGGACCCCCTCGACCGGTAGATCCGATACTGTGACTGCAAAGGGGTAGCACCCGCTCCGGACTTCCCTTGCAGAAGACGCGCGTGACTCCCGGCTGCGACGTGTGCAAGGTAGTCATACACTTTCGCGTAGAGTCGAAGGGGATCTCGGCGACTCGTGGGAGTTGGCGTCGCCATTCCTCGACGGGGACCCCGGCATCCACAGCCGATCGGTAGAGCGCGATCTCGGTCGGGTCCCCTCGCAGTCCTCCAATCGCATCCGACCGGACATCGTTGCTGAGTGCGAGCGCTTCCTGCAGGCGCAGCCCCGCGATCGATGTTTCTGCTCCGCGAAGAGCGGAGGTTGGCTGCGCTCCGATCTGGAACTGCTCGGCGCGCATTCGATTCTGAGTCAAGGTCCCCGTCTTGTCCGAGCATATCGTGCTGACCGAGCCGAGTGTCTCGACTGCGGGTAGGTTGCGAATCAGCGCTCTGTGACGGCTCATCTGCTTGGCCCCCAACGCGAGTGCCACGGTTACGATTGCCGGAAGGGCTTCAGGAATTGCCGCGACTGCCAAGCTGACCGCAGTCAAGAACATCAGCAGCGGCGGCTCCCCACGCAGCAGCCCGCTCACGAAGATCAATGCGCAGATCGCGAGGACGGTCAGACCGAGTGCGCGTCCGAACCGGGCCAGGCGCGCCTGAAGGGGCGTCGCAGCGCGGCGCTGGGCCTGCAGCAACAATGCGATGGAGCCGAGCTCCGAGCCGGAGCCCGTCGCGACGACGACTCCTCGACCGCGCCCGTTGGTTACCAGAGTTCCGCGGAAGGCCATGTTGGTCTGCTCCGCGATGGCAAGCGAAGGCTCGGCGAGTGCCTCGCACTGCTTCTGGGTTCCAGCTGACTCTCCCGTCAGCAGCGATTCGTCGAGGCGTAGATCGGCGACCTCTACCAGTCTCAGGTCTGCTGGGACCAGGTCGCCGGCGGCAATCAGGGCGACATCCCCAGGGACGAGCTCGACCGCCGGCAGATCGAGCTCCTGGCCGTTCCGAACGACGCGCGCGCAGGGTTCCGTCAGCTTTCGCAATGCCGCGATCGCTCGATCCGCACGGAACTGCTGCACTGCGCCGACCAGCGCATTCAAGAGGACGATGACCAGAATCGCGATCGCGTCCTTCGGATCACCTACGATGCCCGCGGTCACGGCCGCGGCGAGTAGAATCGCGATCATGAAGTCCTGGAACTGCCTCAGGAACAGGCGCAGAGGCCCCTCCCGTCGAAGTTCGGGAAGCTCGTTGGTTCCGAAGCGCGCTCGGCGAGACGGCACGACCTCCGAGTCCAGTCCGCTGGCGATGGAGGTCTCGAGCCGACGCGCGATCTCGAGTGGGTCGAGTGGGTACCAGGACGTCGTGGCGAGGTCGCTGGCCGCCTCCTCAGTCGTTCTCAACCAGGACGTCTGCAATCACGTAGGTTCCGCTGCGGTCGTCGCGCCGAATCTCGATGATCTTCTGCTCGGCGGCATCCTCGAGTAGCCGGTTGAAGGAGCGATAGCCGTAGTACTCCTCGTTGAACTGCGGCTGCTTCCGCTTCATCGTGTCCTTGACGAGGGAGCTGTGAAGGGCCTTGTTCTCCCGTTGGAGCGCCTCGGCCGCTTCGATCAGGAGCTCGAAAGCCTGCTGCTTGCGCTTCGACAGGCGCGTCTTGGAGAGGACCGACCGCTTCGTGCTGACGCTGACGACGAGGTCATCGTAGAAGACGAACTCATCACATGCGTCGATCAAGAGCTTGCTCGTAGACTTCTTGACGCCGATACCAATCGTGTACTTGGCGTTCTCCCGCAGCTTTGCGACCAGTGGATGAAAGTCCGAGTCGCCGGTGACGAGCGCGAAGGCGTCGATGTGATGCTTGGTGTGAGCCAGCTCGAGTGCGTCCACGACCAAGCGGATGTCCGCGCTGTTCTTTCCAGATAGCTTGCTACCCGGCAGCTCGAACAGCTCTACGCCGGCCTCGTGAAGTGGTCTGCGATACTCTCCAAAGGATTCCCAGTTCGCGTACGCTCGGCGCACGACGAGATTGCCTTTGTCGAGGAGCCGCCGAAAGACGAGACCGATCTCGAACTTCCCGAGCTTGGCTTCTCGGACGCCGATGGCGACGTTCTCGAGGTCGATGTAGACGGCGATGTTGTGGGTCGAATCACCTGCTCCCGCCATGGGTTCTCCTTCGCGCAGATCTCGCCCCTGGGCGCACAGGCACCCTTTCGAGCGAACGCGCGTCTGCGGTGCACGCAAAGCTGCCGAATACCGAGTCGCATTGCGAGCATCGCCCAGCGATGGAGGGCGGGGCGGATCAGTCCAGTAGCTGATCGATCAGAGCACGTCGATGGGCGAGCGCGCGCTCCAGCCGATCGAGCTCGCGGCGCAGATCCTGCGGCTCCGTGCGGTGCTCGTGGATCGCGACCGAGAGCGACACGATGCTGCGTACGATCTCCTCGTCCTGGATGTAGACGGGATCGAGACAGCTTGCGGCGATCGAGATCAGCGGAGTCTTGAAGCGGGGGTGGCTCTCGCTTGCCAGGTTTTCGCACAAGCGCTGGAGCCGACGCGATAGCCCGCGATACGGGCTGCGCGCCTTGCGCGGCTTCTGCTTGCTGCGCTTCTCGAGCTCGGCTCGGACGCGGTCGAGTCGGGCCCGTCCGAAGCTACGGAAGAGGAGGTCGGCTTCGCGCCGGTTCTCGGCGACATGGTAGCCGCGAAAACCCGGTAGCATGCGCACCAAGCGCTCGAGCGAAGAACGTTCGTCCCAAATGCTCTCGTTGATCTGCATGTCGGCGTGCTGGTCCCATTCATCGGGCCCCATCCCGGACGAAACTGTAGGGAAGAAGCCTCGGTTTCCTCCCTATGGGTTCGGAGTCTCGCCGCCAGCGCTTGAGGAGAGGGACGGGTTGGCCCAGGCGTGTACTTCGGGGAGTACCTCCGCCAGCAGCCTCTCGGTCTGCTCCATCAAGTCGCGCAGGTCGAGGGCGAGTGGGATCAGCACGTACTTCGCTGCACCGGCGCGGTGATATGCTCGCAGCCGCTCGACGACGGCTTGCGCGCTGCCGATCGCGATCAGCTCTTGTCGGAGCTCACCTCGCGCATGAGCTTCGCTACGGTTCGTTCCCGGTCTGGCCGCGCTCGCACGTCGCAGCCTGGCTTCGATCACGCCCTCGAGGCGCGGTTCGGGGCGCTCGCCCGGTGCTTGCAGCCGAAAGGCGAGGGTTGCGCCGTAGTGGTCCGGAGCGATCTCCCGGCCGGTGGCTTCCAGGTCGCGTCTGATTGCCTGGATCACGCGGCGCACTCGCTCCGGTCCCTGAGTGCCGCCGAGCCAGCCGGTGCCATAGCGAGCTGTGCGCCGGATCGCCGCCGGGCTGCTCCCTCCGATCCAGCAGGGTAGGGGCTGCTGGATCGGCTGAGGGGCCAGCGAGACGTCGGTGTAGTCGTAATGGGCTCCCCGGTAGCTGACTCGCGGCTCGGTCCAGAGACGCTGCATCAGCTCGAGGGCTTCGTTGGCTCGCGTTCCGCGACCCGCGGGGCTCCCGCTACTCGATGCACGCCACTCGGGTGCGCTCTCTGCACCGACGCCGAACACCGGAAGCAGGCGCCCGTTGCTCAGGAAGTCGATCGTCGCGCACTGCTTCGCCAGCAGCAGCGGGTTGCGAAACGGGATCACGACCGCGTTCATGCCGAACTTGATGCGCTTGGTGCGCGCCGCGAGGGCGGATATGGTACTTAGTGCCTCCAGCTGAGGCTCGCGCGATACCAGCCGATCGGTCTGCCAGAGTGAATCGAGCGCGCTGTCCTCGCAGCGGTCGACCCAACGAAAGAACTCCTGCGCCGACTCCACCGGAAGGCTGCCCAACCCGATGCCGATGCGAACGCTCATCGTCTGCGGGGCGGCCGCTAGGGCCGCAAGGTGTAGCTGCGCGGGCCCAAGTGGAGCTCGAGCTGGGGCTGGATGTGCTCGATCCACTCGCAGAGCGCTGCTCTCGTGTGGCGTGGATCGATGAGATCGTGCACGGAGAATGCCTCGCCAGCGGCGTACGGGGAGCGATGCGCGAGAATGCGTTCCTCGATCTCGCGGCGCAGCGCCTCCGGGTCCTCCGCCTCGGCCAGCTCCCTGCGATACGCAACCGCGACTCCGCCCTCGACCGGGAGTGCCCCCGACTCGGCCGAGGGCCATGCCAAGCGTAGGCCGCCTGGACCGAAGTGAGCTCCGCCAGCGACGCCATAGACTTTGCGGACGATGACCGATGCCCACGGAACGGTCGACTGCATGATCGCGCACAGGGCGGCCACTCCACGCCGGATCGTGGCGCTGCGTTCGGCATCGGGGCCGATCATGAATCCCGGCTCATCGACGAAGCTCACGATCGGCAGATGGAAGGTGTCACAGGTATCGACGAAGCGGCGCACCTTCTCGGCACCGTCAGCGGTCATCGAACCCGCGTAGAAGTACGGATCGTTTGCCAGGACACCCACCGGTTGACCCGCCAGGTGAGCCAGCCCCGTGATCTGAGAGGAGCCGTAGTGAGGGGCGAGTTCGAGCAGCTGTCCATCGTCGAGGACCTGCTCCAGAATGCGCCGCATCTTGTACGGCTTGCGACGATCGCGTGGAATGATCTCGAGTAGCTCTTCCGAGCTGCGGTCCAGAGGGTCGTTGCAGGCACGCACCGGAGCGCGCTCCCAGACGTTGGCAGGTAGATAGCTAAGGAAGCGACGGATCAGCTGAAAGCTGGCTGGCTCGTCCGGCGCGGCGTTGTCGACCACGCCGCTCTTCAGATGGATGCGTGTCCCGCCGAGCTCTTCCTTCGACAGAGAGCGACCGAGCGCGCGCTCTACCAGTGCAGGGCCTCCGACGAGCACTTGCGAGCTTCCCTGGACCATCGTGGTGAAATGCGACGCCACGAGGCGCGCTGCGGGCAAACCGGCGACGGCACCCAGTGCGGCCGAGGCGACCGGCACCGTACCGAGGGTCTGCATGATCGACATGAAGCGCGGTGGGGCAGAGGCGGAATCTCCGCTCGGCGCGGGCCGCGGCTGGCCGTTTCCCCCCGAGCTTCCACGCGGGACGCTCCCACCGCCCCCCTCGAGCAAGCGGATCAGCGGTATGCGATAGCGGTGAGCCAGCTCTTCGGCATACACGCTTTTGCGTAGTCCAGCTGGCGAGGGGGAGCCACCGCGCAACGTGAAGTCCTCGCCACCGACGACGACCGACCGACCCTCGAGCTTGCCGATTCCGAGCACGTAGTTTGCGGGAGTGAAGCTCTGGAGCTGGCCGTCGGGACCTTTCTGGGAGTGGCCTGCGATCCGCCCGTACTCTCGGAACGAGCCCGCGTCGACGAGCGACTCGATACGTTCTCGAATGGTGAGTCGTCCCGCCGCGTGCTGGCGCGTGACGGCCTCCTCGCCGCCGTGCGCCCGCGCGGCCTCGCGACGCGCCTCGATTCCCTGGACTTCGTTCTTCCACGACATGCGGCGTATTCTATCAGCCCGTACGCCCGAGGCGCTCAGCCTCGCTGCGTTGAGATGTACTCGCGCAGCGCGGTCGAGCTCTGGTCCACGCGGCCGTCGAGCTCGTGGAACAGGTGCGCGTGCTCCCTGGGAATGGGTATGTCGCGCAGCCGCAGGAAGCGGCCGTCTACCTGTCTCCCCATGACGAAGAAGCGCGCGCCAAAAGCTGCGAACGCTTGCAGGACCGAGCCCGTGGAGGGGCCCCAGGTCGGATCCAACAGGCGTGCGAGCGTATCCGCACCGACGACGAAGCTCGCGTCCGGACGCTGCTTCACCTTGTCCAAGAACAGTGGGTCATCGCGCGAGAACTCGATGCCTCGCAGCTCGCTACCGCTGCAGTCGGCCCAGACTTGGCCCACCTTGTCGAGCAGGGTGCCGACCCGCAGGTTCGGCTTGTGGACCGGCGTCGCCGTGACCAGGAAGCGGGTGCAGCCGGGAGTCCCGAGTGCGGCATCTGCGCGTCGCGCCATCTCGCGATGCCCTTCGTGCAGCGGGTTCAGGGTTGCCGGCAGGTAGCAGGCGCCGTCGCCGCGACTCGGGACCTCCCGCTGTCGCAGCGGGCTGAATGCCGGGAATCGGAACAGGCGGTCGAGCGCCTCTGGCTCGACGTCGCTTCCGAACTCCTTGTCCAGGAGGAGTGCGTGCAGCAGCTCGCGCGCCTCTCGTGTGATCTGCTGGTCCTGTTCGCGGCGCGCGCTAGATCCGATGGACTTCTCGAAGCGCAGCTCGAGGTGTCGAACGGCAGTGGGAGTGATCGCACAGAGGTGTGCGCGCTGAGCCCCGCGTGGAATTCGATTGGACGCGACGGCAGCCGTGATTGCGAGTCCGATCGGGAGTGCCTGCCGACCGCTCTCTTCCAGAGCGCAGTGCTCGCAGGCGGTGATATAGCTCATGCTCGCCATGTCGAGCGCGGTCTCGAAGCTGCACGTGGACGCGAGCGGAATGCGACCGATGAAGCGCGCGAGCTCGGGTTGCGAGTAGGGTGTGATGCCGCCGACCAGATACGACGATGCTCCGGGCTCGCACCAGAGGTCGGCCGCAAGGCCCAGCCCCGCCCCAGTTGCCGAGATGAACAGACGGCACTCCCCGTGGAGCAGGGACTCATGCAGCGTGTTCATCGACCCCCCTGGGGAGACTCTTCGTCGCCGTCGGATCTCGGGGTGCATTCCATGCTGTGTCTCCGCGCCCGGACGGCGTTCGTTTCGGGGGCGTCGTCGAGGTGTCGGAGCGAGCCGCCTCGTCTGGGTGTCGTCGTGACGCGAGGAGTGAGTGTCTCATCGACACGCTCGAAGCGGAACTCCAGCGAAACGGGGCCTTCGGACAGGGCCCTCGCTTCGGACAGGATCGTGGGACTGGGCATCGGATCTGGTCGCGACTGGGCATCGGACCTGGTCGCAAGGCTAGGACAGGGCGTTCTGGGACGGGCGTGTGCCCGAAGGACCGGTGCGCTGCGACGCTGCGCGGATGCCGTACCAATGCCGCAGGGCTGCCGCGCGCCCGCGGGCGGCGTGTGGACTGGCCGCATACCGGGCTCCATAATGCGGAGCGACCACGGCCTGGATCGCACCCAGCCGCGGGATGCAGGGGCGCGGCGGCCGCAGACATAGATGCGGGACGCAGACGCGGCACGCGGACGCAGATGCGAGGGAGTGGAATGCAGACATCTAGACCGGTGAATCGGGAGCTCGGGGGTGGAGCTTCGAGCGGATTGCGCAGGCTGCGTACGGCGAGCTGGCTCGGGCTGGGGTTGCTCGCGTCCGGCGCGAGCGTGGGAGCGCAGCCGAGCTTCGAGGGGGTCGAGCAGGCGATCGCGCTGATCGCTCCCGTAGGAGACGTGAGCAAGGTACGTGGCAAGGTCATCTTCACGCCGGGCGAAGGGCGGGTCGATGTCCTCGCACGGATCGAGGGCTTGCCTTCTGGCACGCGGCATGGCTTTCACATCCACGTCTTCGGGGACTGCAGCGACGTTCTCACGGGTAGCGCCGGGCCGCACTTCGATCCCACCGGAAACATGATGCGCATGACGAGCACGGGCATGCTGCCCCTAGGCGACTTGGAGGACATCCGCGCGGATGCCGAGGGAAAGGCCGAGGTACGCTTCAGCGCACGTGGGCTGTCGATCGCCGGCCCAGAGAATGCGATTCTGGGTCGCGGTCTCCTTCTGCACGAGAGCTTCTCGGATCCGAACGACCCGATGAGCTCGTCCGGCGATGCGATCGCCTGTGGAACGATCGGGGTCTACAACAAGGAACGGCAGAAGCGAGAGTAGCCATCGTCCAGCCATCGAGGAGGCGCATGGGGATTCAGTGCGAGAGCGAAGTGAAGGCGGCCCTCGAGAGCCTGGAGCAGGGCTTCGAGGCTGCTCTCGAAGACCTGTGTGCGCTGGCGAGAGTTCGCGGCGTTTCCGCTGCCGGATTCGACCCAGCGCACGTAGAGCGCTCGGCCGCGCTGGTGGCGGAGCAGGCGCGGGCGGTCGGGCTCGAGCGAGTGGAGGTGCTGAGCATCGAGGGCTCGCATCCGTACGTGCTCGCGGAGTGGCTGCATGCGGGGCCGGACGCGCCGACGGCGCTGGTCTACGCGCACCACGACGTCCAGCCGCCCGGGCGCGACTCCTACTGGGAGAGTCCGGCGTTCGAGCCGACCCTGCGGCCGGATGGCCGCTTGTACGGGCGCGGAGTAGTGGACGACAAAGCCGGTGTGGCTCTGCATCTGGCTGCGCTGCGGGCGTGGCTGCAGTCGGCCGACCGCATTCCGGTCAATATCAAGCTTCTCGTCGAGGGCGAGGAGGAAATCGGGTCCCCCAACCTCGAGGCGTTCCTGCGCGCTCACCGGGAGCGCCTGCAGGCGGATGTGATCGTGCTGTCCGATACCGCGAATCTGGCGACCGGAATCCCCTCGCTCACGACGAGCCTACGGGGTCTCGTGACCATCGACCTGCGCGTTCGTGCGCTCGATCATCCGGTGCACAGCGGGATGTGGGGCGGGCCGGTGCTCGATGCGGCGACGGGACTCGTTCGCATCCTGGCCAGGCTGGTCGACGACCGCGGCTGCATCGCGATTCCCGGCCTGGCGGATGACGTGCCGCGACTCGGGCCAGCGGAGCTCGAGCGCCTCGCGGCGCTGCCCTTCGATCTAGCCCAGTTCCGCGCGGATGCCGGTCTGTGTCCGAGCGCCGAGCTCGCGGGTGCAGCCGAGCTGCCGGTTTACGCGCGCCTGTGGCTGCAGCCGAGCGTGACGGTCACCGCGCTGGAGTCCGTGGCGATGGCGAACGCCAGCAACCAGCTGATCGATCAGGCGCGCGCACAGGTCTCGGTGCGCGTGGCCCCAGGGCAGGACCCGCGCCGAGTGGAGCGCTGCGTCCTCGACTGCCTGTGCGCAAACCCTCCGTGGGGGATCGAGGTAGAGGCGAGCACGCACACACCCGTCCCCGGCTGGACCACGTTGCCGGAAGGGGCGGCATTCGATGCAGCCCGCCGTGCGCTGCGCGCCGGCTTCGAGGCCGATCCCGTGCACATCGGCTGTGGAGGGACGATCCCGTTCGTAGGGCCATTCTCGAGCGTGCTGCAGGGCGCCCCTGCGCTCCTCCTCGGGCTCGAGGATCCAGTCTGCAACGCGCACGGAGAGAACGAGAGCCTGCACCTGGGCGACTTTCGCAAGGCGATGCGGGCGGCAGTCCATCTGTGGTCCGAGCTGGCTGCGAGTGTCGCCCCCCGTCGTTCGGTGACGGCCTAGCCGGGCCCGTCGTTGCCTTCGTTCGTGGCGCGCGTGCTGGGTGCAGGTCTGGCGCTCTGGCTTGCAGATCGAATCCTGACCGGCATCGCGATCCAGAGCTTCGAAGCGCTCGTGGTCGGCACCGCGGTACTCGCGCTCGCGCACGCGGCCGTACGGCCGATTCTGCGGTTTTTCACCTTTCCGCTCACGTTGCTCACTCTCGGGGGCTCGCTCTGGGTGATCAACGCGGGGCTGCTCTACGCTACCGGCTGGCTGGTTCCGGGTATGGACGTGCGTGGTGTGCTCCCGGCGCTCGGCGGGGCGCTGGTCATCAGTATTGCCGCGGGCGGGACGCAGCTCCTGCTCGAGGCCGACGGCGGATCCGGCTTGCATCGGGGCTGTGGCGGTTGACTTCACCCGCGGGCTCCGGTTTCCTGTTGCGCCCGGTGCATTCGTTCGGAAGGATGCGAGCTTGAGATCGAAGGCGCTCGTGGTAGGCGCGCGGGGTCACGAGATCGTGAGTCCACCGCGTTGCGAAGCGCGCCTGGAGCACCGCATTTCCAAGCACTCCATTTCTAGGGAGGAGATCTCGATGCTGCGCATTCTCGCCGTCGGTCTAGTCCTTGGGTGTCTCGCCGCTGCGGGGCCCGCTCGGGCCGAGGGATGCAATGGCCTACTGGCAGGGATCAACGGAATCGTCACGTCGCCGGCCGACATCGTCTACGAGGCGATCGAGCCGCCGAGCATGTTCGAGGAGCTACCAGCGGCGCCTGTATCCACTCATTTCCTGGGCGTGGTCGCCGGGGTGTTCTCGACCGTGAATCGCATAGGCTGGGGAACGGTGGACATCGTTCTTACACCGCTCTGGGTCGTGCCCACCTTGAGCCCGAAGCCCGTGATCGAGATCATTCCGTTCTACGAGGTCAAGTACGAGGTCTGAACGGCCTCGTCTCGTGCGTTCGCCCGCCCGTCCCGGTTCCACCGGAGGCCATACCCCAGCGTCACACGAACCAGAGCAGCAGCGACGCGGCCCAGTCGCAAAGGCGCTGCCACGCTGGCCGTGCTTGGAGGTCCGACATTGCAACGGGTCGGGAGAGCTCTGCGTGCTCTCTCAAGTGCGCGCTGAGCTGCTTCGTGATGTCGCCACCGGAGAGGATCAGGTTCACCTCGTGGCTGTGTTCGAGGCTCTGACGATCCAGATTGGTCGTGCCCAGAATGGCCCAGGAATCGTCGAACACAGCGAGCTTCGAGTGCAGCATCGAGTGTGTGAACTCGCGCACCTCCACCCCTCTCTCGACCAGCTTGGTCAGGATCGCGCGCGCGGCGCGATAGAGGATTGGATGATCGCTGCGCGCTGCGAGCAGTAGCCGCACGCGAATCCCGCGCTCGGCCGCAGCACCGAGGGCTTCCAGTACACGCCGGCCGGGTGCGAAATAGGGACTTTCGAATGCCGCGGCCTCGGTGGCGCTGTCGAGTGCGGCAACGACCAGGTCTCGCATGCGACGCCGACGATAGATCGGGCCGTCGGCCACGACTGCACAGCGTACGTCGCCACAGTCCATGGCAGATTCGTCGAGGAAAGTGTGCCAGGGCAGGTCCGGCCCGTCGGCGCGGAACCAGCTCTCTAGAAAGACTGCCTGCAGATCGCGTACGGCGGGCCCCTGGATACGCACATGTGCGTCCCTCCACTGGCGTGCGCCGGACTCTGGACCGCGGGTGTATTCGTCGCCGATATTCAGTCCACCCGTGAAGCCGACCTCACCGTCCACGACCAGGATCTTTCGATGATCTCTGCGTCGCGCCCCCAGGCGCGGGAGCACGAAGCCCACTGGGTTGAACCAGACCACCTCGCCACCTGCCTCCCGGAGTGGTGTGAGCTCACGATCGTCCAGGGTCCAGGATCCGAGCGCGTCCACGACGACGCGCACCTCGACACCTGCGCGTGCTTGTTCGGTCAGCGCGCGTAGGAAGCGGCGACCGGTAGCGTCCGGGCGCAGGATGTAGGTCTCGAGGTGGACATGGTCTACGGCGCTCTCGATCGCGGCCAGCATCGCTTCGAGCCCCTCGGGTCCGGTGCCGTAGAGGGTGACGTGGTTCCCTTCAGTGAAGCGCAGTCGGTGGCGTTTGGCGAAGTCGCGCAACGCGGGCGGGCGCGGCAGCCATGCGCGCCGCCGGCGGCGCTTGCCGCGGCGTCGGCTTTGCGAGTACGCCGGAGGGGACACGTCGGACTCCATCTGCTCGGACATCCGCTAGACAGAAGCCCGCGGGGGAGGATTCCGCAAGCCGGATTGGTTCGGTCGCTTGCGAGGAGGAGGACTGAGCAGAGCTGCGGGGGGACTGCCTTCAGCCCGCGAGCGCGCTGCGACGCTCCTCGACGAAGTCGTGAATCCCGCTGCGCACGAGCTCGGCGGTTCGATCCAGGTCCGTCGCCAGCTCCGGGGACCGGGCGCCGAGACCTTCGATCAGCTCCTTCGCTTGCGCGAAGCCCCGCTCGAAGCCGCGTAGAGCTTCTCGCTCGAACTCATCCAGGTCTGCGCTCTGGAGCTCCCCGCGCGAGAGCTCGAACGCGCCGAAAATATAGCCCGTGACGCCCCCCAGGATGCGATTGGCTGTGCCCTCGGCCGAAGTGTCGGTGTCCGATGCGATCGAGTCGAGATAGCCGCTGCGACCGGCCTGCTCGAAGAGCTCGAGCTCATCCGCCGACAATCCGCGCTCGAAGGAGGCGAGCAGCTCACGTTCGAACGACTTCGCACTCTGAGCGCGGCGAGCTTCTGGCGACAGGGTCAGGTCGGCCGTGGTCTGCGCCGCGGAGCCGACACCCGTACGGATCGGTGCCGCGCGCTCGACGCGCGCTGGGTGAAGACTGGCTGCCTGGGCGGTCGGCACCGCGCCCGCAAGGGGCGGTAGCTGCGCGGAGCCGCCTAGCCGAATCGGGGCTGTACTCATCGCGAAGCTCTCCGTTGTCTAGAGGTTCATCACCGACCTGCTCGGGCGCGGAAGCGGCGTACTTCTGCAGTGGTGTTCCGGTTTGGCATCGGATGGCCAGCGCCCCACCTTGAGGGGATGCAGAAGCATGCAATGCGGTGATTCACACCTGGATGCGATGAGCAGGGCACTGCATAGAGGTGCCCAGAGCGCCCGCGATTCGACGCAGAGATGCATTAATTCTGCATGTACAATTACAGTTTAAGCCTAAGATGGCGTGCTGTGAGGAGGCCGGCGGGCACCGCCCGCCGGTTTGGAGCGAACGAGCACGAGGGGAGTGCCGCATGGAGATCATCGAAGAAACCATCGAGATCGACGCACCGGGTGGGCGAATGGCGATCCTCGGGTACCGTCCTCAAGCGCACGGTCCATTCCCGGGGGTCTTGCTGGTCATGGACGCGTTCGGAGTAGATGGCCACATTCGCTCGGTCGCGAGTCGCCTCGCGGCGGAAGGCTATGTCGTGTTCGCACCTGATCTGTACTACCGCGAGTCCGAGCGAACCTTGCCGTATACCAGCCCGGATCGGGCTGCCGATCGCGTGATGCGCACCATCGCGCTGAGCGATGCTCAAGAGGAGAGAGTAAAGGACGAGCGCGTCCTCGCGGACATCTCGTTGGCGGTCGGGGCCTTGGCCGAGCATCCTTCGGCGGACCCGGCGCGTCTGGGCGCTCTCGGTTTCGGTATGGGCGGTCGGCTCGCCTTTCTCGCTGCCTGTCACATGAGCGAGCAGATCCGTGCGGCGAGCATCTTCTACGCGGGTCGGATGGTCCCCGTGCTCTTCGAGGCTCGAGCCCTCCGCGCCCCGCTACTTCTACTCTTCGGAGGTCGTGATCGTTCGATTCCGTTTGCCCAGGTCGACCGTATTCAGGCGGAGCTCGGGTATCTGGGCAAGCCGCACGAGGTCAAGATCTATCCCCTCGCGGAGCACGGATTCTTCTGCGAGGAGCGGCCCGTGTTCCATGCGGAGTCGGCGCGCGATGCCTGGCAGCGCACGACGAGGTGGTTCGCGAAGCACCTCGGCTAGGGCAGGCAGCTCTAGGTTAGGCTCGATCCCGGACTCGCACGCGCCGCGCGCGGTCGTGTGGAGGGTCGATCTGAAGCAGCTCGGATTTGACGATTGCAGTATCCCCTTGAACGCGGAAGCGATCGTCGAGTCCAAGCTCTTCCCAGCTG
Organism: Pseudomonadota bacterium; assembly: GCA_003247575.1. Lineage (GTDB taxonomy): Bacteria > Myxococcota_A > UBA9160 > SZUA-336 > SZUA-336 > SZUA-336. Next base: position 49,870 of record QJZC01000010.1, read on the forward strand.
ATCACGGAGCCGTCGGCGCGCTCGACCTCGAATCCCGCATCGCGGATCATCCGGTAGGTCGCCTGGGGCGCCTCGCCGCGCGTGGTCAGATAGCCTTGGATGAACAAGGAGTTCGCTGGGAACAGCGCGAGAGGCTCCATCGCCCCGAGATGCCCCTCGCGCCCGCCGGCGACTCGAATCTCTGCGTTTGGATTGGCTAGGCGGAACAATGCGAGGATTCGCAGTGCGCGCTCCGGCGTGAGTGTGCCATCGGACTGGACCGGATTCCCGTCGATCGGGATCAGGAAGTTGACTGGGATCGACGGGACCTGCATGCGGCATAGTTCGAGCGCTACTTCGACGATGTCTCGGTCGCTCTCTCCCATGCCTGCGATCATCCCGCTGCAGAGCTCGAGGCCGGCCTGCTGGGCTGCCTTCAGGGTGCGCAGTCGATCCGCGAAGTCGTGCGTCGTACAGATCTCGGGATAGTGCTCCGCGCTGGTGTTCAGGTTGTGGTTGAAGCGATCCACACCCGCATCCTTGAGCACTAGGGCTTTGGCTTCGTCGAGCAGTCCCGCAGATACGCAGACCTGGACTCCGACCTCGCTCTTGATCTGACGTACGGCTGCTGCGATCTCGGAGACATGACGCTCGCTCGGGCCGCGGCCGCTCGCGACGATGCAATAGCGGAACGCTCCGGCAGCGTGCGCCGCGTGCGCCTCGGCGACGAGCTCCTCGCGCGACTTGAGCGCGTAGGGACGCACGGGAGCCGTAGTGACCGCGGACTGTGCGCAGTAGCCGCAGTCCTCCGGACAGCGCGCGTTTTGTGCGTTGTTCAGGACGTGTATCTGTACGCGACGTCCGAAATGGGCGGAGCGCACCTGGAAGGCCTCGTGAAGCAGAGGCAGGAGCGGGGTGTCCTGGCACAGGCAGCCTAGAAGTGTCTCGGTATCGAGCGCGCGTCCAGCCAGCACGCGTGCGCCAAGGGAGAGGTTGGTAGAGGTTTCGGCATCCATGGAATTCACCCGCGGCAGGGTACCAGATCCAGGGCTGGCGGCACCACGTGCCGGCAGGCGCGGATCCGTTTGGTAAAGTGCAGCCCGCGACGAGAGGACAGGGAAGAGGAGCGGCGATGGCTCGGGAGAGAATCGGGAAGACCTCGGATGTGCCGGAGGGGCGTGGGCTGCGCGTGACCGCGCACGGTCGCGACATCGCCGTGTTTTGCGTCGATGACGAGTATTTCGCGATTGACAATGCGTGTCCCCACGCAGGTTTCCCGCTCTCCGAGGGGCTGCTCGAGGGGCACACGATCATCTGCACGGCTCACGGCTGGGAGTTCGATGTTCGCACGGGACTCGGTGGCCAGAATACGTTCTCCCCGCCCCTTGGCTGCTTCAGCGTCGAGCGCGATGGCGACGACCTCTGGATCGAGGTCGCCGACGGTGAAGTGGGTCCGGCCGACGCGGATGGGCCGCGCCGCCGCTGAGCCGGAGGCCGCCTTCCTGAAAGTCTCCGGCGAGGCCCTGAAGGCCCAAGCGATCTTGCGGATTTGGGTGCGACCTGGGGCCCGTGCTCAGGACAGCAGCGCGGCGAGGATCTCGCCCAGCGAGTCGGTGATGGCTTCGAGCGACTCGAGATAGCGCTCTGGATCGCCCCCGCAGGCTTCCGTGAGGAGCTCGCGGGAGATCTCGGCCTGCCAGTCTCGATCTTCGGGCTCGGTCTCCTCCGGCTTCACGGCGGAGGCCCGTCGTGTCGGCCGCTCGCTCTCTGGGCGCACGATGGTTCCCGCTCCCAACCCGAAGGCGCGGCACGCGGCGCTCGCCGTGTGGACGATTTCTGCGAGCCTCGGATGTTCTGGGGCGAGTGACGGGTGTTCGTGAAATGCCACCGCTTCGACGACGGGGGCGGGCAGATTCCACTGTGCGAGGAGGTGCGCGCAGAAGAGGGACGGGCGCATCCCGAAGGCGCCGTCGAGGGCATCGGCGGCCCCGCTCGGGGCGATATCGCGCAGCGCGTCGTCGAAGCGCGCCGGGAAGCAGGTCGCCAGAGCGACCTCCCCCAACGAGTGCAGCAGCCCGGCCAGATACGCACGATCGACTTCTGGCTCGCGCAGGTCCCTGGCGAGGCGCCGTGCGAGGACTCCCGAGGCGATCGCGTGGCGCCAGATTTCGGAGAGGTTCAGCCGCGTCGACTCCGTGCGCAGGGCTTCCAGCATGGTTGCGGTGAGTAGAAGCGACCTGACTTCCTGGGCCCCGAGACGCGTCACCGCGGCGTGAATGGTCTCGACCTGGCCACGCGCCGCGAAGGTCGGTGAGTTCACCAGCCTCAGGCAGCGGGCCGTCAGGACCGGATCGAGCGCGATCACGTCTCCGACTTCCGAAAGAGACGCGTCGGGGTCCTCGAGCAGATGTAGGGCGCGGTTCGGGATGTCTGGAAGGGTCGGCAGCTGCTCCGCTTCGAGGAACAGCTGATCCGCAGAGGCTCTGGATGTCGCCAACGCTGCTACCATGGGCTCGCGATCCTGACAATCCAACATACCGCTCGAATCGGCGCCGCTCGCGTTCCGCTGAACACCGCTCGACCCGGCTCGCTGTTGCGCTCGGGTTGCTCGCTCGGAGTCCCGTAGATCCGGTGGCAGCGGGCAACGAGCTCCCGCGCGCGGTTCCCCCCCCAGCGCTCAGCTGCGTGGATCTGCCGACCTCGAGATCTCTAGGAGAGGAGCGGCGTACGGCAGCGCCCGGCTGGAGGGAGCAGAATCTCGAGTGACTCCTCCAGCGCGGGCATGTCCTTGCGACACTGTTCCAGGTAGAGAGGTCCCCCCTGCTCGTCGCCCGAGGCGCGCGCAAGAACTGGAAACGCTCGGGGAGCCCAGTCGATCGCTGAGTCTCCGGGCCATTCGAGTCCGATGCCGAGCGCGCGTGTCGTACGGTAGGCGGCTCCCACGATCTCGGCGAGCGAGTTCTCGCGTGGTGACCGATGTGGACTGTTCTTGAAGCGTACCGCGTCCACTACCTCCTCTGGCATGCGCCAGCGTCCGAGCAGGTGTGCACCGATCTCCGCCGCACTGAAGCCGAATTCGCGTTCCAGCACCTCGCTCAGAGGGACCATGCTGGCGCGTCCCTCCAGAACACAGCTCTCGAAACGTTGCTCGAAACACAGGCCCAGTACGATCTCGCCCATGCTGTGCAGCAGGCCGGCGAGATACGCGCTCGATGCAGAACCCTTGCGAAGATCGCGGGCGAGCCGGCGGCTCAGGCTCGCGCAGCAGACCGCCTCGCGAAAGATCTCGCGCATGTCGAACGCCCGCGAGTCGCGACCGACGCAGTCGATGAACCCGATCGTGGTGACCGCGGTTCGCACCTCCGCGTAGCCGAGGCGGACGATCGCCTGGTGGATGCTGTCCAGTCGCTGTCCCCGCGCGAACAGGGGCGAGTTGGCAAGCCGCAGTAGTCGCGCAGACAGGAGCGGATCCCCCTCCAGGGTGCGGCTGATCTCGTTCAGCGAGACATCCGGATCGTCCAGCAGCGCCAGCACGCGCAGCGGAATCTCCTTGAGAGTCGGGAGCGACGCGGCACCGACGAGGAGCTGCTCGAGGGACGCGCGCGCGTCTCTGGATGCATCTGTTGCGCGGGTTCGATCGAAGCTCACCCGGGATGCATCGGCGCCCGACCGGTCGAGCTGCAGTAGGGGGCCATTGCCGAGTAGACTGCGAAGACCGGGCGCGAGCCGAGCGTTGTCGGTGCTGGCGTGCGATGGAGCGGGAGGAGCCTTGGAGGGCCGAAGCCGACCGTACAAGGTCGTTCTGACCGGAGGAGCCTGGGCGGGCAAGACGACGCTCGCCGAGCGCATGTCACGCCCGGGAGTGCGCGTCGTGCCCGAGGCAGCGCTACACGTCATCGGCGAGCTCACCCGCGAGCTCGGTCTCGAGGAGCAGCGACGCTGGCGGGAGGAGCACGCGGTCGAGTTCCAGCAGCGAATCGCTGAGACTCAGTCCACGTGGGAGCGGGCGGCCGTCCAGCCCGGGTGCCTAGGCCCACCAGGACCGCAGGTCGCTGGCCGGCTCGCCGGCGGCGGAGCCGGCCTCGATGTCGTGGTCTGTGACCGCGGGCTCCCGGACGGTCTCGCCTATCTGCGTCATGCGCGCGCCCAGGTCCCGCAAGCGCTGCACGTGGCACTCGCGAGCGCGAGCTACGACCTGGTCTTCGTGCTGGACACCCTGAGTGACTTCGACCCGCGTAGCCGCTCCGGACGCAGCGATGATCTCGCGTCCTCTCTGGCCCTGCGTGACGAGCTCCTGCGGGTCTACGCGGAGCTCGGTCATCGGACCCTGCTCGTCCCCCGGCTGCCCCTCCAGCAGCGGCTCCGTTGGATCCGGCGGGAGTGGGTGGGCTTGGGGTACCCTGACGTACTCTGATTCACTGTCGAGGCCTGCGGAACCGTCGAGGCCCAAGGAGTCGCCCGAGTGCAGCAGACCGACGAAGAACTCGCACGCGCCCGGACCTGGTTGCAGGAAGCGCGACACGTCGTAGCGCTTACCGGAGCGGGCATCTCGACCGACTCGGGGATTCCCGACTTCCGTGGCCCGAAGGGAGTGTGGACCCGAAATCCGGCGGCGGAGAAGCTCGCGACCCTGCAGCACTACATGAGCGATCCCGAGGTTCGGCGCGCGGCGTGGCGTTCGCGCTTGGACTCTCGAATGCACCAGCGCGAGCCGAACGCCGGCCACTTCGCGCTGGCTGCGCTCGAAGTCTCGGGGCGACTCTCGGCGCTCATCACGCAGAACGTCGACGGCCTTCATCAGCGTGCTGGGAACTCTCCCGAGCGTGTCATCGAGATCCACGGGACCGCGTGCGAGGTCGTCTGCATGTCTTGTGGCGAGAGAGCACCCATGGAGCGGGCGTTGGAGCGCGTTCGAGCGGGGGAGGACGATCCCCCTTGTCGGAGCTGCGGGGGCATCCTCAAGTCTGCGACGATCTCCTTCGGTCAGAACCTGGTCAAGGAGGATCTCGAGCGAGCGCAGGAGGCCGCTCTCACCTGCGACGTGATGCTGGCGATTGGAAGCACCCTGTCGGTCTATCCCGCGGCCGACGCGGTTCCCATCGCGAAGCAGTCCGGCGCGCGGGTGATCATCGTGAATGCGGAGCCGACCGCGATGGATCAGCTCGCCGATGTCGTCCTACGCGGCTCGATCAGTCAGATCCTTCCGCGCTTGATCGGGGAGAGCTGAGGCTGTGTCGTCCGAGTCCTCCATCGCTCTCACTACCCTCGACGTGTTGCAGCGTCCGCTGCAGGACTTGCGCATCTCGGTCACGGATCGCTGCAACTTTCGGTGTCCCTACTGTATGCCCTCCGAGGTGTTCGGCGAGCGCTATGCCTTCTTGCCGAAGCCAGAGATCCTGAGGTTCGAGGAAATCGAGCGTCTGACCCGTATCTTTGCACAGCTCGGTGTTCGCAAGCTGCGGATCACCGGCGGTGAGCCGCTGCTGCGTGCCGAGCTTCCCTGCCTGATCGAACGTCTGGCTGGAATCCCGGGTGTCGAGGATCTCGCGCTGACGACGAATGGTGTACTGCTGGCGCAGCATGCCGAAGCGCTGCGCGCTGCGGGTCTCGTGCGGGTGACGGTCAGCCTGGATGCGCTCGATGAGGCGACCTTTCAACGGCTGAGCGGACGTCGGGCCGAGGTCGCCCGAGTGCTCGACGGGATCGAAGCCGCGCGGTCCGCCGGGCTCGCTCCGATCAAGATCAATGCAGTCGTGATCAAGGGGGTCAACGAGCACGCGGTGCTCGAGCTCGTAGATCAGTTTCGGGGGACCGGCCACATTCTCAGGTTGATCGAGTTCATGGACGTGGGAACCCGCAATGCATGGGATCGCGAGCGCGTGGTGTCGGCGGATGAGATGCTGGCGCGGATCGATGCGGTGTATCCGCTCGAGCCGGTCGCACCGGCTCGAGCCGGGGACGTCGCGCGACGCTATCGGTATCGCGATGGTGCTGGCGAGATCGGAATCATCGCGTCGGTCAGCGAGCCGTTTTGTGGGGGCTGTACGCGGGCGCGGCTCTCAGCCGATGGACAGCTGTTCACGTGCCTGTTCGGAACCCAGGGATACGACCTGAAGGCGCTCTTGCGCGGCACAGCCAGCGACGACGTGGTGCGACAGCGGCTTCGCGAGATCTGGAGGCGCCGCAGCGATCGCTACTCCGAGGAGCGCGGAGAGCTGACGATGGCGCAGCCGAGCGCCAGCGGCCCAGCTCACTCGCGGGTCGAGATGAACCGCATCGGCGGGTAGAGACGTTGGAGGTGGAGAAGGACCGCAGCGCCTGGCTGATCGACCTGGATGGAACGCTCTACTCCGCTCGGCCGGTCAAGCTCGCGATGGCCCTCGAACTCGCGCTGCTCGCCCCTCACCGAGTGCGCGTGCTGCGAGCCTTTCGAGCTGCCCACGAACGACTGCGGCACGAACTCGCCGACCCCGTCGCGAGTCCATTCTCGGTCCAGCTCGAGCGATGTGCTGCGGAGTGCGGCCTGCCTCGAGAGCACGTGCAGGCCGTCATCACCGAGTGGATGTTCGAGCGCCCCGGCAAGTGGTTGCGCCGCTTCGTGCGTCACTCCTTGGTCGACGAGATCCGGGCATTTCGCCAAGGTGGCGGGGTCACCGCTCTCGTCAGTGACTATCCGGCGCGTCGCAAGCTTGCTGCGCTCGAGCTCCGTGAGCTGTTCGACGTGGTCGTGGCCAACGGCGAGGCCGATGGTCCCCAGAGGCTCAAGCCCTATCCGGATGGTCTACTGCTGGCGGCGAGCCGCCTGGGTAAGCTGCCTCGGGAGTGCTTGGTCGTGGGCGACCGACGCGACGCGGACGGCGCTGCAGCCCGCGCGGCGGGAATGGAATTTCGCCTGGTGCGCTGAAGGAGCGGCGCCGCCGGCGCAGGAAGTGAGGCGTGGGGCTGGCAGCTGGAGGTCGGCTTACGACACGCGCGTTTCCCGACTCTCGGGTCAACCGAGACTGGCTGGCTTGTGGGGCGGAATCTCGGGCGAGATCGGAGGTTCCGGAGACAGCCATGCGCGTGCCGCGTCATCCGCGCAGACACCCTGGGGGCAGAAGATTCCGCGTAGAACCTCGGCCGCCAGCTGGGACGAGGTTTGTAGGTAGTCGTTTCCGTGCACGGTCACGACTGCGATCGCGATGCTCGGTGCTTCTGCCGGCGCAACGCCCACGAACCACCCGTAGTGGCCCTCGGGATCCGTGCCGGAGAGGCTGCCGGTCTTCCCGGCGACGCGCACCTTCTGCAGGAGCGGGCGCCCGCTGCGCAGACGGAAGGCGCGCCGGGCGGTTCCGCGCACGGTGGTTTCGACCAGCATGCGCCGCAGCTCGTCGGCCACCTGCTTCTTCATGACGCGTCGAGGTGTCGGCCTCTCGGGGAGCTGTAGGTGCTGGCCCTGTGCGTCTTCGATCCGAGAAATCCAGAACGGCCTCGGAGCCTGGCCGGATACCAGACTCAGGGCGAGCTCCACGGCGTGTAGGGGTGTGATCGAGCTGCCCGCCAGGCCCGAGCCGAGCTGAGCGAGGGCGTACTCATCCTCACCGGGCTCGATTCTCCCCGCGGGATAGCCCGGCGCGGGTGCGCGCATCCAGCCGAACGACGAGAAGGCGTTGCGCATCCGGTCCGAGCCCAGCGTGTGCGCAGCGAGTCTTCCGAAGCACTGATTGTTCGACATGGCGAGTGCCTTGATCAGGCTCACTTGCGTGCCGCGACGGGGCGGTTGTAGCCGAGCACGCGTGAGCTTGTATCGGCTACCCGTGTAGACACAGCCACGCTCGAACGCCTCGGGCTCGGAATCGAGAACGGCGGCGGCCGTGATGATTTTCGCGAGCGATGCGGCTGGATACGTGCGATCCGGGCCGAAGCGCTCGGGGTTCGTCAGAGCGTAGGCGAGTAGGCGCCCGCTGTGGGCGTCCGCCACGAGCACCTGGCCGAGTGCAACCTTCTGGCGCTCCAGGAGCTCGAGGATCCGGTCGCTGAGGTCCGGGTGGAGGGTGTATTCCAACCGGAAGCCATCGCTGCGCTCCGCTGCAAGGTCGGCTGGCGTTCCATCGAGCTTGACCCATTCTCGCAGGGCGGTCCCATCGAATGAGTTGAGCTGAGCCGATGGATCCATAAGTCGATCGAGGTCGGCCCGCGTGGCCGGCAGGCGCTTCAGCACGCGGGATGGGATGTTGCGGGGGGACACCAGCTGCGGAGGGCGCGTCGGCTGCGCACTCGACTGCGACGACAGCGCCGGATCAGAGGAGACTGAGCCAGGGGAGACCGAGTCGGGATCAGGGGAGACTGGGCTTGGGTTCCGGGTGGGGGAGGGTCCCATTGGAGCCGGCGGGGACACCGACGTGCGCGGGGTCTCGTTGGCGGATGCGACTTCGGGAACCTGGTGCGCCACCCACCATGCGCCGAGGATAAGCAATGCGAGCGCGCAAGCTGCCGTGCGCCAGTGCCTTCGGGGTTGCTGATGGCTCGGGCGGTAGGAGTTGCGCGGAAGGATGCGCCGCGGGCGTAGTAGAGGTCTCCGCCGGGTTCCGCGTGGACGCAGATTGTTCAGCATGGATCGGGCTCGTCTCGTCAGAGGCTGGGGGCGGCCGGCTCGCGCTGTCTGGATCGGTGGCTCCGCGGAGTGCCAGCGCCGAGCGTGCACCCGCAATCCTGCAAGACTGCGGGAGCGCGAGGCAGGACGCAAGCGAAATGCCTCGGCGATTCGAGACTAGAACGCGCTTCTGAGATCCGATGTCGTCTCACGGGCCAGCATGACGCTGGTGTCGAGCGAGCGTCGGCGCGGCAAGGCTCGCGACGCGGTGCAGAGCAGCAGACGTGAGTTTCCGACCTGTCGTGGTGGTGGAACACGCAGCATCTCGCGACTCCAGGTTAGATCGGTAGCTTCGGTGCGGAACACGCGCACTTCGTCGGCATCGGGCTGCCGCTCCATTGGGCAGACGTGTGCGAACTCCTCGAGTGCCAGCTGCCGCAGCTGTGCGTTCGTGTACGGGGCCTCGCGCCCTCCGATTCGCTTCAGTCCCGTGAAGTAGAGCGGGAAGTACCCACCCAAGGCGGCACTCGGCACCACGCGAGCCGCGTTGTAGACGCAAGAGAACGGAGCGCGCGGATCGCTGATCCAGGTCACGTACGGGAGCGCGGGGAGTGTACGGGCAAGGAGGACGACACTCGACTCCGAGGAGGCATCCGACTCCGGGAACGGAAGTGCCCGGAGCATGCTGCCCCGGGCGAGCTTCGCCAGGGTCGGCAATGAGAGGGTCGACACGAGTGCATCCAGTCGGTGGCTGCCCGTATCACTCTCGACCAGTGCGCCACAGGAGTCGACCTCGACGGCCTGAATCCCGGCGCTCTGAATGACCTCGCCTCCATGGGTGAGGATGGACGTTACCAGCGTGTCGTGTAGTGTTCGGTAGCCGCCGTGCAGGTAGCCGCAGCGTGTGCGAGAGGAGCGCCGCAGGTCCAGTACGGAGTCGGCCGCAGAGCTCGCGCTGCGTGCTCTCCCGCACACGATGCAGCGGCCGCGAATCGCCTCGCTGCTGCCTCGGGTGTGCGAACCGATGGCCCTGCAGCAGGTTGGCTCGCGCTCTCCCACGAAAGGGTCGCGTGCGGGTAGGCCCGCGCTCGCGGCTGCGAGCAAGCGTCTGCCGAACTGGTGCAAGCGCAGGTACATGCGCTGAGCCGGCCCTTCGACAGGGCGTGAGTAGCCGGGGTGGATGATCCCGGAGTCAGTCTCCCGCCAACTGACCCGATGGAGCAGGCCGAGGTCTGCGAGCAGGCCACACAGGGCGCTGTCGGTGGAGGCGATCGGAATGTGGAAGCGATCGAAGCCGGTCGTGTCTTGATTGAATCGACCGGCCATCCAATCCCCAATCACACCGCGCCCCGTCCCGCCGCGCTGCGAGGCGAACACGACCGGTTGCAGCTCGACACGTAGGGCGTAGTGCGCGCAGGCGAGAGCCGCTAGGCCGTCCCCCAGAATCCCGATGCGGGGGCGTAGCGCGCGATCGTTCGCGGATGCGCGTCGCACGTTTGCAGCCGAGAGCGGCGGACCGCCGGATTCGGCACGGATTGGGCTCGAGGCGCGCGTCGGGGGGGCGGATCGCATCGGGGACCCCAGCTTCAACCCAGTGTCGGAAGGAACTCCAGCAGCGTGGGTAAATCCACCGCACGCAATGCCGAGGAGCATCTCCGACACTGTTCACATTAGGGACAAACTGCGTGACTTTTTAGCCTCATCCAGCGGGCAGGGCAAGGATGAAACGATGTATGAAAGGGTCAGTGCGAGTCTATGTGACCTTAACACAAACGATATGAAGATAGGTTTACAATTTGTGATCTATTGTACTTTGGGTGGTCTAGGCGTGGAATGCATGGAACACGAGCCGAGCGGGGCTCTGTCGTGTCCTCCTGTCGAGCGGATCGGGTCGGTCCGGAATCGCCGGGCTGCTTCGGGCGGCCGGGTGGATCCGAGCTAGACTCGCAGGATGTTCGCTGTATGGCGCCGATACGGCGAGTTCGCACTGCTGATCTTGTTTGTGCTGGTGCTCCTCTATGCGGGCTTGAGTCCCTTCGAGCTGTCTCGCCCGAATGGGGTGTACTGGCGCAGCGGGGTGCGTGGCATCTCCTTCGATGGGAGCGGGATCGTCTTCAGTGAGCGGCCTCTGGAGATCGAGCCGGGCGGAGGGGAGCTGACCCTGGAAGCCTGGATCTCACTCTCAGAGACGTCACTGGCTCGCGAGGGTACGGTCTTCGCCTTGATGGACGAGGGTGAGATCGTTCCAGTGGCGCTCAACTCGCGTCTCTCGAGTCTGAGTCTTCGCTACCGGATTTCCGAGAACGGCTCCATCGGCTCACGTGCGATCTCACTGGCGACGGCCCTCGAAGCAGGCAGGGTGCAGCATGTAGCCGTTACGACGGGACCATCGGGGACACGGGTCTACGTAGATGGGGTCTCGCCGGATCGCCTGCGGTCGCGCAACGCGTTGGTGGACTCCGGAAAGGGACTGCGCGGCCGGCTTGTCATCGGCAACTCACCGCAGGGCGTCTCTGGCTGGGTTGGAAGTGTGCTGGCGGTCGCGATCTACGCGCGGGCTCTGCCCGAGAAGGAGGTGGCACGCCATGCGGAGCTTTCGGTTGGAGATATTGGGGCCAGCCTCGAGCGCGATGACGAGCTACTCGGCTTGTACGTGTTCGAGCCCGCGGGCGGGGAGGCGCGCGGCCTACGGATCCCCAATCGTGCACAAGGGAAGGATCCCCGGATCGTAGCGGAGCACCGAGTGGCGCCGCGACTGACCAGCGCGCTCTTCATCCCCGATCGCTTCGAGGCACTTCGCTGGGATGTGTTGGCCCTTCCGCCGGCGGTCTCTCCGCTGCGCAGCTCGCGCTTTCGACGGGATATCCTACTGAACCTGTTCGGCTTCGTACCGCTCGGTGTACTGCTGATGCTGATCATCGGCGAACGATTGCGGATGCGGTTCTCGAGTTTCCGGCGGCAATTCGGCGTCACGTGTCTGGCCGGCGCCGTCCTGAGTCTGGGGATCGAACTCGGTCAGGCGCTATTGCCGACCCGTGTTTCATCCGTGCTGGATCTCGGATTGAACGTCGTTGGAACCGCGCTGGGGGCCGGCATCGTGTGGTTGCTGCGCGCGCGCTTGGCTGGCGACAAGCTTGCCGACGGGGCTTCACGCCCGCACTCGTCCGACGCGTAGGCGCGCTCGCGGCACGAGGTCCGAACCAGCACGAGGTCCGAGCCGAATGGATGTCTCGGCGTGCGGCGCCGTGCTCTGCGCAGTATGCTCCTCGGGGCGAATGTACTGGATTCTACTCTTACTGAGCTTGCTGGCGGGGGTCGTCGTCTATGATCTCGTTCAGCGACGTCACGCGATCCTGCGAAATTTTCCGATCATCGGGCACTTTCGATACCTGCTCGAGGCCGTGGGTCCGGAGCTCCGCCAGTACATCGTAACGAGCAACAACGAAGAGCGTCCCTTCAGCCGCGATCAGCGCCGTTGGGTCTACGCCTCGGCCAAGCTCGAGAACAGCTATTTCGGCTACGGCAGCGATACCAACTTCGATCTCTCACCCCAGATTCTGCTGATCAAGCATGCGACCTTGGTGTCGGACCGATCCGAGGTTCCTCGTGCTTGGAGCGATGGACGCAAGCTGCCTTGTGCAAAGGTCTTGGGTGCTGCTCGCGGGCGGGCGCGCGCATTCCGGCCCGAGAGCGTGATCAACATCTCGGGGATGAGCTATGGCTCACTGAGCGGCCGCGCGGTCGAAGCGCTGAATCGTGGAGCCGCTCTCGCGGGGTGCCTGCACTCGACGGGGGAGGGCGGCCTCGCCGAATGCCATCGGCACGGGGGCCAGCTGATCTTTCAGATCGGAACCGGCTACTTCGGCTGCCGCGATCGGGACGGGCGCTTCTGCCTGGACACACTCGAGCGTACCCTGGTGGACGCCCCAGTGCGGGCTCTCGAGCTCAAGCTGAGCCAGGGGGCGAAGCCGGGTCTAGGTGGGGTGCTACCTGCGGCCAAGGTCACGCCTGCAATCGCGCGCGCACGTTCGATCGCGCTCGGCCAGGACTGCGTGAGTCCATCTGGGCACTCTGCGTTTCGCGGAGTGGACGAGATGCTCGACTTCGTCGAGCGACTCGCGGATGCGACCGGACTTCCCGTCGGGATCAAGTCCGCGGTCGGCGAACTCGGCTTCTGGGAAGAACTCGCCGACCGCATGGTTAGCGGGACTCGCGGCGTAGACTTCATTCAGATCGATGGGGGCGAGGGCGGGACCGGTGCGGCGCCGCTCGTCTTCACCGACCACGTCTCGCTTCCGTTTCGCCTCGGCTTCAGTCGCGTGTACCGCATCTTCGCCGAGCGTGGCATCAGTGACCGCGTCGTATTCGTGGGCTCCGGAAAGCTGGGGTTTCCCGAGACCGGTTTGCTCGGTTTGGCACTGGGGTGCGATCTGGTCCACGTTGCGCGCGAGCCCATGCTCGCGATCGGCTGCATCCAGGCACAGCGCTGTCACACGGGGCGTTGCCCGACGGGTGTGGCGACACAGAGTCGCTGGCTGGCCCGCGGTCTCGATCCGCTGGACAAGGGAGCGCGTCTGGCCAACTACGTGCAGATGCTTCGCAAGGAGCTGATGCGCCTCGCGGCGGCGTGCGGAGAGATCCATCCTGCGTTGGTTCCGCTGGAGCGGCTCGAACTCATGCGTGGAGAGTGGGAGAGTCAGCCTGCCACGCGTGTGTTCGAATACGAGAAGCACTGGGGTCTTCCGCATCCCGAGCAGGCGGAGGCCCTGCGTCAGCTGGCGGGCTGTTAGAAGGTCACCGCGCACCCGTCCGCCCTCGGATCGCTACCGCCCCAGAGGACGCCCGAAGAGTCTCGACGGATGATCTGTCCGCGACCGAAGAGCGCGCGCTCCCATCCCGAGCGCTCCTGAATGAGGTGCCCGCGCGCCCGAAGTGTGGCGCGCGTGGGCGAGGAGATCTCGGGCTCGATCGCCACTGAACCCTGTGGATCTCCATCGAGAAGGCAGAAGCGGGGACGTTCGAGTACGGCCTGGGGATCGATTCCGTCGTCGATCAGGCCGGTGACCACCTGGAGCTGGCCTTGGGGCTGCATATAGCCTCCCATGACTCCAAACGGAGCGAAGAGACTCGAGTCCGACTCGCGCGTGATCATGCCCGGAATGATGGTGTGATAGGGACGCTTCCTGGGCGCGAGCACGTTCGGGTGTTCGGGGTCGAGGCTGAAGCCGGCTCCACGATTCTGCAGGGAGAAGCCACACCCGCGCGGAACCAGACCGGTTCCGAAGCCCTGGTAATTGCTGTTGATGAAGGAACAGGCGTTGCCTTCGGAATCCACTGCACAGAGATAGACCGTATCCGAGCCACCCGGGAGGGTCCCGGCACGGGCGCGCGGGTTTGCTGTCACATGAGAGAGTTCCCGGCTGCGAGTCCGCGTGTATTCATCCGACAGCAGCTGAGCGATCGGAACCTTGGAGAACGCGGGATCGGCGACGTACGCGAAGGCATCGGCAAATGCGAGTCTGAGAGCCTCGATTTGCAGATGAATTCGCTGTGCACCCAGAGGATCGAGTGCGGCCAGATCGAAGTCCGCAAGCAGCTTGAGCGCAAGCAGTACCACGAGGCCCTGGCCACTCGGTGGACACTCCCAGACGCGGACATCGCGATATGCGATCGAGATTGGTTCGTCCCATGTCGAACGGTGCTGCGCGAGGTCATTCATCGACAGGGTGCCGCCGTGTGCTCGAACGGTCGAGACGATGGCGTCGGCGATCTCACCCTCGTAGAAACCGGGCGGCCCATTCTCGGCGACGATCCGGAGGCTTCGGGCGAGACCCGGGTTGCGGAAGATGTCCCCTGCACGAGGGGCGCGTCCCGCGACGAGTAGCTCCTGGCCGGCACGGTTCTGGGTCAGCTGGTTCTGTGCACCGATCTGCCAGTCGTGCGCCGTCCAGGGAGCGACCGGAAAGCCCTCCTCTGCGAGCTGAATCGCAGTCTGCAGCGCATCCGACAGAGAGCGGCGACCGTGTCGTTGCAGCAGGTCGTGCCAGCCCGCGCAGGCGCCCGGTACGGTGATCGTATGTGCATGGAGTGCCGGTAGCCGCTTCGAGAACCCGTCTCGCACGACACGCTCGAGCGTCAGTCCTTCCGGTGCCCGCCCGGAGCCGTTCAGGGCGGAGACCTGGCGCGTAGCGGCATCGTAGTAGAGGGCGAAGCAGTCTCCCCCGATGCCCGTGCTGGTAGGCTCGGTGACGGCGAGGACCGCGGCAGCGGCGACAGCGGCGTCCGCCGCACTACCGCCGCGCTCGAGCGCGGCCAGTCCTGCGGAGCTCGCTAGGGGCTGGCTCGACGCAATGGAGCCCCGGCGTCCGAGTACGGGGGAGCGACGCGAGAGCATGCGAGGTTCGAATTCGTTCTGCGGTGCATGCAGCATTCCGGGCTGCCCCTCCAAGGCAAGGTCGAATCGGATTTAGCGTATGCTACAGACATGCGCTCGATCTGGGGCATCCTACTTTTTGGCATCGCATCCTTTGTAGGACCCGCAGCGGCCGAGAGTGTCACATTCGTCCCACCGGGCTGCGTCGAAGCTGCGCAATTGCAGCTGTCTCGCGCGAGCTGGCTCGCGTGTCGTGCGCCCCGCGTAAGAGTTCTCGAGGCGGAACGCAGCTACAATCGCATCGGTACCCCCCGGCTTCGCCGCGGATGGCTGATGGGTCTTGCTGCGTACGTGGATCCGAGTCTTCCGACGATGTATGCCGAGCGTCGGCAAGATCACATTGCGGATCGGACGGTCGTGCAGCTGGTCTATCGCCTGCAATTCCAGAAGATTCCGCTGGACTTCTCGAGCCATTGGCTCGAGGCGCACGGGAACGTGGGACTGATCGCTATGCTGACTCTCGATGATGTAACTGGAAAAATTCTGTTTGTCACATCCGTTCATGCTGCGGGCTGTCATCTCGAGGTGATTCCAACCGATGCGGTCCCCGATGCCTGGCTGGCAGACGGCACGCGCGTTCAGGTGGAAGGGGCCATGCCGAAGCGAGTCGAGCGCGTCTCGGCCGAGGCCGTCGGTGCCGGATGGGAGATTACGCTCGCCGGTGGAAGCCACCGTGTGATTTCGTTGGTCGCCGGAGAGCCGCTTTCGGCTGGAAGCGCGGTGCCGCTGCCGCTCGTGCCCATGTCCCAGCTCGAGTCCCTGCCGGTGGAAGATTCTCCAGGCAAGATCGGCTCGTTCTTCTATCACGCGGGCCCACTGCGTGGGCACGTCCGGGGAGCATGGAATCCACTCTCGGGGTTGACTCCGTTCGCGCTGCTGGCGCTGGATCCGATGTTCGGAATGGACAAGCGCTTCGGAGTTGCAGAGGAGACCGGCACCTCGTTCTATACCATGTGGCCCTTCTGGCAGCAGCATCGCTCGCGTCTCGATCGTATGGACTCGCTCTTGCGTGCGCTGGGCTATTCGTTGCCTGATCGTGGGTAGCCGCCCGAGCTCGATGGTGGCTCAGTCTGCGGCGGAGAATCCGCTGCAATGGGCGACGGGTATGCGCGGATAGCGAGTGTAATGTGGGTCGTCGTCGGCACGCAGGCACTGATAGAAACGGCCTCCACGCGCGCTGGACCGAATCCGGCAGTACGTGCAGCGGTCGCACAGTCCGGCCTGCGGGACCTCGTCCGAGGCATCGGAGCCGGTGCTGCGACGGCGTTCGGTTGGAGCGCGGCTCATCTGCAAGGACTCGCGCAGCTCATGTCGTCGTGCGAGACGCATCGGACAGGAAGTAGTTCAGATCCTCGGAGTCGTCGTGGAGGATCTGGTACACGTGTGCAGCAGAGGTCGCCGCATAGAGTTCGTCTTGCACCGAGGCATCCGCTCCGATCTTGCGGGCGAGGGCGGCGAGTACGGCGAGATGACGATCCCGCTGGCCGCGCGGGGTCGCCAGCAGAACGATACAGTGTATGGGCTCGCCGTCTGGGGTGTCGAACTTGAGCCCCTGTCGACAGAGACCCATCACACCCACCATGGGTAGACCTTCGGGGAGCTCTCCATGCGGAACCGCGAGGCCGCCACCGATGCAGGTCGAGACCTCGGCCTCTCGGGTCAGTACGGACTGCACGAGAGCTTCCCGATCGACCTCGCGGAGATGATGAGAGGTGACCAGGAAGTCGGTCAGTTGACGGATCGCGTCCTCCATCGAATCCGCCCGCAGGTCGGTGCGGATGTTCTCCTCTTGCAGAAAGTCGATCAGGCGCGGTCGGTCCGAGTCGATCTCGCCCGCTCGGACCAGGGCAAAGCGCGTTGCGATCGGGCCGAGGATCTCGTTCAGGGTCACGCTGGTGAGCACGATGGCGACGAAGAGTGGTTCGAAGAGATCGAAGCGGGCGTCCTCCTCGATGACGATCACCAATCCGATGGCAACCCCCGCTTGGGGCAACAGAGCGAGCCCGAGATTGTCTCGAATGCCGCGCGTTGCTCGAGCCAGCTGCATGGCGATGCGTGCGGATCCGATCTTGCCGAGTGCGCGAGCGCCGAAGAAGATCAGTGCAATGCTGGTGGCGACGCCGGCCTGATCTATGCGCAGATGCGAGCCGGCTAGAGTGAAGAACACGCACAGAATCGCGGGCTCGAAGCTCGAGAAGACGGAGTCCACCAGCCGGTCGCGTGCCGGATTCAAGTTCGTTTGAACCAATCCGAGAGACATCGCTGCCAGAAGCGGCGACAGGTCGAGCGCGGATGCGACGCCAGATGTGAACAGGATCGCGATCGTCGAGAGGGTCGTGAGGCGTTCGTTGTGCGTGATCCGTTCTGCGATGACATGGATGCTGAGCCCTGCAAAGATACCGAGGACGAGTGCTCCTGCGAGCTGACTCATCGATTCTGCGCAGGCACCGAGTAGCTGCGGATCGGCGAAGGAGGCGAACTCCAGATCACGCCGGAGCCCGAGCGCAGCGACGGCATGCGCGATCTCGAACAGTAGAATGCTCGTCAGGTTGTTGATTGCGACGGCGGCGATCAGGGTCTTCACGAAGATTCCGTGGGCGCGCGACTCGCGCACTACGGCTACGATCGTGGCCGGCGCGGTCGATAGGGCCAGAGGCCCGAGAAGAAGCACGATCGCCAGCGGAGCGTCGCTGAGTGTGAGCAGGGCGACCGTGACGAGTGCTGGGATGATGAGTGCTTCGGAGAGCAGCAGCAGGAGCAGGCGGCGACCGGCGTTCCGCAGGCGCCGTAGGTTGAGGTGGGCTCCCACGGTGATCCCGATCAAGGCCAGGGCGAAGTCCGTCAGCGGCTCGAGCGCTTCGAGATCTCGATCCTCGAATAGGTCGAGTGCGGTGGGTCCCAAGAGCACACCGGCCAGGATCTGCCCAGTGGGACTCGGGAGTCGGATGCGCCTAGCCAGCCCGCCCAGCATCGAGCCGGCGAGTAGCACCAGCGCCAGGATCAACAGCGGATCTTCCCACGTGAGTTGAGGCACGATTCCCTCTCGATATACAGCGGAACCGCACCTGGCCGAGCACGGGCTCCGCTCGCTCGGGGCAGTTCGAGCCCGCGCGGTCACGTCTTCACACAACATAGCGCGGAAGCTTCGCGGGCGAGCCCGGCGGGGGCCGCAGCGCCCCGTCGGCAAACTCGGCGGCCGAGCCGGATGATCTCGCTGCGAATGGGACCTGATGCGGACGCTCCTCTGCACGCTCGGGGCGCCTGGCTTGGGGTGAATTGGACACTGCTGCGCCGCCCTGCCTTCGCTAGCCTCGTGATCGCGCTAGGCTCGTGATCGGGAAGGACCGATGGCTATGTCAGGCTTTCGCTACCGCGGATGGGTCGAGGGGTTCTACGGTCCGCCGTGGACGCACGCGGATCGCCTGTGGATGGTCGAACGGGCGGGGCGGTGGGGAATGAACCGCTACCTCTATGCGCCCAAGGACGATCCGTATCATCGCGAGCGCTGGCGTGAGCTCTACCCAGAGTCCGCGCTCAAGGAGTTTCGCGAGCTCGTGGATCACGGCCGCCTTCATGGGGTCGAGGTCGGATTTGCTCTCTCGCCTGGGCTCTCGATCACCTACGCCAACCGTGAGGATCGCAACTCCTTGGTCAGGAAGCTCGGGAGTTGGATCGAGCTGGGCTCATGCTTCGTCGTGCTCGCCGTAGACGATGTGCCGTCGCGCCTCGTGCACGACGCGGATCTCGATGCCTTCGAGTCGCTGGGCGCGGCACACGTCGATCTGCTGCTCGAGCTGCGCGACCGGCTTCCGGCGCAGGTGGAGCTCTGGCTGGTTCCCACGGAGTATCTCGGGGTTGATCCGTGCGCGTATCTCGAGGAGCTCGGCACTCGGCTTCCGCGCGAGATCGAGATCGGCTGGACCGGACGCACCGTGTTGAGCCCGAGCGTCGAAGCGCACGAGGCGCGCAGCCGCGCGCTGACGTTGCGCAGGACTCCCTGGCTGTGGGATAACCTGCCGGTCGCCGACGGGCCGATGCGGCACATGCTCCACCTGGGCCCGTATCTAGGCCGGGATCCCGAGCTGCCCGTGCATCTTGCGGGCATCCTGCTGAATCCGATGCAGCACGCGCGCGCATCTGCGATCACCTTGCACTCCGCCGCGGCCTACATGCTCGATCCGGTAGAGTTCGACCCCGAAGCCGCATGGCTGAGCGCAGTGGAGGAGCTCTGCGAGGGCGCGCCCGAGGCGGGCCGTCTCTTCGCAAGCGCGCATCGCTTCGCGCCGCAGAACATCGACGAGCGCGATCGCGAGCTCGAGCAGGTCTTTGGCGAGATCGAGATGTCTCTGTTCGAGGGCGCCGACATCGGGCCCGCGGTCGCGACTCTGAGAGCGGCAGTGGACCGACGGGCGACCGCGGCGGCTCGCTTGCGCGAACGAGCCACGGACCAGCGCTTGATCGCCGAGATCGAGCCGTGGCTCGAGTCGCATGCCGTCGAGACGCGGCGCATGCAGATCGCGCTCGATGCCCTCGAGGCCTTGCTCGATCCGCGTGCGTCCGCCGCCGACCAGGTCCATGCATACGTGCGTATGGAGGGACGGCTGACGCGCGTGCCAATGCCTCACGCCGTCAGCTACGGTCCGCGGCGCGTGCTCTATCCACAGCTGCGCACGATGCGCGAGGAGGACATGGGATTCTCCGAGGATCCGCTCCTGGTGCTGAATCGGTCGCTCGCCGACGAGATCGTGAACTTCGTTGCTGAGCTCGCGGTCTTCGTGCGCGGCCCGCTCGCCCGTTGAGCGCGCGGGCACGCGCTCCATGGCTGCCGGTCTGTGCCACGCAGGTCGGGGGCACGCGCTGTCGCCAGGCCGGAGTGGTGAATTCGATCTGACCGGTTGCGGACAGAGCACCTGGTGTAACATGAGCCGGGCGATGCTGTGGCTGCGGCCGGAAGGCGGCGGAAGTCGCAGGAGGAGGGACGGTGAAGGGCCTTACGAGCTTTGGCTGCGAATCGCGGCGAACTGCGGAATCGGACTGCGCGAGTGCGGGGATGCGAGGAGTCGGGATGGCGTTGGGCGGAGACGAAATCCACCCGGTGGGTTCCCCTCGACCAGGGGTCGAGTCGCGGCTTCGGGCAGGCCATGCTGCGTGGATGCGAGCGGTGCGCAGCGGGGCTCGTCTGTTTTCAGTGTTAGCGGCGCTTTCTGTTTCGACTGGATGCGGGACCTTGATCACGCAGGTCGATGGGCCGCTCTTTGCGCCTGGTGCGCGTACCTTCGATTGGGACGAGAAGGATGCGTCTCCGATCTACAGCGGAACGCGTCTGTCCTGGGGTGGCGTCCGCAAGAGCGCGGCGTTCTATGTCTGGATCGTGGACCTTCCGCTCAGTTTCGTCGCCGACACGGCGTTGCTCCCACTGAGTATTCCGCAGGATCTGCTCTCTCGAGTCTTTCCGAATGAAGAAGAAGAAGAAGTGCTGACGCCGGAAGCGACGCCGATGCCGTGATCGCCGGCGGAGGTCGTCGCCACGGCTCAGGACTTGATCGGCGGGTGGCGACGGATCTGCAGCGGGTGATTGGTCGTGATCTGCACGCAGTCATCGTGCTCATCGCGAATTCGCTCGAGCATTGGCAGCAGGATCCGACCGAGGATCTTCACATCGTCTAGTGCATCGTGGCGCCGCAGGCCTTCGGTCGTGACGCTGAACGTCTCGAGCAGCTTGCTCGTGCTCCAACGCTTGATGGGCTCGCCGAGTAGGAAGGTCGCAAGGACCACCGAATCGAGAATCGGTGGGAGGCCGGCCGGCATGTCGTGTCGAGCGAATTCGGCTTCGAGCAGTGGGACGTCGAACTCGAACACGCTCTGGCCCATCCAGAGATCGGCGTTGCGCGCCGCTTCCACGCAGCGTGGCCAGGCCTCGGAGAGCGGAGGTGCGTCGCTCAGCATGTCCAAGGTGATCCCCGTCAAATCCTGGACGACTTTGGGAATCTCGACTCCCTCGCCCGGATGGACGAATTGGACGAAGGCTTCCGACTCGATGATCTCGCCGCCTTCGATCGGGATACCGGCGATCTGGGTTACACGCTCGCGCGTCGTGTCGAGGCCGGTCGCTTCGAGATCGAAGAGCCAGATTCTCGATTCGGAGAGATTGCGCAGATCCAGGTCGCACGCCTCGTAGAGATCGTCCGAGACATCGCGTAGCTGTAGGATCGGATGCTGATTCATGGCGTGCAGAGCTCCCGCAGAGCGTTTACGAGTGGTGCCGGTCCAGCCGCCATGGGCGGTTGCAACAGAACGTCAGGCTGGTTGTACTCCCGTTCGCCGCGATTCAGGACTTCGAAGATGCCGCCGGCCTCGCGGACCAGCAGGTGCCCGGCGCAGACGTCCCACTCGCTCTTCGGGGCCATCGAGAGCCAGACGTCACCGCGTGCAGCGGCGGTCCAGGCGAGCTTGAGTGCCACCGAGCCAACCGCCTGTGTCTCGCGTACGTGCTGTGTGAACTCTTCCACTTGTCCACGCTTCATCTCCGTCCGGCTGGACAAGAGAACGGCGTCGTCGAGTCGGGTGCACTTCGAGACGGAGAGCGGCGAGTCGTCCAGAAAGGCACCGAGACCGCGCGCCCCATGGAAGCACTCGCGGGTCATCGGGTTGTGCACCACACCGACCACCGGCTTGCCTCCGATGGTCAGGGCGATCGAGACGGCGAACTGCGGGACGCCCTCGATGAATTCCTTGGTGCCATCGAGCGGATCCACTACCCAGAGCCGGCTTCGATTGCGTCTCTGCGGTGAATCGACCTTCTCTTCAGACAGGATTCCATCTTCGGGAAAGCTCGCTTCGAGCTCCGCTACGATGGCAGCGTTCGCTGCGAGGTCGGCCTGTGTGACCGGGCTGTCTTCGGCCTTCTCCCAGCTCTCGCGCGTTCCCTCCGAGAACCTTGCGATGATCTCTGCTGCCCGCAGTGCAGCACGTCGCGCGACCTCGACCTCGCGCTCGAACGATGAACTCAAAACAGCTTCCTTGATTGGCTCGGTGGTCGAATGGACTCGAGAGGGCTGCGCGCTACCCGGACACGGTGCACTAGGATTCGGTGCGACGCGGTCTCCGTCGGCGCCTGCGCAGCTTGGGCTCGCAGATGTCGCAGCGTCCGCAGGGAGGGGGATCGACTCCCTCGAAGTAGCGGCGGATCAGGACGACCCTACAGACTTCGGTGTCGTTGGCATAGTCGGTGATGCCCTCGAGGCGTCGGCGATCCGTGGTCTTGCGCTCTTCGTTCCGCTTGGAGAGCAGCGCGACCGCATCCAATCCTGCGTCGCCGACGAGGACGAATCCGCCGTTCTCCTCCTTGACCATGCCGCCGTCACGGAGCCCCTCGAGAATCGCCTTGGTGCGGGTCACGCCGACCTCGGACGACATGGCGAGCACCTGCGCATCGACCGGCTTGCCCTCGCGCGTCCAGGCTGCGAGGCCGTCGACGACCTTGCGAATCTGCGAGCGGGACGCGGGACCATCCGAGAGGAAGTGGCGTTGCACGGACAGGTCCTGGGGCCACCAGAGCAGGATGCAGCGGGCAGGCAGCCCATCGCGTCCAGCGCGACCCGCTTCTTGGACGTACGCCTCGATCGACCCCGGAACCTGATAGTGCACGACGTAACGGATGTCTGGCTTGTCTACTCCGAGTCCGAACGCGCTCGTGGCGATCATCACGATGCGCTTGCCCGAGGACATGAAGCGTTTGTGGGCGTGGTCCCGTTCGGCCTTGGTGAGGCGCCCGTGGTAGATCTCGGCGGGAATGCGCGCGAGCTTGCACAGCGCGCCGAGCTCCTCGACGTCCTTGACTGTCGAGCAGTAGACGATCCCGGGCCGTCGCAGCCGACGCAGGTACTGGATCAGCTCGCGCCGCTTCATGTCCTCGTCATCGCACTCGCTCACTTCGAAGCGGAGATTCGGGCGCGCGACGGGACGCACCACGATCGTCGGCTCGTTCAGTCCTAGCTGGCGCACGATCTCGTCACGGACCTGAGGGGGCGCGGTCGCGGTGAGAGCGAGGACGGGCGGGTGGTCCATGTCCTCCTTCAGGGCGCCGAGGGCGAGGTAGGACGGACGGAAGTCGTGCCCCCACTCGGAGACGCAGTGTGCTTCGTCTACGACGAGCAATGAGACCGGCTGATCGCTCTCCGTGATGCGGCGCTTGAAGGCCTCACCGGTGGCTCCTTCTGGTGTGATCAGGACGATCTTGTGCTCACCCTCCTCGAGCAGCGCCAGTGCCTCCTCGCGCTGAGTACCGGTCAAGGAGCTGTCCAGGCGCAAGGTTTCGACACCGCGTGCACGCAGCTTCTCGAACTGGTCGCGAATCAGCGCGATCAGCGGAGAGACGACGACGGTGAGTCCCGGCAGGAGTAGGCTTGGGAGCTGGTAGGTGAGGGACTTCCCGCTGCCCGTAGGCATCACTGCGAGTGTGTCCTTGTTGTTCAGGACCGAGCGGATCACCTCTTCCTGGCCCGGGCGGAAGTGGCTCAGTCCGAACTCGCGGCGCAACAAGTCGAGCATCTGGCGGCGGCGTTCGTCGGGAACCCCTCCGCTGCGCCTGCGCCGCCTGCGGCGCCGCGTGACGGGTGATCCCCGCTTGGGGCCACGCCCTCGCGCGGGCTCCTTCTCGCCTGCCGCTGAGCTCGAGGGGCCGGATGCACGGGATCCGCGCACTGCTCCCTTCGAGTCGTTCGAAGCCGAGCCGGGTTTGGAATCTGGACGACGTCGCGAGCGACGCCGACGACGCGGGCTAGAGGGTGCGGCGTCGCCAGCGGCGCGGCCTTTTTCATCGGAGTCCTGCGTCAGGACACACCTCCGGGATAGGGGAGCGGAGCTCCCGCGCGCCATTATATGCTTTACGGAACATCCAGGCGCCCCCTTGATGCCCGCGTCTCGCTGCTAGGATTTCGTCGCTCGGCCACCGCTTTGCGAGGTCCGATGCCAGGAGCCCTCGGGCTCCGATAGCTCGGTTGGACTACTCCGCGCGCGTGGCCGAAGCACTCGGCGGATCGATTCCTCCCGGGAGAGCCCCGGGCCCGAGCCAGTCCAGTCGAGGACTCCCGACCGGGACGCCCAGCCGAGAACCCTACGCTAGCAGGGAATCCTACGAGAAGAGAATCGGAGAGCGCAACTTGCATGTGACAGGGCTGTACAGCACTATGCTGTACATGGCGCAAGAGACGCAGCTGTCCGGAGCTCGAGGGCGCTCTAGCGGCGCCGCCGGTACGCGAGCGATGTCCAATCCCGCGAGCTCGACACGCGAGGCTGCAGCTGCGCGATCCGAAGAGACGCGCCCCGAGGGCGATTCCTGGAAGGGGACGCCCAAGGAGCGTATGACCTTTCGCTTGCCCGCCGACCTGGCCCGAGTGCTGCGGCGACTCCCGAATCAGACTGCGTTCGTAGAGAGGGCTGTGCGCGAGTCGCTCGAGACTCTGTGTCCGTTGTGCCACGGAACTGGCCACGCGATCCCTGGCTCGCTCACGGTCTCCGATCTCAAGCGCGATCGCCTAGGGCGCTTGGATCGACTCGCCGCCGCCCAGCTGAGAGCGCTCGTGCGACTGGGACGGGAGCTGCTGGCGACCGATCTGCGTTTGCGTTCGAGCGCATCCGCGCCGGAGTCTGAGCTTGCGTTCGAGCTCGCGCGCGATCACACCTTGTTGCTCGCGGGGCGAATCTGCCGCGGGGAGTCTGAAGTTGTGCTACCCCATGGGCCCGCGAGTAACGGCAGGGCGGAGGAGGAACGAACATGTCGACGATGATCACCGAAGAGTGCATCAACTGCGGTGTCTGTGAACCGGAATGCCCCAACGAGGCCATCAGCGAAGGTGAAGAGACCTTTGTGATCAACCCGGCCTTGTGCACGGAGTGCGTCGGCTTCCACGGCAAGGAGCAATGTGCGGAGGTCTGCCCCGTCGATTGCTGCGTGCCCGACCCGAACAACCCGGAAGACGAAGAGCTGTTGTTCAAACGAGCCAAGGAGATCCATCCCGATCAGGCCGACGGACTCGAGCTCGGACCGGAAACCTCTCGTTTCCGCGCCTCTTAGTCTCCTAGGCGAGGTCCTGGACCGCGAGTTCAGCGGTCAGGATCACGCCAAGCACGCGCTCCTGCTGGCCGCGGTCGCAAGGCTGCCGATCTGGCTCGAAGGGCCACCCGGATGTGGCAAGCGGAGCCTGGCGGAGGCTGTGGCAGGCGCCTTGGGCCTCTCGCTCGAGGTCGAGTGCGCGACGCCGACCGTAGTGCCGCAGATGAGGCCGGGGAGTGCGACTCTCGTCGCACTTCCCGTGGCCGCATCGCGCGTCCTGCGTGCGAGTCCTCGTGAGGAGCAGGGACGAGGTGCCCCCGAGTCCGTTGCACCGCGGCTCAGGGTATCGCTCTTCACCCTCCCACTCGACCTACGCCTGCGCGAGTCGGGGAATGGAGCGGTCGCCGAAGATCCTCGGATCATCGCGCGCCGCCGCCGCTATCCGCTGCGGGTGTCCATGGGCTCGCTCACCACTCGCGATCGCGATGCGGCGGCTTCCCTGCTGGAACGTGGAGCACGTTCCGACGAGATCTCGCGGGATTGCGCCGCCGGTGGGCGATGGGCTGGGATCTCCGTCGGACGCTTGCAGAGCCAGGCGTGCCGCATCCCTCTTCCCCGCGAGCTGCGTGTGGAGCTGTACGAGCTTCTGCGTTCGGCTGCGCGCTCGCGCGCGCGCGTGCCTTGGGATCTGTGGCTGGCTGCTCTGCCCAGCCTGCTGCGCGCGCACGCGGTCCTGCGCGGGGCGAGCGAGGTTGGGCGCAGCGATCTCGCTGTGATCGAGTTCGTTCCTGACCTGGCATGGGCGCGGGCTGCCGCCCTCGGTGGGAGCACCGCTCCCGCGCCTGTCGCGGATCCGCTGAGTTTCGCTGCCGATTCGATTTCCCCCATCGCGCCAGGGCGACACGCCAGGACCTCCTCCGAGCGAGACGTCCGAGGAATTGGCTTCGCCGCCGGAGCCCGGACCGCGCAAGATTCGGGTGAGGTCGAGGTTCGGGTCGAAGAATTGAGTTGGGCATTGAGACGACGGGGGACGCCAGCGACACGGTTGGGAGACGCGCAGCTTCCGGCGCACGGCTCCCACGGCTTGCCTGGCGGACCTGCGTCGGAAGCGATTGCGCTCTGGATCGACCGCTTCGAGGCTCAGTTCCGTACGCGCTACGGGGACCGCGCTCGACGTGTGCAAGAGGATCCGGCGGGTGCGCCTCGGTCGCTGCGGTCGCTACGCGGCCTCGAGGAGCTTCGCGATGCGGATCCCGGTGAGGTCTGGGACTTTGCAAGCGGCCGCAGTCCCTATCCGCCGCGGGTTCCAGTGCGCGGAAGACGGCGGCGGATCGGGCCGATCGTCCTGCTGCGAGATGTCTCCGCATCGATGCAAGGGCCGGTGGGACGCTGGTGTGGCCGCCTCGCGACGGCTGTGATCGATTTCGCGGAGCTCCGCCGCTGGCCCCTCGGATACATCGAGTTCCATCATGCAGCGGTACGCTTCGAGCATGCGGGTAGCTTCTGGAATCGAGCCTATGGCGGCCTGCGAGCTCTGGCCGCAGCGGCGAGGTCCGAGGGACGCACCAGTTTCGAGGCCCCCTTGCAAGCGCTCATCGATCGCCTCCCGCTGTCGGCGCCCGAGGCGGGGCACGCGATCCTGATCACGGACGGGATCCCGGTCGTCGGAGATGCCACCGTGAAGCGGCAGCAGGCCGAGCTACGCCGCCGGGGCTGGCGTATCCACTCCCTCTTCGTGGGCCACGGGGCGATGCCCGAGGTTCTGTGCGACCTGGCGCGGACCTCGGCAGGTCTGTGTGTCCGCGTGCGGCCGCTACCCGGCGGCGCATTCACGCTGGAGGAGGTCGGTTCGTGATCGGTCCAGCGAATGCGCTCCACAAGCTGCTGGATGACTACGTGATCGGGCACGACGACGTGAAGCGTGCTCTGGTGCTCGCTCTCGTCTGCCGCGAGCACGTGTATCTGGAGGGGCCCCCGGGGACTGCGAAGACGCGCATGGCCGAGCTGCTCGCTGCCGCTTCGGGGCTGCGCTTCTTTCGCACTCAACTCCATCGAGATACCCGCTTGCCCGAGCTGCTCGGAGATGTCGTGATCGAACGCTCTCCGCTCCCCGACTCCGACGGCGAGCAGATCCGACATCGGATCGAGCCGGGACGTCTCCTGACCGCCGAGGTCGCGCTGCTTGACGATGTCTCGCGCGCGCCCGGCGAGGCGCTCAACGTGCTGCTGCAAGTTCTGAACGAACGTCGCTTCGAGGAACTCATACTCCCGCTTCGCTGTGTGATTGCCACGGGCAACCCGACCGACGACGCCTATGCGAACGAGGCACTCGATCCCGCGCAGCTGGACCGCTTCGCATTGCAGCTGCGCGTGTCGAGCCTCCTGACCCTGGAGGACCCCGAGCCTGCGCGTCGTCTCTTGGATCGCTTCGCCGACAACGACGCATGTGAAGGTTCGGATCCCGAGGCGCTACCGGCGCCGGTCTGGACGCGCGATCAGCTCGACGACTTGCACTCGGCGCTCGGTCGTGTCGAGGTTCCAGGGCACGTGCGTGCGGCCTTGCTCGAACTGCTTCGGCGCTTGGTGACCGAGTATCACTGCAACGATGCCAACTCGCTGCTGACCGATCGCACGTTTCTCGTGAAGGTGCTTCGCATGTTCCGCGGGTCCGCGCTGCTCGCGGGACGGACGGCCGCGACCCTCGACGACTTGGATCTGCTCGTGTGGATGACGACCTTCCGACTCCCTGCGGCCGTGCACGCGGCGCTTCCGCGCGAGCTCGCAGCCCTGCGAGCCTGACCTCGGTGTCCTGCGCTGAGCGAGGGGTGCACGGTATCCTGCTCGCGGCGGGACGCGGCCGTCGCATGGGTGGAGCCAAGCACCTGCTGCCGGTGCCGCGCAGCGGTGGTGATGCGCCGGTGCCGATGCTGGAGAGGGTGCTCGTGCAGCTGGCAGCCGGAATCGCGCGGGCGCGTCACGACACAGCGGGCTCCCGCGAAGTGGGGGCGCCCGGCTCGCCGGGTTCCGGCGCAGGGGAGGGGGTCACGGTGGTGCTGGGCTCGCCCCAGGACCGCGCCGTCGAGTTGGTGCGTTGCCTCGGTGCACGCTTCGCGATCGCCTCCCGGTCTGGCGCGTCCTCACTCGAGGGTGTGACGGGCGCTCCTGCTCCTCGTTCCGGTGAACGGCCCGGTCGCGCTTCCGGCTCGCAGGGCACTTCGCCACAGCGTTCCGACTCGATCCGCGCCGGACTGATGAGTGCGCCGGACGCGTCTGGCTGGCTCTTCGCCATGTGTGACCAGCCGCTCCTCACCGCGTCGGACTATGCGCGCCTGCTCGAGACCTTCGCTCGGAATCCGGAGGCCATCGTCTGCGCGAGCTACGCGGGAACCCGCTCCACGCCCACTCTGTTTCCATGTAGCCTGCGCGCGGAGCTGCTTGCACTGACTGGAAACGAGGGCGGTCGGGTCGTGCTCGCGCGCCATCCCGAGCGCATCGTCCGGGTGGAGCTCGACCCGCTGCGGGGACGCGATCTGGACACACCCCGTGACGTGATCGGCGCGTTCGGTCCCGAGCTCGGCGTTGACCTGGCGAACCGCCCAGCTACCATGCGGCCACCTATGGAACGAACACTGTCGATCATCAAACCGGATGCGGTCGGCGCCCAGAACACGGGCTCCATTCTTCAAGCGATCGAAGGCTCGGGGCTGAAGCTCGTCGCGCTGCGCATGCTTCAGCTGACCCCGGAGCAGGCGGGTGAGTTCTATGCGGTGCACAAGGAGCGGCCGTTCTTCAAGAGTCTGTGTGACTTCATGGTCTCGGGACCCATCGTTGTCTCCGTCCTCGAAGGTGACGACGCGATCGCGCGCTACCGCAAGCTGATGGGTGCGACGAATCCCGAGCAGGCCGATCCCGGCACCCTGCGAAAGCAATTTGCCACGGACGTCGAGCGCAATGCCGTGCATGGCTCCGACGGCACCGACACTGCCGCCCAAGAGATCAGTTTCTTCTTTCCCGATCTTCGTTGAGATCGCCGAAGTAGCGATCCAAGTGGTCGGCGCCGCGGTGGACGACCCACCAGAAGACCGGCAGCACTTGGTAGTGCCCAACGGGCATGCGGGTCCACGCCGGACGTCCGAGGGCGTCCCAGAGCACCTCGGTGTGCTCGGGCCGGATGATCCGGTCGAAGCGGGCTGACGCCAGGAATACGCTCGCACGGTCGATGCGACCTGCGAAGCGGATGGGGTCCAGCGGGTCCATCAATGGGCGCATTCGCTCGATGAAGCCTGCCAGGTCGATCCCCTCCCGCTCCATGAGGTTCTGACGGAACGCGCGGATCGGGCGCTCGCGCGAGTCTGCGAGAATGTTCGCGACATCTCCGCCGGGCATGACGAAGATGCCCGCCTTCACGCGCTCGTCGGTGCCGTGAAGCAAGCTCGCGATGATCCCGCCGACACTGACTCCCGCGACGGCGATGCGCTCTCGGTCGACGTCCGGGCGCCACTCGAGGATGTCGAGCAAACGTCGTCCATCCATGACCGCGCCCCGCAGTGCCTTCGCAGGCTCCGCAGCATCTCGTGTCTCTTCGAGCTCCATCTTGGGGCGTTCGAGACGGGCGACCAGGAAGCCGCGATTCACCAACACCTTGGCGAGCATCTCGGACACGATGTGCGACCCCGCCAGGATTGGAAAGACGACGACGGTGGCGTGGGGCCCCGGTTCGTCCGGAATCAGAAGGTGTGCAATCGACTCCTCGCCTGTCACGCTCGGAAAGCGCACCCGAAACGTCTCGTAGTCCTTGGCGTGAAACCAGGTGTAGAGATCGAGGATCAGTGCGTCTTCTACGGTGCGCGCCTCGGGCTCTACGAAGACCTCCTCTCTGCGCACCGGAGGTGGGCGTAGGTCTTCGGAGGCGGCTACGGACGGTCGCGCGGGTGCCGGCTCCACTGCGGGTACGGTGGAGCAGGTCAGGCCGAGCAGCGCGAGGAGCGCGACGCCCAGTGGACGCACGCGCTCCCCGCGTGTCATCGAGAGCCGGTCAGCCAATCTCCGTCGTCCGCGAGCGGCGGATGAACGCAGGGACCTCGAACTCGTCGTCGAATGGGGAGATGAAGTCCCCCTCGCTGTGCTCGATGCCGGCGCCCGAGCTCGTGTACGGCATCTCCGCCTCGAGCTCCTCGCGCAGCGGCGGGCGCAACGGAGTCACGTTGTCGGGACGCGGATCCTCGACCGGGGGAAGCACCGGAGCTGCGGCCTGGTGGGTGGCCGGCTTCGGGCGGCGCCGCCGCGGAGGCTCGCACAGACCGGTGGCGATCACGGTGACCTTCACCTGGTCGGCCAGATTCTCCTGCATGACCGAACCGAAGATGATGTTGGCGTTCTCGTCCGCCTCGTCGCGCACCAACGTCATGGCTTCGTTGACTTCGAACAAGGTCATGTCCGGTCCGCCGGTCACGTTCACGAGCACGCCTCGCGCACCCTTGATGTTGACATCCTCGAGGAGCGGATTGTTGATGGCGGCGCGGGCGGCCTGCATGGCGCGGTTCTCTCCGGATGCGATGCCGGTCCCCATGAGCGCCATCCCCATCTCGTTCATGATGGCGCTCACATCTGCGAAGTCGAGATTGATCATGCCGTGCAGGGTGATCAGATCCGAGATCCCGCGCACCGCGTTGAACAGCACCTCGTCTGCTACGCGGAACGCCTCGGTCATCGGCGTCTCCTTGCCGACGAGCTGCAGCAGGCGATCGTTCGGGATGCTGATCAAGGTGTCGACCACGTCGTGAAGCGAGTCCACGCCGTCTTCGGCCTGACGCGATCGCACGGATCCCTCGAACATGAACGGCTTGGTGACCACGGCCACGGTGAGCGCACCGATCTCCTTCGCGACCTCGGCCACGATCGGCGAGGCGCCGGTGCCGGTCCCACCGCCGAGCCCGGCGGTCAAGAAGACCATGTCGGCTCCGTCAAAGGCTTCGCGCAGGCGATCGCGCGCCTCCTCCGCCGCCATGCGACCCTTGCGCGGATCCGCTCCGGCTCCGAGACCGCGCTCGCCGAGCCGAATCTTGTTCGGGGCGAGGTTCTCGCGGAGCGCCTGCGAATCGGTGTTCGTCGCGATGAACTCGACGCCCTCGAGCCCCTCCTTGATCATCGTATTGATTGCGTTCCCGCCCCCGCCGCCGACACCGACGACCTTGATCTGGGCGCGGATCTCCCGGTCCTGCTCGAATTCGATCATGTGGTTACCTCTTGACTGACGGCCGGTGTGACCGTACGGGGTTGGAAGAAGAAGGAGAGCTCACGGCTGGAGCCCCCCGGAGTCGCCGAAGAGCCATGCACGCATGCGCTCCTGTACGCGTCGAAAAGCGGAGCCCTCGCTGCGGCGAAAGCGGGGCTTCGAGTTGCTCTCTGCCCCCCAGAGGGCCAGGCCCACGCCGGTGGAGAACTCTGGACCCTGAACTCGATCTGCCAGGCCGCCGTCTACCCGCGGCACACCCTGCCGGACGGGAACCTCGAAGATCTCCTCGGCAAAGGGACAGATGCCGTCGAGCGAGCTCACACCGCCGGTGAGGACGAGTCCGCACGGGATCTTGTCCAGGAAGTCGGCGCGCTGCACTTCGTTGCGTACGAGTGTGAGGATCTCCTCGACCCGTGGCTCGAGGAACTCCGCCAGATCCTTACGGCTGATCTCGCGCGGCGGGCGCCCGCCTACGCTCGGAACCACCAGCAGCTCGTCGTGGGTCAAGAGGCGCTTGGAGGCGCAGCCGAAGCGCCGTTTGATGACCTCGGCCTGGTCGAACGGCGTGCGCAAGCCCACCGCTGCGTCGTTCGTTAGGTGGTAGCCCCCCAGCGAGAGCACCGCAGCATGCTGGATCGCCCCGTCCTGGAAGATCGCGAGATCGGTGGTTCCACCGCCGATGTCGACCAGCGCCACGCCCAGGTACTTCTCGTCTGGGGCAAGCACCGACTTGGCCGAGGCGAGGGGCTCCAGCACGATGTCGATCACGTGAAGACCCGCGCGGTAGCAGCACTTGATGATGTTCTGGGCGGACGTGACGGCGGCTGTGACGATGTGGACGCGTGCGGTGAGCCGCATGCCAGACATCCCGACCGGGTGCACGATTCCGTTCTGACCGTCGAGCTCGTATTCCTGCGCGATCACGTGGATCACCTCGCGATCCGCAGGGATCGCGACCGCCTGAGCTTGCTCGATCACGCGCTTTACGTCCGACTCCTTCACCTCCCGGTGCTTGAGCGCCAGCATGCCGATCTCGTTGCGCGTCTCGATGTGGCCGCCCGCGATCCCGACGTAGACCGAGTTGATCTCACAACCCGCCATGAGCTCGGCTTCGTCGACGGCGCGTCGGATCGAGTGCACCGTCGCTTCGATGTCGATCACGACGCCGCGACGCATCCCCTTCGAGGGATGCGTTCCGAGCCCGACGATCTCGATCCCGTCCTCTTTCCGCTCCGCGATGACGCAGCAGGTCTTGGTCGTGCCGATGTCGATGCCAGCGATCAGTTCCGTACGGCTGCTCATGCTGCTTTTCCTTCGTTCACGGCGTCCGAGTCGGCGATCTTGCGCAGGAATACGTTCCCGCGGAAGCGCAGGTCCAGCTCCAAAGCGCCCTCTGCATCGGCTGCGAGGACATCGGCACCGGCGAGGGCCCGGTAGCGCAAGAACGTCCGAATGGGATCGTCACCGAGCAGCAGCCGCAATTCCGGGTCGCGGACCCACGCGGTGAAGTGTGGGCGCGCGGCATCCTGGCTGCGCGCCTCGATCCGCGAGATCGGAATGGCTGCCCAGCGGGCGGCGTCGACGTAGGGCAGTGCGCGTTGCACGTCGCCAATGATTCGCGGGAGCCGGCGCCCCTCGTCTCCAAGGAGCTCGAAGCGGCTACCGTCGCGTGCGACTCCCTGTCCGGTCTCATCGATCATGGCGATCGGTTCGCGTTCGCGCACGGCCACTGCCAACGTGCTCGGGGGCAAACGAAGAGCGGCGCAGCGTGAGAATCGTCCGAGCGCGCGTAGCCGATCGCACAGCACGTTCGGAGACAGGTCGACGAGAGCGATCTCCGACGACAGCTCGAGCTCGCGTGTGACGGCAGCCTCGTCTACGCGGTTCAGTCCGAAGAAGACCACGCGCTCGAGGCGGAGACTGGGATGCCGAAGCCAGCTGCGCATGGCGGCGCTCGGGCGAGCGTGGGTGTGACTCGCCTTGGAGACGTGGGTCTGCTGGCCGCTTCCCGCGCCGGAGTTGCCCGCGCCGGATGCAGGGCCGGCCGGCTGAGCAGGCTTGGCTCGGTGGAGCTCCGAGAGTGTATGCGGATCGAGATGGAGTCCCATGGACGAATTCTCGGGGAGGGACTGCTCGAAACGTAGCAAAGCCAGGGTTCCGAGTCCGATTCCGAGAACCCAGCACGCGCGCAACAGCAGACGGCGGCCCGCACCCGTGGCCGCGCGCTTCTTTCGACGATTGCGGTGATTGCGGCTCAATCCCATGTGGCTTCTCCCTCGATCCGAACTTCGGTCTCCAGTCGAATTCCCGTCTCCGCCTGAACCTTCCCTCTCGTGTGCTCGATGAGCTCGAGCACGTCGGACGCGCGCGCGTGCCCGGTGTTGACGATGAAGTTGGCATGGATGGGTGAGATCTCTGCGTCACCTACCCGCGCCCCCTTGAGTCCTGCCGCCTCGATCAGGCGTCCTGCGTGGTCCTGTGGGGGGTTCTTGAATACCGAGCCGAAGGAGCGCGCGTTCACGGGCTGCGTCGCCTTGCGACGCTCGAGCTGGGCGTCAAGGCGCGCCTGGATTTCGAGCACCGGTGCTCGCGTGGTGCGGAAGGCGGCGCCGAGTAGCACGATTTCTGGCTCGAGCTCTAGCTCGCGGTATTTCCAGCAGAGTGCGCGCGCCGGGACTCGCTCGGCGCTCTGCGCGTCTGCACGCAGCAACTCGACCCATTCGGTCACGTCCGCCATCTCACGCTCGCGGGTCCCAGCGTTCATGCGCAGCCAGCCTCCCACCAGTCCGGGGATGCCGACCGCAAACTCCATGCCCGAGCGTTCGTGTTCGACACAGAAGCGCGCAAATGCCGAGTGCGTGACGCCCGCTTGCGCCACGACCAGATCGTCTTCGAGCGACAGCGTGCGCCAGCTCGCCAACGAGATCGTGACGCCGCGCAGCCCCCCGTCGAGGACCAAGGTGTTGAACCCCTTGCCGAGGACGCGCCAGGCGAGTGTGTGATCGCGACACCATTCGAGCAGGTGATGCAGCTCCGCGACGTCCTTAGGGCGGACGTACGCATCTGCCGGGCCTCCGACCTGCAGCGAAGTGTGGCGCCCCATCGGCTCGTCGAAGCGGACGCGCTGGCCGAAATGTTGCCGCAACTCGTCTCGTAGGCGCGCATCAAGCAGGGCTCCCTTCCTCCAGAAAGGCCTGGGCTTCTCGGCCGATGTCGCCGGCGCCCATGAACAGGAGGACGTCTCCTGCGCGTACGAGTGCACGCAATGTTTGGATCAGTTCGGACCGCTCCGGTACGAAGTGAACCTGCCGGTGCCCGCAGTTCCGCGCTGCTTCCGCCAAGAGTTCGGACGATACGTCGGGGCGCTTCGCTTCGCCGGCCGAGTAGATCTCGGTCAGCACCAGCACGTCTGCGTCGTGGAATGCGCGTGCAAAGTCGTCGAACAGCTCCGCCGTGCGGGAGTAGCGGTGGGGCTGGAAGGCGACGACGACGCGACCGGAGTAGGCCTGCCGTGCGGCCGCCAGGGTCGCGCGGATCTCTGTGGGATGGTGGCCGTAGTCTTCGACGACCTCGACAGCGTCGCGGACCCCGTGTCGTTCGAAGCGCCGTGCCACTCCGCGGAAGCTCGCGAATGCCGACTGCATGGCGCTGAACGGCACGTCCAGCTCGAGCCCTACTGCGATGGCGGCCAAGGCATTCGACACGTTGTGCAGGCCGGGAAGTCCGAGCCGGATACGGCCGAGCTGGCGTTCCCCGAGGTGCACGTGGAACTCACTACAGAGCCCTCGCGGCTGAATCTCTTCTGCTCGAAGCTCCGCCTGGGGGGTGAGTCCATAGGTGCGCGTGCGTCGGGTCAGGTGCGGGAGCAATGCCTGCAGCGCGGGATCATCTAGGCACAACACGCTCGCACCCCAGAAAGGAACGCGGTTCGCGAAGTCCAGGAATGCCGCGTGGAGTTTTTCCAGGGTGCCGTAGTGGTCCATGTGTTCGCGGTCGATATTCGTGATCACCACGATCGTGGGCCACAGTCTCAGGAAGGAGCCATCGCTCTCGTCAGCCTCGGCTACCATCAGGTCGCTGGTGCCCAGGTGCGCATTCGAGCCCAAGCTGTGAACGCGTCCACCCACGACGAGGGTCGGGTCGAGGTCCGCAGCCTGGAGCAATGCCCCGATCATCGACGTCGTGGTCGTCTTCCCGTGGGAGCCGGCAACCGCGATGCCACGCCGCGTTCGCATGATCTCGGCCAGCATCTCTGCGCGAGGAATCACCGGCACCTGCGCCAGCTCGGCTGCGCGCAGCTCCGGGTTCGTGGGTGGGATCGCCGTCGAGTACACGACGACGTCGGCGCCGCGGACATGATCGGCGGAGTGCCCCAGAAAGATGCGGATGCCCAGGCTCCGAAGCCGCTGCGTGAGCGCCGACTCGCGTACATCGGATCCAGAGAGCGCGTAGCCGCTCAGATGCAGGATTTCGGCGAGGCCGGCCATGCCGACGCCGCCGATTCCGACGAGGTGGATGTGCCCAACGCGCCCCTTCATTTGAGTCCTGACCGAGCCGCATCGCGCGGGCGTGCGACGTGCAGAATGAGTCCGAGCGCGGCGATGCTGACGATCATCGACGAGCGTCCATACGAGAACAGCGGCAACGTGGTCCCAGTGGTGGGTAGCCGGCTCATGGCGACGCCCGCATTGATGGCCGCCTGGAACCAGAGCAGCATACCCGCGCCGATTGCGACAAGATGCCCATGCAGATCGCGCGCGCGCGCGGCAACGCCGAGCGAGCAGAGCCCAAGTAACGTGAAGGCGAGCAGCAGGAGGGTGACGCCTACGAGTCCGAGCTCTTCGCCGATCACGGCCAGGATGAAGTCGGTGTGGGCTTCCGGGAGGAAGCTCCACTTCTGCTGCCCTGCGCCGAGACCCACGCCGAACACGCCCCCGCTGCCGAAGGCGCACAGCGACTGCACGAGCTGATATCCACGATCCAACGGGTCGATGAACGGGTCCCAGAAGATTTCGAGGCGGTCGCGTCGATAGCCGGCATTCAGTCCGATTGCCAGCAGCACGGGGATCGCCGCAGCGACGCTGACGGCCAAGTGGCTGAGGCGGGCTCCCGCCAGGAAGATCAAAGCCGCCCCGAAGGCAACCAGAAGCAGCGATCCGCCGAAGTCTGGCTGCAGCAGTGCAGCAGCCGTCGGGAAGGCGATCATCAGCCCCGGGACGATGACCGCGTAGCGGACATCGAGAATGCGATGCGCGTACTGAGAAAACCAGCTCGCGAGACCCAAGATGAGACCGAGCTTAGCGAATTCCAGCGGCTGCAAAGTGACAGGCCCCACACTAAGCCAACGTTGCGCGCCATTTACCTCGACGCCGAGCGGAGTGAGTGTTGCCCACAGGCTGAGTGCGCTCGCGCCCCAAGCCAGGAAGCCGATGCGGCGAATCAGCTCGGGCGAAGCGTAGAATGCGAGCATGGCGACGACCGCGCCGGCTGCGATCCCGCCCAGCTGCAGCAGCAGCTTACTCGCCTGATCCGCAGCGGGTTCCGATCCGACACCCGCGCTGGCGCTGAACAAGGTCACCCAACCCCAAGCGATGAGCAGGAGCGAGACGGGCAGCAGCTGATGTGCTCCGAAGCGCTCGACTAGGAACTGCATGGCAACTCCTCTACCCAACGCGTGAAGCACTCGCCGCGATGCTCGAAGTTGTCGAACTGGTCGAAGCTCGCGCACGCCGGCGAGAGCAGGACCACGTCGCCGGGGCGGGCCAGCTGGGCCGCGCGCGTGACCGCTTCTCGCAATGTCGGGACCACCTCGACTTCTGTCTGGCCGCGTAGCACAGAGGCGATTTCCTGCGCAGATTGTCCATACAGAATGGCCATGCGAACGCCGCCGGTGGCGCTCGCGAGTGGCGAGAACGCGACTCCCTTGTTGCTTCCTCCTGCCAGCCATACGACGGGCTCGCGCACGTTCTCGAGGCTCGCCCTCGCTGCGGCCGGGTTGGTCGCCTTGGAGTCGTTGATGTAACGGACACCGTTGCGCTCGGCGACGCGCTGCATGCGATGCGGAAGGCCTGCAAAGGTGGTCGCTGCCGTGGTGATCCCGTGTGGGCTCGCACCTGCGGCCCAGGCTGCGAGCATGGCTGCGAGCACGTTGCCGGGATGAGCTGCGACGCTCGCGGCGAGATCGCGCGAGCGCACGCGCAGCGTCTCTGTGCCTCGCGGGGCCAGTACGAGCTCGCGTGTGGACGCGTCGAGATAGGCTCCCCGGGAGGGTCGCAGGCGCGTCGAGAAGCCGAGCGCGCCTCGCGGGTGCACACGGGCCGCCACCGAGGCAGCCCATGGGTCGTCGAGATTGAAGACGAGCGTGCCATGGGGCTCGAGCAGCTGTGCGAGTCTTTCCTTTGCTGCGCCATAGGCCTCGAGGCTGCCGTGCCGGTCCAGGTGGTCCGCGTCCAGATTGAGCAATACCCCGACGCGGGGAGTGAGCCAGCGCGCGTGCTCGAGCTGGAAGCTGGACAGCTCGACAGCGCACCAGTCGGCTGCGCGCTCGCAGAGATCGCACAGTGGAACTCCGATGTTGCCACCGATCGCAGTCGGGATGCCGCTCTGCTCCAGCATTGCGGCGATCAGGCTCGTGGTCGTGCTCTTGCCGTTGGTGCCGGTGACGCCGACCTGCTGCGCCTGGATCCCCAGGGCCGCGAGATCGACTTCCGGTACCATGTGCTGGCTCGGTGGCACGGGGATACCCGGGCTCTGGATGATCCAGTCGAACGTGTCGAACGACGGCAGGGTGGCCCCGCTCAGGGTCTGTACGTGTTCGGGGGCGGCTGCGAGCCGATCCGTATCACGGTCATAGAGAGTCACATGTGCACCTACGCGCCTGAGCAGGCGCACCGCGGCGAGTCCGGAACGCGCTGCGCCGAGCACCAGGCAGCGCGTGTCAGCGAGCTCCGAGAGGGTGGGGCGGCGTGTGGGGTCCTGGGTCCGAAGCGACACGTTCATGTGTTCTCCAGCTCGTGAGCGACGCGCTCCATGCGGCTGCCCCGCGACCCCTTGATCAGCACGATGTCCCCCGGCCGCGACCAGTCGCGAATCCAGCCTGCGGCTGTGGCGGCGTCCTCGGCTTCTTCGGCACGTGCCAGACCCGCAGCCCGGGCACCGCGCACCGTCTCGGAGGCGAATTCACCGATTGCGATCAGTCCGTTCACGCCGACCTCGGCTGCTGCGCGGCCGATCTCCTGGTGCAGTGCCGAGGCGTCGGGTCCGAGCTCGAGCATGTCGCCGAGCACCGCGAAGCTGGACCCTCCCTGCTGCAGCGACAGCAGCGACGACAGTGCGGCCCGCATCGATGCGGGATTTGCGTTGTACGAGTCGTCGAGGACCCGCAGGCCACCGCTTGCCGCGCACAGCTTCAGACGCCCCGGAAGGGACTCGAAGCCGTCCAGGGCTCGAGGGATGGCTGCAGCCGGGTCGATCAAGAGACCGGTGCGATGCGCGCAAGCCACCGCGCAGAGCGCATCGAGCACGAGGTAGCGCCCAGGCATCGGCAGCGACACGTCGACCGCGAAATCTGGAGCCTCCAGTCGAAAGCGGCCATGGTCCAGGTCGTGCGGCGAGCCAATCGCGCGATAGTCGGCGCCAGCTTCGATCCCGAACCAGACGCACTCGGCCCGGCTGCGGGGCGCCTGCGCCAGCACGTTTGCGTCGTCCGCATTCAGGATGGCGCATCCTTTC
This sequence comes from Pseudomonadota bacterium, assembly GCA_003247575.1. GTDB lineage: Bacteria > Myxococcota_A > UBA9160 > SZUA-336 > SZUA-336 > SZUA-336. The sequence goes on from QJZC01000010.1 coordinate 88,874, forward strand.
GGGTCGATGTGCTCCAGCAGCTCGCCCTTTGCGCTCGCGATGGCTTGGATCGATCCCACGGTGCCGAGGTGTGCGGGCGCGACCTGAGTGATCGCCCCGATGGTCGGCTGCGCGATTCGCGCGAGCACGTCGATCTCGCCTGGATGATTCATGCCGAGCTCGACGACCATCGCGCGGTGTTCATCCTCGAGGCCTAGGATCGAGAGCGGGAGGCCGATGTGGTTGTTCAGATTTCCGGGGCTGCGACGCACTGCGATGCCGGCTGTGGTCAGAATTGCCGCGCACATCTCCTTGGTCGTCGTCTTGCCGTTGGATCCTGTGATGGCGATGACCGGGCCCGCGAATCTTGCCCGGCAGAAAGCTGCGAGCTTGCCCAGTGCGACGATGCTGTCGGGGACGAGCACTCCCGGCTTCGAGCTGTCGCTCGGACGGTCCTCCACTAGGGCGGCGGATGCGCCCTGCTGTTCGGCCTGACCTACGAAGTCATGCCCATCGAAGCGATCCCCGCGGATCGCGACGAAGAGCTCTCCCGGGCCGATCGTCCGCGTGTCGGTCGAGACGCCGCCGATCTGGACCTTGCGGGCGGTATCGGGATCGATGCCGACGAGCTGACCTTCCGTCGCGTCGGAGATCTCGAGCAGGGTGAGGTTCATTCGCGTGCACTCCGCTCGTCGAGTGCTGCGCGCGCCACTTCGCGATCATCGAAGGCGTGTCGCTCGCGTCCGATGATCTGGTAGGTCTCGTGGCCTTTGCCCGCGATCAGCACCACGTCCTCTGGATCGGCTATCAGGATCGCTGCCGTGATCGCTTCGCGCCGGTCCGTGATGACCTGCGCTCCGGCGCTCAGTCCACACGCGACGTCGCTCAGGATTCGCTCCGGGTCCTCGGTGCGTGGATTGTCGCTGGTCGCAATCACTACGTCGCTGTGCGCGCAAGCCGCTCGCGCCATCGGGGCGCGCTTGCTGCGATCGCGATCTCCGCCACAGCCGAACACGCAGATCAGACGTCCGCGCACTCCTGGACGGATTCTGCGCAGAACCTGTTCGAGCGCATCGGGCGTGTGTGCGTAGTCGACGAAGGTGAGGGGGAGAGTCTCCGAGACGCGCTCGAGCCGCCCGGGGACCGGGGGGCACCGACCGAGACCGTCGGCGATCGCCTGTGTCGGAATGCCCAGGGCGACGGCGCACGCTGCTGCCGCGAGCGCATTGTCGATCTGGAAGTCACCGGGCAAGGGGAGCTCTACCTGCGCGCTTCCCCCTGGGGTGTGCAGACGGAAGCTCGAGCCTTCGAGGCGGACGTCCTCCTCTGTGCTCAGGACGTCCGCGCGTGGGCCCTCGCGGGCCTCGCGCCCGAACGTCAGGCACGGCTGTCCGCCAGCCTCGGCGGTCGCGCGAAGTCGGCCCAGCAACGGGTCACGCAGCGGCAGGATTGCAGGACCAGCCAGGAGCTCCGGCTCGAACAAGCGCTGCTTCGCGCGTGCGTAGGTCTCCATGTCTCCATGGAAGTCGAGGTGGTCCTGCGTCAGGTTGGTGAATGCGGCCGCGGCGAATCGCAGTCCACGTACGCGGCCGGCTTCCAGACTGTGAGAGGAGACCTCGAGCGCGGCGTGGTCGACGCCCGCATCGCGCATCATGCGTAGATTGGCGTGAAGGTCGACCGACTCCGGGGTCGTGAGCAACGCGGCGACTTCGCGGCCGGCGAAGCGAGTGGAGATGGTGCCGAGGCTTCCGGTCCTTCGTCCGGCGTAGGTCAGCAGCGACTCGAGCAGGCGCACGGTACTGGTCTTGCCGTTGGTACCGGTGACCGCGATGAGTGTCATCTCCCGGGCGGGCTCGCGAAAGAACCGCGCGGCCAGCTCGGGCAGGATCTTGCGCGTATTCTGGACGCGCGCCAACGCGCGAGCTCCAGCGCGATCCGCCGACGTGTGACTCGGGTCGTCGATCAGGACCGCGTGTGCACCCGCGACGACGGCCGCTTCCAGGTAGGTGTGACCATCACTCTCAGCTCCCTTGAGAGCGACGAAGAGGTCTCCTTGCGCGATGCGTCGTGAGTCGTAGGCCAAGCCTGTCACCTCGAGCGCGGCATCGCCCGAGATCTCGGTTGTCCAGGGTGCGAGCAGTTCAGCGAGCTTCCAGCTCATGGATCCACCCTGGCGACGACTTCGAGCTCCATCAACGCGGTTTCGGCGAACTGCTTGAAGGCGGGAGCGGCAGAGGTCCCGCCGGATTTGTTCCTGCTCGGCTCGTCGAGCACGACGACCACCACCAGGCGCGGATCTTCGACCGGAGTGATGCCCAGAAAGCTGGTAACGAACGCATCGTGTGAGTAGGCGCCGTTCACGATCTTTTGCGCTGTCCCTGTCTTTCCTGCGACGCTGAAGTGATCCAGCGCCGCTGCGCGTCCGGTTCCGTTCTCGACGACCTCGCGCAGCATCTCGAGTACACTCGCCGCGGTGTCGGGGGAGAGGATCTGGGTTCGGGTCTCCCCGGTGGCTGCAGGGTCGTCGCCGATCTCGAGTACGAGCCGTGGCTGGATGCGCCGACCTCCGCGAGCCAGCGCGGCGCCGGCCAGTGCGAGCTGCAGCGGGGATGCCTGCATTCCCTGTCCGAATGCGAGATTCGCTCGCTCGACATCCTGGCTGTTGCGCAAGTCGTGCAGCACCCCCTGCGTCTCGCCGGGAAATGGGCTCCTCGTTCGGCGACCGAATCCGAGCGCGCGCAGGCCCGAAACCAGCGACTCTGACCCGAGGCGTTCTGCGATACGCGCCAGACAGATGTTGCTCGAGACGCGCAGCGCATCGGCTGCGTTCAGGTGGTCGTGCGGCTGAGTGTCGCGAATCACGCGATCCTTCACACGGAGCCGTCCACGTCCGCAGTCGAACTTCTCGTCCTTGGTGATGGCCCCGAGTTCGAGCGCGGTCGCGACCACGAATGGTTTGAGGGTGCTTCCAGGCTCGAAGCCATCCTGGAAGATGTGCGCGCGAAAGCGCTCGTCGCTCTCGCGCCAGAAGTGGTTCTGGTCGAACCCCGGTGCCTCCGCGGCTGCCAGCACATCGCCGTTGCGCGGATCGAGCGCGATCAGGCTCCCCGTGCGCGCTCCGCTCTGCTCGAGTGCCGCTGCGAGGGCGCGCTCGGCTTCGAACTGGAGCCTGGAGTCCAGGGTCAACCGCAAGGTCTCGCCCTGGCGCTCGCGGGCGGGCGAGAAGGATCTGAGAATGCGTCGCCCCCGTCCATCCTTCTGGATCTGTAGAGTGACCGCGTTCCCGGTGAGAGCGGCGTCGTACGCGAGCTCGATTCCTGAGAGCGCGCGTCCGTCGACGCCCGCGAACCCGATGAACGCGCCGGCCAAGGTGTTGCCGCCGATCCCACGGCTGGGATAGGAGCGCTGCAGGCGGGGCTCGTAGCTGAGGTGAGGCAGGTCTGCGCGGTGGAGATCCTTGACCTGGCTCTCGCTCACCCCATAGGCCAGCTGTACTAGTGGCTTGTCAGAGCGCAGCCGGGCCATCAACTTCTCTCGGCGCTCATGCGTGATGCGGCTCACCTCGCGCACGATGCGTTTGCGCTCCGGGGTGGTCAGCTTGGCGTTCTCGGCGAGGATCTCGTAGCGGATGACCGTGGTCGCGAGCAGCACGCCTTCGCGGTCTACGATGTCCCCGCGCAGCGCCGGCAAGCGAATCTGCCGCGCGCTCTGGCGGCGCTGCTTCGCGCGCAGATCCTCCGCTTGCACGACCTGCAGCTCGAAGCTGCGGAGGAACAAGCCCAAGAATCCGACCACGAGCGCAGCAGCGAGCAGCGAGAGCCGCTGCGCTCGCACTGTATGTCCAAGGTCGGGTCTCACCGATTGCTCCGCGGCGTTTCAGGATGCATGCGGGCGAGCACCGGATCGACGACGATACGGTCGCGCGGAGTCACCTTCGTGAAGCCGCGCTTCGATGCGAGCTCGAGGATGCGACCGGGAGATGCGAGGCTCTGCTCGGCTCGCCGCAGCTGATCCACCTCGAGACGCAGGTCGTGCGCCTGCTTCTCGATCTCGCTCAGCTCGTAGCCGGCCCGTCGCACCTCGGTGCGAAGCTTGACGACCCCCACGCCGCCGATGGCCATCCCGAAGGCGCAGGAGACGAGCACTGCGCTCCAGCGTGGATTGGAGACGCGCGCGTTCATACCCGCTCCGCCACGCGCAGACGGGCGCTTCTGGCGCGAGGGTTCCGGGCGATCTCTGCGGGGCTCGGGGCCTCTCCTCGCAGCAGGATCTTCACGCGTGGCTGCCGGCCGCACCCGCAGCGGGGGAGATCGCTCGGGCAGATGCAGCCGCGCGCCTCACGAGCCAGGAAGTGTTTGACGCGACGGTCTTCCCCGGAGTGGTAGCTCAGCACGGCCAGCCGACCGCCGGGGCGCAGAATCTCGAGGGCTCCCTCGAGTGCGAGTTCCACCTCCTGGAGCTCCCGGTTGACGTGGAGTCGCAGAGCCTGGAACACGAGGGTTGCCGGGTGATGCCGTCTACGCGGGAGGCGCAGTCGCTCGAGTGCGTGCTTCAGGTCGCCGACTGTCTCGAGCGGACGTGCGTCGAGCAAGGTTTGCGCCACGCGTCCTGTGGAAGGTACGTCGCCGCGTCGGAGCAGGTCGGTCAGTTCCGCCAGCTCGATCCGCTCGAGGAGCTCCCGGGCAGTCTCGCCATGGGTCCGGTTCATGCGCATGTCGAGCGGGCTGTCGTCGCACCCGAAGCTGAAGCCTCGCTCGGGATCGTCGAGCTGCGCCGAACACAGGCCGAGATCGAAGAGCACGCCGTCCACCGGATCGAGCGCGAGTCCTCGAATGACATCGGCGACGTACGCGATGCGCGCGTGGACGGCTACCAGGCGGTCGCCATACGGCGACAGGCGCGCCTCGGCGCGCTCCAGCATGCTGGCATCCCGATCGAGCCCGATGACGGTGCCACTTGCGCCAACTCGTTCGAGGAAGAGCTCGGTATGTCCGCCTAAGCCCATCGTTCCATCTACGAATTTCGCGCTGGGACCGGGCTCCAGAGAACGCGTGATCTCGGCCGGCATGACGGATTCGTGCCGCAGCTCAGCGTGCCCCATCATCAGCGAAGATCCTGAGTGTAGGTTGCATAGTTTGCGCGTGTTTGTTCAAGTTCTTCTTCATGCCGCGTGCGATCCCAGATCTCGATCTTCTCGCCCAGGCCGGTGAACACGATGTCACGCTGCAGGTGGGCCCAGCTCCGAAGTTTTGGGGGAATCAGAATCCTTCCCTGCTTGTCGAAGCTGCAGGGCGCCGCCATTCCCAGAATCAGACGCTGTAAATGCTGAATCGAATCAACATCAGAGCCCTCACCTGTCAGGCGATCCCTTAACGTGGAGAACGCCGGAGCCGGCAGGATGGCGAGACACTGTGGGTACGCCGTGATCCAAGCACCTCCGTCGACGTCTTGCAGGGCTTCACGAAACTCCTTTGGAAGGCTCGTGCGACCCTTTTCATCGAGGACGTGATCGTGGCTCCCCCAGAACACTCGTCACCCATCCTTGGAGGGTTTTGTGGGAACGAAGTTCCACTTCCTTGGTGGTCGTCCCCCGATCGATCCCACCTTTATGGAACCCGTTCCCACTCGTTCCCACTTTATGTGGCACCGGAACGGCCGTCAACTGAATAGGCCAGTATTTCCGACTATTTCCGTGCCTGACGTATGCGAAAGTTTCATAACGTCTGTACGCTGCAGGCGGTCGGAGGGGGAGTCACAACGAAGTTTTGGTGGGAACGGAGCGAAGGGGCAGGGTCGAGATAGGGAATCAATGAGTTTCCGCGCGCGCGTTCAAGAGCTCGCAAGCAGGCGGGGAAACGTGCCGAAAAACGAAGTGAATTGGCACCAGCTAAGAGCGCTTGGAGAGCTTCTCTATTGCTTGTTCCATCGCTTCGAGTCTTCGCTCGAGGCGCTCCAGGTCGGCGCGAGTGGGCAGCTCTAGAGAGCGAAAGGCGCCCTCGATCGAAGCTCGGATGCGTGAGTCGAGATCGGGAGGCCGCGAGTCCATGCGATCGCACAAACTGCCTTGGGAAGCGGCCTCCTGCGCATCCTCGGAGGTCTGCATCCAGCGGGCGACGTTGTCTCGTACATCGCTCAAGTTCTCCTGGACGTCTTCAGCGTAACGCCTCAGCAACGTGAATAAAGAGGCGAGTTGACGTTGCATCAGCTCGCCGAGCACTGGCGCCGAATCGGCCGTGCTGGCCGCAACTTCTGCTGTGTGTCCAGTGCTGGGCGTCTTGCGCTCGCTATCGACGAGCACCCGAGACAGTACGAGAGCGGAGATGTCGTTCCCCGTCTCGTTTTCGATCACCTGGATGTCCCTGCCTTCCCGCAGCAAGTCAGAAATCCCCGATAGCGTTATATACCTACTAGTTTCGGTATTGTAGAGCTTTCGGTTCGCGTAACGCTTTATCTGTACTGCCACCTGCGGAGTATCTCACTGGCCCTCGGGGCAGGTCAACGCGCGGAGCCCCTACGCGCGCATGCCTCTACAACGGATTGGGTGCGCTGAGAGGGGTGCCCGAGCGGTACCCCTGCCAGTGCGGGTGGCTGCACGTTCGCCGCTCAAGGGACGTCTGGCGAAGGCCGACCCGGAGAAGCGGGACCTCGTCCGCACTCGCATGCAGCGCGTGACATCCAGAGGGGAAATCGTGGCGGATGCGAACGCCATCGTCGTTCAATGTCCGGGCTGCTCGGCGCGCTTCAGCCTGGCGAAGGATCGCGTACCCAAGAAGGGTGCGCGCGTGCGCTGCTCTCGCTGCCAGCACCGCTTCTACGTGTCTCCGGACGGTGAGGTGCGCGAGGCTGCCCCAGCGCGCAAGACCTCGGGTACGGCGACACAGCCGGGAGTGCGCAAGTCCCCGAGTACGGGTGAGCGCAAGCGCTCCGAATCAGAGAACCGACCGTCAGCGCCGCCTTCGGTTGCACCAGAAGTTGAGGCGTCGGCGCCGAGTGATGAAGAGCCGACCGGCGGGCCGAAGTCGCCCTGGAGCATGCGGGCGGGACCGGATCCGCGAGAGGATACGAGCCTGGACAATCCGGAGTTCCTCTTCGAGGGCAGCTCGACGGCTGCGACGACCCCACGCGGTGGTGTCGACCTTGGGGACTCGATTGCGGGCTTCGATCCGAGCCAGTTCTTGTCGGGCGCGACGGAGGGGGAAGCTGAGGCAGCTCCGGAGGAGGTGCAATCGGAGGTAGAGCCTGGCTTTGCGATCTCCGATGGCGATACGTCGTCGGAGGTCGAGACGCAGGACTCCGTTCCGCGCGCTCGAGCATCCGCCGAGCGTCGCGCGCTGGAGCACGACGAGCAGATCCCAGACATTCGGGCGCAGAAGGATGAGCTCGCGGCACAGCGTGCCCTGGCCGCGCTCGATGCTGCAGAGGATGACGAGCCCCCCTCTGCTCCCTCGCAGGCGATCGAGTCTGAGATCGCCCGACAGGCACCTCGCGCCTCCATGCAGACTTCCATCGCAGAGGAGCCGAGCGACGCGGGTCTGGTCGAAGGCGAGTCGCCCTTCGAGCTCGGCAGTTCGCATGTGCCGATGGAGAGCCCGTCGCCTCGAGCAAGTAGTGCTGCGTCTCCACTGGAGAGTTTCGCGGATCTCGAGGAGTCGGGTACCACGGGCTTCGGCTCGGCGACGGCCGCCGTGCCTGCGCGCACCGAGAACGCGCGTACGGAGACGGCGAGCCCGTCCCAGAAGCGGGGCGTCCGCGTGTCCTCCTCCGATGCTTACGACGAGGGGGGTGCGGACGCCGGGAGTCCGGCGCGTCGCCAGCGAGACGAGGCGTTGGGTCGCCTACTCGCACTTGCTGTGGGGCTTCTCCTGCTGGTCGGAGTCGTGCGTGCCAGCTACCTAGGGTCGGTCCAGATCGCGCCCCGGGCCGAGCTGGCGGGTGATCTGGACTCGATCGTGGACGTATCGATCCGTCATCTCGCGGACGCGCGCGGCGAGAGACTGACGGTGGTTCGAGGGCGCTTCGAGGGACCTTCGACCCCCGTTGGTGCGGTGCTGCTGGATCGTGGTGACCGCAGGCTCGGGGACGTCATCGAGGCGCAGCCAGTGCGACTGACCGACGAGCAGCTCGCGAGCCTGCGGCTTGCCGGTGAGATGCACCTTGCGGGAAGTCTGTTGGATCGACCGGCCGGGAGCACGGCGCGCGAATCCCAGGCGCCTGCGCAGCGCGACCTCGCGAGTGTCGAGCCGGCGGGGCGAGGAAGCGATGCCTCGGGCTTCACGGTGCTGATCCCGAACCCGGACCCTCGGGCGCGGCGTGTCGCGCTCGTCCCCACGACTCGCTAGGACTCCTCGTCTGCCGCATCCCGCTTCGGTGCCGGCCCCTCCATTGACTTCGGTCGCAGTCCTGCAAGACTCTTGTGACGATGCTAGGCCTAGGTGTTCCAGAGCTGGGGATGATCCTCGTGATCGTCGTGGTGCTGTTCGGCGCGACTCGACTCCCGATGATCGGGAAGGGGCTCGGAGAGGGAATAAAGAACTTCAAGGACGCGATGCGCTCTCCGGCACAACTCGACACGCCGCGAGATCCCAAGTCCGAAGATTCTTCCTCGGAATCCTGAGTAGCCCGCGCGCGCCATGGATCTCGCGATCTTCAAGGCCTACGACGTTCGCGGGCTGTATCCGCAGCAGATCGATGCTCAGGCTGCGCAAGCCATCGGCCGCGCCCTGGCTCGCTATCTCGGCGGCGGTCCCGTCGTGGTTGGTCGGGACATGCGCGAGAGCGGTATCCCCCTGCTCGAGGCGTTGACGCAGGGCATCCGCAGCGAGGGTGCAGCCGTGATCGACGTGGGCCGCGTCGCCACGCCGATGCTCTACTTCGCGACCACGTCGCTCGGGGCCGCGGGAGGCGCGATGATCACGGCGTCGCACAATCCGGGGGCCTACAACGGGCTCAAGGTGTGTGCGCGAGACGCGGTCCCGGTCGGCCTCGAGAGCGGGCTGCGCGAGATACGCGATGAGGCGCAAGGGCTGCATGGTCAGCCGCTCCCTCCTCTGGCTGGGAAGCTCGAGACTGCGGACGTCGTGGCGGGCTACGTAGACAGCCTGCTCGAGCTCTTCCCCCGCTGTCCGCGCATCAAGGTCGTGATCGATGCCGGCAACGGAATTGCGGGCGAGGCTCTTGGGCCGCTGCTTCGGCGCTTGCCGATCGATGTGGTCCCAATGTACTTCGAGCCCGACGGGAGCTTCCCGAACCACGAGGCGGATCCGCTCAAGCCGGAGAACGTGGTCGATCTCCAGCGCGAGGTACGAGCGCAGGGTGCGGCGCTCGGGGTCGCCTTCGATGGGGACGGGGATCGAGCCTTCTTCATCGACGAACAGGGAGACCGGGTTCCGGCGGATCTGATGACGGCGCTGCTGGCTCGCACCGTGATTCAGGCGCAGTTGCTGGGGGCCGGCAGCGGCTGCTCGATCCTGTATGACCTGCGCTCCAGCTGGGTCGTGCCCGAGACCGTTCGCGAGTTGGGAGCCACGCCGGTGCGTGGTCGGGTCGGCCACGCCTTCATGAAACAGAAGATGCGCGAGTCGGGTGCCCGCTTCGGCGGAGAGCTGTCGGGGCACTACTACTTCCCGTTCCCCGCAGGGTACGTCGCGGACGACGGTGCGGCGGCGTTCCTGCTTGTGTTGCAGGCGCTCGAGCTCACGCAGGAACCCTTGTCCAAGCTCTGGCGGCCGCTCGCCAAGTACGCTCAGAGTGGCGAGGTCAACTCGCGGGTGGACGATGTGCAGAGCGCCTTGTCCAAGGTTCGGGGCGCGTTCGCGGGAGGCCAGGCGGACGAGCTCGACGGATTGACGGTTTCCTTCGAGGACTGGTGGTTCAATCTGCGTCCGTCCAATACGGAGCCGCTACTGCGCCTGAACGTGGAAGCGGCCGATGGGGCGAGCATGGTCGAGCGGCGAGACGAGATTCTCGGACTGCTCCAGTCGCGAGAGAATCCGGTCTAGCAGCCCGGTGGCGCGAGCCGTCCGTGCAGTGAGTACGCCCATTGGCGCGTTGTACTCTGGTGTACGTGCGGTCGCTTCCGCGGCGGCGTTTCTGCGCGGCGAACGCCGGCTCTGGGGCTTGTGTATCGCGCCGATTCTCACGACGAGCCTGCTCTTTGCGCTGACGATCGTGGCCTTCTTCGGGCTTGCCTTCGATCCGCTCTACGGCTGGCTCGAGGGTGCGATCCGTGTTGCCGACCCGCAGGCATGGTGGGAGTGGCTCTGGGTCGCGCCCTTACGCGGAGTGGCCTGGCTGTTGCGTGCTGGGATCGTGGTGGTCTTCTTCGGTCTGCTGTACCTGCTGTTCGTTGCACTGGGCGGGGTGGTTGCGGCGCCCTTTCTCGATCTTCTCTCGCGTCGCGTCGAGGAGATCGAGTCCCGTTGTGTGCTCGAGGTTCCGGTTGGCTTTCGTGGAGTCCTCTGGAGCATGGGCCAGGAGCTACGCCGCGCGAGCTTCCTGTTGCTGGGAGGGCTTGCGATCGTCGTGCTGGGTTGGATCCCAGGAGGGCAGCTCCCTGCCGTGGTCGCCGCGGGGTTCTTCACAGCATTCTTCGTGCCGCTCGAGTACACCGGCTTCGTTCTGGATCGCCGAGCGCTCAGCTTCCGGCAACGCCGCAGTTGGCTGTGGCGTCATCGCTTCGTGATGCTCGGGTTCGGTGCGACTGCAATGGCGACGTTCCTGGTTCCGGTGGTGAACTTCCTGTGCCTGCCGCTGCTGGTCACCGCGGGGACGCGCCTCGCGCTGGAGCTCGATCCCGGTTCGAGTCATCGTGGCTCGAGCCCGGGCCCCCCCGGCACCCGCGCTCTGAACTCGTCGGAGCCGACCGGGGGGTGACCTCGTGCGGGAGCGGCTGAGGGGCTCTCGAGGACCGTAAGTCTCCGTGCGCCGCCCGCGCAGGCTTGCTCGCCCGGCTACAGTACATTTGATAGTATGCAGCATTGGTGCCGAGTTCACTCGAACCCATTCTAGTCACTGGTTCTGACGGGCCCCGTCCGTTCATGCGGGGAATCCTCGTCCAGTCGTTGGTGTCCCGAGGGGTTCCCTTCGATGTCGCGCTCGAGACCGCGACCCAGGTTCGAGACCAGATCGCCGATCGGGGTGAGGTCTCTGCCGAGGACATCTCGAAGCTGCTCCACCAGATCCTCGGGGATCGCGACGATATCGACGCCCCGCTGCTACCACCGGCCTATCCGGCTCCGATGGTGCTGGATTCCCGCGGGGCCCGGAGCCCGTTCTCGAAGGGTATGCTCGCGGTGTCGCTCCAGGGGGCCGGCATCGAGCCCGGCGATGCCTACACCGTCGCCAGCGAGCTCGAGCGGCGCCTCCTGCGGACCGGTCGCCGAGAGATCGACCGCAACGAGCTGCGTGGGCTCACCGCGGAGACGATCGAGCGTCGCTTCGGCGAGCGCGCTGCAAAGCGCTATCGCGTCTGGCGTCGCGCGGCCGAGGACGGCAAACCGATCCTGCTGCTCGTAGGCGGCTCGACCGGGGTCGGCAAGACCAGCGTGGCCGTCGAGGTCGCGCGCCGGCTCGAGATCTCGCGGGTGATGGGTACCGACTCGATCCGCCAGATCATGCGGCTGATGTTCTCGGAAGATCTGCTGCCCGAAATCCACTGCTCTACGTACGACGCGCACACCGTGCTCAATCCCGAGGCGCTCGGCGCGCGCGATCCAGTCGTGGCCGGCTTTCGGGAGCAGGCTCAGAAAATCTCCGTGGGGGTGCATGCGCTTCTCGACCGAGCGGTCGAAGAGAATACGAGCATGCTCATCGAGGGGGTGAACGTACTTCCCGGGATGGTTTCCCTGGATCGATATCGGGAGCACGCCCACGTCATTTGTCTTGTGGTGGCAACCCTAGACGTGGAATCGTATCGAAATCGGTTCTCCATTCGCGCGCGGAAGGCTACCGAGAGAGCTCCTGAACGGTATTTGGAGCACTTTGACGCGATCATCAAAATTCAGAACTACATTCTCGGGGAAGCTGAGCTGTACGGGATTCCGATCATCGACAACGTCGGATTCGATGCAGCGGTTCTATCGGTGACGCGCTCCATCATTTCGACCTTGGACAAGTCCATGCCGCCCGATGAGCCTCGCGCAGAGTTGGATACGTGAGGCTCGAGCCCCGCTCCGATTTCCGCGCTCCGTCTTCCGCGCTGGAAGGGGCTGGGACCGGGCGGCGACCTCGAAATCTTCGGACCTAGAGAGGCCATCGGAAGCCCGGTGTCGGCTTCGCGGAGGAAGCACATGATCACTCAGTGGGTACGGAAGCTCGCGATCGTCGTTCTGGCGGGGTCGGTGGTCGCTTGCGGCACGCTCTCTGTGAGCGAGGAGAAGCGCATCGGGGCCGCACAGCAGCGCCAGGTGCGCCAATCGCTCGACCTCATGCGAGATCCGGTCGTCGTGGACTACGTGCGCAAGCTCGGTGCCGAGCTGGCGGAGTCGTCGCGGCCCTCGCCGTTCGACCTGCGCTTCTATGTGGTCGAGGATGAGTCTCTGAACGCCTTCGCGACCTTCGGTGGAGCGATCTACATCCATACCGGGATCATCGAGCGCAGCAACGACGTCAGCGAGCTCGCGGGTGTGATCGCGCACGAGATCGGGCACGTGACGGCAAGGCATCTCGCGCAGAACGCGAAGACTCGGCGAAACACGGGCGTCGCTGCGCAGATCGCCGCCATCGCGCTGGCGATCGCGACCGGGAATTCGCTGTTGGCTCAGGGAGGGCAGGTGCTGACGGACCTGTCGGCGACCGCGTTCCTGAACTCGTTCACGCGCGAGTTCGAGGCGGAGGCGGACGTGCTGGCGGTCGAGACCCTGATCAATGCGGGCTATGACCCCGAGGGAATGATCCGGTTGTTCCGCACGTTGCAGGCCGAGGGCGGGGGAGGGGGCATCCGGTTCCTCCAGGACCACCCGACCAATACGGAGCGCATCAATTCGGTCGAGAAGCAGATCGAGCAGGCGGGCTTCCCCGGCGGCAAGGCCGATGACGGCGGGCGCTTGGAGATCATCAAGGAGCGGATCGAGCTGATCGCGGGTACCGAGGGCGACTCCTTCTACGATGAAGACGAGGAAGAAGCTCTCGAAGAAGACGAGGAGTAGAGAGTGGGGCGTCCCTCGACTCATGGGGAGCTGGTCGCTTCTGGATATCGCCCGCGCTCGGTTCGTCAGGAGCTGCGCGAGAACCTGCTTCAGCGGATTCAAAAGGGAGAGCCCCTCTTTCCCGGGATGATCGGCTATGAAGGCACCGTGGTTCCCGCGGTGGAGCACGCGATTCTGGCCGGACACGACATGATCTTTCTCGGCGAGCGTGGGCAGGGAAAGACTCGAATGATCCGGCAGCTGGTGGAACTGCTCGACCCCTGGATTCCGGTCATCGCGGGGAGCGAGGTGAACGACGACCCCCTGCATCCAGTCAGCAGATACGGACGTTCGCAGCTCGAGGAACATGGCGACGCGACCCCGATCGAGTGGATCCGCCGCGAAGAACGCTACGGTGAGAAGCTCGCGACGCCCGACGTCACGATCGCCGATCTCCTCGGTGAGATCGATCCGATCAAGGTTGCGGAGGGACGCTATCTGGCCGACGAGGCGACGCTCCACTTCGGGCTCATCCCACGCACGAACCGCGGCATCTTCTGTGTAAACGAGTTGCCCGATCTGCCCGAACGGGTCCAGGTCGGACTGTTCAACGTGCTCGAGGAGCGAGACTTTCAGGTCAAGGGATTCAAGGTGCGTCTTCCGCTCGACGTGCTGGTGGTCGCGAGTGCGAATCCCGAGGACTACACGCGTCGCGGACGCATCATCACACCGCTCAAGGACCGCTATCAGGCGCAGATCCGGACGCACTACCCGCAGAGCCGCGAGCTCGAGATCGATGTAATGGAGCAGGAGGGTACGCGCTCGTTGGACGCGTCGCTGCGTTACTTCGTACCCGCGTTCATGAAGCAGATTCTGGCGGAGATCACCTTGCAGGCTCGCGAGAGCCCGGACGTGAGCCAGGCTTCGGGCGTCTCCGTTAGAACCTCGATCGCCAACTACCAGACTCTGATTGCTGCAGCCGAACGGCGCGCGCTACGCGAGGGCGAGGGCGAGGCGGTACCGCGTGTCTCGGACTTGGCCGCGCTCGCGAGCTCGACTCTGGGCAAGCTCGAGCTCGAGTACGGTGGCGGCGAGACCCCCGAGGATGAGATCTTCGAGCGCCTGCTGCGTCGTGCGACGAAGACGGTATTCGACGAGCATGTGTATGTGGAGGATCTGAGACCGCTGGTCGAGTCGTTCGACGAGGGGTGGAAGGTCGAGGTCGGTGCCGGGATCCCGTCGCGCGAGTACATCGAGGGTCTCGAGAACCTTCGCGGGCTCTCTCAGGCGGTGGAGAAGCTCAGTATTGGTGACGGGCCGGGTCGCGTGGCTTCGGGGCTCGAGTTCCTGCTCGAGGGACTTCACCTGTCCAACAAGCTCAACAAGGACGTGCAGGGACAGCGCGTTCTGTATCGCGGTTGAAGCATGCGGCGCCGAGCCGACGCGCGCATCGTTTACAGTCGCTGGGACGGAACTCGCACGGGCTACTCGCTCGAGGCCGACCAGGCTCTCGATGAGCTCTCACGCTACATGATGGAGGGGCTGAGCGCGCAGGAGGCGCTCGACTGGATGCGTGAGGGCGGTTTCGAGCTTGCCGGCATGGACTTTCGCGTGATGGGAAGCGAAGAGCTGGCAGCAGAGCTACGGCGCCAGCTGGACGACCTGCTCCAGTCGTACAACATGGAGCGCACGTTCGACGAGCGCATGGAGCGGCTGCGCGACATTCTGGCGCGCGAGGAGCGCGCGGTTCGCGAAGAGCAGGGGCTCGAGTCGTCGCGCTGGAATGACTTCAAGCGGCGAGAAGACCAGCTTCCCCGACAGCTGTCGCGCGCGCTCGAGCGGTTCTCTGACTACGACTGGACCGACGCCCAGGCCGAAGAGGACTATCGCGAGTTGCTCGAGGACCTCGAGGAGACGCGTGCGCTCGAGCGCTTCGCCGCTTCCCAGGGTCGGCGCATGCAGGGACCGAATGATCTGTCGTACGAAGAAGCGCGTGAGATCATGGAGGCCGCGCAGAGCATGGCGCAGATGCTCGATGCGCTGCGCGATGGGAACTTCGAGGCGATAGATCCCGAGACGCTCGCGGAGCTGCTCGGTGAGCAAGCCGGACAGTCGATCCTGATCTTGCGCGATCTCCGGGGCACGATGGAGCGCGCGGGGTATCTGCGCGACGGTGAATGGGGAATGGAGCTCACGCCGCGAGCGCTGCGGCGTCTCGGAGAGCTCGCGCTCGAGGATATCTACCGTAACCTGGATCGCGGAACCTTCGGCGGACACGAGACCCAGAAGCCGGGCGGTGGAGTCGTTTGCACGGAACGCAGCCTCCCGTACGAATTCGGACGGCCAGCGCACCTCGATGCGATCGGCACGGTCAGGAACGCGCTTCATCGGACGGCGGGGCGCAGGCGGCAGCCTGGCCGTGGCGTCGAGATCGAGCCTGGCGATATCGAGGTCTTCGACTCGGATCAGCTCACCGAGACGACGACCGTGTTGCTGCTCGATATGAGTTGGTCGATGTCCTGGCAGGGACGCTGGCCAGCAGCCAAGCGAGTGGCGGTTGCCATGGATCATCTGATCCGCACGCGTTTTCCACGTGATCGCTTCTTCGTCGTTGGATTCTATACCACCGCGCGTCAGCTCCAGGTGCGCGAGCTCCCCGAACTGGTCTGGAACATGTCCGAGCCGTTCACCAATCTGCAGGACGGACTGCGCCTTGCGCAGCGCTTGATCGAGCGGAATCCCAATCCCAACAAGCAGATCATCGTCATCACAGATGGGCAGCCGACCGCCTACTTTCGTGGGGGGGAGCTGCATGTGGAGTGGCCACACATGCGTGGCGGCATCAGTCCGAACGCGACCCGAGAAACCCTGATCGAGGTGCGGCGGGTGACCCAGAAGTCGATCCGCATCAACACCTTCATGTTGGACAACTCGCCCGAGTTGCTTCAGTTCGTCGAGGCGATGACTCGCATCAACCGGGGGCGCGCTTTCTATACGACGCCCGAGCATATCGGCCAGTACATCATGGTCGACTACCTGGACCGGAAGCGAAAGCGCGTCGCCTGATGGCCTCGCCTCCGTGGGAGCTGGACGCGCGGCGCGGCGCGTTGGCGGCAGTGGCACGCCTGTCTGGATCACGGGCGTTGCACCCGGTGGGGCGCCTTGCCTTCAACGTGGGACGCCTGGGGCGTGATCTGGTCGTTGCCGCGGTCGCGGCGCGCATGCCACGAGACTGGTTGTTGCTCCGGCTCGACCGGGGCCTGACCGAGCTGCCCTCGAGCAGCCGCTGGCTGTCTAGCTGGGCGCCGGCGCCGCTGTCCTTGTCGGTAGTGCTCGAAGCACTCGAGTATCTGGAGGGTGACTCCAAGGCGACCGGGGTGCTGATCCGCATGGGAGCCGTGCCCACCGGCTGGGCGAAGCTGGCCTCGATCGCGCGCGCGCTCGCGCGCGTTCGCCAGGCTGGAAAGCGCATCGTCGTCTACGCCTCGCACGGTGCAAATGGAGCGGCTTGGCTCGGGAGTCTGGCGCATGCTTTCTGGATGGCTCCCGCCGGACGCCTCGATCTCGTGGGTGTCCGCATCGAATCTCCCTTCGTGCGCGGTGCGCTCGAGCGCTTTCGCGTTCGACCTCTGGTGCTGCAGGCCGGGCGCTACAAATCCGTCGGAGAGATGCTCGAGCGCGACTCGATGAGCGAAGATGCGCGCAGCGCTCTCGAGGCCGTCGTGGATGACCTCTACGCCACGCTCCTCCAAGCACTTGCCCGGCGCGCTGGAAGTGAGGAGCGGGCGCGCGAGTGGATCGATCGCGGCCCCTACCTGGCGGCCGAGGCGTTCGAGACGGGTCTGGTCGATCGACTGCTGTATCCAGACGAGCTACCCGAAGCGCTCGCCGCGTTCGAGAGCGAGGAGCCGGGTTGCGGCCGAGATCTGCCTACTGCGACCTCGAGTTCTGGGGGACAGATCGCTGAGTCGAGCTCGGAGGACGGACCCGAAGCTTCTGGGCCGACTGCCGGCGCCGGGAATGCGCGCGAGAAGCCCGTGCTGGTCGCCCCCGACGTCTACGTGCGTATGATGAGGCCGCGCTTTCGCTGGCGCCCCGTTCTGCGTCCGCCGGCGCAGGTGATCGTCGTTCCGATCGTGGGAGCCATCGACATGGACCTCGCCCGGCTGGTTCAAGCCTGGCTCGCTCCATTGCGAGAGCGGTCCGCCGTCAAGGCTGTCGTGCTGCGCATCGACAGTCCGGGAGGGGATCCCGCTGCGTCGGACTTGATCTGGCACGCGGTCAAGCGGCTGCGGGCGAGCAAGCCGGTCGTCGCGAGCATGGGCGATACGGCCGCGTCCGGCGGATACTACGCGGCGATGGCGGCGAATGCGATCGTCGCCGAAGAGACCACGCTCACGGGCTCGATTGGAGTCGCGATGGCGGGGGTCGAGCTGCGAGAGGCCCTCCGCTGGCTCGGTGTCCAGTTCGATGGCGTTCAGCGCGGAAAGCATGCGGGAATGTTCGGTTTCTCGCACGAGCACAGCGCAGAGGAGCGGGAGCTGCTCGAACGCCAGATTCGGGTACTCTATGACGACTTCGTGGCGAAGGCTGCGGAGGGGCGCCAGATGACATCCACAGAGCTCGACGCAGTTGCGCAGGGCAGGGTTTGGAGCGGGGCCGCAGCGGCGGAGCACGGCTTGGTCGACCTCGTTGGCGGTCTGCCCGAGGCGCTAGACCGCGCCCGTCTCCTGGCCGGGCTGGATCGAGCTGCTGGAGACGTCGTGTGGCTTGCGCCACCGACGGGGCTCCTGAGACGGCTTCTCTCCGATGGCGAGGACGCCTACGATGCTATGGTCCGGTCTCCCTGGTCGCCCGGTCTCGGTGTCGCTGCCACCGCCTGGTGTCCGGTGCGCTGCGTGCTGCGCTGACCTCACCCGGACGAAGCCGCGAGTGAGCCCAACCGACGTACCCAGGCCGGATCGGCGTATGCAGGGGCAGGCTCCATGCATGCAACGATCATGAGAGGAAAGGGCCGTGAGCACGTACGACAATTCATCCTGGGACCGTAGCCCGGCGGATGCGGCCTCATCGAGGCCGGCAGAAGGGGAGCTTTCGCCTGCGAACGCGATTCGGGTCGCCGTCGAGGTCGAGGCGCTCCGGAGCGGGGGGCTCGCGTCCTTGGGTGCCGGGCCCTACGTGCTCGAGATCGGGTTCGGCCGCGGCGAGCTCCTGCTGGCGGCAGCAGCGGAGGACCCGCAGCGCACATTCGTGGGGCTCGAGATCTCGCGCAAGCGCGTGCGCAAGATGGCGCGCAGGGTGGAACGGGCCGAACTCTCGAATGTGCGACTGCTCCACGCCCCTGCGCAGTACGTGCTCGAGCGTGCGCTGCCCGCCAAGTGTCTGGAGGAGTGCTGGATCCACTGTCCCGATCCCTGGCCCAAACGTCGCCATCACGGGCGTCGACTGATCCAGGCGCGAACCGCCGAGCTTCTGGCGCGCGTCCTCGAACCCGGTGGACGCCTGTACCTCTCTACCGATGACCCTGCGTACGCCGAGTGGATAGACGGCGTCTTCTCGCGCCAACCGGCGTTCGCGAACCTGTTCGCCCCGCACCGCTGGTCCTGGGAGGCCCCCGCTCGGCCGCGCACCGGCTACGAGGAAGATTGGATTGCCGACGGGCGTGCGATCGCCTACTTCGCCTATGCGAGACGAGATGCTGGGGAGCCCCACGTGGCCTCACAGCCT
Source organism: Pseudomonadota bacterium (assembly GCA_003247575.1). Taxonomy (GTDB): domain Bacteria; phylum Myxococcota_A; class UBA9160; order SZUA-336; family SZUA-336; genus SZUA-336. Next base: position 107,704 of record QJZC01000010.1, read on the forward strand.
GCGAGAGAGCACCCGTGAGCACGTCGTCGTCCGTCGACTCCCCTTGTGTGCCGCTGCTTGGACATACGCGCGAAGAACTCCGTGAGCTGTTCGGGAGCGCGGGGCTGCGTCCGTATCGTGCGGATCAGCTCTTGCGCTGGATCTATGGGCGCGGCGTGTTGGCACTCGAGGACATGTCAGACATCGGACGCGGGCTCCGCAGTGATCTTGAGGGCCGATTCACGACCCGTTCGCTCGAGCTCGACGCGCTTCACTCTTCGCAGGACGGCACGCGCAAGCTCGCTCTCAGGACCTTGGATGGAGCCCGCATCGAGTCCGTGATCATTCCCGACGGCCGTAGACGCACGGTGTGCTTGTCGTCTCAGATCGGCTGTAGTCTCGATTGCAGCTTCTGTGCGACCGCACGTCTGGGGCTGGGCCGGAATCTGCGTGCCGACGAGATTCTTGCCCAGTGGGTCGAAGCCGTGCGCGTTCTGGCCGAGGTGGAAGAGCGCCCTACCCACGTCGTCTTCATGGGAATGGGTGAGCCGCTGCTCAACCTGGCGAACGTGGTGCGCGCGATCCGCGTGCTCACCGATCCGCAGGCGGGCGGTATCTCACCGCGGCGCATCACGGTGTCCACGGCTGGCATCGTACCCAGGATTGCAGAGCTCGGCAGGCGCACGCGAGCGCGTCTGGCCATCTCTCTGCATGCCACGACGGACGCGCTGCGCGACGAGCTCGTCCCCATCAATCGCCGCTTCCCGCTCGAGCGCTTGCTCGAGGCCTGTCGAGACTACCCGGTTGCGCGCAGGGATCGGATCTCCTTCGAGTACATCCTGCTCCGTGACGTCAACGACAGCGATTCGGATGCGAAGCGACTGTGCGCGCTACTGCATGGAATCCCGGCCAAGGTAAACCTGATTCCGATGAACGAGCATGGGGGAGCGCCCTATCGACGCCCAGACGAAGCTCGCATCGAAGGTTTCGCCGAGCAGCTCGCCAAGGCTCACCTGGCCGTGTCGGTGCGCCGCAGCCGGGGAGACGACATTTTGGCGGCTTGTGGGCAACTGGGAGCGTTGGCGCCGCGCACCCAGGCACCGGGGTAGTGCGAGTTCCGCGGAATGTGTGTCGGGAGGTGGCGACACGTAAGAGCACCGTGCAGCCGCCGATAAGAGAAGGGCCATGATCTATGCAGTCGGAGATGTGCACGGAATGCGGGAGTCGCTCGAGAAGCTGATCTCTCTGCTCCCCCTTTCGCCCGACGATCACCTCCTGTTCATGGGCGACTACGTCGACCGCGGTCCGGACCCCTGCGGAGTGGTCGAGTACCTGATCGATCTGAGCGCGCGCTACCGCTGCACGTTCCTGATGGGAAATCACGAGGCAATGTTCCTGTCCTTTCTCGGGTGGGAGGGGCCGGCATTCTTCGGTGGAGAGGCCTTTCTGCAGAACGGCGGCGACACGACGCTGCAGAGCTATGGCTATTTCGACTCGGAGGAGGACTTCCAGCTTCCCAAGGAGCACGAGGAGTTCTATCGCAAGCTCAAGCTCTACCATCTCGAAGGGCAGTACGCCTTCGTACACGCCGGCCTGTCGCGTGACTCGCTGCGCCTATCCGATATTCAGTATGCGCTCGATCACGAGCGACCGCGCAGTCTGCTCTGGCAGCGCACGACCATCGACTTGCCTCACAATCTGGGGGTGACCATCGTCTATGGCCACACGCCGATGCCCGATATGCAGGTACGATGGAACCTTCCGTACTCGATCGGAATCGATACGGGCAGTGTCTACGGAGGTCGGCTGACGGCGCTGCGTCTGCCGGACGAGTCGGTATTCCAAGTTTGATGCTCGGTTCCTGAAGCGGATCGAGATCTCTGGTAGCTCCGGACCGGAGCGTGGCTGGATGGAGCACAGCACCGTGGAAACGCGCGATGTCGCTCCGCGCGAGATTGGGGGGAACGATGGACGAGCTCACACCCGAGCAAGAGCTGGTGCGGTCCGAAGTGCGTCGCCTATGCGACGAAGAGCTGGCCCCGCTGGCCGCGAGGATCGATCGCGACGACTGGTTTCCGCGGGACATCTTTCTGCGGCTCGGCGAGCTGGGAGCGCTGGGGGTGCTCGTCCCCGAGGAATACGGCGGCAGCGGCGGCGACTACTTCCTGGCGGCCTTGATCATGGAAGAGCTCGCGCGCGTATCGGGTTCAGTCGCGCTCTCGTACGGCGCCCACGCGGTGCTGTGCGTGGGCGCGATCCAGCGCGATGCCAACGACGCGCAGAAACGAGCGGTGCTGCCGGCCCTCTGCAGCGGGGAGAAGATGGGAGCTTGGGCTCTCACGGAGCCTGGGGCTGGCTCCGATGCCGTCGGACTGCGAACTCGCGCTACCCGAAAAGGCGACGACTACGTGATCGACGGAGCAAAGACGTTCATCACGAACGGATCTCTCGGTGGCACCCTCGTCGTCTATGCGCGGACGGACGTAGACGCGGGCGCCCGGGGGATCTCGGTCTTTCTGGTGGATGGCCAGGCGGAGGGGTTCTCGACGAGCCGTACCCTCGACAAGATGGGCATGCGCGGCAGCCCGACCGCAGAGCTGCGCTTCGACGGTGTCGTGGTTCCCGAGTCCGCCCGCATCGGAGCCGAGAATGCGGGTGTCGCCATGATGATGCGCGGGCTGGATGTCGAGCGAGCGACGCTTGCGGCGATCTCGGTCGGGTTGGCACAGGCCGCGCTCGACCATTCCGTGGCCTATGCACGCGAGCGGCAGCAGTTCGGGCGCCCCATCGGTGAGTTCCAGATGGTCCAGAAGCTGCTGGCCGACATGTACGCCGAAACAGAAGCCGCTCGTGGGCTGGTCTATCGCGCCGCGCGCCGCTCGATCGTCGATCCGGAGTGCACTCAGCTTGCCTCTGCCGCGAAGCTGTTCGCCTCGGAGGCGGCTACGCGTGCCGGTCTGGCTGCCGTGCAGATCTTCGGAGGCTACGGCTACACCAAGGAGTACCCGGTGGAACGCATTGCGCGCGACGCGAAGCTCATGGAGATCGGTGCCGGCACCTCCGAGATTCAGCGCATGATCATCGCGCGACGCCTGCTCTGAGGAGGGGCGGGCGGCGTTGGCCTAGCTCTCGTCTACTGGCTCGACTTGGGGGATCGTGAGACGACCTCCCGGGGTCAGGCGACTCAGGTTCGCATCTGGGTTGTAGCGATGGATCAGCCAGGCGGGAATGTCGTACCTCGAATTCGTGATCTTCCAGAGCGTGTCGCCGCGCCGGATCCGGTACTCTTCGACACCGGTGATCTGGAAGGCACCGAAGAAGTCCTCCTCGATGGCCTTGTGATACTCGGTTCGCCGCTGCACGAATGTTTCGAGAGAGACCTTCGAGAAGTCGAGTCGGATGGTCTGGCCCATGTGGAGCGCGCGTCCGTACTTGAGCTTGTTCAGGTGGCGGAGCTTCTGGGTCGGAATCTCCAGCCACTCCGCGTAGTGCCCAAGTGTCTCCGCAGCATCCACCGTGATCGCGTTGTTCTGGATGATGCGGAACGGTGAGTCCTCGGGAATGGGCACGCGGTTCGAGCCACCGGCATGCGACGGCGCGTTCTCCGGTTCGAGTGAGGTGGGCGCCGATGCGATGACCTGCTTGGTTTCCGAGGGGGAAGGAATCAAGGTGGCCGGCGCTGGCGGCATCACCGCCTTGGGCTTCACCTCGGCCACGGTGGTGGCGGGCGCGGCGGGCTTGGGTGTCGGCATCTGCACGACAGTCTCAGCTGGCTTGACCTCCGGCGCCGGAGGCCGCTGGGCCTTCGGCTTGGGAATGCTCGGGGCCGCCGTTGCCGCGTTGGCACTGCGCACCAGCTGGAAAGGTGCTGGCTTCGGTTCTGTCCGCCCGCGGTTCGCGTCGGGAAGCTGCAAGACCTGGCCCACGAAGATCCGGTGCCGGCTGGAGAGATTGTTGACCGCCGCGAGCGAGCGTACGCTGGTTCGATTCCGGCTCGCGATTCCGCTCAACGTGTCTCCGCGCCGAACGGTGTAGTACTCGGAGCGATGCTGCTCTGCGAAGCGCCTCGAGCGCGGAATCGACGCGAGCCACGTATCCGAGTTGGGCCCGACAGTGCCGGCGGGCAGCCGTAGTACGTACCCCTTCGGGATGCGCTTGTTCGAGCGAAACACGGGAGGGCGCAACGCCGGGTTGTACCTTTCCACGACACTGGGTGGAAGGCCCAGGTGCTTCTCGAGGTCTTCGATGTTGGTGTAGAACGGCAGCTCGAGCTCATCGATGGGCTCCGGCTCCTCGCGGACGACGTCACCGAAGTACGACTCGTGGCTGCGCATGATCTTTCGGGCCGCAAGGAACTGGGCGTAGAAGTTGCGGGAGGCGAACCCGAAGGTGCGGCTCTGGTAGTTCTCGATGATTTCCTCGATGCGGCTTCCGTGGCGCTGCTTGGCGCGCAGCATGCCGGCCCGTCCATGGTTGTATGCAGTGAGCGCCAGTGGCCAGCTTTCGAGCGCCCGGTAGTTTTCGCCGAGCAGGCGCGCTGCCGCGGAGGTGGCGAGCATCGGATCGAGTCGCTCGTCTACCACGTAGTCCACGGTCATGTACCGCCGGCCGGTCGAGCGCATGAACTGCCAGGCGCCGGCCGCACCATACTTCGAGTAGGCGTGTGTGTTGAACGACGATTCGACGTGAGGGAGATATGCCAGATCCTCGGGCAGACCGGCGCGCCGAAACACGTCGCGCATGGCGGCCTCGTACGCTCCCGAGCGGATCAGTCCCTGGCGGAACTTGTTGCGCTGTCCCAGCTGGAAGCGGATGCGCTCGCGCGCTGCGCGCAGATCACTGCCCGTCGGGGTGCGACCCAGGCCACGCTTGAAGGCATCGAGGAGCTCCCGCTCCTGCGGGTTGCTCGTCCGTGGGTCCTCTGCCAGCCGAGTGAGCACCTGCTGCCAGTGTCGTCGTCGCGAGTCCTTCAGACGTTCCTTCGATCGTCCCGTCTTTCCTTCGAACCGGATCGGCTCGTAGACGACGCCCAGCAGCTCGTTGTCGTGCAGCAATCCCCCGTCGGTGTTGACCTCCAGGTAGACTCGCATCCAGAAGTTGACGGCGGGCTTGAGCGCCTCGGGCTCCGGAAAGTCCTCCGCAGCTCGAACCTCCGCAGATAGAAGAATGGGAGCAGCGAGCAGCAGGCTGAGCAGCAGCCCGAGCCGGACTGCCGGTCGAGCCGCGGGTAGCGACGACGCGATCGAATGTGGACTCAAGGAAGTTCCTCCGTGGCGCTTTTCGGTCTGCACTTCGTACGCTTGAGCGATCTGCGCTGTACTAAGAGCGTAGCTTACACGTTGAAGCAGGAATTGATCACTCCCGGTCCCGGATTGTTGCGCTACTGCCTCCGCGCTGCCGCTGATTTGCCGGCTCGGGGAGCGGCGGGATGGCCCCGTGGCCCGAGCGTCCTCGACTGCGAGCGGCCCAGAGGAGAGCGAATCGAGGATGAGTGAGCAGCGATGGACGGAACAGATGTATCGAGCCAGCCTCCAGTGTGACCTCTGGACCTGGCGGTCGGCCCGGTTGCGAACTCCTGCTACCGCTCTGCCACTCGAGCCGCCACTACGCGCCTCGCGCGTCTCGGACAGGCCTGAGATGGCGCGCGCGCAGGACGCAGGACACGGAGCAACCGCGACTCTGCTGCAGGCGCGGGACTGGCAACGGAACGAGGCCCTCGATGCGCTCGTGATGCAGCTCGACCGGAGTGCGCAGCGCCTGCCGGAGGAGCAGCTTCTCGATGACGAGACATGGCGGCAGTTCGTGGAGGGGCGCATCGAGCTACTCGCCGGTGGCCGCATCGCATCGGCCATGGCAGAGGCGCCGTTGGATGTACTCGAGCGTCTACCCGAGTCGCCGAACGACGGCCTCGGAGTCCGCGTCTATCTCGTGATCCCAGGGCGCAGCGTGGGGGAAGCGGACTGGGATCGAGCGGCCTTCCGCCGACAGCTCCTGGCTTCGATCGAGGGTGTGGGTCGGGTGTCGGTGAGCGTGGCTACGGTCGATCCGGCCTACCAGTCTCGCGCGCCCGGCGCTTCCTTGGGTGCAAAGGGTCGGCTCCTTCGCATTCGCGACGTGAGCGCGGAGGTGGAGCCGCTGGCGCTCGAGGTGTCTGACAGACTCGCGCGCGCGCGCGCGGTTGCTTCGGGGGCGCTACCCGAGGTCGCGATGGGTGTGCACTGTCGCCGACCCGAACGTTGCCCCTACCTCTCGCGATGTGAGCGAGCTCTCGCCAGAGACGCGGTGTTCTTCCTTCCGCGGCTGGACGCTAGCGTCTCTCACGATTATCTCTCGCGGGGGATCGAGCGGATCGGGGACATCCCGGCGAGGGAGCTGCGAAGCCCGCTCCAACGTCGGGCCCAACGTGCGCACTCTCTCGGAGGGCTCGCGCTCGAGCCGACGCTCGCTTCGCTGCTCGATTCGCTGCGTGTGCCGTGTAGCTACCTCGATTTCGAGTACCTGGCGCCCGCGGTCCCTCGGTTCTCGGGGATGCGCTCGCTCGAAGCGGTTCCCTACCAATGGTCTCTGCACCGAGCAGACAGGGACGGAAGCACTTCGCACTACGAGTTTCTCGCGGAAGATCTGGCCAGCGACCCGCGTCCCAGCTTCATCGAGAGTCTGCTCGCGGCGACGCGCGCCGCGGATGAACCTATCTGTGTGTATTCCTCGGCCGAGGCAGACGTGCTGTCCTCGCTCGCGCGCGCGTTTCCAGAACACCTTTCGGGGCTAGAGGGAATCCGACGCCGGCTCGTGGATCTGCAGGCGATTCTGATCCACCATGTCTACCATCCTGATTTTCGGGGAGAGTTCGGTCTGAAGCGAGTGTCCGAAGCGCTCGGCCTGGACGCGCGCTACGACGATCTTCCGCTCGTCGCCAACGGGGCAGATGCCGCGCTCGCCCTCGTCGAGCTCGCGCGACCGGGTTGTGAAGGCGCCGCGCGGCAAGAGCTGCGCGCCGCACTCTCGCGCTACTGCCGACGTGACACGCAGGCGCTGGTCGAGTTGCATCGGTACCTGCGCAAGGCCGCGGAGGCGACTAGAAGCTCTGCTTGATGGACATGAACACGCGGTCGTTTTCGTCGAAGGCGTCGAACAGCGAGCTGTGGCCGCCTTCGTAGACAGCGACTCCGAGCTCGGCGATCAATCCAGAGCGCAGCTCGCGCGAGAAGCTCGCCCGATAGGCAGAACCGTCGCGACCGAACTCTCCGAACGCCACCGCAAGTAGCGTGACGCGTAGGCTGTCGTTCCAGAAGCTTCCCGAGTACCGGATCGCGGATTCGAAGGCATTGCGTTCCGCTACGTCGGGAACCCGCTTCAACTGGTCCTCGAACCCGTGCAGCCGTCGCGCGACCACGTCGATCGATAGGCTCGCGTCGCGAAGCCCATAGTACTCGATGCCGAGCAACACATCGCTGCGTGCAAAGCGACGGCGCGGGATCCCGAAGTAGCGCAGTCCACGGTTGCGGGCGACCTCGCCCTTGAGGAGCCAGTTTCCGATGACGTAGTTGCCGGTGGCCCCGACCAGCGTGATCCGGGCCTGTTTCAGCAGGCCGGTGTCGGGGTCGAGGGTCGGACTGTCGGCGAACACGCGTGCCCAGTGCAGGCTGGCATCCCAGCCTTGAAAGCGTCCATTTACCGCGAGGGCCCACTCGGTATCGCGGCCTCCATTCGATGGGCGTTCGCGACCGGGGAGCGGAATTCCAGACGGGAAGAACTCGCTGCCGGGCTCCGGCTGCTTGTCCGTACGCTGCTCGTGAATTGCGATCCCTGTGAATCCGATTCTTCCGGGATAGTAGTCGATGCGCGTCATGGCCACCGGGAGGCGGAGGTCGGCCAGGTCTACGACTCCAGGCTCGCGGTTGTCGATGGGATTGAGTACATCGACGACGCGCAGTGTCTCTGAGCGTCCCCACGCAACGACCTGTCGACCGACCTGGACGTCCAGAGTTTGCAACGGGCTTACGCGTAGCCAGAGCTCATCCCATTCGAGATCGGCTTCGTAGGTCTGGAGCACCCGGTGGTTGAACTCGTTGCGCTTCTTGATCGGGTAGACGAGATCGCGGAAGCCACTTCCCGAGGCGTGGCCCTCCACTCCAGCCCACTCGACGTCGAGCTCCAGATGGGAGCCGACGCGCAGTTTGGTGAGCCCGCGATCATCGGGCTGTGAGCCGTTGGGCGCGTCGTGAGCATAGGCGATCGACGTGGCTAGATAGACGTCGCCGGACACGCTCCAGCTGGATTCGTGCTCGATTTCTGCGGACGGCGGCGCACTGCCCTCGCGCTCGGAAGTCGCTGTGCTCGCAGGGGTGTCGTCTTCGAAGCCGTCCAGGATGGAGTCGAGGTCTTCCTGGGCTCGCGCGTCGCTCGCGACCACGAGCAGGGCGGACACGAGCAGGACCGTGGTGCTGCGCATCACGGGCCCTTCTCGAGCTGCCGTACCGAGAACATGGAGTCGTCCAGCGGCTGGCCGAAGCGTACGTTCGTCGCACGCAGGATGGTCTTGTGCAACGTCGTCGAACCCTTCTTGGTCGTCATGTGGATCTCTGTGCCGACCCAAACGCCCTCGATCTGCTCCAGTGTCTTGACGTCGAAGTACTTGAGCTTGCGCCCCTGAGTGACCCAGTTGACCGAGCGGACGATGAAGAAGTTGTCCTGCCGCACGAACAGCCAGGATTTTTCATAGCCGGTTCGATCCGATTCCTCCTGTGTTCGAGGAATCGCCTCGATACGCCAAACGGGATGTCCGTAGACTTCATCCTCGTCGAGCAAGCGGAAGTCGTAGCTGTCGATCTCCATGCGCGTGAGATCGGCATAGCTGAAGTCTGTGCCGAGGAACGACCCGCTCTGGTCGGTCGATGCGATGCGTTTGGTTTTCTGGAGCGCAGGCAGGTAGAGCCATTGGTCGTCCTCGCGCTCGTCCCCGCGGTAGTCGTATGTGAGCAGTCCTGTATCCTTCACGTCGGCGGGGGACAGGAAGAAGACGATCTGATGCGTGTCGTCTCCGTAGTCCTTTGCGAGGGTGCGCACTTCCCTGCGGCGCTCGTTGCCCGACTTGTCGATCAGGAGCAGCTCGAGGTCGGAGATTCGATCGTCACCGTCCTCGCGGGCGTCGACTCTCTGCATGATCTCGCGGGCAGTGAGGGACGTGTTGGCAGACTTCGCGAGCCACGGGTATGGGCAAGCCAGCCCCAGCACGACCCAGAGGGCGAACTTGCCTCTGCGGACCTTCATGGTGGGCCTCTCCTTCCATTTCGATGCTGCTCGGGCCCCCTCCGGCCTTTGTGCCAGGAGCACATGTGGGACACCGGGGCTGTCGAGTGCGCACGTGTCGAGCGGACCGCGTTCGCGATCTCGATGTCTCTTCGGCTGGTTGGGTCCAGGGATCCAGCCCAATCGCCAACCGATTGGATTGCGGGTGAGCTGCGCGGGAATCGCGGGCAGGGCGCTGGGGACGTGGTAGACTCTTTCCCCTGGGGTTCCGCGCCCAGAATCGACGAGAATTCAGCTCTCGCGGGGCTCGACAATCAGCTCTGGAACCGAAACCAATGCGAAACTTGCCGGTCAGCGGCAGCCTGGCGAGGGATCTGTAGAGGGTCTAGTCGCACACGTGCAGCCATCCATGACGCATACCGAGGCGTGTACGCGGGGCATCCGTGTTCGGGTTCGCTCGCACTACGCGGCCGAGCGTTCGAGACCCGAGCTGGGCCAGTGGCTCTTCGTCTACGAGATCGAGATCCGGAACGAGGGCATCGAGACCGTTCAGCTCCGAGCGCGTCACTGGTACATCGAAGACGCGACTGGGCGCTGTGAGGAGGTGCGCGGCCAGGGTGTCGTCGGCGAGCAGCCCGTGCTCGAGCCTGGCACCGAATTTACCTATATGTCGCAGTGTCCCCTGGTGACGCCCTACGGATGGATGCGAGGGAGTTATCTGATGGTGACCGCGGCCGAAGAAGAGTTTCAAGCCGAGATTCCACGCTTCGCTCTGATGCAGGCCGGAGCGATTCACTAGGGGGACATGGAAGCTTCCCAGCCTCCAAGTACGTATTTCTGCACTCGCCGGGCGTTGCCCAGCGGCCGCCGCCGTGTGGCGCTGTGCAGCTCCAGGGCTGCGCCCCGTGCGTGGGTGCCTTCCTGCTCACTCCGCCGTTCGCGTGCTCGTAGCCCGAGTCTCGCAGTCCCTGGAAGCTGATGGACCCGCTGTTCCACTTCCTCTTGATCATCGTATGTCTGGCCTTGTCGGCCTTCTTCTCGAGTAGCGAGACCGCTCTGCTGCGGCTTCGCACGCACGAGGTCGAGCGGGACGTGCGCGAGGCCCATGGGCCGGCTCCCGTCGCCGTGCGCGGGTTGCTGCGCTCCACTTCGCGCTTACTGGTCACGATTCTGCTCGGCAACAACGTAGTCAACATCCTCGGGTCCTCGCTGGCCGCCGCGCTGGCGATCCACTACCTGGGTGAGAAGAACGGGATCATGGTTGCGACGGCGGCGATGACCGCTCTGATCCTGATCTTCTCCGAGGTATTGCCGAAGGCGATCGCCGCCCGACATCCACGCCGCGTATCGTACTTCGTGGGTCTTCCCCTGTATCTGCTTCACCACCTGCTGTTGCCGATCCACGCGCTGTTCGACCGGATTCTGGAGCCTCTGCTCGGGCGGATCCTGGGGGGCCGAGACCGGGATCTCGCATCGGCCGAGGAGGTGCTCCGGCTCGCTCGGGTCGCCCGTATGAATCAGCATGACGGGACCCCGTTGGCCATCATCGGGGCCGCAGCCGGGGCCGCCGAGATGACGGTTTCGGAGATCATGGTGCCGCGTACCGAGATCGTCGGCTTTCCGGTCGAGACGCCGCCGGACAAGCTCCTCGAGAGTGCTCTCGCGGAGCGCTATACGCGCTTCCCGATCTACCAGGACAGCATCGATCGGATTCTCGGAGTGGTCCACCTGAAGGATCTGATCAAGCTCGTGAACAAGCAGGGGGGCAACGGTGCGCTGTTGCAGTCGATCCTGAAGCCCGTCCTGCGCGTACCGGAGCGGATGCCGATCCTTGAATTGCTCCAGGATATGCAGCGTGCCTTCGTGCATGTGGCGATCGTGAAGGACGAGTTCGAAGTGACTCAGGGCCTACTGACCCAGGAGGACATCCTCGAGGAGATCGTCGGAGAGATTCGCGACGAGTTCGACCGTGAAGAGCTGTTGGCGATTCAGCCGTTGACCGACGACGAGTATCAGACCCTGGGACGCGTCAAGGTGCTCGACTTCAATCGCGAGGTCGGCTGGACGGTGCCGGCGGAGCCGGGCGACACGATGAGCGGGCTGGTGTTCAATGCGCTCGGTCGCGCACCCAGCCGTGGCGATCTGGTGCGTGTTCCTGGGTATGAACTTACGGTCGCTGATGTATCTGGGTCGCGAATTACTCACATCCGTGTTCGCTCCGTTCTGCCGGAGGAGGACGAGGAAACTGCGGGGAAGGACGCCGACGTCCTCACCGAGTAGCGCAGGCGACCGGCAGAGCGCGGTCAGAGTCGACGTTTCGAGGCGTTGCTGCGAGACTTTCGAGAGATTCATTCAGTGCGCGATCTCGCAGGCGCGACCAGAAAGGTGTTCGCTCCCCGAGTCAGAGGTAATCCGGACCCCGCGTCGTGCGAACGGCCGAGATCCGAAGAGGCCCGATGCCCTCAGTACCCGCGATTCCGGTTTCAGACGCCACGGACTCTCGAGGGGACGTGGGAGCGGACGTGCGCTCCGGCCCTCCAGAGCCTGCGCGTGCGCTGGACATCGGCGATCTGCTGCATGAGGTCGGCTTGGATGCGCTCTTGCCGCCGAATCCATTCAGGCGCGTCTCTCTTGCCGATGCCGTAGAGCTCGGAGGTGGAGCAGTCGATGCCCTCGGATCGGGCGCTCTCGGCCTGGAGCGGCTGGAGCAGGCGGTGTCTGCGAGCTTCGCGCGCAGACCGGCGATGCGGATGCTCGGGCTCGTCGGGGGTATTCGACCTCTCTACTCGACCATCTACCGAACGGTACTCCGACCCCGCTGGCGCGGTGTGTTTCGATCCGGCGGCTGGAAGCGCAGCGGCCGGTTCGAGCTGGAGCTGGAGCTCGGTCCAGGCGCCGAACCGTTGCTCGCGATCGTGTGCGGCCTGCTGCGTTCGCTGCCCCATCTGGTGGGTGGTCTCGATTCCCGCATCGAAGTGCTTCCAGTGACGTCGCGGCCTGGTCGTAGCCAGGCGACACCGCCTGCCGCTACGTCCTGCGCGGAGGCCGCTCGTAGCTTCGGCGCAACCGGTTCCCTACGCGTGAGTGTTGTCCCTCCTGCATCGCCAGTGATATGGGTCCGTAGCTACCGCTGGCTACGATCCTGGATCGGGTCGCGTGGCATGCTGGACCAGCTCTTGTACCAGCAAGAACAGCTGGTAGCGACGTACGAGCAGCTCCGGTCAGCACACGAGCAGCTACACCGTCAATCGGACGCGCTGCGGGAGGTGCGGGCACGCAGCGCGGCCGTGGTGGAGAACACCACCGATCTGATCCTGATCTGTGACGCAATGGGTCGGGCTAGCTTCGCCAATCAGGCCGCAAGGCGCTCTCTGGGCCGGATTCACGGATGCAGACTACCGATTCGGATGCTCGATCTCGTGCATCCCGAAGATCGGCATCGAAGCCAGCGGGCGCTGGCCGCGGCGGTACGCACGGATCGGTCGCTACGTACCGAGGTCCGGGTCCAGCTCTCCAGCTCGGCCGCGGACGAATTTCGCTGGCTCGAGGTTTCTGGGCAGGGATTTCGAACGGCTTCCGGCATGCGCCGCGTGCTGATCACGGCGCGGGACATCGGTGCTCGCAAGGAGGCCGATCTGCAGCGGCAACGAAACTCGGATCGCCTCGAGTCGGAGGTTCGTCGCCGCACCTCCGAGCTCCAGAGCCTCCAGGACGAGCTCAAGTCGGTCCACCGCCGGTTGGTGGACTCCCAGCGCATGCGGGCAGCGCAAGAGCTCGCAGGAAACGTCGCGCACGCGATCAACAACCCACTCGGTGCCCTGATCGGCACGGTCGAGATGATGCTCGAGTTCGAGAAGGATCCGGACCCTCGGCTGGAACGGATCCACCATCTGGCGCATCGTATTCGTGCGGTGGTCGGGCGGGTGCTGCAGCTCTCGCGCGAGGGCACGCTCAAGTTTGCTCTCGAGGACCCGGGCGTGCTGCTGCACGAGGTCTACGACGAGATCTCGGAACGCGCACGCAAGCAGCAGGTCGAGCTCGAGCTCGAGGTTCCGCCCGACCTGCCTCACGCGTATGCGGATCGGACTCTGCTCCGGGCCGCACTCGTTGCCGTGGCCGAGAACGCCATTGACGCTTCGCCCGCGGGAGGGCGCGTGTGGCTCTCCATCCAGCGCGTCGAAGTCCTCGGATTGGTCGAGTTCCGGATTCGCGATTCCGGTCCGGGTGTGCCCCAGGCGATCCGCGAGCGCATCTTCGAACCCTTCTTCAGTACCAAGGGCGCGGGCACTGGGCTGGGCCTGTCGATCGCGCTCGGCATCATTCTCGGGCACGAAGGCAGGATTCAGTTCAGCGACGCGGAAGAGGGCGGCGCGTTGGCCACGATCGAGATCCCGCTCCAGGTCACGAAGGATAGCCAGCGGAACGAACTCGCCGGAATCGGTCTGAATCGCTGAGGGCGCGTAATCTCAAGCGCGGCGACGCTTCAAGTCGTTCTCGTACTCCTGGTAGTTTCCCTCGAACCACTCCACATGGCCATCGCCTTCGAACGCGAGCATGTGCGTTGCGATGCGATCGAGAAACCAGCGGTCGTGCGAGATCACGACCACGCATCCCGCGAAGCCGAGGAGCGCTTCTTCGAGTGCGCGCAAGGTGTCTACGTCGAGGTCGTTCGTGGGCTCGTCCAGCAAGAGTACGTTGCCCCCGCTGCGCAGCAGCTTGGCCAGATGCAGGCGGTTGCGCTCTCCGCCCGAGAGCATGTGCACCTTCTTCTGCTGATCGGGTCCGCGAAAGCCGAAGGACGCGACGTAGGCGCGCGTAGAGATCTCGCGCGAGCCCACGCGAATCTGGTCATCGCCTTCGGCGATGGCCTCCCAGACGGTGGCTTCGGGAGATAGTTCGCTGCGGCTCTGGTCTACGTAGGCCAGCGCTGCCGTGGAGCCTACGCGCAGCTCGCCACTGTCTTGGGCCTCTTGGCCGACGATCATGCGGAACAAGGTTGTCTTGCCCGCACCGTTCGGGCCGATCACTCCGACGATGCCCCCCGGCGGCAGGGAGAAGCTGAGCTCTTGGATCAAGTGCCGCTCGCCGAAGCCCTTCGAGACCTTGTCTGCTTCGATCACGACGTCACCCAGGCGAGGGCCCGGTGGAATCGAGATCTCCACCGACTCGGGGAGGCGCTGCTCCTCCTCGGCCCGCAAAGCGTCGAACGCCCGAATTCGCGCTTTGCCCTTGGCCTGGCGTGCGCGAGGAGCCATGCGGATCCATTCGAGCTCGCGCTCGAGCGAACGCCGACGTGCTGCATTTTTGCGCTCGTCCTGTGCGAGACGCTTCTGTTTCTGCTCGAGCCAGCTGGAGTAGTTGCCCTCGAAGGGAAACCCCCGGCCGCGATCTAGCTCGAGGATCCAGCCTGCCACGTTGTCGAGGAAGTAGCGATCGTGCGTCACCGCGATGACCGTTCCCTTGTAGTCGCGCAAGAATTGCTCGAGCCAGGCGACGGACTCTGCATCGAGGTGGTTCGTCGGCTCGTCCAGCAACAGCACGTCGGGTTGCTCGAGCAGCAAGCGGCAGAGGGCGACTCGTCTGCGCTCTCCTCCTGATAGGGTTTCGACCGAGGACTCCCCATCGGGTACGCGCAGGGCGCCCATGGCGATGTCGAGTGTGCGATCCAGTTCCCAAGCGCCGAGTGCATCGATCTGATCCTGGAGCTTGGCCTGCTTCTGGAGCAGCACATTCATCTCGTCATCGCTCATCGGCTCCGCGAACTTCGCGCTCAGCTCATCGAAGCGGGCGAGCAGCGCCCTCGTGTCTGCCACGCCGTCCTCGACGTTCTCGCGGACATTCTTGGAGGGATCGAGCTGTGGCTCCTGCTGCAGGTATCCGATTCGGATCCCGGAAGCTGCGCGGGCCTCGCCGAGAAACTCCTTGTCGATGCCCGCCATGATCTTGAGCAGGGTGCTCTTGCCGGCTCCATTGGGCCCGACGACGCCGATCTTGGCTCCGGGAAGAAACGCAAGGGTGATGCCGTCGAGCAGCACACGGTCGGGCGGAACGACCTTGCGTAGATCTTGAAGTGTATAGACGAACTCAGGCACGATTCAGTCTCCCTGGTCGGGTGCGCCGCGTTCGACGGCGGGCACCTCTTGGCCAGCTTCGTAGTTTTTCGCTCCCGCAGCAGAGCCCGCCGAATAGCCGCTCAGACGGCGCTGCATGATCGCGATCGCTTCGGGGTTCTCGTCCACGAGCAAGAAGTCGCGGCCGTGCTTGGCGGCCGCTTCTCCGAACGACCCACTTCCGGCGAAGAAGTCCACCAGCATGTCGCCCGCGCGTGAGTGAACGCGGACGATTCGTTCGAGGATCCCTAGCGGCTTCTGTGTAGCGTAGCCTGTCTTCTCCTTGCCGGTGGGGCTTACGATCGTGTGCCACCAGACGTCGGTGGGTGTCTTGCCTCGCGCCGCCTTCTCCGGGCCCACGAGACCGGGAGCAAGGTACGGGATGCGGTCGATTTCTGAGTACTGGTAGGTGTAGCGGGCCGGATCCGCAACGTACCAGAGCAGATTGTCGTGCTTTGGCGACCAGCGGCGCTTGTTCCGGGCACCGTAGTCGTAGGCCCAGATGATCTCGTTCATGAAGCAGTCACGTCCGAAGATCTGATCGAGCAGCACCTTGCAGTAGTGGACCTCCCGATAGTCGATGTGCAGAAAGAAAGAGCCGTCCCCCGCGAGAATGCGCCTCGCCTCTCGCAGCCGCGGCTCGAGAAACGCCAGGTAGTCATCGAAACTATCGGCAAAGCTACTCGAGCCGAGCTCGATGCTCCGGTAGCGCTGCCCCTTGAACCCGCGCCGATCTCCGTCCTCGCTGCGGACCGTTGCCAGGCGAGTTCTCCGCTGCTGGATGCCTGTGTTGAACGGCGGATCGATGTAGATCAGGTTGGCGAATCCATCCGCCAGTGTACGCAGGACGTGCAAGTTGTCGCCCAGGACGATCCGTCCCACGGTACTCCCAATCGGTTTCCGGCCTCGGGTCAGTTCTCGGCCTCGAATCCGCTTCCGGTCTCGAGGCGATTTACCGTCTCGAGGCGAGGCCCGTCCTCCCCTCGGCTGGGCCCTGCCGTGCGCCGCCGATCACGCGGAGGATAGCCGCCGATGCGCGTCGCGCACGAGGCTGTCGACCCGCAGTCCGAACGGGCAGCTGCCGGTGCAGGCGCTGTGGGAACAGCCGGTGCATGCCGAGGCGGGCTCGCCGAGCGATGCGTACTCGCGTTGCCCCATCTCGAGGTCGCCGTAGTCCACCGCGTACATCCGCGTCCGCAGCGCGTCCGCGATCGAGACCCCGGCCGGGCAGGCTCCGTAGCATGCGGAGCAGCCCTGACGGCAGGTCGAAGCCGAATGCCGACCGATGTACCGCTCGAGCAGGGCCACGTCGAACGAGCGCACCTTCGGCTGACCGGACGCGCCGAGATACTCGCGAATCTGATCGGTCTCGGTCATCGACACGATCAGAGCGTCGATGTTGGAGTTGGAGAGCACCCAGCGGAAGGCGGCTTGCGCGAACGTGCCCTGGTCGCTCTCGAACGGGCGCATGTCGTTCAGCTTGGCTCCCATCAAGGTCTTCATGGCGATCGTACCGACGCCCTCTCGTTTGGCGCGCGCGAGCAGCGCGGCGAGTTCGGGCTGAACGGCGATGAAATCGAAGCTGCGGGTCAGGCGCTCGTAGAAGGACGGGTCCTGCCCGAAGTTGTAGGCGAGCAGCATGACGTCGACCAGCTTCTGATCGAGCGCGTAGCGAATGCAGTCGGAGAGGAGACCTCCGTGGCCGGAGATTCCCGTGAATCGGATCTTGCCCTGCTCCTTGGCGCGCTCGATGAATTCGCCCCATTCGGGATTCTTGAGGCGCTCCACGTCGTTCACCGCGTGGTTGAAGTAGATCTCCACCCGGTCGGTGCGCAGCCGCCGGAGACTGCCCTCGAGAGCCTGCATGAGCTGGGCGCGGGTCGAGTCGGCTTCGCACTTGACTTTGCTGGCGAGGATGACCTTCTCGCGAACACCCGCCAGGGCCTTGCCGACCGTCTCCTCGGAGCGCCCGCCCTTGTAGCTCTCCGCGGTGTCGAAGTAGTTGATGCCTCTGTCGAGCGCGAAGCGAACGACGTCCTCGCCGCTCGCAAGGCGGCTCGAGCCGAACGAGATGTCCGAGATTTCGAGCCCGGTGCGACCGAGCTTGCGGTAGCTGCGTACTTCGGTCTCGCTCCCGCCCTCCTTGCCGTGTGCTCGCTGCCAGGTGGAGGTTCCGAGGCTCAGCCCCAGGGTGGCCGCCGCTCCGCTTTTGAGCAGGGTCCGCCGGTCTACGCGGGGCGAGTCTTGGACTTCCGCGTTGCCCGCTGAGGAGGGGGTGCAGGCTTCCGAGGAAACGAAGGAAGAGGACGTCTTGTCCATGGCGTGGCCTCCCATCTGTTCCAGGCTGTTCCAGGCCGCCCGACAGGGTATCCTATTCCGCCGACGGGTTGGGGCTCCCTCGGCGTCAGATTCCATCGAGACCCGGTGCAAACAGCGGCTCGATGGCCTGTTCCGACAGGTCGCGCTCGAGCGCCTCGCGCGCGGGGGCGACCGCTCCGGCGCTCGCGAAGCTCAAGATGCTGCGGAGCAAGGTGACGTCGCTGCTCGTGTTCAGGAAGACCCCGGGCCGCGCCAGCGCGAAGTGCACCGCCCGTTCGAGCGCCGCCGGATCGCGCAGAGGCTCGTACCAGCTGAAGCGGGGACCGTCGCTCGCCGCATCCCAGCGCCGGCGAGCGACCGCCTTGATGGTCTGTAGGGCAACCTGGTTCAGCTGGCAGTATTCGTAGAGGGCGTCGAAGGATTGCGCGTAGGCATCCTGTCGCAGCATCGCGAAGTTGTAGGGAGCCAGCACCGAGTCGAACGCGAAGCGCTCTAGGCTTCGCAGGTGCATCTCGGGTGCGCGCGTTCCATGTCCGGTGATGCCGATGTGGCGCACCCAGCCGCGCTCGCGAGCCTCGCGAGCCGCGTCGAGGGCGCCTCCGGGTCCGAGCGCGGTCTCCCACTCGGTCTCGTCGACCAGGTTGTGCAGCTGGATCAGATCGAGCTGGTCCACCTGCAGCCTCTCTCGCGAGCGTTCGATGCTGGCCAGGGCGCCGGCGTAGCTGCGCTCGCCGGTCTTGCTCGCCAAGAAGAATGCGTCGCGCCGGTCCGCGAGCCACGGTCGCAGACGCAGCTCGGAGTCTCCATAGGACGCCGCCGTGTCGATGTGGTTGATGCCGAACTCGAGCAACGTTTCGAGTACCGCATCCGCCTTCTCCTGGCGCATGCGAGCGAGGGCGGCTGCGCCGAAGAGAACCCGTGTGCTCAGGTGGCCGGTCTTTCCGAAGGGGAGCTTGGCGATCATGAGGCGAGTGTAGACCGTCGGCGCGCTGTGAACGAACTCGAGTAGACTGGACGCCATGAACGCGCCGCAAGAGCCCGGCGCCGAGCGCAGCTCGGGCGCCCCGCCGTGGGCGACGTACGCGCTCATGCAGGTACCTGATCTCCTGCTCGTGGGCTCGCTGCTCGTGCTCGGGTGGCGCATACAGTGGCTCTCGACCACGGAGATGGTGATGGCGATGCTGCTCTGGGTTGCGAAGGATGCCTTGCTCTACCGCTTTGTCGCACCCGTCTTGAGCCGGCATCCAATGCTGGGCCCTGAGCGTTTGATCGGGAAGCGCGCCATGGTCGTGCGGGATCTCGATCCCGAAGGCACCGTGCGGCTGGATGGAGAGCTGTGGCGTGCGATCAGCCTCGATGGCCCCATCTGCCGCGGTCGCTCCGTCGCTGTCCGTCAGATCGAGGGGCTGACCTTGCATGTCGTGGCCCGTTCAGCTCCGTGAGTCGTGCTTCGTCGGGGAATCGCCAAAAGCTGCGCGCGAGCACGCGGAGTGCGTGGCCCCTCATTGAACTCGCGGGGTCCGTCTGCCGATAACTCCGCCGTCGTGGTGCACCACGTTGGGAGGGCAGTGTGAGCGACACTCCGGACATACCGGCAGTGACAAGTCTGCGCGCGCGCTATGAGCGCGCGTGCTCGCTCGACATCGTTTCCCAGACGCGGGAGTGCATCGAGTACCTCCAGAACCCGGAAATCCTACTCGCGGAGTTCTCGGACTCCTTCCTGATGGCAGATGCTTTCGACACGCGAGCGCAGGACTTCCGCTGCGCAGAGCTCCCGATCCCGGTTCGGAGGCGCAAGACCGACCAAGCCGTGCGGCGCCTGGTCGCGGCGACCTCGCTGTCGGTGCCCGGTCCCACAGCTTACAGATTCCGCTACGTCGCCCGCGACATCGTGCCTCTCTGGAGCGCGACAGCCGCCAAGAGCGAGGACATCATGGAGAGCCGCCGCTTCAAGGGCCTCGACTACGTCGCGATCACTCAGGAGCCCTTCCCCGTGCCGATCCTCGGCGTGATCGTCCATCCGGACGCGCCAGCGCCGTACCTGTCCTTCCTCCGTCTGCTCACCTGCCTCGCCGAAGTCTCTACGGAATCCCAGATGGAGCGAGCCAATCGCTTCTTGTTCCGAGGGGTCCT
This sequence comes from Pseudomonadota bacterium, assembly GCA_003247575.1. GTDB lineage: Bacteria > Myxococcota_A > UBA9160 > SZUA-336 > SZUA-336 > SZUA-336. Next base: position 127,494 of record QJZC01000010.1, read on the forward strand.
CCAGTGTCCGACGGCGTTCGACCTGCATCTGGTCCGGGTGCGACCCGACGAATCGCTCGAGCCGAACGCGCTCGGTCAGCTGACGCGAGATCTGGCGGAGGTGTTTCACTTGCACGTGCAGGAGGAGTGGCACGTCCCCAACATCCTGCGGCATGCACTGTGTTTGGAGATGCCCTCGCCGCGCAAGGACTTCGACGGACGCCTGAACTTGCTCTGGCAGGTGTGAGTATTGGCAGGCTAGCTGTGCACGCGGCACATGCGCTGGGTGGCTCGAGATGCGAGCGTGCGGCCCTGCGGAATCGGCGCTTCGTCGGCTAGGATTGGGCTCGGCACAGAACGGGATTCACGGCATGTCCAGTCACGACTCCGACGCAGAGGGTGGAGCGGATTCTGCCTCCACCGCACGAGCCTCCACCGTACGAGACTCCAGCGCGCGAGACGCGAAGGCGATGCGTCGTCGTGCGACCCACCGGGAATCACAAGCCAATTCCTCCGAACGAGCCAACTCCTCCGAACGAGCTCATTCCTCCGAACAAGCCCACTCGTCGGGGAAGGAAAGGTCGGGGGGATCTGGGGATGCGAACCACGGATTCGGGCCCGGCATCTGGGCGCAGCGTCGCGCGTGGCTGCATGAGATCATCTTCGAGGCGGACACGCCAGCGGGCAAGCGGTTCGACGTAGCCCTCCTGATCCTCATCGCCGTGAGCGTGCTCGCCGTGTGCTACGAGTCGATCGAGTCGGTTCGGCTCGAGTATGGCTGGTCGTTGCGGCTGGTCGAGTGGGTTTCCACGATCCTCTTCACGGTCGAGTACGCCCTGCGGCTGTTCACAGTCACGCGTCCGTTGCGCTATGCCGTGAGCTTCTTCGGGATGGTGGATCTGCTCGCGATCCTGCCATCGTACATCAGCCTGATCGTGCCGGGAACGCAGTCGCTGCTCGTGATCCGCGGGCTCCGGCTGCTGCGCATCGTGCGTGTGTTCAAGCTGGCCCGCTACCTCGGCGAGGCTCGCGTCCTGCTGCGCGCGATCCGGTCCAGCGCGCGCAAGGTGACCTTGTTCGTGGGGTCGGTGATCACGATCGTGCTGATCATGGGTGCGGTGATGTATCTGATCGAAGGACCCGAGAACGGTTTTACGAGCATCCCGCGCGCGATGTACTGGGGCATCGTCACGGTCACCACCGTGGGCTACGGCGACATCTCCCCGCGCACGAGTCTCGGACAGTTTCTGGCCTCCGCGCTGATGGTGATCGGCTGGGGGATGATCGCAGTTCCAAGTGGAATCCTCTCCGTAGAGCTACTCGAAGCCGGGCGTGCGGTCAGCACTCAGGCCTGCCGCAGCTGCGCCGCAGAGGGGCACGACGAAGACGCTCGGCACTGCAAGTACTGCGGTAGCCCACTCTGATCCTATCTCAGGACTCCTCTACACCTCGCTCGACGCGCAGGCATGGGGGAGGCTAGTCATGTGCGGGGTTCTTCGGCACCCCAAGTTGCGGCTTCGCTCTGGGAAACTTCGGGCTCTCGGCAAGGAGCCCACGCTGCTCCGAGACCAACCTGTATGCGGTGTAGTACTTGAAGATGTTCCGGACGTAGACGACAGGTTCGCGGCTGATCGAGTGAGCCATCCGAATCTCCACATTGTCGAACCACACGTTCGGGTCGAGGCCTAGCTGGCGCGCCCGGGTACGGGCGCGTCGCAGGCCTCCGGGGCCGGCGTTGTACGCGGCAAGGCTCATCAGGGTTCGATCCAGTGGACGAATCGCAGGATCGTTTCCGACCTGCTTCCGCAGATGATCTAGGTACTTGACTCCCGCGTGGATGTTGTTTTCGGTGTGTTGAATGTCTGGAATCCTCACCGCGATCGGGGTTGTCCATCCAGTCCCTACTGTCTGTATACCTGGCCAGAACCACGTTTCCGAGCAGGGTCCCCTTATGGGCAATCGCGAAGAACTCGGCGATCGCGCGCCCGGTGGCAGGATCGTTCTGGCGATAGGCCCATGCGTAGGACCCATCCGTGGCGAGTGGCACCCCGTCGTGCAGCGTCAGCCCGGTGAAGTGGTCCGCGAACAGTTCCGCGATCGGGCGATCCGCAGCGGTGGCAGGGATTACGTCCGCTGCAACCATCTCGAGCAAGTCCTCGACGCGCAATGCCTCGTCGGCGGGCACCAGGGTGAGCGGAACCTGCCCGGCGGCGATGCGATCGCGGTTGATGCCTGCAGCGTGATCCCAGAGGCTCGTTGAGCGCCGAATATGGATCTCCGTACCCACCAGATCGTCGAGGTGGGCAGCGCTCGACACACCCTTGCCGGTGACGACAATCTCGTCGATATCCGAACGGAAGGGTGGGCTGAAGGCGACTTTCCGCGCGCGCTCCTTCGTCACGGTGATCGTTCCAGCCGCGATGTCGGCCTGTCCATCGACCAGCATGCGAAGGATCTGATCACGCCGACCCGGGATCACGATCACGGAAAGGTTTTGCCCCCGCCTTCCGAGCGTCTTTTTGAGATGCCTTTCGAATGCTTGCACCAGATCGTAGGTTGCGCCCTTCTGATCTGCTCCATCGGTGAAGTAGGCGGAGAGACTCACTGGAATCACGACTCGGATCAGCGATCTCTCGACCATGTCCTCGAATCGGCCCGTCCAGGGGTGCAGGGCCAGCTCGAGCATGGGGGGAAGGGCCTCTTCCGCAGCAGGGGGTGGCTCGGAGGGGCTTGCCCGCACAGGGTGGAACATCATTCCGAGGAGAATCGAGCACGCGGCCGCGAGTGAACGGCGTCTGCAGCTGCTCGAGCGTGGCAGCCAGCAACTCGGAAGCTTGTCTTGACGAGCAGGTTGCACGATCCTCATCGTCGAATCTCGCTCTGTGTGCACTCGGCACGACAGGGTAAGTCCACCGGGAGGAGCATGCATCCCATTTCGTTGGCCGAAGCCGGAGCCGTCAGCGCTCTATGCGATGCGGCTAAATGGTGATGGCACCGTATACATGCGCTTGAGATGCAATCGAGTGAGCGGCACATGGAGAGCTGAGCCCTCGGCCGATGGTTCGAGCGGGCGCTTCGAGTTCGGGCCGCTCTCGGTTACGCGGGCGCTCTGTCCGCCACCGAGCCTCGATGCACAGATCACGAGGCAGACGCCGTATGTGAGATCGTTTTTCATCGAGCGTGGTGTCCTCCATCTGAGCCTGATGGCAGATGGGGGGATCTACAGCTGGGAGCCGATCGCCCAGTTTCCCTCGGATGAGATGCGAAATGAACCGGGCTAGCAGATTGCAGGCGCTAGGCCTCATCGCGAGCCTCATACTGGGCTCTGCGGCGAGAGCTCATCCCGGAGACCCCGTTGCTGCGGAGAACGGTGGTCCCCGCAGCTGGGAGGTCGCGACGGCACTCAACCTACGCAGGCTCCCTTCTGTTCGAGCCGAGATCCTCGCGCAGTTCCCGAGGGGAACCCTGCTCGACAACCTTGGGTGCCGGCGTGTCGAGGACGAGACCTGGTGCGACGTCCAGCAGCTCGGGGGTGGGCCTCGTGGCTACGTATCTGCGGCCTACCTCACGCCCGCGGTCGCGCCAGATGGGAGTGTCGCCGTGGGCCCAGACGACTCGGCCCTGCGCGCTGGCCGGGGCGAGTTCGATGCCGTGGGGACCGTGCCGTGTGGACAGCGCCGGGGCCAACCCCTGGAGCCGTGCCCCTTCTGCGTGGCACGGGCGGGGGGTGGTTATGCAACCGTCGTGATCGAGAGGCCGAGCGGCCGAGAGCGCATGATCTACTTCCGGATGGGACGGGCTATAGGAGCAAGCATGAGCGAGGTCGATCGAGGGGGCAGGTTTCGTGCTACGAAGGAGGCCGACCTGAACAGAATCGAGATCGGCGAGGAACGGTATGACGTCCCTGACGCGGTAGTCCTCGGAGATTGACGTCAGCGGCTCCGTAGTCCCAATCGCATCGACCTATGAGACCTGGACGCGCGCCGGAGCTGTCTGAAACTCCCTTGGTTCGCGGCTTCCTTCTCCTGCTCCAGAGCGCGGAGTACGCTCCCTTCGCGCGGTGAGGAAGCTCTCGTGAAGATCATTTTCCAATGAGTCGTAGTGGGGTTCGATCCATGCCGTCGTCGGTGGCCGCCTTCATCTACTGTTTCTTGCTCACTCTCGTTTTTTCTCTGCTTCCTTCTGCATCCACCCTGGCGGCTCCTCCATCGGTGACTGCTGCGGAGCTCCAGGATGTCCGGGATAGGCTCGCCAAGCTGAAGCTCCTTCTCGCGTCAGAGGAACGGGTCCGCCCTTGGAATCGCGACGGCCTGAATACGCGAGTCGATCAGCTCGGAATCGATCGCTTGAATCGTCTGAACGAATTGACGAGAGCAATCTTACAGGTCAGCGCTCCGAGCGGGCGGGAGCGCGATGCAATTCTCGATCTGCTCGACGAAACGGCGCGGTTGGCGCTGGAACGCGATCAGTTCTTGGAGGAGCGCGCGAGTCGTGAACGACAACTGATCGCCAAGTTCGAACAGAGTGCACAGGCGGACATCGCCCGCACGTTCATGAAGGATCTGATGAAGCTGCGTCTCGAGTACCTTGCTGGGTTGGCGACTCAGCTCGCGATTCGCCGCGACTACAGTCTACCGCTCGGAACGGTCGAATCGGAGATCCGAGAGGCGGTCATGTTGGATCTCGAGCAGCTCACCGGACAGATTCGCCTGGATGCGATGTCTCTGGAGGAGCTGGCGACCCGCATCGAGGCCGAGACCACGAACGAGGATCTGAAGGAGTCGTACTCACTCGTCCGCATCAAGCAATCTCGCAACATCGAGGTTCTAGCTGGACTGGTGGCCGTAGCGGAAGCACTGGAACTCGAAACGGCTGAGCAGCGCGGGCTTCTGCTCCGTGAGCGCGGCCGTGTCGGCATCGAGCTGCTGGATCGCAAGACCTTCGGTGTCCTCTGGGAAGAGGAAGCGCAGCGACTTCGAGATGCTGTGAGCAACAACGGCCCGAATTTGCTCCTCTCCAGCACGGTGATCGTGCTCATTGTCCTGCTCAGTTGGATTGCAGCGAATTTCGTGCAGTATCCTGTTCGTGCGCTGCTCGGAGGCCGACGACTTCGCTTGAGTGTCCTTCTGCAGAGCGTGCTCGTCGCTGCGTCCCGCGTGCTCGTCGTGCTGGTCGGAGCGATCATCGCTCTTGCGAGTATCGGGGTTTCGCTTGGCCCGCTCTTTGCTGGTCTCGGTGTGCTCAGCGTGATCATCGGCATAGGGCTCCAGGACTCTCTCGGCAACGTGGCTGCAGGAGTGATGATCCTTGCGCATCGCCCGTACGATGTAGATGACCATATCCGAGTCGGCAGCGCAGAGGGCCTCGTGAAGCGTATGAGCCTCTTGGCAACCACGATCTCGACGTTCGACAATCAGTCCTTGATCATCCCGAACGGTCGGATCTGGGGCGATCTCATCGTCAACTTCACATCCCACCATGCGCGCCGGATCGATCTGCGGATCCGTTTGCCCTGGTTCGAGGACGTCGACCGAGTTCGAGACATTCTGCTCGACGTGGTGCGGGGCCACCCGAATACGTTGAAGACCCCCGAGCCCCTCGTGCACGTCGAAGATCTCGCGGGCCCCTTCTTGACGATGATGGTCAAGCCGTGGGTGCGTACGGAGGACTACTGGCCAACCTATTGGGAGCTGAACCGATGTATCAAGAAGCGACTCGATACAGAGGCGATCTCGATTCCTCTTCCCTGGCAGATGGTGAACCTCGCTGCTCCGAGCGCGAACGAGGTAGTTCCGGTTGGCTCGATCCACCCCGGTGAGCAGCACCCACTCAGCGTAGCGCGCGGAGCGGACCCCTCCTGAGTAACCGTTTTCTGTTGTCGAGTCAGAGGTGCTTGTGGCGGCGGGTCAGCGACTCGAGGAGTGCTTGACACGCCGCCACAAACTGTTGGGTCCTGTCAGCGACCCGCCGAGTAGCGTCTGAAGAGACGAACTCAGCCCGCCCTTACTCGGAACCGAGAGGTAGAAAGAGCAGCCAGAGGCGTCCGACACTCTTCGAGACACGGTCCCCCGCGGGCTCATGCGTAGCTTCGAAGTCGACATTGCGAGTCGAGAGCAGCGTGATTGGATCTGAGCTGCGACTGGTAACCCCGGACGATCGGGCCCAGGAATCACGCCTGCCGGGCCGTTCGAGTCTGCGACTAGGCCCGGCAGGCGTGATTCCTGGGCTCCGCCGCAAGCCTAGTGAAGTACCACGTCAGTGATCGCTCCGCGTGTGCTCGGAGACCACGGCCAGTAGCTGTTCGCCGTAGCGCTCGGCCTTGGAGGGTCCGATTCCGCTTACGAGCAAGAGCTCTGACTCGGAGGTGGGGCGCTGCTCGCAGATGCCCCAGAGTGTGCGGTCACTCGCGATCATGTAGGGGGCCACGTTCTCGCGCTTGGCCTGCTCCATGCGAAAGGCGCGTAGCGCCTCGAAGAGTTCCGCATCTTCGGGTGAGGCGGCCACGGACGTAGGGCGCTTCGATTTGGCGATTGCCGTTGTGTCTCGGGCGGCGACTCGCTTGCGCGGGGGAAGGGCGAGGCGCACGGTGCGCTCGCTCCTCATGACGCTTCTTCCCGACGCGGTGAGAACCACGACGGGCCGGTCACCCCCCTGAAAGTCTACCCATCCGGCGACCACACAGCGGCGCAGCAGGCGCAGCAGCCAGTCGTCCGAGAATTCCTTGAGGGTTCCGAAGGTGGGTGTCCGGTCGAGCCCCGTGCTGTGTAGCCGTGGATCGTCGACTCCACGCAGCAGCCGGGCTGCCAGCTGGATGCCGAAGCGCCCACGAATACGTGCGACCGCCGAAAGGGCCTTGCGCACGATGAGAGTGACCTCTTCGGGTGTTGCCTCGCTCTCCTCGGCCGTGGCGAGCTGTGCGCACACGTCGCAGTGTCCGCAGCCCGAAAGGGTCTCTGCCTCATCGCCGAAGTAGCGCAGAATCGCGTCGTGCCGGCAGCTCCCGCCTTCTGCCCAGCGCAGCAGTTCGAGGAACAGCCCCCACTTGTGCTCTACCCAACCGGCGGATGCGGCTTCGGAGTCGCGTGACTGTTCGATCAGGTGGCGGCGCACCGCCAGGTCGCGGGGCGCGACGAGCAACAGCCCGTACGCTGTTTTGCCGTCGCGTCCGGCCCGCCCGACCTCTTGGTAGTAGGCCTCCATCGACCCGGGCGGGCCGAGGTGGATGACCGCGCGGACGTCGGCGCGATCGATCCCCATGCCGAACGCGTTGGTGGCGACCACGACCTCGAGCTCTCCGCGCTGGAACGAGCGTTGCGTCGCTTCGCGTTCTTCTGCCTCGAGGCCCGCATGGTAGGCACCTGCGCGCCAGCCGCGCTCGCTCAGGCGACTGGCCTCCTCCTCGACCGAGCGACGAGTCGGGCCGTACACGATTGCGGTGCCGCGCGCAGAGCCGGCAGAGCCGAGCGCTTCTCGCAGCGCAGCATCTACCTGGGTGCGTCGTTCGCTCGCCGAAGAGATCTCCGCGGCGCGTAACACCAGATTGGGACGCGCGAATCCATGAACATGTTGCGGTGTATCCGGGGCAAGGCCGAGCCGTGCCAGGATCTCGTCGCGTACGATCGGGGTCGCCGTCGCAGTGCAGGCGAGCACGCGCGCTCTCGGGAAGTCCTTCAGGAAGGTGCCGATCTCCAGATACTCACGTCGGAAGTCGTGCCCCCACTCGCTGATGCAATGGGCCTCGTCGATCGCGATCAGCGGGGGAGAGAGCTGCTGGAGAATCGACCGGATCGAGCCGAGCTGCAGTCGCTCGGGAGCCAGGTAGACCAAGCGGTAGTGTCCTGTCGCGAGCGCAGACATGCGCCTGCCGATCTCGGATCCATCGAGGGTCGAAGCCAGAAACGTCGCAGCGATTCCTCGTTGCTCGAGGGCCGTCACCTGGTCGTGCATCAGTGAGATCAAGGGAGAGATGACCACGCACGTGCCCGGGAGCAGCAGAGAAGGGAGCTGGTAGGTCAGGCTCTTCCCACCTCCCGTGGGCGCTACCAGCAGGAGGCGGCCCACGCGAAGCAAGGTCTCGATGGCCTCCCTCTGTCCGACTCGAAAGTCATCGAAGCCTAGCTGGTGCAGGGCCTTGAGCAGGGCGTCTCGATCGGGCGGGGGAAAGTCGCGCATCGGTCGGATCCTATTCGAGTAGTCGCAAGAGTTCGTCTCGGGTGATCGAGGCGGCCGTGCCCGCATCCGCCAGGGCCACGTCGGCGATCGCGCGCTTCTGCTGCTGTAGGCCGAGAATGCCTTCCTCTACGGTGTCGAGTGCAACCAGGCGATGCACGAATACCGGGCGTTCCTGCCCGATTCGGTGGGCGCGGTCGGCGGCCTGATCTTCGACCGCGGGGTTCCACCACGGATCGAGCAGGTACACGTGATCTGCAGCCGTGAGGTTCAGTCCCGTGCCGCCAGCGCGAAGCGAGATCAGCAGCACCGGCGGCCCCGTCTCGGATTGGAACTCGGCCACGACTTGCTCGCGGTTCGTCGTCGAGCCGTCGAGGCGTCCGAAGGTGAGGGCGGACCCCTCGAGCATGGGTTCCACCAGATCGAGGAGTCGGGTCCACTGCGAGAACACGAGCGCGCGCGACCCAGCCGAGGTGACCTCTTCGAGCGACTCGATCAACACCTCGAGCTTGCTCGAGGACGTACCCGAGGGCCGCTGGCCGGGTACCAGAGCCGGGTGACACGCCGCCTGCCGGAGGCGCAACAGAGCTTCCAGCACTTCGAGCACCGAGCCTCCAGTAGAGAGGCGCGCGGCTACATCGTCGCGCGTTGCCGCACGCACGGCGTCGTAGACGACGCGCTCCTCGGCGGAGAGCTCGCAGTAGAGCACGTCCTCGGTGCGCGGTGGGAGCTCGCGTGCAACCTCGGACTTCAGTCGCCGTAGCAGGAATGGACGGATACGCTGCCGCAGATGTGCGGCAATGGAGGCTTCACCCTCTGCGATGGGGCGTGAATAGCGGCTGCGGAAGTCGGACTGGGATCCGAGCAGCCCGGGGTTGGTGAAGTGCAGCTGACTCCAGAGCTCTTCGAGTCGATTCTCGATGGGTGTACCCGTGAGTGCGATGCGGAACTCGGCCCGAAGCTCGTATGCGGCGCGCGCGACTTGGCTCGATGGGTTCTTGATCGCCTGTGCTTCATCCAGAACGATGCAATCCCACTTCTGCTGCTCGAGGCGCTCCAAATCGAGCCGGAGCAACGCGTACGTGGTGAGCACGAAGTCGCAGCTCGTGTCGAGCTCACGCTTCGCACCGTGGTAGGTGCAGATGCTGGACTGTGGCAGGAAGCGTCGAATCTGTTCGGCCCAGCCGTACAGCACGCTGGTCGGACAGATCACGAGCGTGAGGCCACGCACGGCGCACAAAGTCTGCAGGGTCTTTCCGAGACCCATGTCGTCTGCCAGGAGCGCACCGAGGCCCGCCCGGCGCAGGAATGCGAGCCAGGCGACCCCCTGTCGTTGATAGGTACGCAGCTCTGCACGAAGCCCTTCGGGCAGCTCGGGTGCCGGGAGCTCTGCGAAGTTTTCGAGCAGTGCCCGCAGCCGATCGAAGGCGGGGGGTGCGGGCTGATCGAGGGCGCGGCAGAGCGCAGCCAGATCGGGCAGGGCGCAGCTCGGAAGCGCGTTCGAGCCGCCCTTGGCGGCGAGCAGGTCGGCCACCCGCTGGCCGTGCTCGTCCAGAAAGGCCACCGGGAGCGGTGCGAAGCCTCCGCCGGGAAGGGCCGCCAGGGTGCTGCCGCGCTCGTACGCCTCGAGTACGCGTCCGGCATCGACTCGGACGTACTCGTCGCCGCGCGCGCTCCGAAATCCGATTTCCAGCGCTGCGGGGTCGAGCGCGAGCGATGGCTCGAGCGGAGGTGCGAGAAAGAAGTCTCGATGGGCGTTTCCGATCACACCCTCCGTGAAGGCTTCGAGCCGGGGACGCAGGTCGAGCGCGGCCTCCGGGTCCAGCTGCAGGGTTCGCCCGAGACCGAGGTCGAGCTCGGTACGAAGCCGTCGCTCGAGCTCCGCTTCGCGCTCGGGGATTCGGATCGGGAGCTGGTCCGCCAGCGGCCGTAGCACGTCGCCCTCCAGCCGCGCGATCGGCGGGTCCCCGTATACGATACCCGTGCGCAATTCCAGCTGATCTCCCTTGCGCGACACCTCGACCTCGAGGCGCGGCAGCGCGCGAATGGGACGTGGAAGGCGTTCGCTGCGACGATCGACGGGAAGGCGCTGCTCTAGCGAGGGGAGCAACTCACTGACCAGTGCGTTCAGCTGATCGGGCCCAAAGTATTTTCCCGAGGTCAGCTCCTCCCGTTCGCGCTGAGTGAGGCGCGACTCTCCGATGGGTCGCAGCACACCGCCGCGGAGGGCGACTCCGTTGGCGAACGTGCGTGTGATTTGGGGATCTCTGCGGACCGAGACGACGAACCCGTCTCCCCGCTCCTCGACGACCACCACTGGGAGAATGGGATCGCCGTGGACCTCGATGGGCAGATCGCCGAGTCGCACGCAGGTGCTGTCGGCCAGAGCGCGCAGGACGCGCAGCATGAGCCCCGTGTTGAGGGGCTCGTGGATCCGCGCTCCGAGCGTCTCCTCGAGGCGTAGATCGCTGGGCCGGATCTCGACGTGGTGGTCGCCGCGCCGGATCAATGCCTCTAGCGAGCCGGGGAGCACCTCCTCCGAGTCTCCTCGTACGCAAAGTCGCTCCAGGCGGAGCATGCGGCCTTCTTCGGCGAAGCGATAGACGATGTGCGCACGTTCGGGCGCGGACTCCAAGCGGGCCGCCGGTTCGTCCGCGACACGCCGCAGCGCGATGATCGCCGCGGCGGTGTGCGCGCAGACGTCCTCGGTGCTGTCGCACTCGCACTCCCAGTCGCCTTCTGACGGGTTCAGGAAGACCGTCGCGTGTGGACGTCCGCTGGGAGTGACGCGAAAGCTCAGCTCAGCGCCACTCTCGCGCTCCTGGAGAACCGACTGGCGCCGGGCGATCTGGACTCCGAGGGACCAGGTGGAAGGGCTCGCAGCCTCGCGGATGCTGTCGAACAGGCCCTGGATGGCGGTTTCGTCACGCATGGGGTGGGGGTCTCCGGGCGATACCAGGGTGAGGCGAAGGTCTAACGCCGTGGGGCGAGGCCCGCCAGCCCGGGCCGTGACCTTCGACCTGGGATGAGGGGTTCATGCTACGCTTGCAAGGCGGGGCGCCGAAGAGTGTGTGAGGGAGAGCTTGGAGCGTAGGCATGCTTCGGAAAACCCGTGCGAGGCCGCGGCCAGCTGGGTGCTGGCCGACTGACCAGCCGCCTGACCAACGGAGCGGAGGTTGGAAACTCGAGCTGCGCCCACCGTGGATGACGATTGGCTCCGGCTGGCTCGGCCTTCTGTGCCTAGTGTTGGCCTGCTCGGATCCGAAGGATCCCGAGGCTCCAGAGCCGGAGGCCGCATTCTCGGCGGTGGCTGAGAACGCCTTCTCCGCTCTCGCCCTGCGTCCGATCGGATTCGAGCTCAGTGGGGACGAGGACCCGATCCCGAGCGACGTACCCAGCTTCCCTGGGGCGGAGCTGCAGATGTTCGGTCTGACGGAGAACCGCCAGCGTTTCGTATCTCTGCGTACGCGCAGTGCTTCGAATCGGGTCTACATCTACTACTACGGCGCCCTGTTGGCCGCCGGCTGGCAGCTGGAGGACGAAGCATCGACGGCGGGTCGCTTCGTGCTGGTCGGGCGCAAGTCCGAACGGCAGCTGTCGATCTCGGTCCAGGCTGCAGGAAACGGGAGCGAGATCGCCCTCGAGACGACCGCCCGCTCGCTGCTCGACCCAGCTTCAGCGTTCGTGGATCGCGAACTCGAACCACTGGTTGCCGAGCCGGAATCGATCGCCGGCCTGTAGCTGCCGCCTTGTTGGCGCTGCTCCGAGCATGGGTTCGCCGAGGTCTTCGTGCAGCTCGAAGCTCTCGCCAGTGAAGCAGAGCTCCGCGTGGACGCGCGAGAGCGCGGGATCATCGAGGGCGATATCCACCCCGGGCCCGCGGCCCAGGGTCACATGACCCTGATCGAGCTGGATCTGCAACGAGCGTGCAGGGCCCGAGAGAATCTCGAGGTAGGGGCGCTGGGTCTGGAGAAAACGGGCGAGCGCCCGCGAATGAGACGTGGGGTGCGCGCAGGGCGCGGCGGTACTGGCGCCTTGAGGCGGACTCAAAAGCATCGAAGTTCTCCCCGTGGCGGAGCTGTCTTAGTGCAGACTCCGTTCCTCCGGAAATGGTTCACCCCGCGCTCTCTCCTGGCATCGGTGCTGGCGTCGGTGGGGTTCCGGTAGTAGCGGTTCACGAGTGCGATCCTTGACCCTAGGGCCTGGCATCTATGCCCAAGAGGGGACAGGGCATCCCATTGAGGGTCGCTTTGTGACCCGTGCGCCATTACCGTCCGCCCGCTAGCTCGTGAGCAGATCCCGAAGCAGCGCGATCGACTCGCGCTCGCGCTGATAGACGCGTCCATCGGCGCGAGCCAGCTGATCGACTACATCCAGGAACAGGCGCCGATGCGCCTCCGGAATCTGGGTAGGATCGACCTCGTCACTCGGAGGGGGTACCGAAAGCCAGTGCTCGACCTGCAGGACTTCGTCGCTTTCGAGGCCGAGCTTCTGCACGAGCTCGAAAATGAACTGCCGCTCTGCTTCCTGCACCTTGAGATCTGCCCACGCGAAGGTGCATACGAACTTCATCAACTGGAGTCGCTCGTCGCGACTGAGCTTGTTCAACATGACGGCAGTGTATACGACGAGATTCGTGAGTGCCTATGAAGTTCGTCATAGCGAGGTGGCGCTGATTTCGGGAGCAGTAGACTACGTCCAAGGGTCCCAGAGCACGCGTTCTGCTTCGCATGGGGCGTTCAGAGTGCGGCACTCATCGTCCAGCAAGAAGGTGGCGCGCCTCGGGAGCGCGAAGCGCGGCCAAGGTGGAATTCGCGGGTGCGTGGGGTTGCCGATGCGTGCAAACGAGATCCACGCGTCTTGCACGTGCTCTGCCAGCTCGAAGGCTTCGCGCGACGCGCCTGCGAACTCGGGCATCAATGTGTGAGTTCCGAAAACGAAGGGCTGCTCCAATCCGTGACAGGCGCCCAGCGATCCGTCCGAGTAGGGAGACTCCCAGCAGAAGAGGTAGGAGTAGGTGGAGCACCCCGCGCGCGTCCACTCGGAGGCAAAGCGAAGTGCGGGCACGCGGATGAGGCGATCGGTCTGAATGGCGCACCATATGTCCCAGGCACTCGCGGCTGCCCCGCGGCTACGCCTGAGCTCGCGGTAGCATGTCACGATCCGCTCCGCATCTGCGTTCGGAACGATACGTTCGATGCGTTCGCGCAGGCCCTCGTCATCGAGAGTGGCGCGTCGCGCGTCGCGCATGCCGAAGAGGCGGTATTCGTCGCGGTTGGTTCCCTGGAGCAGGTCGATGCCGGCGGCGACACCGCGGTTCAAGGCGGCGAGTGGGTCCTCTGCGACGCTGATGCCGTCTGCGACCGGGCGCAGCGAGATCTGACCGCGCCGCATGCGCTCGGCCCAGCGGACCTGTAGATCGAGTAGCTGGTGCAGTTCGAACGAGCGGAGCTCGGCCGGCTCGCGTGCCGTTACGCCCGCGACCTGCAGCAGCTCCTCGCCAATCTCGGAGGCCAGAGACACGCGTGTCGTGAGCGTGGGGGCACTCTGCACGATGCAGCGGCGGATCAGCCGTCCGCGCTGAGGCGAAGTGGCGATCAGGCTCGTCGCGACTCCACCCGCATCGCTGCCCATCAGGGTGACGTTGTCGGGATCGCCCCCGAACTCGGCGATGTTCTCGGCGATCCAGTGAAGTGCCTCGATCTGGTCCAGCAATCCCCAGTTGCCGCATGCGCCGGCCTGCGCGTCCTCGAGATCGGGATGGAAATAGAAGCCCAGCAGGCCGATACGGTAGTTGAGACTGACGACCACCACGTCTCCGCGCCGCGCGAGTGACTCTCCGCAGGACACGGGATCTGCCGCCGAGCCCGAGACCAGTCCGCCGCCGTGCAGCCAAACGAGCACTGGCCTGTCGCCCGGGCCGCTCCTGGGGGTCCAGATGTTCAGGGACAGGCAGTCCTCGCTACTCGCCACGTTCGCCTTCGGAAGCAGCGTACGGAAGCTCGGCGGGAGCTGCGGCGCCATTGGGCCGTACTCTTTTGCTGGTCGCGTGCCCGACCAAGGCTCCGGTGGCCGCGGCCCGCGAAAGCGCAGCTCTCCGATCGGCGGGCGCGCATAGCGAATGCCTAGAAAAGCTTCGATGCCCTCCAGGGTCACCCCTTCGAGACGTCCGTAACGCGTTTCAACGACTGGATCCATCGACCTCTTTTCGCGTGCCGGCTGCGTCCATCTCGACTTTCCCCGAACTCCCTCGATGCACGCGAGCGTGCGCTGCTATCTCTCGCCCCATGTGGTTCGCGCGGCCTCGCGAACCAGCTCGGCGCAGCCTCGGCTCCATGCGGGGTGGTGATTGACGCAGGGAACCTGAAGCAGGGCTTCGCCCCCGAGGGCCCGCCACTGTTCGTCCGCTCGCATCCCGATCTCTTCGACGGTCTCGAGGCAGTCGGCCACGAACGATGGGCAGATGACTGCCAGCCGCCGAACACCGGCACGGGCGAGCTCCGGGAGGCGTTCATCGGTGTAGGGGTGGATCCACGGATCTCGCCCGAGTCGGGATTGGAACGAGACACTGTACGCGTCCGCTTCGAGCTCGAGCTCTCGAGCGAGCTCCCGAGATGTCGCGTAGCACTGAGCCCGATAGCAGTGGCGGTTCGCGGCCTGCATCCGTGCACAGCAGTCCGCGCTGGAGAAACACCACTGGCCGGAGTCATCGCTCTTGCGGATCTGCCGCTCGGGCAGCCCATGGTAGCTGAGCAGCACGTGGTCCGGCCGGAACTCGGCCAGCGGGTCGCGAGCCACCTCCGCCACGGCACCCACGAAGCGCGGCTCCGCGTAGAACGGGGGAATCGTCGTCGTCGGCAGCACGTTCCAGCGGGCCCCCAGCGTGCGGTAGGCGGCTTCGAGCGCGGATCCGGTCGACGATGCGGCGTACTGTGGGAACAACGGTACGAGCACGACGCGCGCCACATCCGCCGCGCACAGCCGCTCCAGGGCGCTCGAGAGAGACGGGTTCTGGTAGCGCATGCCCAACTCTACGACGTACGCGTCTCCGAGCTCCTTCTGGACGGAGTCGCGCAGCGCTTCGCCGTGCATACGCAGGGGAGACCCGCGCTCGGACCAGATCTTTGCGTACGCCCGGGACGAGCTGAATGAGCGGAAAGGTAGAATCGCGCCGTAGAGCAGGGCGAAGCGGGCGACCGCAGGAATGTCGAGTACACGCGGATCGCTCAGAAACTCTGCGAGATAGCGTCCTACGTCTCGCACCGACGGAGAGTCCGGTGTGCCGAGGTTGATCAGCAGCACGCCGGTTCTCCCGGGTGGCTCCCCGGCTCCGAGCACGATTCCGCGCGGCGCGCGACCGGGCGCGGAGTCAGGGAAGGCGACCACGCGCGCTACTCCGTGCGGATGGAGGCGCGCAGGATCTCGAGTGGCTCGCTCGGCGGGCCCTGCGGCGATCCCTTCGCCTCGAGTGCCTTGAGCGTGTCCTTGCCCGAGCGCATGCGGCCGAAGATGGTGTGCTTGCCATCGAGGTAGGGCGTTGGGACGAAGGTGATGAAGAACTGGCTTCCGTCCGTGCCGGGGCCCGCGTTCGCCATGCTGAGAAGCCCGTCGCGATCGTGCCGCGTTCCCGGGTCGAACTCGCCGTCGTACTTGTATCCCGGACCGCCGCGACCGCTCCCGGTCGGGTCACCGCCCTGGGCCATGAAGCCCGGGATCACGCGATGGAACGGCACCTTGTCGTAGAAGCCGAGCTGCGTGAGGTAGATGGTGCTCGAAACATGCATCGGCGCCACCTTCGGCAGCAGCTGGAAGACCATGTTCCCCTTGTTCGTCTGCAGCTCCCAGTAGTAGGTCGTGTTCTCCGAGAACTCGACCTGCGGGGGCTTGGGGAGCCCTTGCTTCCAGTTCGGGGCGTCGCGGTTGATGCTCTGCTTCTCGATGAAGCTGTCGATGGCGGCAATGGCGGAATCCACTTTGGGGGCCTCCTGTTGCGTCTTCTGGGCTGCGTTGTCCGTCGCGGTGTCCGCCACCGCGACGATGGGAAAAGAGGCAATCCCACACAATCCGAGGGCCGCGAGGGTGAAGCGGAGTCGGGGGAACCCTGAGTGGTTCGCAAGATCCTGCATGTTGCTGCTCGTGTGCCTGCGAGTTTGAGGCATCCATCATCTCCCGGTTTCCGGAGGCATGCGCAGCGCTCCGGCAGTTTGCGATCTCCAGCGCGGCTCCACCGGTCGCTCGCGGGCGACCGGTCCTGGGCCAGCAGTGGGTACAGCAGGATGAGCTACGAAGACTGTCCTGTCTATATCGGCAGCGCAGCGCAGCCGCGTGGAGCGAGGCCCCTGCGTGGGCCGTCCCCAGCGCTCTGGCGAACTCGGTCCCTCCCCCTGGGGTCTGGTCAGAAGATTCCCTTCTTGCGAGCGGTCTCGGCGGTTGCGCGCGACAGGTCCTCGACCACCCCACGCACAACGCGGTCTCGGAGGGCGAACGGGGTGGCTGGGAGCAGGAACGCCTGGAACCAGGTCGTGACCGTCTCCTTGGAGCGAAACTGGCCCAGGATCTCTCCCTCGGGCGACGTGAACGTCGTGCGCACGCTCAGGTTGTCGCGGCTGCGAGAGGGCAGCAACAGCCACGTCATGGCGCTCAGATAGGCGAATGCTGGACTTCCGACCACGTCGTCTTCGATCTGGATCGAAGCCTGCAGATCTGCGTTCGCCCCAGTGCCACGACGCACGTTCGTGAAGAGGCCGGAGTCGCGGTATGCGTCCACGGTGGCCCGGATCCAGGCCTCGCGCAGGTTGGCGGGTAGTTCTCGATCCTCTCCGTTCACCTTTCGCTTCACGCGCACGAGGACGGCGATGGACGGCCCGTTCTGGTCTTCCTCCGCTGCTGTGACGGGCGTCAGGCCGCCACCGCGGGCCAGCGCCCCGGATCGATAGGCGATGCAGGCCGTGCAGAGCTGGGCCACGGCGAGCAGCACGAGCGTGCGATGGAGCAATCCAGACGACATGGGGCTTCATTCATACCCGGACGGAAGCCGGAGTCAACGCATCTGCTGGAAATCCGCGAGCGACCTTCTCGTCGGGTGCGCGGGCATAGAGTCCGGGCACATCGGCCGCACCTCTAGTATTGGCGCCCCAATTGGTCAATATTACCGGCGCCTACCAGCTCCGGCAGCATTCGAGAGCGGGCGTCGTTCGAGAGCGGGTGCGGCGGAGCGCTATCAAAGTGCTATCGGAGCGGTATCGGGGAGCGGTATCGAAGCGGTATCGATGTTGATGGAACCAACCAGACCAGGTCCGGCTGCGGTCGAGGTCGGCGATGGTCGGGAACGGAGAGTGAAGAATGGCGATTAGCGCCAAAGACGTCGCCGGGCTGCGCCAACGCACCGGCGTCGGGATGATGGACTGTAAGCGAGCGCTCGAAGAGACCAATGGTGACGTGGAGGCCGCGGTGGAGCTTCTGCGCAAGCGGCTCAAGGGCAAGATGGACGAGCGTACGGATCGCGCGGCCGGAGAGGGCGTGATCGCCGTGGCGCGCTCGGGCCAGGGCGCGGTCATGATCGAGCTGCGCAGCGAGACCGACTTCGCCGCGCGCAACGACTCGTTCCTCGAGGCGGCGCGGAAGATCGCCGAGCTCGCGCTGCAGCAACCGGAAGGCGACATTCAGGCGACGCCCGAGATCACTGCCCTGATCGATGAGCTGCGCATCACAATCAAGGAGAACATCTCGCTGGCGCGCGGCGTCAAGCTCGCTGGCTCCGTCGGCACGTACGAGCACCACAACCGACAGCTCGGCGCGCTGGTCAAGGCGGACGGCGACATTGGAGAGGAGCTCTTGAACGGCCTGTGCCAGCACGTAACCGCGGCGACTCCTACGCCCTTGGCGGTGGACGAGGCCGGTCTCCCGAAGGAGCTCGTCGAGCAGCAGCGCACCGAAGCGATCGAGGAAGCGAAAGCGAGCGGAAAGCCCGCAGAGATCGCGGAGAAGATCGCCACCGGGAAGCTGCGCAAGTGGGTCGACGAGAACACGTTGCTGGGTCAGGTGTACCTGCGAGAGCTCGATGCCAAGAAGCCCGTAAGGGACTACATCCCGAAGGGGGCGAGCATCCGCGAGTTCGTCCGCTACACCGTAGGCGGTTGACCGTAGCTCGGCCGCGCCTCCCCCAGCTGCGAGGGCTGCGCCTCGGGGGAGGCGCAAAGGCTCTGCTTGCGATCGTGAGCGTGCTCCTGAGGCGGGTTGCCTTCACCGTGCTCGCGCTCGGCGTGTTCCTGCCAGGTGTGGTGCGTGCCCAGCCGAAAGCAGGTAGCGACTGGGCAAAGACGCTCGAACGCGTGGCCCCCGCAGTCGTCACCCTGCGCATCAGCATGCCGCGCTCCTTCGATGATCAGGAGGCGGGCTACCAGACGGCGACCGGATTCGTGGTGGATGCCGAGCGCGGGCTGATTCTGACGAACCGGCACGTGGTCACACCCGGACCCGTGGTTGCCGAGGCGATCTTCCTCGACAACGAGGAGGTGCCGGTGCGCGTCGTGTACCGCGATCCAGTGCACGACTTCGGCTTGTTCTCTTTCGACCCGAAGGCGCTGCGCTTCATGCCGCTTGTCGCGCTGCCTCTCTCGCCAGAGCGCGCGCGTGTCGGCACCGAGATTCGCGTGCTCGGAAACGACGCGGGCGAGAAGCTCTCGATTCTGGCCGGAACCCTGGCGCGACTGGATCGCCAGGCACCTCCCTATGGACGTTCGAGCTACAACGACTTCAACACCTTCTACTTTCAAGCCGCATCGGGAACCTCCGGCGGATCTTCGGGCGCCCCGGTGATCGACATCGAGGGTCGCGTGCTCGCTCTCAATGCGGGTGCCAACCGCGATGCGGCGTCGAGCTTTTTTCTGCCGCTCGATCGCGTGGTGCGCGCGCTCGAGCGCGTGCGCAGGCGAGAGCCCGTGCCACGCGGAACTCTTCAGGTCGTGTTCGAGCATCGTCCCTACGACGAGCTGCGTCGGCTCGGTCTCCGTGACGAGACCGAGGCGCGCGTGCGCGAGCACTTCCCGAATGGAGATGGTCTGCTGGTGGTCGACGAGGTGATCCCCGGTGGGCCCGCTGGGGATGCGCTCGAGCCAGGCGACGTGCTGCTCCGGGTCGCGGGCGAGTGGCTGGATGCCTTCGTACCGCTGGAGCAGCGTCTCGATGATCGCGTCGGGACCACGCTCGAGCTCGAGCTGGAGCGTGGGGGGCAGCCGCTCCGGGTCGAGCTCTCCGTGTCCGACCTGCACGCGCTCACCCCGTCCGCCCTGCTGGAGGCCGGAGGGGGAGTTTTGAATCCGCTCTCCTACCAGATGGCACGCAACTACGCGCTGCCGGTCAGGGGTGTGTTTCTGGCGCAGTCCGGCTATGCGATGCGGCGCGCAGGGGTTCCGACCCGCGCCGTGATCACCGAGCTCGCAGAGAATCCGATCGATTCGCTCGATGACTTCGAACGTACCTGGGCGGCGCTTCCCCACGGTCGGCGGGTTCCGGTGCGGTACTTCAACCTTCAGAACCCGCGGCTCGACCGCGTGGCCGTGGTCGAGATCGACCGAAAGTGGTTTCCGCTGCGTCGCTGCGACGCCGACCCTCCCGAGGGCTGGAGCTGCAGGGACGGAGCTGAGCCTCCCGAGGCGGCTCCGGCACCCGCGCGGACGGCACGGATTCCAAGCGTTCGCGGCAAGCCGCTGCGCGCGCTCGCCCCCTCCCTCGTGTCCGTGTCCTTCGATATTCCCTATCCGGTCGACGGAGTGCACGGCCTGCAGTTCCGGGGAGCGGGCTTGATCGTCGACCGCGAACGGGGCTGGGTAGTGGTCGATCGCGAGACCGTTCCCATATCTCTCGGCGATATCCAGATCACCTTCGCGGCCTCGGTTCGGGTGCCCGGTGAGCTCGTCTATCTGCATCCCGAGCACAATCTCGCGTTGCTCCGCTATGACCCCGCAGCCATCGGCACGACTCCCGTGGAGAGCGCGCAGCTCGACGCGGAACCGCTCGCGGTGGGGGATGACGTGTGGCTCGTGGGTTTGAGCGCGCGCGAGCAGCTCTTGTCGCGAGAGACGGAGGTCGCCCGGATCGAGCCTCTCGAGCTCCCGCTCCTGCGCACGCCGCGCTTTCGCGAGACCAATCTCGAGGTCATCTCGCTGGCGGACACCATCCCGACCATCGGCGGGGTGCTCGCAGACGGCCGCGGTCGCGTGCGAGCGCTCTGGGCCTCGTTCTCGACGGGCAGTGGTAAGAATACGGAGACGTTCGTACGCGGAATACCGATCGAGCGCGTTGCAGAGCTGGTGGAGCCCCTGCGCGAGCGCGGGTCCGTCGGCTGGCGCTCGCTCGGCGTCGAGTGGCGGGCGTTGTCGCTCTCCGAAGCGAGCGATCGCGGGCTGTCGGACTCGCTGGCGGCGGCGTTCTCTCGGGCGGGTGGTGCGCGGCCGCAGGTTCTGAGCGTCGAGGGTCTCGAGGCAGGGAGCCCGGCAGCTCGGCTGCTGCGTGAGGGCGATCTCCTGTTGCGAGTCGAGGGCCAGCTCATCCAGCGCTTTGCAGGCGTGGAGCGAGCTGCCCAGCGCGAGCGCGTGCGTCTGGAGCTTCTGCGCGGGGGGGAACCCTATGAGGTCGAGGTCGACACGCGGGAGCTCACGGGTGAGGGGACCGAGCGAGCGATCCTGTGGGCAGGTGCGGTGCTGCAGAGTACTCCGCGCGCGATCGCGCTGCAGCGGGGACTCGAGCGGGAGGGGGTCTACGTCTCCTTCTACTTCTATGGTTCGCCCGCGAACCGCTACGGACTGCGCCCCACGCGCCGCATTTTCGCCGTGAACGGAGTGCCGACGCCGGATCTCGACGCGTTTCTCGCCGCGATCCAAGGGCAGGCGGATTCCGACGCGGTTCGTCTCCAGGTCGTCGACCTGGAAGGGCGCAGGAGTGCGCTCACCTTGAAGGTCGATCTGCGCTACTGGCCGACCGGTGTCGTCGAGCGCGGAGACTCCGGCTGGAGGCGGGTGAGCTCATCGAACTGGGAACGGGCACTGGCCGCCGAACCCCGGGCGACCCCGTTCGTGAGAAGCTCGCTCCGCCGATGACGAACATTCCCAGAGCCGGGTCCACCGAGTCTGCGGACCCTACCGAGCGAGCCGAGGACGCGCGTGGCGCAGAGCCGCGAGCGCTGCCCAGGCTGCTGGACGGCCCCGAGCACTTCGCGGTCGACGAGCTCCTCGCCTATGCGCTCTGCGGCAGCGGAGAGCACCTCTACGTGCAGGTCGAGAAGTGCGACCTGACGACCGACATGCTCGTGGCTGCGCTGGCGAAGGCTGCAGGGTGCTCTCCCCGCTCGGTTGGATTCGCCGGGCGCAAGGATCGACGCGCGGTGACTCGGCAGTGGCTCAGTCTGGCAGGGTGTAGAGAGGAGTCTCTGGTATCGCTCGAAGAGCGCACTGGCGGGCGCGCGCGCGTGGTCGCAACGACGCGGCACCGAAACAAGCTGCGGCTCGGGCATCTGCGCGGCAACCGGTTTCGCTTGCAGCTCGCCGTGGCAGACACGACCGACATGCTGGGTGAGCTGGAGTCCCGCCTGGCAGAGTTCGAGCGCTGCGGTCTTCCAAACCGTTTCGGCAGCCAGCGCTTCGGTCGCCACGGCAGCACACTGCGCATCGCGCAGGCCGTGGCGAACCGCCAGCCGCTCGAGGCGGTCCGCTGGCTGATCGATCCAACGGGTCGGTGGAAGCCGAGCGAGCCGCTTCCTCCCGGTCGCCGGCGCGGGCTCGAGGGCCGCGTACGCGCCTCGCTCGAGCGTGCCCCGACGGATGGCGAAGCCGCGCTACGGGCTGCGGGCAGAAGCTTCCATCTGCTGGTTTCGAGCGCGGCGCAGGCCGCGATCTTCAACGCCGTGTTGGAAGCGCGCAGTGCCGAGGGATGGTTGCACACGGCGCGCGAGGGAGACGTTGCGCGCAAGCGCGGAGCAGGCGCCTTCGTCTGCCGCGAGCCGGACCTCGCGGACATCAATCGCCGCGCGGCGCCCGGTGTGCTCGAGGTCGTGATGACCGGACCTCTGCCGGGGACGCAGCGGCTCAGCCCCGGTGCAGCGATGCTCGAGGTGGAGCGCGCGTGGTCGAGCAGCACTGGGGTCTCGTGGGACTGGTTCGCACACGGTGGGCCACTCGAGAGCCCGGGAGAGCGGCGTGGGCTCGTCGAGGTCTTCCTCGAACCGCCGCGCATCGAGCGCACCCGGCCCGGCGTCGCCACGCTCGAGGTTGCACTGCCGGCAGGCTGTTATGCCACCGAGCTGTTGCGCTCGCTCGGAGTGAGGTTGCCGAGGCGCTAGTGCACGCTCGGGGTTGAGGAGCATGAGCGGCCCGTTCGCTATGCTGCTCGCGTGACGCTCGAAGAGTATTGCCGTGGGATCCTCGAAGACGGAACGCTTGCCGCCAAGCTGACCCCGCCGCCTGAGCGGCTGCCGGATGTCGCAGGGCGCAAGCCGATCTCGATCGACCAGCCTGTGCGCGCTGCTGGGCTCGAGCTGGCTAGCGGCGCGGGTCGGCTCCCGCCCGTGCGGAAGCTCGGTGATCCCGAGGCCGCTGCCGTATGCCTCGCGCGCTTTGCTCACCACGAGCTGATGGCGGTCGAGCTCTTCGCGTGGGCCATTCTGCGCTGGCCCGAGGCGCCAGACGTCCTGAAACGCGGCTGGCTCCACACGCTGGCCGATGAGCAACGGCACTTCCGCCTGTACGAGCAGCGGCTCTGGGCGCTGGGGTCGTCGTTCGAGGCCCACCCGTGCTCCGACTACTTCTGGCGCCATGCGGGGGCGATCGCGGACTCGCCGCACGGACCACGGGCCTTTCTGTGTGCCATGGGCTTGACCCTGGAGCAAGCCAACCTCGACTTCTCGGCCCACTATGCGGAAGCGTTCCGCGTCGTCGGAGACGTCGAGAGCGCCGAGGTGTGCGACGTGGTGCACCGCGACGAGATCGGCCACGTAGGCCAGGCGGCGATCTGGCTGCGGCAGCTCGCACCGGAGTCGTCACAGCTCGACGCGTACAATCGGGCGGTTCCTGCCCCCTTCTCGGCGGCGCGAGCGAAGGGTCGCAAGTTTCTCGAGGCTCCGAGGCTGGAGGCCGGTCTGCTGCCGGACTTCATCCAGTTCGTGCGCGAGGCGCGTCCTGAGTCGGGTTCCCTTTCGAGCTCCTGATGCCTCCCGTGGCGCTCCCCAACCTCGGAGCCGAGGAGCCCGAGGCACCCAGCGCAGCCACGCGGTCGGCGCTCCTTCCTCTCGCAGAGCTGTTTCGCGCACAGATCGAGCGCGACGTTCCGATCTTCGAGTGGCTGCCCCGTGCGAACGAGTGTGTGGCCTGGTTGAATTCGGAGTCCGCGGAGTCGAGGGCTCGCGAGCTGAGGCGACCGCTGTTTGGGGCGACAGCGAGGGTGGTCGCGCGTTGCCACGACAAAGCCTTTGCGCAGTGGGTGGCGGCGCGCGAGAGCCTCGTGCCCGCCCCCTTGCGCGGTCTCTGTCGGGCCTTCGCTCCGGCGGACCTGGCTCCGGGGGCGGCGGAGTCCCGCGCGCTGGACGTACTGGCGGGTCTTCTGCGCGACTGTCCGAGCGAGCTCGGGCTCACGTTGAAGCCGCGCATGGGGACCAGCGGCCGCGGCCGGGTTGCGGTGAGATCCGAGGCAGATCTGACCACCGCGCGTGCCGCGTTCGCGCGGTTCCGGAGCACCGGAGGGTGCCTTGCGGAGCCGTGGCTGCATCGCATGCGCGACCTGTCGGCCGTGCTGTTCGTGTCGCCCGCGCGCGAGGTGACTCTGATTGGGAGCGCCGAGCTTCTCGTGACTGCGTCCGGAGTGTACCGCGGGCATCGTGGACAGCTCGATGCCCGTGGGCGCATGTCGTCGGGACTGCCGTTCGATGAGGCGCTGCGCGAAGCTGCGGTCGCGCTCGCTGTGAACGCCGCGCGTGAGGGGTACACTGGAGTGTGTGGAGTGGATGGGCTCGTCTTCGAGCATGAGGAACGTTCGCTGCTGCGGCCGGTGGTCGAGTTCAATGCGCGCTTTACTGTCGGGTTCGTAGTCGCAGCGGCCTTGCGAGAAAGCCTGCATCGCATCCGCGAGCAATCGTCGCTGCGCCCGGATCACGCGGTATGGTTCGAGTTCGAGCCCGCACCTCGCCAGGCGGCACCGCTCCCGGAAGCTGTGCTGAGTCTCGACTTGGGGGTGGCCGAAGCGACGCCGCGCCCCCCCGACGAGTCTGCTTGCGTGCGTACTCCTCGCATCCTGATCTCCGACGATCCAGGTCTGCTGGCGAACGGCGACCCGCTCGCTGCTGGCGAGTGATCTCGACCCACCTTGGGCTCCGCCACCGTGCGGTGTTCGAGTTACGAGTTCGGTGCACGCGCCTGCGAGTTGCTCTGCGTCTGCTCCGATATGTCCTCGTCCCTTCCGTCGGCGAGGGGGGGACTGTGCGATTGCATGAGCTCCCTCGAGCGCGGGACTTGCGCATGTTCGAGCAATCTGCGTGTCCTCCGGTTGTGCGGAGTGACTCTTTGCGATCACGCAGTGGACGGATGCCGCCAGCCCGTCGCGCGCTGCTTCGCTCAAAGGGGGCGTGCTCGACGCACAGTTGCGGGTGAATTGCGCCTGTAGAGCTCACTTTTCGTGCTGTGTTGACCGATTTAGGGGTCTTCATGTGAGCCGCGTCACAGCTGGAACCATATGGCTGGTATGTGCGGAGTCGGCGAAAAATATACTCGCTTGACGCCGCGCGTCGGACTACCAACAATTTCGCTCTCGTCGCTGGCACGCCACCGTTGGGTGCTTGGGGCTAAGTCAACCAGCGATGTTTAAGGGTCGCCCGGCCGAAGCGAGCTGCTCCGGAAGGGCGGTCAATCAAAGAAACGTCGAAGGAGAAAAGACGTCATGAACTCGAAGAAGATCGTCCTGGCTACGGCCGCTGCCTCGTTGTTCCTCGCAGGTCCTGTCCTCGCTGCCGACGAGTCGTCGGACGAGCAGGTCAAGTGCGAGGGTGTGAACGCCTGCAAGAGCCAATCGGCTTGCGCCACCGCCGGAAGCAGCTGCGCCGGGAAGAACGCTTGCAAGGGCAAGGGCTTCCTGATGATGACCGAGGCGGAGTGCGAAGAGGCGAAGGCCGAGGAAGATTCCGAGGGCTGAGTTCACTTCGACGCTGAGGGCCGGCGAGTCGGACACGGCTCGCCGGCCCTTATGCGTATGGCTCTCGAATCCACTAGACCGCGATCGCAGCTTTCCCGGACTCCATGCGATGCTGAAGGACGGCTTCTCTCGAGCGCCCATAGGGCTCTGGCGTCCGGACCTTTCGAGCGGGGTGCATGCATGAATCCAGGCCGAGCGGGCCGGTCGCCGCGCGAGGCGAGTGGCGCCGCTGCTAGCGACGCGCCGTTCCTCGGAATCGGGGTGGGGCTGCGCCCGGTCCACTACCCAGAGATCTTTCGCCGTCTCTCTGGTCCGGATGAGCTCGGCATCGACTGGTTCGAGGCTCTCAGCGAGAACTACATGGTTGCCGGTGGAAGGCCCCGGCGCGTGCTCTCGGATCTGCGCGCTGAGGTCCCGTTGGTGCTGCACGGCGTGTCGCTGAACATCGGATCCTCCGATCCCCTCGACTTGCACTACGTCGAGGCGCTCGCGGAGCTGGTCGAGCATACAGGGGCTCGCTGGCTCTCCGATCACCTGTGTTGGACCGGGGTGGAGGGGCGCAACCTTCACGACCTGATCCCGTTGCCCTATACGGAGCGCGCGTCGGACCATGTCGCCGAGCGTGTGCGACAGGTGCAGGACCTGCTCGGACGCAGGATCGCGCTCGAGAACGTCTCCTCCTATCTGAGCTACTGCGACGACGAGATGTCCGAGTGGAAGTTCCTGGCCGAGGTCGCCGAGAAGGCCGACTGCGGAATTCTGCTCGATGTGAACAACGTCTACGTGAGCGCGCACAACCATGGATTCGATCCTCGCGAGTACATCGCAGCGATCCCAGGAGAGCGCGTCTTTCAGATCCATCTGGCGGGACACAGTGAAGATCCGCCGTTGCTGATCGATACGCACGATCACCCCGTTCGCGACGAGGTCTGGGATCTCTACGCGTGGACTCTGGAGCAGATTGGGCCGGTCTCCACTCTGATCGAGTGGGACGATCACATCCCCTCCTTCGAGCGGCTCTGCGCAGAGGCTGCGCGTGCGCGGACCGTGTTCGACCGTGCGCTCGGGGACCGAGCCGCGCAGTCGGCTTCCGAGTCCAAGCGTGCGGGATAGGTGCTGAGTGCCCGAGCTGCGCGCCGTACAGGCTCTGGTATCCGAACTGATTCGCGCGACCGACGGGGTCGAGCGTACGCTTGCGCGAACCGACACACCGCATCGCTGCGAGCTTCTCGACCTTCTCGCTGCCACGGTGACGAGCGACGCGCGCCTCGGTGCCGTCAAGCGCCTGGAAGTCTATGCGAATGCGTATTTCTACCGAATCCTGGATTGTCTGAAGGAGGACTTCTCCGTCCTCTTGGCCAACGTGGGCGATGCGCGCTTTCATGATCTCGTGACCGCCTACCTGTTGGTGCATCCCTCGAATCACTTCTCGATGCGCTATGTCGGCCAGCGGATGCCGCAGTTCATCGCGGCGCACGCGTCTATGGCCGCGTTTCGTAGTCAGTTCCCTTGGGCGGCCGATCTCGCGCGGCTGGAGTGGGCGTTGCTCGATGCTTTCGACGCAGCGGACGTCCCGAAGGCCACTCGGCAGGACTTTGCCACGGTCGATCCCGAGGAGTTCGCCGAGCTTCAATTCTTTCTCGATCCGTCGGTTCAGTGCCTCGAGTTGGATTCAAGAGCGGTTCGACGTCAGCGCGCCCACGGCGCGGTGGAGGCCGAGGACTCGGCGCTCGAGTCCGAAGGGGGAGGGGCTCCACGTGAGCACGTACTGGTCTGGCGCCGCGACGAGACCGTACGCACGAGGCCTTTGGCTCCGGCAGAGGCGCGCGCACTCGACTGCGTCGCTCGCGGCAAGACCTTCGGCGAGATCTGTGTCGAGGTCGCCGGGCTCGTCGGCGAGGAGCAAGCCGCATCCCAGGTTGCCGGCTGGCTTGCCGCGTGGCTGGAGGTGGGATGCCTCGCGAAGCAGGTCGTATAGTCCCCGTGTAGTCCGGGTAGGGCTGCTGCTCGTTTCGCAAGCGAGGCGAAATCTCGCCGATTGCATGCAGGGTGCACTAGACTGGCGGTCCCTTGCCGTGTGAGGAGGACGTTCGATGGTGCTATCCAGACATCCAGCTCGAGCCAACGACGGTTGGGCCCGGCGTCGCAGAGCTACGGCGCGGCTGGGCATCTGGGTTACCTGTCTTCTGGCCTTGTTCCTCCTCGATGCTCATGGGTCCGCCCGGGCGGAGGGGAGTCCGATCTCCTGGGAGGACTGGTCGGCCGATCTCTTCGAGAGGGCGAAGCGCGAGGAGCGGTTCATTCTCCTCGACATGGAGGCCGTGTGGTGCCACTGGTGCCACGTCATGGATGCCGAAACCTACTCGGACCCCGGTGTCGTGGAGGTCATCCAGAAGCACTACATCCCCGTGAAGGTAGATCAGGACTCGCGACCGGATCTCTCCGCGCGCTACGAGCGCTACGGCTGGCCGGCGACCGTGATCTTCGGTCCCGACGGTACCGAGATCGTGAAACGCCGCGGATTCGTTCCCGCCAACGTCATGAAGAGCATTCTCGACGCGGTCGTAGTGGATCCTTCTCCCGTTCCGGGTATTCAGGTCGTCCTCCCCGAGACCTACGCGGCCCAGGGAGCGCTTCCGGCCGAGGCGCGGAGCGAGCTGGAGCAGCGGCACGACACGACCTTGGACCGCGAAAAGGGCGGACTCGATGGCCCCTACCGGTACCTCCCGTGGGAGGCGGCCGAGTACGCGTTGAGGCAGGTCGAGCAGGGGGATGAAACGGCCAAGCCATGGCTGCGGACCACCTTGGATGCTTCGCGCAAGCTGCTCGATCCGGCGTTCGGAGGTGTGTACCAGTATTCGGTCAAGCAAGACTGGAACGAGCCCCACTTCGAGAAGATCATGTCGTTCCAGGCCGAGAACCTTCGCCTCTATGCGCTCGCCTACGGGGTGTTGAAGAATCCCGTAGATCTCGACTCGGCGCGCAACATCGTGCGCTTCGTGGACGACTTTCTCACGTCGCCCGACGGGAGCTTCTATACGAGCATGGATGCGGATCTCGTCAGGGGTGAGCACAGTGGTGAGTACTTCTCGCTGAGCGATGCCGAGCGCCGTAAGCTGGGGATTCCACGTGTCGATACCTCGCTCTATTCGCGTGAAAACGGCTGGATGATCGAGGCTCTGGCTACCTTGGCCGAGACGACCGGCGATGCCAAGGCGCTCGAACGAGCCCGGCGAGCCGCGAAATGGGTGATCGCAGCGCGATCCATCGAGGGCGGCGGATTCCGGCACGACGAGAAGGATCCGGCCGGTCCCTATCTGGGCGATACGCTCGCGATGGGGCGAGCCTTCCTCCAGCTCTATCGCGCCAGTGCAGAGCGCGAGTGGTTGGAGCGAGCGCACGCAGCGGCACGGTTCATCGAGAAGAGCTTTCGACGGGATCAGGCGGGGTACATCAGTGCCGTGCGCGATTCCACGCCGATCGAGCCGCTGCCTCAGTTCGATCAGAACATCCAGCTGGCGCGCTTCAGCAATCTCTTGTCCCACTATACCGGAGACGCTTCTCTGCGCGACATGGCAACGCACGCACTGCGTTACGTGACGACCCCCGACGTCTATGGGCCGCGGCGAGAGGTGGCGGGTGTGCTCTTGGCGGACTCCGAGTTGTCTTCCGACCCCATGCACCTCACTGTCGTGGGGAGCAAGCTGGACGGGGACGCTGCGGGCCTGTTTCAAGCGACCCTGCGTCAGGGAAGCTGGTACAAGCGGGTCGAGTGGTGGGATCAAGCGGAGGGTCCGCTTCCGAACCCGGATATCCAGTATCCGAAGCGCGAAGATGCTGCCGCCTACGTATGCAGTGAACGCGCGTGTTCGGCTCCGATCCGACGTGCCGAGGACATCGCGCGCTTCCTGGACCGCATGCGTAGCGCCGCCGCAGGTCGCGGCTGACCCTTCTGTGACCGGGTCGCTTCAGCGACCGGATCGGATCGCTTCGAGTACCTTCGCTGGGTGGTCGGCGGCCTTGGCGACTCGGCGCCAGTGCTTGCGCACCTTGCCGTCGGGACCAACCCAGACGGTCGACCGGATCACTCCGATCGTTTTCTTCCCGTACATCATCTTCTCACCGTAGGCCCCGTACTTCGTCATCACCGTCTTGTCGGGGTCGCTGAGCAGGGTGAACGGAAGAGTGTACTTGTCGATGAACTTTGCGTGCGAGCCCGCGTCATCTGGGGAGATCCCGAGCACGGTAACGCCCAAGTCTTCGTAGTCCCTCGACAAGTCGCGGAATCCGCAAGCCTCCTTGGTACAGCCTGGAGTGTCGTCCTTCGGGTAGAAGTAGACCACGACGTCTCCTCCACGTAGATCCTTCAGGGCGAGCTTCTCACCGTCGGTGCTCTTCAGCGTAAATGCAGGTGCGAGCTTGCCTTCTTCGATGGGCACGCCGGGTCTCCTTTGCTGTGACGAACCTGTTGCGCCGAGTGCGCGGGCTCCGTCGGTCGGGTGCGGGTGTTGCGGTGTCCATTGCTGCGGAGCCGGCGTGCAGCTAGCGGCCGGCCGCGGCGCGCGTAGTCTACCCGGTGCTTCGAGCATCGCACCAGGGGCACGGACGGCTAGAGCGGGCGACCACTGATGTAGGCTTGGGTTTGGAGATCGCGCGGTTCGAGAAAGAGGCTTCGCGTCTCGCGAAACTCGATCAGGCGGCCGCCGCTCAAGAATGCGGTGTAGTCGGATAGGCGTCTTGCTTGGTGCAGGTCATGGGTGACCAGGACGGTCGAGTAATCCGTGCTGAGCTCCCGGAGCAGGAGCTCGATCCTCTGACTCTCGATCGAATCGAGTCCCGCACAGGGCTCGTCGAGTAGCAAGACCGTGGGTCGCACTGCCAACGAGCGCGCGAGGCAGAGCCTCTGGCCTTGCCCGCGGGACAGAATGTGTGGGCGCTTGTCCAGCTGCTCCTTGACCAGGTCGAAAAGGTCCACACGGCGCAAGCTACGCTCGAGGAGGTCTTCTCCGTCGCGGCTTCCCTGGAGGCCGTGGATGCGCGCGCCGAAGAGTACGTTGTCGCGGATCGACATCGCGGGAAAGACTGCCGCAGGTCTGCTGATCAGAGCGATCGAGCGGCGCAGCTCGCACACATCGATGCCGGGCTCCAGTAGAGATTGACCCTGAAACTCGAGCTCTCCCTGCACTCGGACTCCCTCGATCTGGTCGTGCATCCGGTTGAAGCAGCGGAGCAGGGTGGACTTGCCGGCTTCGCTGGGGCCGATGAGAGCGGTGATGCGGTTTGGAGGAACCCGCAATGAGATCGAGTCGAGAACCTGATTGCCCTTGCGGAACACGGAGAACTCGCGCGCTTCGAGGACTGCATCGAAGGCCCTCTCCTGCGCTTGGATGAGGGGGGATCGGGGGGCGAGCTGAGCGGCAGATCTCTCAGGGCCGCGGCAAGGAGGGGCATCGGAACACTGCCCCGGGGCGGATCGCGCGCGCGAGTCTAACACCACGTGCGGGTCACCTCGCGAATCTCCTCCCCCTTCGTGTGCTCGGCGCGTGCGGAGAAGCTTCCGGTGAGTGCCCAGTCTGCTCCCGATCGTGCCCCGGATCGATGTCACGCCGATAGCTTATCGCAGCACCGTGGGGCTGGCGCTGCGGGATTATGACGATTCAGTGACGCTCTGAAGTGTCTTGGTTGCACCTATTTTGGAATCGTCACACTGAGGTCATGGGCGTGTCACACGGACCCAGGGGAGCGGGCTACACTCCCGTATCATGGCGCTGCGTGAGCTAGAGCAGCAGATCCTGCGGATGGGAGCCCTGTCGGAGCGGATACTCGCGCTCGCGACACAGGCGGTGTCCGAACGGGATACCCAGCTCGCACTCTCTATAGATCGTGAGGATCTCGAGATCGATCGCCTCGAAGTCGACCTCGACGCAGCCATCCTGTGCGCGCTCGCGCTGCGTGCCCCCGTCGCCGGCGATCTGCGCTGCGTAATGGCCATCAAGGGAATGGCCATCGATCTCGAACGGGTGGGCGACCTTGCGCGCAACATGGCGCGTGCCGCAGTTCTGCTCGGCGAACTCGCCGAGTCGGGGCTGCCGGCGCAGCTCGAACCACTTCAGAGAGAGGCTGCGCGTCAATTGCGCGCAGCTCTGGACGCGTTTCAAGCGCGCGACGCCGAGCTGGCTCGCCGCGTCATCCGGCGCGATGATTACGTGGATGCGCTCCATGCCGAGATCTTGCACGAGATGGTGACGACCATGAGCCGGAAGCCCGACTGGGTTCCCCAGGCCGTCCAGACCATCCTGATCGCGGAGAGCCTGGAGCGGGTCGGAGACCATGCCACCAACATCGCGGAGGGGGTGATCTTGGTGTCGGAAGCACGAATCGTGAAACACGCGGAGAAACTCGCCTAGTCATGCAACGTATCTTGGTCGTAGACGACGAACCCGATCTGCTGGAGCTCGTACGCTTCAACCTCACGGCCGCCGGCTTTCGAGTCGATCTGGCGACTTCCGGTCGAGCCGCCCTCGCCGCGCTCCGTCGGTCGCCGCCGGATCTGCTGCTGCTCGACCTGATGCTACCGGACATTCCAGGCACCGAGCTGTGCAGGCGTGTTCGCTCTGCTCCCGAGCTCGCGGAGCTCCCGGTCATCATGCTGACAGCCAAGGCGGAAGAGGTGGACCGCATCGTCGGTCTCGAGCTGGGTGCGGACGACTATGTCACCAAGCCGTTCAGCCCGCGTGAGCTCGCGCTCCGGGTGAAGGCGGTTCTGCGCCGCCAGGCAACGGAACGCGAGTCGAACGCGCCGCTCGAGCATCAGGAGCTGAGGCTCGAGCCCGACAGCTATCGCTGTTGGCTGGGGCAGCAGGACATTCCGCTCACGGCCAAGGAGTTCGGGCTGCTCCGGGCTCTGATGAGCCGCCCGGGGCGGGTCATGACCCGCGATCGGCTGCTCTCCGAGGTGTGGGGGCGAGACGTCACGGTCACCTCGCGCACGATCGATACTCACTTGAAGCGCCTGCGTGAGAAGCTCGGCAACGCGGGGAATCTGATCGAAACGGTGCGTGGAGTCGGGTATCGCTTTGCGAGCTGAGCGCAAGGTACCTCGCATCCAGCTCAAGCTCGCGGGCATCCTGGTGCTGCTCGTCTCGTCGCTGATGCTGGTGAGCGGCTACTTCGCGGAGACCGGTCTCAAGGACGGCGTGCTGAGAGAGATCGAGGCGAATCTGGAGAGTCAGGTTCACCTCGTCGCCGAGCTCGTAGGCGCTTCGGAGTTCACCCGCGAAAACTCCCCAGAGCTCAGCGAGATCGCTCGGCGCGCTTCGCGCGCGACCGGATCGCGCGTGAGTCTGATCGCCGCGGATGGGGTGGTCGTGGCCGATTCCGAGGTTACCGTTGCAGACCTCTCCAGGCTGGAGAATCACGCAACGCGACCGGAGGTCAGCGCTGCGCGGTCCGGTGAAGTGCGGACCGCCATGCGCCTCTCCGTCACGGCTGGGCGCGAGCTCTTCTACTGCGCGGGGCCACGTCGTGCGGGAGATCCGGGTGGGATCGTTCGGGTAGCCGTCGATCTGGACGACGTCGAAGGCTCGGTGGCCGCGCTCCGCAGCCGCTTGAGTCTGGCTGCCGTGATGGGGCTGGTGGGTGCCCTCCTGCTTTCGTTCCCGCTGGCTGGATTCCTGGTTCGGCCGCTCGAGCGCATTCGCGCGACTGTGGTGTCCATCGCCGGGGGCTCTCTGTCCGCGCGCGTCCCGTGGCGCTCCAACGACGAGTTCGGCGAGATTGCGCGCTCCGTGGACCGCATGGGGGAAGAGCTCGAGCTGCGCATGCGCGAGGTGACCGCCGAGAAGGAGCAGCTGCGCGCGGTCCTCACTGGGATGGAAGAGGGGGTGCTGATGCTCGATGCTTCCGGTCGGATCGTCCTCGCGAACCGTCGCGTGCGGGAGCTGCTGCGCGTGCGGCGCGATCTCGAGGGGTCCACGCCGCTCGAAGCGCTGCGCAACCTGGAGCTCGAGCGCGCGCTCCGGGAAGCCTTCGAGCTGGGCGAGCCGGTTCGGCGAGAGATTCAGATCGACGGGCCGCGGCGGCTGGTACTCGCGCTTCGGGCGGTTCGTCTGCCGCGCGAGGTCGGAGCTGGAGTCGTCGCCGTGCTCGAGGACCGCACCGAGCTGCGGCGTCTGGAGGTCGTTCGGCGCGACTTCGTGGCGAACGCCTCCCATGAGCTGCGCACCCCACTCACCGCGATTCGCGGATTCGCAGAGACCCTGGTCGATGGCGAGGTCAGCCCCGAGGATCGCGACAAGTATCTCCGCATCATACTGGAGCATGCCCACCGTATCGGGTCGCTGGTCAACGACTTGCTGGAGCTGGCCCGGATCGAGAGTGGAAAGCTCGAGCTCGGGGCACAACGCATCGACGTCGCCGCCGTCGTCGAGAAGGTGCTGGCAAACCTGGAGCCCTTGTTCGATCAACGCGATCTCGAGGTGCACTGCGGCGATCTCGACGTGCCGAATGTCTCGGCGGATCCGCGAGCCGTGGAGCAGATCTTGAGCAATCTGCTGGATAACGCGGCGAAGTACACCGAGCCCGGGGGACGCATCGACGTGCGCGCCGAGCAGACGGGTGAGTTCGTGCGGCTGTCCGTGGAGGACACGGGGATTGGAATCCCCGAGGCGGATCGGTCGCGCATCTTCGAGCGGTTCTATCGCGTAGACAAAGCGCGTTCTCGGGAGCTGGGTGGGACTGGCCTCGGGCTCTCCATCGTCCGCCATTTGGTGGAGTCGATGGGT
>QJZC01000064.1 GCA_003247575.1 Pseudomonadota bacterium
CGTGCACGGGAGGCGCTACCGTACACATTGCCGAGACGGGGGTGTCGTTGATGGCCTTCAGTCTGGGCAAGGAACAATCGATCGTGGTTGCGGTCCCGGGAGAGGACCGCGTTCTGGACGCGCTGTGGCACGAATCTCCGGGACCCGGCGGAGGTGTGATCGGGCCACCACACCCGCTCCAGGGCGGAAGCATGACGAATCCCGTGGTGCACGAGATCGCATTTGCCATGCATCGACGCGGAGTCCCGAGCTTGCGCTTCAACTGGCGCGGCGTGGGGGGGAGTCCTGGTCGTGCGACGGACTCGATCGACGTTGCCCTGACCGACTACAAGGCCGCGACCGACTATGTCGCCGAGACCGTCGAGGGGCCGATACTGGCGGCGGGCTACTCGTTCGGGGCGGCGGTTGCGCTTCGCTATGCCGCCGGCGATGCGCGCGTGCGCGGTGTCCTGCTCGTGGCGCCACCCGTAGCGATGCTGGCCCAGCTCGATCTGGATGCATGGCAGGGCCCGCTGCTCGTGGTCGTGGGCAGCCGGGATCCTATCGCGCCGGCGGACGAGCTGTTCCGCCAGCTGCGAGGTCTCGCCTCCGCAGAGCTCAGAGTGATCGACGGTAGCGATCACTTCTTCGCGGAAGCGCTCGGCTCACTAGCCGAGGTGCTGGACGTCGCCTGGCTACAGCGGTCGAGCTAGCGCGACAGTCGGGCGCCATTCGGGTCCGTTCTGCTCGATTGCGCCGTGCGCGTCGTTGGCGCTCGCGGGAGGTCAAGCCAGGTCGTGGGTGTCGATTGCGGCCGCTCGATCGCGAGTACGCCTAAAGAGAGGCGCCAATAGGCCGAAATCAATCTTGATGCCGACTGATTGCAATGTGCCGACCGGCATGTTCGATCGAGCTTGACTGGGGGAGGCTGTGAGCTTCGAGGGGATATCGACGCTACTGCGCGATCGGGTTCCGTCCCGAACCATTGCGTATCCGATCGCTGCACAGCACCTGAATGCGACATTGGAGGGAGTCTTCCCCCTGAGCAGCATCGGTCTCTACTTCCTCTACGAGTCGAGCGGGCAAGTCAATCACTACGATCCAGCGAAGAGTCGGCTGGAGCGCTATCCGGTACTCGTCGTACGCCGAGGTCTCCCCGAGGTGATGAAGCCCGTGCTCGCGGGAGATCTGACGGACGACGGCGAGGCGCGGTCGATCCTGGTGTTCCCCGTGAAGGTACGACTCAAGCAGCGCGTGGGAGATGCGCTCAAGAAGCAGGGGATGCGGCCGCTGATCCGCTGGTTCTCTGCGAAGTGCGCCTCGGACACGGTGCAGCGGCCGCTGGTGCTGCTCTACGATGAGGCGACCTCGAGCATCGCTGCTAAGTTCGCCGAGGACTGGGACGGGCGCGAGATCGAGCGCTTCTACTCCTGACGGCGACTCTGTGCGCGGCAGACGCCCGCGAGCGCGCGCGCCAGCTCGAGCGACCGTTCTGAGCGACCGCGCTCTCTCAGTAGTCGGATTGCTTCGCACGCGCGGATCGATTCCACCAAGGCAGACGCCTGGGCGCGCAGCTCGACCTCTGCCGCGTCGGAGACTCTCGTCCGATCGCGCTGCGGGTCGCGAGTTTCGAAGGCGGATCGAATGCGTTCTCCGGTCGTCGGATCCTCTTCCGCGGCGGATTCCAGTTCCCGTGGGCCGGAGAAATCGGGCTCGAGCTCCGATCCCGCGTCGTAGGCGGACGTGCGGGGGAGCTCCAGGGTGGGGCCCGAGGCGACGTCGCAAGCGCGCTCGCTCTGGCGCTTGGACGCGGTTGCAGCTGCGTCTCGGTACAGGAGCCCAGCTTGCGCGTAGTCTGCCTCTGCCCTGCTGAGTGAACCATTCGGGAGGCTCGCACGGTCGCGCGCGGCCTCGGCCTCCTTCCACTGGAGCGGGGCGCAGCGGTCTGCGAGCTGCTCGAGCGCGAGCGTTCGATCGCGCAGCATGGCTTCGAACTCTACGGATGTGGAGGCCGGAGCAGAGCTACGCTGCTCCGAGGGTGGCTTCAGGGCGAACTCAGTCGAGAACTCGCGCTCCTGGCGGATCAGCGACGCGGCGAGCAGTGAGATCAATCCGATCATCAGGCCGCCGACCCCGAGCGTGGTCCAACCCCTGGACATGACCCAGACTCTAGCAGTTTGGCGGCTAGAGTGACTGCTCGCGAGACTCCTGGGAGGTGGCGCGAGCAGGGAGACCGAGCGCGTGGCGCAGCTCGGCGGCGCGCTCGCGTAGTGCCTCGCACGGGTGTTGCCCAGGCAGGTCGAGCTGGGCTTCGAGTGCGCGTAGCTCTTCGTAGGGCATGCCGAGTCGGCGCGCGGTGCGCAGGCTGCACTCCAGTCGCGCGCGAGCGACCGCATTTCGACCGCGCGCTCGTGCTACGGCTGCGCGCAGAAACTCCCGTCGTGGGGCACCGATCGGAAACACGCGCGCGTAGCGGCGCACATAGCGGGTGAGCGAGCGCAGTCCGCGAGTCAGCTCACGGTGCCTCGCCGCGCTCGGAAGCGCGCGGAGCAGGCAGAGGAGCGCGTCGGCGAGGGTCGCCACCCCCGGTAGGTTGCGATACTGGGTCGGTGCCCCCATCTCTGAGAGCTGACGCATCCCGCGCGTCAACCACGCCTTCGCAAGCTCGAGCTGCTGCTCGCTCGCGGCGCGAAGTGCCAGCACGGAGATGCCCTCGAGCCGCGTGACGGCGTCGACCTGGTCCCCGTGAGCTTCGAGCAGCGCCTCGATCTCGGCGAGCACGGGTGTGAGAGCCTCCCAGTCCTCGAGTGCCGCCAAGGTGAGCGCCCACTCGCACAGCCCCCAACCCTGTGCTTGAACGACCTCTCTGCGCCGTCCGGAGGCCAGCACGCGTCGGTACAGGGCTTCTTCTCCCCGCTCGAAGTTGCCCTGCAGGATGCGCATGAGGCACAGGCTCGCGCCGAGCTCCTCCCAGCGGCGCCAGTCTCCGAGCTTCGCCGCGAAGCTCAGGCCTGCGCTCGCGTGGGCCTCCATTTGGCTCCAACACCCTACACCGGCCCAGTAGGTGGCGGCGCCCAGATGGATCCAGCTTCGCGCCGACAGTGCGTCCGCTGCGCACACCTCCAGCGAGCGTCGTAGGTAGAAGCGCGCGGCCCGATGCAGTGGAATCGAGCCCAAGGCGACGCCGAGACTCGCGAAGCAGCGAGCCAGCACATCGGTTGCCTCGGGCAGTCGCTCCGCCAGGTTGACAGCACGCAACGTCCCGAGCAGCGCGCGAGGCTGGTCGCCTGCGAAGTAGTAGATGAGGAACAGACGCTCGTAGGCGATCGCCGCTCGTTCCGTGATCGGGACCGCCTCACCCGCCACGCCCTGGCCCTTGAGCGGTCGCCAGCGGCAGAGGCATTGCCTCCAGATCTCGCGGACGATCACCTTGGCTAGCGCGGTGCGTGTGTTGGGGACAGGGAAGGAAGCTCCCTCGACCACGTCTTCGAGATGACGGCGGGCTTCGTCGAGGCGTCCCAGCCGGATTTCAGCTTCGCCGAGCAGGGCGCTCCAGCGCGACCTGCGCGCGGCCGAGATCTGATCGGTGCTGGTCTGGCTCAAGCTCATGGCTCGAGTGAGGAACTCGATCGTCTCGGCATTCGCATGATTGTGTAGCGATGTCTCGGCGGCGCGTTCCAGGTAGTCGATCGCCTTTGCGCTGGCGCCGGCGTGTTCCCAGTGGTAGGCGAGCAGTGGAGCGAGGC
Source organism: Pseudomonadota bacterium (assembly GCA_003247575.1). Classification (GTDB taxonomy): domain Bacteria; phylum Myxococcota_A; class UBA9160; order SZUA-336; family SZUA-336; genus SZUA-336. Next base: position 3,726 of record QJZC01000064.1, read on the forward strand.
CGACGAGCTCGTTGCTCGGGCGGGCTTCGTACCACTCCGCGATCGCCGCGTGCAGGCGATGTCGTTGGGCGAACAACATCAAGCCATACGCGACCTGACGCGTGATCGCGTGTTTGAAGATGTACGAGGATGCGAGTCCAGAGGATTCGCGCAGTGCCAGCTCCAGTCGCGCCAAGTCTTCGAGCAAGCGACCGATCTCTTCGCTTCCGACCTCCAGCGGGTGGATCGCCTGCAGTATCCGCAGCTCGAAGCTGCGCCCGATCACGCTCGCCGCCTTGAGGGTGAGCTGGGCGTCGGTGCCGAGACGATCGATTCGACTCGTGATGATTCCCTCGACGGTGTCGGGCAGGTCCAGCTGATCCAGATCGTCGACGTCCGTGGCCAGCTCGCAGACGCCGTCGCGGATGCGTAGGACGCCAGCGTCCCGGATTGCGTAGCCGAGTTCTTCCGCGAAGAAGGGGTGGCCCTCGGCCCGCTCCTGAACCCAGTGTGCGACCGCCGCAGGCAGCGCGCTTACACCCAGGCGGTGCGCTACCAAGGCAGCGCAGTCGTCGGAGCCGAGGGGCTCGAGTCGCATGATTTCGGTCTCGGGTCGCGCTCGGATGCGGCCGCACTCGGTCACGCTCGAAGTCGCGGGGCGCGTCACGAGAACCAGGAGTAGGCGCGGAAGTCGTATTCTGACCTGGAGAAGTAGGCTCCAGGAGGCCGAGTCCATCCAGTGGACGTCCTCGAAGCACAGCACCATCGAGTTCGTGCCCGAGCGGTGCTTGAGCAGGCGCACCACGAGCTCAGTCGTGTTGCTCGCTCGGACCTCGCCGGTCATCTGAGCCGTGAGAGCCGAGTCGGCCAGCTCGATGCCGAGTGAGCTGGTCAGCAGCGGGGCGAGCTCTCGTTCGTCGAGCTGCTCTTCGACGGAGTGGATGAGCTGAGTGCGCTGTACGTCCTTGGTTGCTGCGGGGTCGATCCCGAGCAGCTCGGTCAGGACGGACCGCCAAGGGAAGTACGAGGTCGCGTGTTCGATGGCCTCGCACGCACCTCGCACGCAGTCGATGCCGCTTTGTACTGCATACTCGAGGAAGTTCTCGATCAGCGTGCTCTTCCCGATCCCCGCTTCGCCCTCGATGATCCATGTCTTCGCGGTGGTCCCGCGAAGCGTGTGGTCGAGCGAGCGGCATAGCTCCGCCGCCTCGTGCTGGCGCCCTACGAGTGGGATCTCGATGCGCGCCTCCGGCTCTCTGCGTCGAGCGCCACGAGGTGCAAAGGCCTGCAACGGATTTGCCTTACCCTTGACCTGGAGCGCGCGCGCCTCATCGAAGGCGATCTGATCGGAGGCCCGCTGAGCGGTCGCTTCGTCGCACAGAATCTCGCCTGCCGCCGCCTGCATCAGGCGCGCTGCCAGGTTGACGCTATCCCCTAGGATCGTGTACTCGCGGCGTGTCTGGCTGCCCGTTTCTCCGCAGTAGACGCGACCTGTGGCGATCCCGATCGAGCAGTGGGTTCCTTCGTTCTCGAGCGCATCGCGAATGGCGAGAGCAGCCCGTGTTGCACGCACGGGGTCGTCCTCGTGCGAGTGCGGAGGGAGCCCGAAGACCACGATCACGCAGATCCCCTTCTCGTCTGCGCTCAGCTTGTTGAGGCTGCCCTCGAGGGGTGCGCCGATCGCGCGCTGAATCACTTCTAGAAAGCTCTGAGCACGGCGCAGTGGGGTGAGCTCGGTCAGTCCCGGAAGCTGCACGAACAGGACGCTCGCGCGTCGCAGCTCTCCCACGTAGGTCGTGTTTCCGCCGCTCAGGTGATAGAGAAGAGACTCAGGCAGATAGCAGCGCAAGAACGCGGCATGCGTGGGCTCCGCATCGAAGGGTTCCCCCTTCTCGAGCTCCGGCGCCGGTAGCAACATGCGCAAGCGCACGCCACCGCTGGGCAAGGTGTCACCGGCGATCTGGTCCTCGAGCAGCTCTGCCACCTCGGGAGAGATCACGCAGGCGCCCAAGGGGGCATGCTCGATTGCGCTCGTCACCTGTCGGATCGCTTCGCCGAGGACCGCGAACTCCCAACGTGCCCCAATGCCTCCCAGGTGTAGGATTCGGAGCTCGCCGGCGCCAACGGCGATGCGCAGGCAGAGCTCGAAGCCGGACACCTCGTAGTCATGCAGGGACTGCTGGATCTCGCTGGCGCACTTGGCGACACGCCACACCGTATCGCGGAGGGAGACCGTGTCTCCTGCGGTCCACACTGCGAAGAGCGCATCCCCTGCAAACTTGAGCACGTCACCGCCATGGAGCTCGACCAGATCGATGAGCCGAGTGAAGTACGTGTTCAGGATGTGGGACAGCGCCTCGGTTCCCTCGTGGCCACGGCTCGCCAATGTCTCCGCGAGTGGTGTGAAGCCGGAGATGTCTGCGAACAGGACTGCACAGTCCAGTCGCTCGAGTGCCGGGGCAGTCGGTAGCGCTCCGCCGGTCTCGTGTGCACGACGTCGCAGCAGGCGTGGAGCGTAGCGAGCGAGAGAATCGGCAGACTGGTCCTTCGCCATGTGTCAACCTCGCTCTGGTCTGGACGCTGGGACGTAATCGCTCGGGAGCCTGGCGCCGATGTCGCCGCTATGGCCGTGCGGGCAATCCCGAGAGGGGGGCGCGCGCAGCGCACCTTCTCCATCGATCATCGACTGACTGGGAGGTTGGCTTGATGCGTGCCAGGCGGGTCGACCAGCCGGGGCTCAGCGAGCTACGTCTGCTGTGCGGCCGCGGCGCACGAGGGCGACCTGCACCGGACCACGTTCGCGGCGTTCGCGAAACTCGCTCGGCGATGCGCCCTCGCGCGAACGGAACAGGCGTGAGAAATAGAACGGGTCGGCGAATCCCACTCGCAGAGCGATCTCCTCGACGGGGTTCGAGCTGTAGATCAGGAGCTCCTTCGCACGGCGCAGCTGCAGGCTCAGGATGTATTCCTTGATCGAGAACCCTGTGGCTTGCTTGAAGCGCTTGCGCAACGTCGAGTATCCGATCTCGAGCTCGGCTGCGACGTCCTCTGGCCGAAGCTCCAGGCGCCCAGAGGCAGACAGCGCCCCCCGGCCCCTTCCCGCGGCCTCCATCTCACGTGTGGCTCTGTCGCGGATCCAGTCGATGGCGCGGTGAACGATCGGATCGAAGCCGTCCTCGGAAGACTCCTCGGAAGACCTGTCGCGAAGGTCGGAAGATGCTCGGCGCAGCCCGGTGCGCAAGCCATGAGCGAGCACCAGGAGTTCATGCAAGCGCGCGGCTGCGAGCGAGCCCGCGAGTAGATGCGGCTCGCGCAGGGCTGCATGCACGCGCGAGAACTGTTCGGGAATCTCGCGGTCGTCGTGAAGCGGGAGGAGCGGGCGCCTTCGCTCGAAGAACCCCGACTCCTCGAAGCTCTCGGCCATCGGACCCGCGAACTCGATCCAGTGCTCGCACCACCAGTCGTCTGCCGCATAGCTGTGGACCAGACCGGGAAACAAGTAGATCAGGCACGGTGCGGCGATCGGTATCTTCTTGGTGACCGGCGTCTCGAGCCAGCCGGAGCCGCGTTCGACGAACATGAGGCGGAAGCCTCCGAGGCGGCGACCGCGTACGATCCAAGCGGCCGGCTTGGTCGGGAACGACCCAAAGGACTCGACCCACAGGCCGAAGCGCCTCTGGGTCGAGCTTGGAACCTCGAAGAGTAGGTTTGCCGGCCGCGTCATGCCGCTCATTTCGGACCCAGTACACTGGCTCCATCAAGCTCGGGTGCGGAATCCTGCCCCTACGAGAGGCAAGCTTCGCACGCGCTCACCGGTGGCCGCGAAGATGGCGTTGCACACCGCTGGAGCCAGCGGCGGTAGCGCGGGCTCACCGACACCCGACGGTGCGAAGTCGCTCTTCACGAAGTGCACGTCTACTCTGGGAGTCTGCGGCATCCGCAGCAGCCGGTATCGATCGAAGTTGAGCGGGGAGATGCGGCCGTCTTCGAGCTCGAGTGCGAGACCGAGCATCGTGCTCAGACCGTCGATCACCGCACCCTCGCACTGGTTCTCGGCGCCACTCGGGTTGATGACCGGGCCGATGTCTCCGGCGACGGTGACGCGTGTGACGGAGATGCGCTTGCTCTCGTCGACGTGGACTTCGGCGACCTCGGCGAAATGGCCGGCGTGGCTGAAGTGAAAGGCGAGGCCGCGCCCATGCCGCGGCGCGAGCTTCTCGCCCCAGCCCGACTTCTCCGCGGCCAACCGAATGACCGCGGCGGCACGCCCAGTGTGCAAGGCGTACGGGTTCCCGGACTCGAGCCAGCGCGGCTCTCCGAGGAGCTCGAGCCAGAACTCCACCTGGTCGCGTCCCGCCTCGCAGGCCAGCTCGTCCATGAAGCACTGCACTACGAATGCGATCGCGTTCGAACGCGGAGCCCGCCACGGCCCACACGGGGTGGCCAAGGGAAGCAAGCTCTGAGACAGATGGAAGTTCTCGACGAGTAGTGCCGGGAACTCCGTCTCGGAGATGTTTCCGCCGCTGACTGGGCTCTTCCCGTCATGTGAGAACGAGATGAAGTGATCCTGCCAGGCTACGAGCTTTCCTTCTGCATTCAGGGCCCCTCGCAGCCTGTGGAAGCCGCCGACGCGATAGAAGTCGTGCGCCGTGTCGTCCTCGCGGGTCCACAGCAGTTTGATCGGAGCGCCGACTCGCTGCGAGATGAGTGCGGCCTCGCACATCGGATCGTTGATCAAGCGGCGTCCGAAGCCTCCGCCGGCGCGCGTCTGGTGAACCGTGACCCGATCCTGCGGGATGTCCAGGACCTTTGCGATGACGGGCAGCGCACGATCCGGAGTCTGCGTCGGAGCCCAGAGCTCGATGGCCCCCTGCTTGAACCAGGCCGTACAGTTCTGGGGCTCGAGCGGAGCGTGTGCGACGAATGGGTAGCTGTAGAAGCCTTCGACGGTCTTGGGGGCGCCCTCGAAGGTGGCGTCGACCTCGCCTGTCTCGCGCAAGGTTTCGGCTCCGCGCGGTCCCAGGCCGCGGGCCTGCTCGCTCGCCTTGCTGAAGCTGTCCTTGGCTGCGGAGGACTCGTCCCATTCGATGCGGAGTGCCTCGCGCGCACGGAGCACTGCCCATGTCGAGTCGGCCACGATCGCGACCCCGGGCATGACCTCGGTCGGCATGCCGGTGCCCGTCAGACTGAAGGCATTGCGCACCCCGGGCAGAGCCCGAACTTCGTCCAGGTTGGCCTTCGCGACGCGCCCACCGCGCGCTGGGCACTTCACGTACGCCGCGTGGAGCAAACCCGGCAAGGTTTGATCGATGCCGAACAGCGGCTGGCCGGTCACCAAGGCGCGGTTGTCGACTCCGGTCACGCGCGTTCCGAGGATGCGGAAGTCCTTCGGGTCCTTGAGTGTAGGCTCTGCGAGCTTCGCGAGATCGATGCGTGCAGCCGCGTCCGTCAGCGCGCCGTAATCGAGCCGCAGCCCAGTCGGCGGGTGGACGACCACGCACGGTTCTGTGGTGCACTCGCTGCTCGGCACCTGCCAGCGCTGCGCGGCCGCCTCGATCAGGAGCGCGCGCGCGCTCGCGCCCGCCTTGCGCAACGCGGTCCAGCTGCTTGCGAGAGTCCTCGAGCCGCCCGCACTCTGGCGTCCATACACCTGGGGATCGATCGGAGCCTGCTCTACGCGAACACGGTTCCAATCTGCATCGAGCTCCTCGGCCAGAATCATCGGTAGGCTCGTCTTGACTCCCTGGCCGATCTCCGGTGCCGTGGCGAAAAGCGAGATGTACCCGTCCGGCGTGATACGCACATAGGCGTTGGGCTCGAACGAGTTCTCGCGGGCGGCGCTCGGGTTGACATCGCTCTCGGCGTTGGCGCGCGCCTCACGGACCGGCATCCAGTACGTGACCATGAGTCCGCCGCCCGCCAGCGCGCTGGCACGCAGAAACCCGCGCCGGTCGAGCTGTGCGAAGCGATCCGGCTGCGGTGTGTGATCTTCGATCGCTCTGTGATCGGCAGGCTCGATGATGGAGTCGAGATAGGGGTCGAGCAGTAGAGCGGACTCGGGAACAGACGCGCGCTTCGCGCGATTCGTAGGCGTGCTCATGCATCCTCCCGCTTGTCGCTCGTGGCTTTGCGAATGGCCTGCTGAATGCGGAGATACGTACCGCAGCGACACAGATTTCCGGCCATGGCCTTGGCGATGTCCGCATCGCTCGGGCGCGGATTTTTGGCCAGCAGCGCGGCAGCCGACATGATCTGTCCCGCCTGACAGTATCCGCACTGCGCGACGTCCAGATCGATCCACGCTCGTTGCAGGGGGTGCAGGTCGCTGCCCTCTGCCAGCCCTTCGATTGTGGTGACCGCGCGACCGTCCGCTTGTTTCGCCGTGATCGAGCAGGAGCGAACCGGTCTTCCGTCCAAGTGGACGGTGCATGCCCCACAGGCCCCGATACCGCAGCCGTACTTCGTTCCTACCAGGTTCAAGCTGTCACGCAGGACCCAGAGGAGTGGGGTGTCGGGGTCGATGTCGTCGCGTTCGATCCTGTTTCCGTTCACGAGAAGCCGAAGCATCGAGGTCTCCGAGATCGACGCTCCGCTGCCGGAGCCCGATCCAATGCAGGCTGTGGTCGTCGCTGGAGGCTCGCGCGCGACGTTCGGCTGGGGGCCCACGTGTGGTTGTGGCCTATGCGCGCGAGAGGTCTAGAGCAAGCCTACCCTACCACTCCGAGCGCCCGCCCGGCGAGGCAACTCGCGGTGCTGGGTCAGCGGGCTCTCGCTCGGTGATCTCAGGACAGCGGACGGAGCTCCATCGGCAGTCCGTCGGTGGGCTTGGAGATCGGAGCTTGCTGGACAGGCATGTCGTAGTCCTCGTCGGCGATCAGCTCGAATCGCAGCAGAAGCTGGTGGAGGATGGCATGCACCTGGAGCTCGGCGAACCGCTTTCCCAGGCACACGTGGCTGCCTCCACCGAACGGAATCCAGGAGTGGGAATGGACACTGTCTTCGGCTCGACCGGGGCCGAATCGCTCCGGGTCGAAGCGGAACGGGTCTGTCCAGTAGGTCTCCATGTGGTGAGTATGTATCGGGGAGATCACCACCATCGTACCGGCAGACAGCGCGAATCCATCCCACTCGAAGTCCTGTGTCGCGATGCGGGGGATCACGGGAAGCGGGGGGTAGCGGCGCAATGTCTCGCGCATCGTCCAGGTCATGCTCTGGAGCTTCTCGATCGCGTCGATGTCCGCGACCGGCTCCCGGAGAGCGAGGCTCTCGCTGCGCAGCCGGTCCTGCCAGTCGCGGGAACGGCCGAGTTCGAAGCTGAGCGAGGTTAGCGTGCTCGTCGTGGTGTCGTGCGCGGCCATCATCAGAAAGGTCATGTGATCGAGAATCGCTTGATCCCCGAGTGGCTGACCGTCGGCGTCGCGCGCCTGGCACAGGCGGCTGAACAGATCGGTTCCAGCGCCGCTGCGTCGATCTTCGAGACGCTCGCGCAGGAATTGTTGCATGAAGCGTCGGCCCCGGAGGCCGCGGTGGAATTCGAAGCCGGGCAGGCGCACCCGCATGCGGGACATCGACGCTGCGACCATGCGCTCGAAGGCCTGATTCATGCGGGTGACGTCGGGCCCGAGTTCGACGCCTAGGAAGATATCGGCGGCGACCTCGAGCGTGAGGCGTTTGAGGAAGGGAAACATCCGAACCCGGGTGGGACGGGAGGACTGCCGCGCGAGCGTGCGATCGATCATGACGTTCATGCGGTCCAGATAGCCGCGAAGCGCCTGCCTCGTGAACGGCGCGTGCATGACGCGGCGATCGCGCGCATGTCGATCACCGTCGAGGAGCAGCAGGCCGTTCGGAAAGATCTCTCCCATGATCCCCATCCAGGGCAGCCGCGCCGAGAATATGCGCTCGCGATCCAGCAGAACGAAGCGATTGGCGTCGGCACCGAAGAGGTGTACGAAGCGTCCCTTGCTGCCGCGCTGCGCGACCACCGGCCCGTAGCGCTCGTGCTGCTGGGTCAGGCCCGTCAACATGTCGCGCCGCATCCCGCCGAGGGCGAGCAGGGCTCCGAGCATCTCGCGAAGGCCCGTCTTGGGAACGTGGACTCCACTGCTGCGGTGCCCCGTGCCTGTGCTCTGCGGCTGCTCCGCTGGTGTCGTGGATGTCGATTGCATGTTCGGGTCCCCCGCGTCGGAGGGTCGATAGACGTGGCTCGAACCTCTGGCAACCCAGCCAACCGACGCACCTTACGAGGCCACACGAAAACCGTCAAGGCTTCCGGTTTTTGCTCGGCTCACGTCTTCGGACGCGGTCTTCGTGCATCGGATGGCGCTCCGGCGCGCTAGGTTCGGACGTCTGCGAGGATCTCGAGGGCTGCGTTGCGCCCGCACGCACCCATGACGCCCCCACCGGGGTGTGTTCCAGCACCGCCCAGATACAAGCCTCGGATGGGGGTGCGGTACTGACTGAAGCCGGGCGCGGGCCGCATCAGGAACAGTCGGTCGGGGTTCATGGCACCGTGGAAGATATTGCCCCCGGTGAGTCCGAAGACCCGCTCCAGGTCCGGTGCCGCCAGAGCCTCGACGTGCTCGATCGAGGCGCTGAAGCCCGGGGCCAGCTCGTCGACCAGGGCGATTGCGCGGTCGCGGAGGCGATCGCGGACATCCGGCCAGCGTTCGTCGTCGCTCGGTAGGATCGGTGCGTACTGAGCGAAGATCGAGGCCACGTGGTGTCCGGGCGGCGCGAGACTGCCGTCCACGCTCGACGGAATCGTGAGCTCTACGATCGGCCGCTCGGGAACCTCTCCGTTGCATGCGCTCAGATAGGCGGCCTCGATCGACTCGAGCGTAGGGCTACCGATGTGGATCGTCCCGCAAAGCGGTGCCTCGTCACGATCGTTCACGCGAAAGCGCGGCGCCTGATTCAGCGCGAGATTCAGCTTGACGACGGGACTGCGGTAATCGAGCTGTGCGAGCGCGCGGTCGAATTCCTCGAAGCCCGCGGGGAGTTGTGCGCGGTCGCGGAGCAGGCTGCAGGTCGCCGCGGGATCGATGCAGGAGACCACCAAGTCGGCTGAGATGGTCTCACCGCCATCGAGGACGACGCCCGAAGTCTGTCCGCGTAGCAGCAGGAGTTCTTCTACGCGGGTGCCAGTACGGATTGCCGTGCCGGCCTCGCGCGCGGCATCTGCCAGCACGTCACTCAAGACTCCCATACCGCCTCGAACGTACGCCCACACCCCGCGCGCGCCGCCGGTGGATCCCATGACGTGGTGGAAGAGCACGTACCCGGTCCCCGGAGTCGAAGGAGCGGCGAATGCGCCGATCGTGGCGTCCGTCGCGAGGGTCGCCCGCAGGGGCTCCGATTCGAACCACTCGCAAAGCAGCTCGCGTGCGGGTGCCAGCAGGGCGCGCGTCGCCTGGGGAAGCTGAGATCGCAGCTTGAACGCGCTCCGCAACGCCACGCCCCATGGACGGAGATCGCGCAGCTGCCGCAAGGGCCACGCGGGTGGAGGAATGTCGAGCAGTGGCTCGAAGGCCGCTGCCACCTGCTCCAGGAAGGCCTCGTAGCGGGGGAACTGCTCGGCATCGCGCTTCGAGAAGCGCGCGATCTCGCGCGCGTTCTGCTGCGGGTCGGAGCCCAGCACGAGCGAGCGCCCGTCTTCGAGTGGGGTGAACGACGCTGGCGAACGCGGTAGGAGCTCGAGTCCGCGCCGCTCCAAGGAGAGCTCTCGTACGATCTGGGGGCGCAGCAGCGAGACGACATAGGCTCCCCTCGAGATGCGATAGCCCGGCCAGAGCTCTTCGGTGGAGCAGGCGCCGCCGAGCTGCTCGCGCCGCTCGAGCAGGGTGACCTTGGCTCCCGCCCGCGCCAGATATGCAGCACAGACGAGCCCATTGTGGCCGCCCCCGATGACGACGACGTGGGGAACCAAGTCGCTCAGTCGAGGCGCGGAGCGCGCACGGGGCCGCCTTCCTCGGTCTCGGGTGCGAACTCTTCGGGGGCCGTGCCCGGTGCGAACGGGATGAAGAGGTCCGAGCCGAGTGAGCGCAGGCCGGTCGATTTATCGATCTGAGCGAACTCTACTCCTGGCGGTGCCTGGAAGTCGCGAATCGGCTCGTCTCGCAGCGCATCCTTCATATAGTCGAGGAATACCGGACTGGCGGTACGCGAGCCCGTCTCGTTGCGTCCCAAGCCCTTGACGTTGTCGTAGCCGACCCAGACCCCGGCCACGGTCCTCGGGGAGAAGCCGATGAACCAGGCGTCGTAGAGATCATTGGTGGTACCGGTCTTGCCCGCGACGGGGCGTCCGAGGGAGCGTACGCGGCGCCCCGTGCCCTCTTCGACCACGGCGGTCAGCATGTGGGTCATCTGGTATGCCGTTATGGGATCGAGCCCCTCGCTAGAGTCGAGCGACTCGGGGTCGTCCTGGCGGTCGATGCTCGCCTGTACCTGGGAGACCAGCTCGTAGGGATCGACGGTCTCGGGTTGTGCGGCCACCGCCTCGACCTCTTGCACCAGCTGCACGTTCTGCTCGAGCAGGTTGCCGTCGCGGTCGCGTACCTCCAGGATGAAGATCGGCTCGACGACGCGGCCGCCAGCAGGGAACGCGGTGTAGGCGCGCACCATGTCGAGCAAGGTCACCTCGCTCGAGCCGAGTGCCAGCGCCAGGTTGGGTTGCAGCTCCGAGCGGATCCCCAAGCGTTCGGCGCGCTCCATGACTGCGGGAATGCCGATGTCCTGAAGGATCTTGATCGTGGCAACGTTGCGCGAGCGTGCCAGTGCCTCGCGCAAGGTGATCGGGCCGTAGAATTTGTAGCTGTAGTTTTGGGGCTTCCAGGTGTTTCCCAGGTCGTCCGTGAAGACCTTGGGGGTGTCGTAGACGATCGTCGCCGGTGTATAGCCGCGCAGTAGAGCCTCGGCGTAGATGATCGGCTTGAAGGAGGATCCAGGCTGTCGCTTGGCCTGGATCGCACGGTTGAACTGGCTGTCCTCGAAGTCGTAGCCGCCGATCATTGCATCCAGCCAGCCACGTTCGATGTCGATCGCGATCAGCGCACTCTGAGCCAGGGGCTTCTGGTAGAGCAAGTGGCGTGTCTCGCCGGACTTCGCATCGATGATTCGCTCCAGCTGGACGAGCCAGCCTTCGCGAAGCGTATCGCTCACCTTGCGCACGCGCGGGATCGCGCCGTCGAGCGTCGGGTCCTCGGGGCGGGCCCACTTGAGGTCGGCGAGACGCAGCTCGACTTCCACATCCGGGCCGATCGCGACGCGAGCCTTCTCGGCCGTGTCGTCGATTCCGACGATGAGACCGCGGAGTAGCCAAGGCGATCCGACTGGTGCTTCCTGCTCGATCTTCTGTGTACCGAGCTGCGTTCGCGTCGCTCCCCACTCTTCGCGTGGAATCTCCTGAATCGGGCCGCGATACCCGCGACGGTGGTCGTGATCGACCAGGCCGCGCCGAATCGAGCGCCAGGCCGCCAGCTGCTTCGGAACATCGAGGGTGGTCGTGACGTCGAGCCCCCCGGTCAGCACCTGATCGCTGCCGTAGTTTCGCTCGAGGTATCGACGTACCTCCTCAACGAAATAGCCCGATGCGATTTCGGGTAGATTGAACTGGCGTCCGATCAGCTCGAGTTTCTCGTCTCGCGCCAGGTCGTGTTGCTCCTGTGTGATGTATCCCTCGTCGAGCATGCGGCGCAGCACGAGCAGCTGCCGCTTGCGCGCCGCATCGGGATGAGCGAGCGGCGAGTACGCGCTGGGCGCAGGTACACAGCCCACGATGATGGCAGCTTCGGCAATCGAGAGATCTTCCACCGACTTCGCGAAGTAGGTCTGTGCCGCAGCTTCCACACCATACGCGCCCGAGCCGAGATAGATCTGGTTGATGTACAGGTACAGGATCTGGTTCTTCGGCAGTGACTGCTCGATGCGCAATGCGAGAACCATGTCCTTGAGTTTGCGGACGATCGTTCGGTCGGAAGTCAGCAGGAAGGTCTTGGCGACCTGCTGCGTGATGGTGCTGCCTCCCTGTGTGATCTCTCCTGCCTTCAGGTTCTCCCAGAAGGCGCGCGCGATCCCCTTGTAGTCGAGTCCATCGTGGTCGTAGAAGCTCGAGTCTTCGGAGGCGACGAAGGCGTGCTTGACGTGTTCGGGGATGCGCTCGATCGGTGCGACGATGCGACGTTCCTCGGCGAGCACGCGCAGCACCTGGCCGTCGCGTGCGCGGATGCGTGTGATCAGCTTGGGTGTGTAGTCCGCCAGCGAGTTGATCACCGGGAGCGGCCGCACGACGTACCAGTAGAAGGCGCCGAGTCCGGCGGCCCCAGTGAGCGCACCGAGCGTGATCAGAACGAGGAGGAACTTGAACAGAAACCGTCTCAATGGAGCTCCGAACCTGGTCTGCGCAGTGTCGATCCCGAGCCACTCGGCCTTGGGCTCACAGGAGGTGGGGTCATCGTACCTTCCTGCCCTCGATCGGCCGCTGACTCACGGATGTTCAAGCTTACGCGTAGGTTTGTCGCAAGTCTAATTCCTATGCAGTCACACGGCCGGAGAGCCGGCCTGCATGTCCGCTGCTGTCGCCGCCCTTCGCCGACTGCGTGCTCACTGCCGGGCGGAGCCCGGCGCCCGATCCGCAGCGCGCGGCCCAGTGCGCTCGCGCGCTCTCGACAGCGCCAGTGAGTGCGACAACTCGCAAGCAAAATCAAGAGGTTGCGAGGTGGCTGGCGATTGACATGGGGTCCTTCCTGTCCCTACGATCCGCAGCGTGCGCCATCTGTTCATCGTAGATCCACTACCCGCCCTAGCTCCGACGAAGGATACGTCCGTTCTGTTCATGGCCGAGGCCGCGCGCCGAGGCCACCGAGTCGTCACGGCCTACGTCGAGGACCTGAGCGTCGGGGAGGGGGGCAGACCGCGAGTGCGGGGGAGAGAGACCCACGTGGACGCGGCTGCGCTGGGGCGCGGCGCCCCGTGGTACGCGCTCGAGCCAGCTGTCTCGGAGCCTTGCGACGCCTTCGACGTGGTTTGGATGCGGAAGGACCCGCCGGTCGATCTGGCCTTCCTGCGGGTCGTGCAGATCCTCGCACTGATCCGGCCGCCGACCGTGGTGGTCAACGACCCCAACGGGATCCTGACGATCGACGAGAAGCTTTTCGTGCTGAACTTCCCGGAGCTGGCCCCGCCGACCGTGGTCAGCCGCAGCCAGGACGAGCTGCTCCAGTTTCGCGAGCGCCTCGGCGGGGAGATGATCCTGAAGCCGATCGGTGGATGTGGTGGAGACGGGGTCTTCCACCTACGCAAGGATGAGCACAACCTGAAGGCCCTTCTCGAGATGACGACCGAGCACGGACGGCGCTATCAGATCGCCCAGCGCTACGTGCCGGAAATTCGAAACGGCGACAAGCGCGTGATCGTGCTCGACGGGGAGCCCATTGGAGCGGTGATGCGCGTACCCGAGGCTGCCGAGGTGCGCGCCAACTTCCATGCGGGAGGAGCGCCTGCCCGCGTGCCGCTCACGGAGCGAGATCGCGAAATCTGCGCTCGCATCGGACCCGAGCTACGCAAACGGGGAATCCTGTTTGCTGGGATCGACGTGATTGGCGATTACTTGACCGAGATCAACGTGACCAGCCCGACCGGAGTTCAAGAGATCAACGCGCTCGACGGCGTTCGCCTGGAGGTCGACGTGCTCGATTCGGTCTGCGCGCGGGTCACCAGTCGCTGAGCCCAGTCCGGTCTCCCGAGTCCAGCATCGAACTCGGGTCGCCGCGGGACGCGAGAGGGGAAGCAGATTATGGGATTGGATCTCGACTTGCTCATGCAGCAGTGCGCGCACACACTCGAGCGGACGGATCTGGCGCGCGAGCTCGGATCCGATGCCGAACGCATCGAGGCCAAGGTTCGCGACAACTACGTGCGCGGCGGAAGGCGCGCGATCGTGGTCACGGATCGAGTGAGCGCGTTCGACGTCGTGATCGGTACGATCCCGTTCAAAGGCCAGGTCCTGAATCAGCTCGCCGCATTCTGGTTCGAGCAGACAAAGGGCGTCGCGCCGAACCATCTGCTCGAGGTACCCGACCCGAGCGTATCGATCGTGCGAGAATGCCGCGTACTTCCGGTCGAGTTCGTGATGCGCGGCTATCTCACCGGATCGAGTCCTACATCGATCTGGACCGCCTACGAGCGTGGTGAGCGTCGCTACTGCGGCCATAGGCTTCCCGATGGGCTCTCGCAGCACGAGCCGCTGGCTGAGCCGCTCTTGACTCCGACCACCAAGGCGGAGAAGGGCGCCCACGATGAGCTCACCTCTCGCGACGAACTGATCGCCCGAGGAGTGATCCAAGCCGAGCTCTACGATCGCGCCGCTTCCCTGTGTAATGAGCTGTTCAAGGTCGGGACCGAGTTCGCAGCCTCTCGGGGTCTCATCCTGGTCGACACCAAGTACGAGCTGGGAATCGATGCCGAGGGTGAGCTGTGCCTGATCGACGAGGTGCACACCCCGGACTCGTCGCGCTACTGGCACCACCACTCATACGCAAAGTCCCTGGCCGAAGGCAAGAACCCCCAGGCTCTCGACAAGGAGTACGTGCGCCGCTGGCTGATCGAGCACGGTTATCGCGGCGAGGGAGCTCCACCGGCGCTGCCGGACGAGGTTCGCTGCGAGGCTGCGCGCCGCTACATCGAGACGTTCGAGGTCGTGACCGGGTGTGGATTCGCGCCGAGCACCGAAGAGCCCGCCGCTCGCTTGCGCCGCAACCTGGCTGGCTTCTTCAGCTGACGCGAGAGGCGGCCACCGAGCTCGACCTCGCGCCCTGGAAGTGCGTTCACCTATCGCTCCGGCTCGAACCAGGCTGGATCTATTTCGTCGATGCGGAAGGGGACGTCGCACGGATTCGGCTGAGCGGTCTGCGGTTGAGTCGGCCGCAGAAGGTGCGCGCGCTCGGCCTCGAGCGCAGTGAGGGGTTCCTCTACGTCGTGGACCGCGACGGCGACATCGCGCGCGTGCCCTTGGCGATCTGAGCTGGCGCAGATCCGCACATGTGTCATGCCCACGCGAGCAACGCGGCGCTGGCCGCATTCGAAGTCGATATACTCGATCGAGTGGCGCCCACGCATCGGATAGAGCTCGCGCAGACGCGTATCGAGTCGCCGCTCGGGGAGCTCCGCGTGGCCGCAACGCGGTCGGGCATCGTCAAGGTCGGCTTCCCGACCGGTCCGCGCAGCGATTTCAATGCGTGGCTGATGCAGCGAGTGCCGGGTGCCGAGCGCGTCGAGACCGTGGCAGTGCTCGAGGAAGCGTGCCTGCAGCTCCGCGCCTATTTCGCTGGAGGTCTGCGCGAGTTCAAGCTCCCGCTCGACCTGCGTGGCAGCGACTTCCAGCTTCGCGTCTGGGAAGCGCTCGCGCGTATTCCGTTTGGTGAGACGCGTACCTATGGGGAGATCGCGGCGGCGCTGGGGCGGCCAGGAGCGAGCCGGGCCGTCGGGGCGGCGAGTGGGGCCAACCCGCTGCCAATCGTGTTGCCGTGCCATCGTGTGGTCGCGGCCAGCGGTAGGCTCGGAGGCTTCGGTGGTGGGCTGGCTGCGAAGAGGTTCCTGCTGGCGTTCGAGTGTGGTTCGCTGCCGGCGCTCACCCCGAGCTGAGCCGCGCTCGGAGCTTCTCGTATCTCTCGGGCTGGATCCCTACGGATCCGAGAGGGGTCTCCTGATTGGGAGTACCGTGGAAGTCGCTGCCTCCAGTCACCAGGAGCCCGTAGCGGTTGGCCAGCTGGATCAGCCGCTGGCGCTGCGCCTTCTTGTGCTTGGGGTGGTGTGCCTCGAGCGCATCGAGTCCCTGGCTCACGAGGCGTCCGACGAACTTTTCGATGCCCCCCGCGAGGTCCACTCCCGCAGAGAGGAAGGGATGGGCCAGGCTCGCGACGCCGCCGGCGCGATGAATCAGGGCGATCGCACGGCCCGCGGAGACGCCCGGAGAAGGCACGAATCCGGGTCTTCCGCGACGCAGAAAACGCGTGAAGGCGTCGGCGTGGCTACTGCAAGCGCCCGCCTCGACCAGGGCCTGCGCGATGTGGGGGCGGCCGATGGAGCCTGGTCGCGTCTCTCCTGGTCGCCTCGCCTGATCCACTCGGTTCGCCTGATCCAGAATGGGGGCCAGCTCGAGTCGGATTCCCAGATCGGCGAGCAGCCCGATACAGCGCTGCGCCCGGTCGATCCGGGCCCGTCGCAGCTGCTCGATCGTACTCTGGAGCTCGTCCTGGTCTGCGGAGAACCCGTACCCGAGCATGTGGAGCTGCGTCTTTCCGCCATCCTCGCTGACCGAGAACTCGATCCCTGGCAACAGCTCCAAGCCGAGCTCGGCGGCGCGGCTTCGGGCCTCGTCGAGGCCTGCGGTCGTATCGTGATCGGTCAGCGCCAGCACCTGCACACCGAGGCTGGCAGCGCGCTCGACGAGAGCGGAAGGCGAGAGCGCGCCGTCCGAGTAGGTGGAATGGCAGTGTAGGTCGATGCTCATGCGCGGGATCGCTTGGCTGCGCGGCTCACTCGGCGTCCGGCTCGTAGCCGGCCTCGTCGAGCTTGCCCTGCAGGATCAGCCGCCGGCGTCGCTGGAACTCGACCTCCTTGATCAGGCCTTGGCGCCGCAGTCCATCCAGTTGGTCCAGAGCGCGAATCTGGGCATCGCGCATCTCGGCGGAGATCGAGGTGGCTCCCGACGTGTCGGGTAGGGGAACAGGGGGCTCGGGATCGGCCTCCATCAGGACCGAGCGCCGCTTGAAACGATTCCCGCGGACGCTCAGGGATACGGGGCGCGCGAAGTAGGGGTCGCGCCAGTCTACCTGTAGGGTCCTTGCGTTGGCTGCGGCGAGCGCCTGGCCGGCCAGCACCTTGAAACGGGGCGCACTCTCGGGAGTTTGTTCTGGGACTCGATAGCTGTCGTCGCGGCCGGGCTTTCCCTCGCCCGGCTCGAGCTCGAGCTCGATGTCGTAGAACTCGAGATTCATGAACTGGTCGTCGAAGAACATGCGAAACGAGGTGACGCGTCGGCTGCTGAACAGGCCCAGTCTCCGAGAGGTGCCGTAGACGATGGAAACGATCTCGTCGTCCTCGCTCGCCCGCGTGACTGCCTGATTGAGCGCCTCCGCTAGCGGGTAGACGCGGACCGACTGGATCACGGGTTGGCGCTTTCCCTCGCTGTTCTCGAACGCGAGGTTGGCCAGGATGTGTGCCAGCCGCACGTCGGAGATGGTCGCCGGGTGGGCGAAGTTCTTCGGAATCGGCCGCTTGCCTTCGACGGTCCTCCGCAGGAACACGGAGAACTCGTCGGGCTTGTCGGAGACGGGATCCAGCACGACCTTGGGGCCGCAGCCCCAGAGCCAGGGCAGCAGCGCCAGCAGAGGGACGAGCGTCACGCGCCAGCGCGCACGCGGCCAGGATCCACGGCTGGGGTTCGGTCTGGAGCGAGCTTGGAGCATGGATGGAAGTCCTCGGTGCAGGATCTCGACTCGACAGGGTAGTGAAGCCGGGCGCGGGCGCGCACGCCCGTTGGGCGTGTCGGGGGACGGTGGCGGAGAAGCCAGTCCGGTCGCGCGGCTACTCGAGTTCACTTCTTAGCTGACGCGCCATGAGCTCTCGGAAGGCACGCCGGACGTCCTTGCCCTCGTGGAGAACTTCATAGGTAGCGCGCGTGATCGGCATCTCCACCCCGAGGGACAGTGCCAGCTGGTGTGCGGACTGAGCGGTCAGTACGCCTTCCGCGACCTGCTGGAGGCTCCCGAGCACGTCCTGCACGCTGCGCCCGCGTCCGATCTCGAGTCCCACCCAGCGATTCCGTGAAAGATCGCCCGTGCAGGTCAGAACCAGATCGCCGACGCCGGAGAGCCCCAGAAAGGTCACCGGATTGGCGCCGAGCTTCTCGCCGAGACGCCGCATCTCGGCGAGTCCTCGCGTGATCAGCGCGGCGCGCGTGTTCAAGCCGAGCTCCATACCGTCGCAGCAGCCGACGGCGATCGCGATGATGTTCTTCATCGCGCCACCCAGCTCGACTCCGACCACGTCCGTGTTCGAATAGCAGCGGAACGTGTCCGAGGAGAGGATCGTCTGGGCCGCGATCGCGTAGCTCTCGGTCTCGCAGGCGACGCAGACGCTGGTCGGCTGATGCTCGGCCACCTCGCGCGCGAAGGAGGGCCCTGACAGCACGACGAGCCGCTCGCGCAGCGGCTTCGGCAAGGTCTCTGTCATGACCTGACTCACGAGCTTGCCGCTGCCGACTTCGATGCCCTTCGTTGCGGAGACGATCAGCGCTTCGGGATGGACGTAGCGAATCGCATTGCACCATACATCACGCACGCTGTGGCTCGGGATGACCGAGATGACGATTTCCTTGTCGCGGAGCGCGGACTCCAGGCTCGAGGTGCCGCGCACACTCTCGGGGAGTCGAATGGAGCTCAGGTAGCGTGGATTTCTCTGTCTAGTCTGGATCGCTTCGGCTTGCTTCGCGTCCCTTGCCCAGAGGTCTACCTGATAGCCCTTACTACCGAGCAGCACCGCGAGACAGGTGCCGAAGCTTCCTGCTCCCAGAACGGCGCAGGGCATGGGATTCGCGCTCGTCATGGCCACAGCATAGAGGCCCGGAGGCCGGTTGACAGCCCACTAGGGGGCCTCTAGTCTCCAGCCCGCTTTTCGCCCAAAATCAGGCTGTTGTGCGTCTTCTGCGACGCGTTTTCGGTCGACGCGTCTGTGGTCCGTCTGGGGTCCGTCTGGGGTTCTTCTGTGGTCGTTGGGGAGGCAAGGTTCGCCCTCTCGCGTCTCGCTCTCCGTTGGGCCCGAGTGCCGCGGGCCGTCTGCTGCTGCTCGGGTCGCTGGCTTGATGGGGATCTCGTGCTTTTTCGGATTGCGGTTCGCGCCGAGTCCGGCCTCACTAGGAGCCGAGGTTGAACGGACGGGGTGCTGCAGCTCGGTAATCCGTGACCGCGTGTGCGCTGCTCGTAGCTCGGATCTCGCGGGCCCGTGATCTGGCGGGTCGGTGGTTCGGGCTCAGTGGCTCGGTGCTCGGCGGTTCGGGTCCGAAGTTTCGGGTCCGAAGGCTCGGATCCCGAATCCGGGCTCCCGCCAGCGCCGAGGAACGGGTCGAGAGACAATCAGGCCGAGAGACAAACGGGGACACGACACGCATGTCCGAATATGCAGGCCTCGGACTCTTCATTCTCCTCGGGGCAGGATTGGTGACCTTGTTCCTCGTCCTGACGAGCGCGCTCGGGCCGAAGCTCCACTTCGTCGAGAAGGATGAGCCGTTCGAGTGCGGTGAGCATCCGCTCGGATCTCCCTATCAACGTTTCAACGTGAAGTACTACATGGTGGCGGTGTCCTTCATCATCTTCGATGTCGAGATGGTGTTCCTCTACCCTTGGGCCGTCGCCTTCGGTGATCTCGGTTGGTACGGTTTCTGGTCCATGCTCGTATTCATTACGATGCTTGCGATCGGGCTCGCATATGAGTGGCTCAAGGGCGGCTTGGACTGGAGCTGACCTTATGAAGCCCGAGACTCGCAAGAAGATCGACGAACTCTTTCGCCATTACCCGGAGCGGCGCGGCGCGCTGCTGCCTGCGATCTATCTGGTTCAGGAGGAGTTTGGCTACGTGGGTCCGGAGGCCGCCCGCGAGCTCGCCGAGATCTTCGAGATCGCTCCTGTGGCCGTGTGGGAGGTTCTCACCTTCTACAACATGTTCTATACAGAGCCGCAGGGGCGCCATCACGTCTACGTGTGTACCAATCTCCCGTGCTCGCTTCGGGGAGCGAGGCCGTTGATTCGTTGCCTCGAGGAGCGCTTGGGGGTCCATGCGGGCGAGACCACGGCAGATGGACGCATCACGCTCGGCCATGAGGAGTGCCTCGGGTCCTGCGGCACGGCCCCCGTCATGCGGGTAGACGGCGTCTACCACGAGAATCTGGATCTCGAGCGTGCACTCGCGATCGTAGACCAGTTGGACTGAGCGTGCAGACCGAACCGTATACCAAGTTGTATCTGTCGGAGCACTACGGCAACGAAGCGTTCCGCACATTGGCCGGCTACGAAGCCGCGGGTGGATTCCAGGGGCTTCGAGCAGCGCTGGCCCGCGATCCCGAGGAAGTGACGGAGCTCGTCAAGAGCTCGGGGCTGCGGGGCCGCGGTGGTGCCGGGTTCAATGCCGGTCTCAAGTGGAGCTTCATGCCCAAGGGCGACGAGCGCATGAAGGTGCTCGTCTGCAACGGAGACGAGTCCGAGCCCGGCTCCTTCAAAGATCGCATGATCATGCAGCAGGGGCCCTTCCAGATCCTCGAAGGGCTCTTGATTGCAGCTTGGGCGACCGGCGCGCGCCGCTCGTACATCTACATTCGAGGCGAGTACCAGTATCCGATCCAGTGCGTTCGCAAGGCGGTCGCCGAGATGTACGACAAGGGCTACCTCGGACGCGACGTCTTCGGAGAGCCGGGGTTCGAGCACGACATCGTGGTTCACTCGGGCGCGGGCGCGTACATCTGCGGCGAGGAGACAGGGCTGCTCGAGTCGCTCGAAGGGAAGAAGGGTCAGCCTCGCAAGAAGCCGCCTTTCCCTGCACAGCACGGTGCGTTCGGCTTGCCTACCACTGTCAACAATATCGAGACGTTCGCGCACGTTCCGTACATCCTTTCGCGGGGTGTGGAGTGGTTTCGAGGGTTTGGCACCGAGAAGAGCCCCGGGACCACCCTGTTCGGCGTATCCGGACACGTGGAGCGCCCCGGATTGTTCGAGCTGCCGCTCGGTACGCCGCTACGCGAGGTCATCGCCAAGGCGGGGGGGGTGCGCAACAATCGCGCGCTGAAGGCGGTGATCCCCGGTGGGATGTCGATGCCCGTCCTGACACCGTCCGATCTGGACGTGCCGATGGCCGAGGAGTTCCTGTCCGAGCGTGGCACTCATCTCGGCACCGGAGGCGTAATGGTCATGGACGACACCACGTGCATGGCGCGTGTCGCCTGTGTCATCAGCTATTTCTTTCGCGACGAATCCTGTGGGCAGTGCACCCAGTGTCGGGAGGGAACTGGCTGGATCCACAAGCTGTGCGAGCGCATCGAGGCGGGTCGAGGTCGGCCCCGGGATCTGGAGCTGCTCGAGAGTGTGCCCGCGCTGATGGAGGGACACACGATCTGCGCGTTTGCGGACGCTGCTGCGTGGCCCATCAAGGGACTGTTGCGCCATTTCCGCAGCGACTTCGAATGCCACATCAGTGAAGGCTCCTGTCCCTTCCCAGAAAGCTTCGAACTCTGAATCATGGCTCAGATTACGATCGATGGTGAAACGTATGAGGTGGGTGACGGCCTGACGATCCTGGAAGCACTGGATCAGCTGGGCGTGCTCATGAACGAGGTCGAGTTACCTCACTACTGCTGGCATCCGAAGCTCAGCGTCGATGGCTCCTGCCGGCTGTGCCAGGTCGAGATCGAAGGGGTCCCAAAGCTCCAGATCGCCTGCAACACACCGGTGCGCGACGGCATGGTGATCCACACGAAGAGCGAGCGGGTCGAGCAGGCACGCCGCGGCGTGATGGAGCTGTTGCTGCTGAACCATCCGCTCGACTGCCCGATCTGCGACCAGGCAGGTGAGTGCAAGCTGCAAGACTATGCATTCGACTACGGAGTGAAGCATGCGCGGACAGACCTGCCGCGCCGACCGGCCAAGAAGGGATTCGAGCTCGGTCCCACGATCGTCTTCGACCAGGAACGCTGCATCCTCTGTCGTCGCTGCGTGCGGTTCTGTCGCGAGGTGAGTCAGACTGGGGAGCTCGGGGTGTTCCAGCGCGGGGAGAGGTCGTTGCTGGAGACCTTTCCAGGCGCCGAGCTCGACAACCCCTACTCGATGAACGTGGCGGACATCTGCCCCGTAGGCGCGCTCACCACCAAGGACTTCCGCTTCAAGGTACGGGTCTGGTTCCTGGACGATGTGCCCAGTATCTGCAACCAATGCGGTCGCGGTTGCAATATCAACGCCAGCCGCTCGAACAATCGAGTGTACCGCTTCGTGCCGCGCCGCAACGACGCCGTGAACCAGACCTGGATCTGCGATCACGGGCGCATGTCGTACAAAGGATTGACCGAGGGGCGCTGCACCGAAGCTCGCGTCGGCTCGCGCAGGGTCAACTACGACGAGGCTGTCTCCACTGCGGGAGATCGCCTGCGCTCTGCGATCGATGCCAAGCGTCCCATCGTGGTGGTCGCCTCGCCCTTCGCTTCGAACGAGGACCTGTTCGTGCTCCAGCGCCTGATCGGGGATCTGGGTTGCGAGCCGGGCACCTTCGCGATCGAGCGTGGTGATTCCGATGCGCTGTTGATTCGTGCGGACAAGTGTCCCAACGCCGAGGGCGCGCGCGCCCTCGGCTTCCTGGAGTCCGATGCAGCTGTGGGGGAAGCGGCCATCGCGCTGGTTCTGGGAAGGGTGGCGCCCGAGCGCCTGGTCAATGTGGAAACCCAGGTGCAGCTCGTCTCTCACGAGGCGGACATCTCTGTCTCGGCGGACGTGGTGCTGCCGGTGCGCAGCCACGCCGAGTATCTCGGAAGCTTCACGAACTTCGAGCGCCGCGCGCAGCGCTTCTCGCCGTTTCTCGAGCCGTGCTTCGAGGCTTGGAGCTTTGGCGACGCGCTGACCGAGATCGCGCGCGCGGCCAAAGTCCTGGGCTGGGAGCAGCCATTCGATGTGATTCGAGTCTCCCGGGAGTTGGCGCAGGCGGTACCTGCCTTTGCCGGACTGGATCTCGAGAGCCTGCCCGCCGAGGGAGCGCCGCTCCGCTGATGTTGGCCACTTCCACGTTCTGGGTCGCGATCTTCATCTTCGCCGTTCTTGCGCTGGTCTTTGCGCCGATCATGACGTGGGTCGAACGCAAGCAGAGCGCGCTGATGCAGGATCGCATCGGCGCGAATCGCGCCAGCATCGGCGGGATTCGTGCGATCGGGCTGATCCATCCGCTCGCGGATGCGATCAAGATGTTCACCAAGGAAGATACGATTCCGATCGGGGCGAACCGCTTTCTGCATGTGCTGGCCCCCTTCGTCGCGGTGGTGCCGGCGATGATCAGCTTTGCCGTGATCCCGTACGGCGGCAGTTACTCCGCCTGGGGGGTCGATTGGAAGCTGGTGGTCGCGGACCTCGACTACGGAATCCTGTTCGTCTTTGCTGTCGGGTCGATCGCGACCTACGGCTCCGTGCTGGCGGGTTGGGCCTGCAACAACAACTGGGGTGTTCTCGGTGCGCTGCGCGTGTCCGCTCAGATGCTCTCGTACGAGGTCGCCATGG
Organism: Pseudomonadota bacterium; assembly: GCA_003247575.1. Classification (GTDB taxonomy): domain Bacteria; phylum Myxococcota_A; class UBA9160; order SZUA-336; family SZUA-336; genus SZUA-336. The sequence continues at coordinate 27,002 of QJZC01000064.1, forward strand.
GGATCTCGCTGGTCGGGCTCTTCATGATCTTCGGCACGCTCAAGATGACCGATCTCGGGTTCGCGCAACAGGAGACCTTTCGGTTGCTCGGCTTCCTGGAGCACTTCGGTTGGGTCGAGCCCGGTAGCGCCTGGCTCGGTTGGATCCAGATTCCAATGTGGGGCGTGGTGCTGCAGCCCCTGTCCTTCGTAATCTTCCTGACCGCAGCACTGGCCGAGAACAAGCGGCCCCCTTTCGACACTCCGGAAGGGGAGTCCGAGATCGTGGCCGGGTACTTCATCGAGTACAGTGGCATGAAGTTCGGCCTGTTCACCATGGGCGAGCTGGTGGAGGTCGTCGTGATCGGGGGGCTGATGACCGCCCTGTT
>QJZC01000011.1 GCA_003247575.1 Pseudomonadota bacterium
CCGTGCGATGCGAGGAGCAGAGCCAACACCGCGCCGGCGGGTCCAGCACCAACCACGATCACCTGACGCTCCGACATGGGGCGAGACTATCAGGTGGCAGGGCGTGCGCGAGAAGAAACGGGTGGTCGATCCGGCGCGCACGAGCGTTCGGCGACACCGAGCTGGTAGGCCCGATCGATCTCGCAGGGTCAGTAGCGCAAGGTCAGCGTGACGCCGAAACGACGGGGGAGCCCGTAGACATACTCGGCGAAGCCCAGATCCGCGAGGGTCAGCGTGCTGCGCAGCGGCTCTTCGTCGAACACGTTCTTGGCAAAGAAGCTCAGCTCGATGCCTGTCGTCGCGTCCTCTATGCTGAAACGGGCGTCGACGATCCAATAGCTACCCTCGGACACGGTAGCGGGGGTCCCGGGTGAGACCTGAATGAACTCGAGGTCCTCGCGACTCTGGAAGGCCCCATCGATCGCGAGCCGAGTCAGGGCATTCCCAAACTCGCGGTCGTAGCGGAGACCCGTCGTGAGCGAGACGCGTGGAGCGTTCAGCACATCCTTGCCGCCCAGGTCGACTCCACTGATGACTGCATCGTCGAACTGGGCGTGAAGCAGTCCGAGTCCGAGATTCAGGTGCAGGTTCGGGGTCACGGCTGCGGACAGACTGGCGTCGAGGCCATACGTGTCGCTGTCGGCAGGTCAGTACCTGGACCGGGGCCCCGCCGGCGTCGTTCACGATGTCGAACACCTGGAGGTTGCGGAAGTCGTAGTGGAAGACGGCGGCCGAGTAGGCGATGCGTCCGCGTGCGACGCTACCCTTCAGGCCGAGTTCGAACGCGAGCAGCTCCTCGTCGTCGTAGGGTTCGAGCTCTTCAGCGGTCAGAGGGACGCCACCGTTGAAGCCGCCGCTGCGAAAGCCCGTGGAGACCGTTGCGTAGGCGAGTGTGTCGGGCTGGATCTGGTACGAGAGCCCCGCGCTCCAGGTGAGCTTGCGCGTGTCGAACTCGCGTGAGGCTTGGAGGACCGTGCCATCGTGCGGGAGCATCGCGGCGCGCAACGCGCTCACGTCCTCGATGAATGCTGTGCGGGTGCTGAAGTCTCTGCGCTCGATCGAGTAGCGCAGACCCAGCTGACTGCTCCATCGATCGGACAGTTCGAGGTTCGCATGCGCGAAAGCCGCCAGCGCGAGCGTATCCTGGTCATACTGGTTCCGCGGCGTGGCTACCAGCAGCTCGGGGTGGAAGCCGAGTAGCGGGCGCAGGTCCCGGAGAAGATCCAGGGTTGTCTTCGCCTGGATCTGGTCCGAGCCGGCGAAGAGGCCGGTGATCCAGTCGATCGCATCGGTCTTGCCAGCGAGGCGCAGCTCCTGGCTGATCTGCTCGACATCGACGTCGTAGTCTGCTTCGAGGAGCTGATTCGGGCTGGCGTCGGCTTCCTCGCGCCGCAGCCCTCCGAAGCGCTCGATCGCCGAGATCGAGGTCAGGCTCAGCTCGCCCGGAAGCTCGAGGCGGGCGCGGAACGAGCCGCCGATGTTGTCGTAGTCCAGCCTGCCGCGACGGTTGTATCGTCCCGCCTGGTCGTCGCCGTCGTCGTCGCGGAAGCCGAGGAGATCCACGCAGTCTCCGGGTTGGGCCTTGCCGCGGAGCGCAGATGCGCACGGGACCGGGACGCCCGTGGTCAGGACGCTCGCTTCGAGCAATCCTACGCTCTGGTACTGGCCGAGGTCGGATGCGTCATGTCCGCCATGGAGGTTGAGCAAGAGCTCGCTGGACTCGTTTGGCAGGTACTGTAGCTGCAGACGCCCGGCAGTGCGTCTCTGTCCCCCACTCTGGCTGTCACTCAGGTCGTTGTCGTTGTAGTCGCCGCCGTAGTCTCCGAGGGCAGACAGACGCACGCTCCAGTTCTGCGCGAGGGGGCCTCCCAGCGCAGCCTCGTAGGTGGTACGCGAGAAACTCTCGAGTGTGGCAGAGAAGTGGCTCTCGAAGTCAGCACTCGGGCGGCGAGACACGAACTGGATCGCCCCGGCCGTCGTGTTGCGGCCGTAAAGCGTCCCTTGGGGGCCTTTGAGGAGCTCGACGCGTTCGACGTCGAAGAGTCCGAAGGCGAGAGTCGGTGGCGCTACGAGGTACACATCGTCCACGTATACGCCGGCAGGACTCGAGGTGTTGTCGCTGAAGTCATCCAGCCCAACGCCGCGAATCGTGATCAGCGGATTCGAAGCGTTGCCGTACGCACCCTGGATCTTCAGATTCGGGGTGAGCCCTTCCAGCTGATTGAGCTCGCGCAGCGCACGAGCGCGTAGCTCGGCTCCATCGAATGCGGACACCGTCGCCGGTACTTCGTCGAGGGGCTGTTCGCGACGTTGGGCGGTCACCGTGATCTGCTCGGGCAAGGCGGCACCCCTCGCGTCTGCTGGTTTGGGTTCCTTGGCTCGAGACGATGCGGCAAGGGCTGTAAGGATGACCAGCGTGACGAGTGTCCCTTGCCAGTGCTCCATTTCGACCTCCTTGCTGGATCTGTCGTATGACTGGTTATAGCCTGTCATGTGACAGTTGCCAAGCAGGAACGCGGGTAGGAGGGAGCGACTGCGAGCGTACGTGCCCGTATCGCGGCCGGAGAACGGATCGAGCGAGCTGTGGCAGCGGAGTGCACGGATGCTCCAACGCCTACAGGCCCGCGCGCCGCCGGCCGATGTGCGCAACGAGGACGAGTGTGCAGGCCCCCGACGGATACATCCTGGAGAAGCGGATCGTCGAGACCCGAGAGCGGTGTGTCGCGCTGGGACGCCGCCAAGTGGACGATCGTGCCGTCGTGCTGAAGAGTTACGCCGCCGACGCCAACGCAGCCCCGGGCGAGGCTCGCGTAGAGCGAGAGAACCAGATTCTCTATGCGCTCGCAGCGAAGGGTGTGGCCCCATCTCCCCTCGCTCTCGAGCGAGGCGAGGGCGCGCCGGTCTTGGTGATGGACTTCGTCAGTGGGCAGCTGGTGCTCGGTCCAGTTTCAGCGCACGAGTTCCTGGTGATCGCGCTACAGGCGGCCCGGGCGCTCGCGGGAGTCCACGCGGAGCGGCTCGTTCACCGAGCTGTGCGTCCTGCAAACCTCCTGTTCGACCGAAGCACGCAGAAGCTCAATCTCATTGGATTCGGTTGCGCTGCGCCACTCGGCGCTCCAGTGGGGAGCGCCACCCTAGGGATCGATGCGTGCTTCTACGGCTCGCCCGAACAGAGCGCGCGCCTCGAGCGAGGTGTGGACTATCGCAGTGACCTCTATTCGCTTGGGGCGACCTTCTATGACCTGTTGACCGGGCGACCGCCCTTCGATGCGCGCGATCCGTCCGACTTGATTCAGGCGCACATCGTGCGGCGCGCGCGTCCGCCGGGCGAGCTGATCCCCGAGCTGAGCTCGACCTTGTCGCGCATCACGATGAAGCTGCTCGAGAAGGAGCCGGAGGACCGCTATCAGACGGCCGAGGCTCTGCATGTCGATCTCGAGACGTGCCTGGAACAGCTCGAGCGCACGGGGGAGATCGACGACGAGCTACCTCTCGCCGCGGCCGATGCGCCCTACCGGCCGCTATTTCGCAAGCGCGTGTACGGTCGCGCCGAGCACGTCGGAATCCTTGTCGCAGCCTACCGCGGCGCTGCGCGGGGACGACGCGAGCTCGTGCTGGTGTCGGGGTGTCCGGGCGTGGGTAAGTCCTCGCTCGTCCCAGAGCTGCATCGCCCGCTCGCCACGGAAGGCGGATTCCTCGCGCGCGGCAAGTGTGATCTCTACCGGAGCCATCTACCCTATGCTGCGCTGGCGAATGCGCTCCGGGATCTCGTCCATCAGATCCTCGCCGAGAGCGGGAGCCGGCGCGAAGCCTGGCGTCTGGGCGTGACCGCCGAGCTCGGCAATCTCGCTGGGGTTGCTGCGGGGCTGTTGCCCGAGCTCGAAGAAGTCTTGGGGCCGTCGCCAGCGGCCGCTCCCCTGGATCCCAGTGCGACGCAGGCTCGGCTGGCCGTTACCGTGCGCCGTCTGGTTCGCGCGTCTGCGCGCCAAGCCTCACCGCTCGTGCTGTTTCTCGACGATCTCCAGTGGGCTGACAGCGGCACGCTCTACCTCGTCGAAGAGCTGCTGTCCGAGGGCGACCCGATTCCGCTGCTCGTAGTCGGAAGCTATCGCGAGAACGAGGTGCCGGTCGGGCATCCACTCGTCGCGGTCGTCGAGCGGTTGAAGTCGTTGGGCCGCTCGGTCACGGATCTGCATCTCGACGTTCTCTCCGACGAGGCAGTCGCCTCGATGTTGGCCGATGCGCTCGCAAGATCTCCAGACGAGGTCGCCGAGCTCGCGTGCGCGGTGTCCCGGAAGAGCGGGAAGAATCCGCTGCTCATCCAGCAGTGCGCCTACCATCTGCAAGAGATCGGATGTATCGAGTACACGAGGGGGCAGGGCTGGACCTGGGATCTCGAGGCCGTCGAGCGCGCCGTCATTCCCGATGATCCTGCGGGGATGATGCTGACGCGCCTGAAGCGCTTGCACGGAAATGTACGCTCAGTCGTGCAGCTGGCGAGCTGTGTCGGGGACGAGTTCGACTGGGGGATGCTCTCGGAGCTCTCGGGCGAGAGTGCCGCGCAGCTGCAGGCTGCACTCTACGAGCTTTCGGACGAAGGGCTCATCGCGCCCTGCGCGGCGGGGTTTCGATTCGTCCACGACCGGATTCGCGAGGCAGCCCAGGCTCTCCTACCGGACGAACACCGCCGTGCGCTGCACCACCGAATTGGCCTGCTTCTCATGCAGCGCTCGACGCCGGGCGAGAGAACGGAGCGATGCTTCGAGATTGCGGACCACCTGGCGCGGGCGAAGGACCACCTCACCGAGTCGGAGCGCCTCGAGGCCGCGAGCTGGCAGAGCTCGGCGGCGAAGGAGGCCCTGGCATCGGGAGCGCTGGGCACAGGGGCACACTATCTGAGCAGCGGACGCGAGATGCTGGGTCGGGAGGGTTGGTCCACGCGACCGCTGCTCGCCTTCGAGATCTACTTCCGCTCGGCTGCCTGTGCATATGCCCAACGCGACTTCGGAGCCGCGCTGGAGCTCCTTTCCGGTCTTCGCGAGCACTGCGTAAGTCTGCTCCAACGAGGGTTGGTCGAATCTCTGCGGATCACCGTCTGCCACTCGGCGAAGTCGCGGGCCGAAGCCCTGGATCTCCTGTTCGACAGCCTGCAGCGGCTCGGAGTTCCGACTGTGCGAGAGCCGTCATGGATCCGCACGCGATGGGCCCTGCTCCGGCTGGAGTGGAAGCTTCGACGACCCGCAGAGCGCTGGCCATTGCGTGAAGCGGAGTCCGCGCAGCGGAACGAGCGGCGGGTTGCCGAGGGCCTGATTCGCACCGCGGGCATTCGGCCGCAGACGGCGACCTCTGCACGGCTCGGCTGCATGAGCGCGCTCGAGCTGTTGGACCTGAGTCTCGCGCAGGGGTACCTGGTCACTCCGGCAGCCCTCATCGCGATGCTTGCCACGACGCGCCGAGCATTCCTGGGCAACGTTAAGGGGGTGGAGCGCTACCTCGGTGCGGCCACGCTCTGGCTGGAGCGTGCGCCCGACCCACAGGCAAACACGGAGTTCATTCTGAAGGCCCTCGTGTTGCCATGGGTCGCCCCGCGCAGGAGGTCGATCGGGCCCCTCGCCGCGCTCGCCGATTCCCTCGAGGAGACCGGGCAGGTGTCCGTCGCGACGAGTGCCCTCGTGATCCGCGCCAACTATGCCGGGCTGTCGGGGGTTCCGCTCGCCGAGGTCTGCGCCAGCTTCGACGCGATTCGCGAGCGAGACGGGATGACTCCGGTGGAGACCCCCAGAGCGCTCGTCCGACCATACCGCTGGTGCATGGGCACGGGCGAGGAGACGCCCGACGTCGGGGCTGCGATCGAGCTGATCGAGCGACATCCAGACTCGGCGTACTACCTTGCGCCCCACTGGATGCAGGCGTTCGTAGCGCGCGGCTGCTTCGGCGAGGCGTGGCACGTGTCCGAGCTGGTGAGGAGCACGATCTTCGAGTGCCAATCGCTCTCGACGCATGTGATGGACTATGTCCTCTATCGCGGGCTCGCCGCGCTGGTGCTCTGTGCCGATGCCAAGCGCGCGACGCCATCGCGAGTGCTGCGACGTGCGGCCCGGCGCTGCGCGCGCCAGCTCTCCCACGCCGCTCGCTACGGACCTGACTTCGAGCATATGGCCGAATGGCTTCGCGCGGAGCGCCTGCGCACGCGTGGGCGCTCCGCAGCAGCGCTGGTGTGCTACAGGTGTGCAGCGGAACGAGCCGATGCGCAGGGTTTCCTGAATCACGTGGCCATGATTGCCGATCGAATCGCCTCGCTCGCGCGACAGACCGGCGACGAGGACGAGGTGGAACGTAGCGAGGCCACAGCCTCTCGCCTGTTCAGGGAGTGGGGAGCGACCCCGTCTCTGTAAACCCATCGCAGCTCAGCGGGGTCCAATGGAGCGAGCCGGATCGAAGGGGCTCCGCGCCCGGAGGTGCGGAACTCTGAGTGCAGTAAGCTCTGTAGGTCCGCCTTCGGTCGCATGGATGATCCGCATTGCACCTGCTGCGGAAAAGGCCTGGAGAGTTTCAATGAGCACTTCGCCCACTCTTGACCACTCTGCTGTCGGGCGCCTCGATGGTGCAGGCGGCTTCAGTCGTCGGCTCTCTCGCGCCCGAGAGCGCTGGCGAATGGCTTGCGCGGGCCTCCTCCCGGTACTCGCTGGGCTCTGTCTGAGCGGTGTCGCCTCGACATCGGTGTGCGCACAAGCGGACGCGGCTTCGAGCTACTACCGCCAGGCTCGCGACGCGATGGATCGCGGCGATGAAGCACAGTACCGGGACTATCTGGGACGGGCTCTCCGCGAGTTGATTGCGGCGATCCGTCGCGACCCAGGCGATCCCGAGGCTCATACACAGATGGGGATCATTCTGGTGTACCAGGGGAACCTCGATCAAGCCCGCAAGAGCTTTCTGAACGCGCTTCGCCTGCACAAGCGGCGCTCCCCGCGCGGCGCTCGCGGTGATGGGATCTACTACACGAACATTGCGCATACCGATCTCTACCGCGGCAAGCTCGCATCGGCGCGCCGCTACCTCGAGATCGGTCGCAAGCGTGGGGCGCCACTAGACGAGGTAGACCGGATCGACACCTTGCTCGCGTGGCGCTCGGGCGACCTGACAGAGGCGCGTGAGGTCTTCAACATGGCGCGCGAGGGTACGCGGGGCTACGCCGACACCTGGGATGGGGTACCGCTGCCGCAGGAGATGAAGCGCTTCGAAGACTTCTGCGCCGTTTGCTGCCGAAATCCGAGCTGCGGGCCTCACCTCCGGGATGCATGCGCTTCTGGAGCACAAGCTGTGAAAGAGCGGGAAGTGAGTCGCGAGACGCTGGCCGAGGAGATCCGGCTCGAGCGCGAGCGCCAGGCAAAATTGAAGGAGATCTACGAGGGCAAACGAGACGTCTCGATCGAGGTGGAGCCGTCCCGTGACGAGAAGAAGCCCGCGGATGTGAAGCCAGGTTCTCCAGAGGCACCTCGAAGCAAGCCCGCACGCTGACTCGCACTGGGATCGCTACGCGGTAGTCGGTGGCAGGCGGCACCGTAGCGACGGCCTTCCAAGCGTCGCTGTGCGAACGGAGGGGCTAGGTGCCGGGACATCCTTGTGGACTGGTGGCGTTCCGCGCGTCCTCCTCCATCCGGCGCAGCTGTTCCTCGGCGCGCTCGATCTGATCCTCCAGGTCTTCCACTGCCTTCTCGCGGTTGAAGGTCGTGGACTGACACGGAGTCGCCGAGTTCCACGAACGCTCCCGGGCACACTGCGTGGTCCGCAGCATGACGTCGCTGTCGCGGGTTCGCTCGAGCGACGCTTCGAGCGCCTCGATCCTGGCTTCCTGTCGCTCGATGGCATCACGCCATTGGATAGCGCCTCGACACGCGTCCTCGTCGTCGTGATCCGTCGCTGTCGGGCGCGAGGCTTTCGAGCTGGCTCTCGAGGGTTGCTCGACTGGGCTCAGCGACTGTGGAACCCGGCCCAGGAAGACGTCGCGGGCGAGGTCCGAATTGGTTTGAGTCCCGCTCTGGCGTGTGGTCTCCGGGTCCGGTACGCGCTTCGACGGGACGACCTGTACGCGATCCGACTTCTCTGCCCACTCCCGCGCGGCCGATCCGTTTGGAGGGGTCTCGCTGAAGTGGACCTGGCCATTCGCATCGACCCAGCGATAGATCCGACTGTCGTCTGCCTGGACTCGAGCCGCGGACATCGGTCCGAGCACGCAGACGAGCACGCCTACGCAGAGGCGCACCGCTCTACCTGCACGCATACGTCACTACTCCTCCCGTCCGTCATCGGTGTCACCACGTGTTCACTTGAGGTGGCGACTGCGCCTTCGCTAGGGCGTGGCTTCGCAAGAGGTCCCGAGACGCACGCTATGCCGCGCTGCAGGCGCGGGTCCTGACGCCGGCTCCGCGACGAGGGCGGCTCTTGCGACGTCTCATCCGATTGCACGCCGCATCAAGCGCGCAGACGCAGCGCAGATTGTCGCGAACTCGACCGTCGTCGCGATGTCTTGTGGCGCCTCCACGCGCGCTGCGACCACGTATCCCCGTCGTGAGAAGAACGCGTCGGCCGTTTCGGTGAGTAGGAAGATCTCCGCGACTCCGTGTCGCGTGGCCTCAGCCTCGATTCGGTCACACAGCAGCGTGGCGGTTCCACGATTCCGGTGATTGGGCGCGACCGCGAGCGATCGGAGGAGGGCGCCTTCTGGGTAGATCTCGAGTCCCACCACTCCGGCCAGGGAAGCACCGACGTCCGCCACGCGGAACCAAGAGAGATGCTCGGCGACCCCGTCCAAGGGGAGACTGACCTGATGGAGAAGCTCGAGAATCGCCGAGAGATCCTCTGGTTTCGCACTTCGGATTTTCATGGAGCTCCGGGGTCGAAGGTGTGTGGACCTGCCGCTACCTGGCTCTCTGCGGGCCGAATCCATCAGTCTCATCACCGGAAAGGGTGAGAGCGTGGGCGGTCAGTAGCCCGCGGGTCCATTGCCGCTAGGCTCGGCGTCGATTTCCAGGCGATAGCCGACGCCTCGAATGGCATGGATTCGGTAGCCCGATGTCGGGTTCCAGCCGAGCTTGCGTCGCAGGTTCGAGATGAAGTTGTCGACCGTACGGTTGTCGACGGAGATCCCGCGTCCCCATACTTCGTCGAGGATCTCGCGGCGGGTGAGCGCGCAGCCGTGGCGATCGATCAAACAGCACAGCAGGTCGAACTCCTTGCGCGTGAGGTCGATCTCCTGACCCGAGTGGTCCCGCACCTTGCGCGCGCGACGATCGATCCCGAAGTCCGAGAGCTCGATCGTGTCAGACTGCGGCGCCCGACGCCGCAGCAGCGCCGCCGCGCGGGCGAGAAGCTCGCGTAGGCGATAGGGTTTCGCGAGATAGTCGTCCGCTCCCGCTTCGAAGCCGCGCACGACATCGTCCTCGAGTGAGCGCGCCGTCAGGATTAGCACCATCGCATCGCTACCTCGCGCGCGCAGAGTGCGGCACAGTGAGTAGCCGTCTCCGTCCGGGAGCATGATGTCCAGGATCACCAGGTCGAAGGTGTGCGCGTCGATCAGACGGCTGGCGCTCGAGGCATCCGCAGCGCAGACGACGGCGCAGCCCTCCAGGAGGAGGTTGTCTTCGAGGGCGAGACGCAGGTGCGAGTCGTCCTCGACGATCAGGACGCGAGCTCCGCTCAAAGCGAGAGAGCGGGGGCCTCTCATGCATCCTCCACCGCGAGCCGAGGCAGCGTGATCTCGAAGGTCGTGCCTTCGGACGACGAGGCGGCGATCCGTATGTTCCCCTGGTGCATGCGTAGGATTCTACGCGAGATTGCCAGGCCGAGGCCGCTCCCGCGGCTGGTGCGCGCGTTGGTGGAGCGATAGAAGTCCTCGAACACACGCTCCCAGTCCTCGGCTGGAATGCCGATCCCATTGTCGCTGAAGCGCACTCGCACACAGGTGTCGAGCTCCGCCTCGATGCGGAGGCTCACTCGGCCCTGATCGTTGTACTGGCAAGCGTTGCGCGCCAGATTGAGCAGGAGCAGCCGCATCCAATCGGGGTCTACGTACAGTCGCACCGAGTCCAGGTTCGGCGCGCGTACGTCGAGTTTGGACAGGTCGTCTGCTTCGAGCTCGTCGCACATCTTGCGTACGAGCTCCCCGAGCGAAACGGCGCGGCGCTCGGGCTGCCACGCACCGCGCTCCATGCGATTGAAGGAGAGGATGTTCTCGACGAGGAAGCTCAGGCCATCGATGTCGCGCAGGATCCTACGGGGATACTCCGATGCCGCCGGCACATGCGCAAGACGGTGCTCGAGTGTCTCTGCTTGGAGCCGGAGCGAGGCGAGCGGAGTCCGCAGCTCGTGCGACAGCATGGCCACCGCCTCGGCGCGGAGCTCGAGCATCCGCCGCTTGCGCCGCTGCCCGATCACTGTCAGCACCGCGATGGCGACCGCAAAGCCCCCGCAAGCAACGACCAAGGTTGTCTTCGCGCGGAAGCGCTGCGAGATGAGGGTGCGCTCGGTCTGCCAAGAGGGTGCGTGGATTTCCAAGGTGAGCCGCTCGAGGGGCTGGATGTTCCCTTGCGCCATCGCCGCGCGATCCTGCGCCCTGAGATCGACGCGAGACTCGGGCTCCAGCAGTGATCTCTCGATCATGTGGATCGATAGCTCGGTCAGCATCGCATCGACGCTGACGGCGACCCCGTAGAGCCGGTCGTCGGCGCTGGGAGCCACGTACCATTCGCGAACGAGTGCGGGTGCGTCCACAGAGAGGGATGCCATGGGAACCCCCGGGTCGGGCTCGGCAGCGCGCGCGGCGAAGTCTTCGCTCTTGAGGTCGAACCGCTCCGAGAGGCGCTCGATGCGGCTGGCGAGGAGCTCGAAGTCCGGTCTCGTGAAGCGCGAGCGCGCGTGGAGCAGGGCCGGCTGGAGCCCCTCGAGCTGCTCGCGCGCGGACAGGGAGAGTCCGTCGCGCAGCAGCTGGCGCATGAGCGTGCGACTGGGGCGGCTATGTCGCTCGAAGAAGTCGAGCAACGCGACCGACGACGGGAGCTCGCGCGCGGGTCCGAGGCGAAAGCGCGACTGGTGGCTCAGAATCGCGCGGAAGGCGCGACTGACCTCGTCGGGAGCATCGGTGCGAAGTGCCGCCGCGAATGTGTCGAGGAGCTCGATTCGCGCCTGCCAGGGCGACTGCGTATCCGATCGGGCATCAGACTCGGAGTCGAGGTCGCGTGCGGACCCCGGCTTCGAGCCCAGATCGGTCGCTGCATCAGGTGCCTCCCCTCTGTAGATGGTTTCGAGCCGCCCGGACGCGCGATGATAGAGCGCCTCCCCAGGGGTCGCGTCGCCTGGAGCGAAGACCACGGGGCGGGGGAGTCGTCGTTGCCCTGCATCCAACAGGAGCAAGCCGGTGTCCGGGAGCAGGGGATCGGTGATGGCGAGGTCGATGCGCGGGCGCGCACCTGCGAGTGCGTCTGCGAGCTGCTGGGCGAGGGTCTTCTGGGCATAGCGGCCGGCTGATGCCTCGCGCGCAGAGAGTGCGGCGAGGGCCTCGGCGCGTTCCGCTACGAAGACCTGCTGGAGAGTTGCGAGAGCCCAGGTCAAGAGGCCCAGCCCCAGGCCGAGGCTCGCCAGCAGAGGCAGCAGACGTCGGTCCATCCGCGCTACTCGAGAACGGGGACGCGGTCGAAGTCGGGGGCGACATCCGACTGGCCGTTCGCGAAGCGATCCGGACGCTGGTCGAGCTGCTCGGCGCGCTTGATCAATGCCCCGAGCTCGCGTACCTCTTCTCGCCTTCGGAGGCTTCGAGGGAGGGCGGCGTATCGGTCCCGGAGCTGCCGGTACGAGACCGTACGGACCCAGTACGATCCGCGCAGCTTCTCGGCGAAGGAGGCCGCAACATAGGCGAGCTGTACCGAAGGCGATGCGGGGTCATCGGGCCGGTGCACGATACTCGCCGGAATCGGCTTCTCGATCAGCTCGGAGCTTCCGCCCTCGGGACCCTTGAAGCGGACGCGCAGCCAGCCGATGTCTGCGATGACGTTCCTGAACTTGATCTCGTAGAGCGCGGTCACTGCGTGTCCGGCTCCGACCTCTCCGGCATCGACGCGATCGTCGTCGAACTCCTCGCGCTCGAGATGGCGATTCTCATAGCCGAGCAAACGAAATCGCGCGATCGTCTTCGGGTCGAACTCGACCTGGATCTTGACGTCCTTCGCGATCACTTGAAGCGTTTGCGTCAGCTCCTCGACGAAGAGACGCTTCGCCTCGCGGCGGCGGTCCACGTAGGCATAGTTCCCGTCTCCCAGCTGAGCGAGCTGCTCCATCAGAATATCGTTGTAGTTTCCCATGCCGAAGCCCACGGTCGAGATCGTGATCCCGCGTTCGGCCTGCTTGCGCACGGTCTCGTAGATGCCGTCGGCGCTGGTGGAGATGCCGTTGTTCGCGACGCCGTCCGAGCACAGGATGACCCGGTTGATACCGCCGGGAAGCAGATGGTCGGCAGCCATCCGATAGCCGAGTTCGATGCCCGCTTGGGCGTTGGTCGATCCACTCGCCTGGATCGAGTCGATGGCGCGTAGAATCGTCCTGCGCTCGGCTGCTCCCAGCGGCTGTAGGATCGCCTCCGCGCGCGTGCCGTACACGACGATGCCGACCGTGTCCGACGGACGCAGCTCGTCGATCAGGAGGCGTAGCGACTGCTTCACGAGCCCGAGCCGGTTCTCGATGTCCATCGAGCCGGAAACGTCGATCACGAAAACGAGGTTGGCTGGCTTGCGATCGCGGTCCTCGATCTCGCGTCCTTGAACCCCGAGATGCAGCAGGTGGTATCCGGGTCGGTTGGGAGAAGGAAACGCCTCGGCGTGCAGTGAGAACATGTCGGATCGAGGGGGCGTATAGGCGTAGTCGAAAGCGTTGACGAACTCCTCGACCCGCACCGCTGCCTCCGGAACCAGCTGCGAGCGTTCCAGGTAGGCCCGTGTCAGCGAGTAGGAAGCGCTGTCCACATCGATCGAAAAGGTGGATGTCGTCTCCTCCTCGGTATCGATCGTGGGGTTGACTCCGTAGTGTTCGAAGTACATGTCGGGCACCGGATCGTCGTTGACGATCCGCAACGGGGTGGGGTCCCGCAGCGCGGGCAGCGACTCCGGCTCGTCCCGCTGGCGGAGGATCGGACCGGGTGTGACCGTGATCTCTTCGATCTGGACTGGGTCTGTGGATCCGGCAGGTCGAGGTGCTGAGGCATCCGAGGCGCATCCAGTGATCAAGTACAGGACCGGTACGAGCGCAAGGAGGCGGCCGGCTCGAAGACAGAGGGGTGAAGGCATCACGATTCCTCCCATGGTGTGTCGAGTCGTCGAACACGTCGAGAATCCATGCCTTCGATTGTGGCCTGTCGAAGCCGGCGACAGGTCTCGTATCCTTCATCGAGCGATCATGAAACGGTCACGAAAGGTGTCCGCCATGCTCACTGTGGACCAGAGCTGCCTCGACCGACTCGAGCGGGGTCGTCCGGAGCCTCCGGCGCGATGGCTTCGAGTCGTGCCGCTGGAGGGTGGGGCAGCCGCTCGCCTTTCAGCGCTTGCCCTTCAGGACTCGGCGGCTGGCTTCTTGCGCCCGAAGAGCGAGCGGAGGCCTGCGGCCACAGCGACGATCCCAAGCCAGAGGAACTTCTTGCCTGCGAGTAGAAGCCCGCCCAGCTTGGCCAGCAAGCCAGCCTTGGCCGCGAGCTTTCCTGCAACCAGTGCGCCCACACCGTAGGCAGCGACCTCGTCCATCGAGGGATCGAAGTCCGCGTAGCGATTTCCTGACTGGAAGTCGACGCGTCCGAGCACGTCGCTCATTCCGTTTCGGATGTCCGCGAGCTGGGACATATTCCCCACCGCGTTCAGTACCAAGACCCCGCGCCGACCCAGAATTCGAATGTTGTAGTTGAGCGTGTGATCGTCCGACCCGTCGAACGCCAGCTCCTTGGCCCAGTAGAGTTTGTTCGTCTCTGCACGATAGGCCGGTGGCTCTGCCCAGCCGACGAGCTCGAGCGATGGATACCCGGCCTCGAGCCTCGCCGAGTTTGCGTCGCGGACGTCTTGTTGCATCTCCTCGAGCAGTTCGTCGAAGTCGATCTCGCTCGCGTCCTCGTCCGAGACATAGCCGTCCTCGTTGTACTGAACGACCACGGCCCAGGATGCGTCGTCGATCGGGCTCAGCCCAGCCGGCAGGATCATTCCGATGGCTTCGCTCCCCGGAGGGTTCCCCCAAGCCTCCACCAACACGCGCTCGGTGTCTTCTGCTCCCAGGAACTGGAAGCGCTCTTCGAGACGCAGAGTTGCCAGACCCGAGGCAAGATCGATCTCGCCGGAACGAAACTCGAGCGAGCTCAGGAACGAGTCGATCGCAGCCTCGAGCTCGCCCGCATCGGTCGCGGCTTCGGCTGCGGAGTCGGAGTCGTCCAGTGCAGGATCCGTGGCTGTCGGATTCGCTTCCGCGGACTCCTCTGCGGCGGGCTCCGACTCCTGGGCGCGTGCCTCCGGGCACCCGAGCGACACCAGCAAGCCGATGGCTAGCACGAGAGCCCATGGCAAGGTCGATTTCTGCCACGTGATCGAGTTCATCCCAGCTTTCATGTCCACCTCCGCCGCGGGCCGCCGTTGACACCAGGATCGAGCTCGATCGAGAAGTCCTCAGTGACGCAAGGCAATGACTGACTCATGGATGGGCGGCAGTGTTCCGACTCAGTCGGCTGGAGTCAAGCATCGAGCCCAGCTCACAAGAGTTCGAGTGTCTACCGGTGGTGCAGCACCCGTCTCGCCGAGGAAGTCCCCTCGGCGCGCGAGGGCGACTCGGTGTTCGCTTGGATCACGCGCGCGCTGCCGAGGAGCGGGGCGGGGCCCCGCGTGTGATCCGAGGCTGTGTGCGATAGCGCGGCATCAGTTCATCCACGAACAGCTGGATCGAGCGCTTGGCCTCCTCGTGGGAGAGGTCGCCCCATTGGAAGGAGAACACACAGTAGTTTGCGCCGCAGGTAGCGTACTCGTCGAGGTAGCTGCGGACTCGATCGGGCGAGCCAGCGATCACTGCCGGGCCGAGTCCGCCCGGTGTCTTGCGCCGCTCGGAGCGTTCTCGACGCTCTCCTTCGGAGAGGTCTTCCAGAGTCGCGTCGAGATCGCGGCGTTCTTCGGCTGCGCGGTGACGTTCGGGCAGGGCCGCTCGGTTGCGAGCGTCTCCATTTGTGGTGGGAAGAAACTGGTTCAGCCCGCGCCGCTTGGCTTCGAGGCGGCGTGGGGCACCCAGGTTGTAGCGGTAGGCGTCCCAAGCCGGCTTTGCACGATCGATGGCCTCCTGGTCCGTCTCTGCGAGCAGGATATGAGTCAGCAGTCCGATCTTCGGCTCACCGACCGGGGAAAGTTTTGGACTCTCGCTGGAGCGTTGGGCCCAGAGCTTCTCGAAGCGTGCTCGATTCGCTTCGAGGTTGTCCAGCGATCCGACGAGAATGCAACTCATCCCATGCTGTGCGGCCGTCTCCGGGTTTCGCATGTACCAAAGCGGTGGATGCGGGCGCTGCATCGGGCGCAGCCGCATGGGCACGTCATCGAAGCGGTAGAATCGACCCTGAAAGTCCAAGCGGTCGCTCGAGAGACCACGAACCAAGATCTCGAGTGTTTCCTCGTAGCGTGCGAGATTCGACTCCGCATCCGATTCCTGGCCCCAGAAGTACGCCTCCAATACCCCGCCGCGGCCGACTCCGATCTCGAGGCGGCCCTTGGACAGATTGTCCAGCATGCACACCTCCTCGATGAGGCGCAGAGGATGGTGCAGCGGGAGCACGTATACGCCCGGTCCGAAGCGGAGACGTCGTGTTCGTTGCGCCGCCGCGGCCAGGAATACGTTCTGTGACGGAGCCATGCTGTGGACGGCAGGTGTGTGATGCTCCGCCAGGTGGTATGCGAAGAACCCGTGCTGGTCGTACAACTCGAGCTGTTCGAGGCGTTGATCGTAGAGCACGTCGAGCGAGAGGCCTGGCATGTGCTCGATGTGGTCGAAGACCCCGAACTCGAGCTTGGATGGCGCGTCTCGCATCATGGTCTCCTCGCGGAGCGGGACTGTGTAGGCGCTCGGAGACGCAAGGCGTTCGCACATGCATCCCTGTGAAATCGAGTGGATCAGATGATCTAGAAGAATGCAAGGTGCCGCAGATCGTTTCGATTGCGGGGGGAGGGCCATGCAGGGGAACGCACCTGGCTTCACGTGCGCTGCAGGCCGTGCGACGCGACTCGAGCTCGCGCGGGGGGAACCATGCTTCGGCGACTCGCGCCGAGAGGGGGCAGTGAGTGATAGGATGTCGATGATCGAGTCCAAGCTGGGTCGACCAGGTACAGAGTCCAGGGAGGTGATGCATGAAGGTCCCGATCGTCAATGTGCACGAAGTCAAGCTGGAGGCGATGCCGCGTAGATTTCAACCCTCTGCTGAAGTCTCCGAGCGCTTCGAGCTTCGGATCGCGCGGCTGTCCGAGGGGCTCGGAGCGCGTAAGCTCGGCTACAACGTCACCCAGGTGCCCCCCGGGAAGCGGGCCTTCCCCTTCCACAATCATCACGTCAACGAGGAGATGTTCTTCATCCTCGATGGAACTGGCGAAATCCGTATTGGGGAGAAGGTGCATCCCGTGCGCCCGGGCGATGTGATCGCTTGCCCGCCGGGTGGACCCGAGACCGCCCACCAGATTGTGAACACTGGAAGCTCGGACCTGCGCTATCTAGCCGTCAGCACCAACCTCATGCCCGAGGTTGCGGAGTACCCGGATTCCGGAAAGTTCCTGGTTGCGGATCGAGGTCCAGGAGGGAGCACGGATCCGGCGGAGATGTTTCGCTTCATCGGACGCGCCGCCGCGTCTTTGGACTACTGGGACGGCGAGTGAGGGGTGGCTGGCGGCGGCCGAATCACTGAATTTTGCGCGGGAAGAGCGCGTAACCGCACGAGCACGACGCGCTGCTTGAGTCCGATGAGAGCAACATCGTAGAGAGGTTCTGGGCGACATGAGTGAGGAGCGATCCGAGCGTGAGTTCGAAGTCGTCTTGTGGGGAGCTACGGGCTTCACCGGAAAGCTGACAGCAGAGTACCTGCTGCGCACGTACGGTGTGGGACGGGAGCTGCGCTGGGCGTTGGGGGGGCGCGACGTCTCCAAGCTCAAGGCGTTGCGTGACCGCTTGAGCGAGGAGACCGGAATCGATGCTTCCGAGCTTCCTACAGAAGTGGGAGATGCCGGGGACGCGGTCTTTCTGAGCCGGCTGGCGCGCAGGAGCCGCGTGATCTGTACGACGGTCGGTCCCTATTCTCGCCGAGGGACGGCTCTCGTCGAAGCCTGCGTGCACAGCGACACCGACTACTGTGATCTGACGGGCGAGGTGCACTGGATTCGTCGCATGATCGATCGCTTCGACCTCGAAGCGCGGACGACCGGAGCGCGCATCGTCCACAGCTGTGGCTTCGACTGCGTGCCCTCGGATCTCGGCGTCTTCTTCATGCAGCGGCAGATGCGGGAGCGGTGCGGTGTGGCGGCTCCTCGCATCGGTCTTGGGATTCACCAGCTGAGCGGCGCGGTGAGTGGCGGCACGGTGGCGAGTATCCTGGCAATTCTGGAGGATGCGACGCGCGATCCCGTGGTGTTGCGGGTCTTGCGCGACCCGTACGGCCTGAATCCCCAAGGAGAGCGAAGCGGACCCGATTCTTCTGAGCGCTTCACGGCCTACTACGATGCGCGCTTCGAGCAGTGGGCGGCTCCATTCGTGATGTCGGTGATCAACACCAAGGTCGTGCGCCGTTCGAATGCGCTGCTCGACTGGGCGTATGGTCGCGACTTTCGGTATGACGAGGGGCTGCTCATGGGAGGCGGGCCGGTGGGCGCTGCGAAGGCGGGTGCCTTCGCGGTGGGCTCCGGCGCGGCTGCAGCGGCGCTGGCGATCGATCCGCTGCGCCGCTTGATCTCGCGCTGGCTGCCGCAGCCGGGCGACGGTCCATCGCAGCAGAAACGAGAGGAAGGATCGTTCGAGCTACTCCTGGTGGCGGATCACCCGAGTGACTCCGAGGGGCCGCTTCGCGGTCGGGTGCGTGGCGACCGGGATCCTGGTTATGGCTCGACCTCGAAGATGCTCGCAGAGTGTGCCGTGTGCCTGGCGCGTGATGCGATCGAAAGCCCGGGCGGAGTCTGGACGCCGGCCGCGCTGATGGGAGAGCGCTTGCTCGAACGGCTCCCTCGCAGCGCTGGCGTTACGTTCGAGCTCGAGTAGACACCGTATCCGCGCCGCCAGCGAAGGAACACATATGAGCGTTCACGCGATCGAAGCGATCTTGATCAGCTATCCGCGCAGTGTGGACGGAAGCTCTGTGACCGGGATGACCGAGGCGCACCTGGACGTCATTCGACGTGCGGCCCCGGGAGCGCGGCTCCTTCACGTGGACGACGCGGAGTGGAAGGAGCGCGCGGACGTGTGGGCACCGAAGGTTGGTGTGGCGATGGGTTGGCTCGATCACGCTCAGTTGGCGGCGCTGCCGAATCTGCGCTGGCTGCAGCAGACCGCGGCCGGAGTCGACTGGCTGCTGCGGGCGCCCGCACTGGCGGCGAGTGAGCTCGTGGTCACTAACGTCTCGGGTCTGCACGCGATTCCGATCGCGGAGCACGTTCTAGCGCTGATGCTGGGACTGTCGCGCAGACTCCACCACTTCGTGAAGGCACAGCGTGACCGAGAGTGGGTTCGCCGCGGCCGGTTGGCCGAGCTCGAGGGGGCGACCTTGGGTGTGGTGGGGTTGGGCGCGATCGGTGAGAAGACGGCCGAGAAGGCCAAAGGCATCGGCATGCGCGTGGTGGCGATGCGGCGCCACCCGGAGCGGACATCTCCCCATGTGGAGCAGATGTTTGGTCCCGATGGGCTGCTGAAACTGCTCGCGCAGTCGGACTGGGTGGTGATTGCGGCGGCACTGACTCACGAGACACGCAGCTTGATCGGCGCGCGCGAGCTGCGTGCGATGAAGCCGAGCGCCTACCTGATCAACATCGCGCGTGGCTCTGTGGTGGACGAGCGGGCGTTGATCCGGGCTCTCGAAGAGGGCGAGATCGCCGGCGCGGGCTTGGACGTATTCGAGCAGGAGCCCCTCCCGCCGGAGAGTCCACTCTGGGATATGCGCAACGTGATCCTTACGCCCCACTTTGCAGGGGCGACTCCGCACTATGCGGATCGCGTACTCGAGATCTTCATCGACAACCTGGAACGCTTTCAGCGCGGAGAGCGACTGCGCAATGTCGTGGACAAGCAGCTGGGCTACTGATCCCTGCCCAGACCGGGGTCGTCGTTTCAGTCGATTCGTCCGGTGATCGCCCGCTCGTGCGAGATTTCCTCCGAAATGGCGCACGCGACATGTTGGAGCTCGCGACTGAGTTCGGCGAGCACGTCGTCGAGCGAGATGATGCCGGCGAGGTGCCCTTGCCCGTCCACGACCGGCAGTCGGCGCACGCCGCGCTTGTGCATCAGGTCAGCCGCCTCCGCTTGAGAAGCGTGTACCGGGATGCAGGTCAGCGGCCCCTTCGATAGGCCGCCCGCAGTGGCCTTGGCGGGATCGAGCCCCTCGGCGACGACTCGTACGATGTCGCGGTCGGTCACGATCCCCTGCGGATCCCTGCCCGCGGCATCTGTGATGATCAGACATCCCACGGAGTGCTCGATCATGCGACGCGCAGCTTCCGCGAGCGACGTCTCGGGGCGGACAGTGTGAACGGGTCCCTCAATGTACCTGGATAGCGACATCTTGCCTCATCCTTTCCGAAGCGGGAGCCCGCGCGTTCTCGTCTGGATGACTAACGCATACGGGCGGTCCGATTCTGAAATGGACGCATGATTCGTGCCCGCGTCGTCGGCGATCCCTCTAGACCTTCAGTTGTCCTTCAGGGGAGAAGGCGCGCTACACGCGTTGCAGCGACAGGCCGCACTCGGCGCCCCGTGCTCATTCGCGGCGGATGCCGACCAGAGACCACTCCAGCCGCCGAGCTCTCGACATGCAGTTGGGCACGTCGCTTCCGCCTCCGAGTGACTTGCGAGCGCGCCGACAGCTTGGGTACAACCGCACGGGTACTCCATCCTGGATCGGGTCTTGATGGGATCCTGCATCGACTCGATCCAGCTGCGGGCGTCGGACCCAAGGTTGAAGAGGGTCGGATCGCTGCGGCGGACGATCTGCCACAGGCGGGCATAGGTTGGATCGTGCTGGGCCAAGCTCCGGAAGGCCGAGCGTCGCGTCGGAAGGAGGTACTGTGGGGGAGCACCAGCTTCGGACCGTAGGCTCGCGACCAGCACCTCGGTCGAAGCCATGAGATTTGCGAGCTCGATCGCAAGGGCTCGCTCGCGGGTCGTGCGGCTCACTGCGATCACGTCGGCGTAGAACAGCGGGGAGGCACTCGGATCGTCTCCGAAGGGGAAGAGGGCGAAGCGGAGCTTTTCGCGGTCCTCTGCATTCGTGGCGGACAAGGACTCGGGAAACCCCATGGCCGCGCGCCCGTAGCCTTGCGAGAGCCAGGTCGTTCTCCCGTACTGCCCGTTGCTTGGTTCCTGCGTCGCGCCCAGGAAGCTCGACCTAGCCAGAAGTGCTCGCATGCGCCCGATTGCGGCTGGATCGAGGTCCGAGCGCATGACGCTGGCTGCACTGCTCTCTGGGCCAGAGTCCCCTCGCGCCAGCGCGGCGTAGAGACATGCGTTCGTCGTGCCGCCTTGCATGTCCAGCATCAGTCCGCGCGTGGCGGAGGGGCGCTGGCTCGTGTAGCTGCACTGAGCGAGCACCTCCGTGACGGCGCTCAAGGTTTTCGCGGCGGCGAGGGGAGCATCGCCTTCCGCGTAGAAGAGCAGATGGGTGCAGGCCAGCATTGGGATGGCCGAGTAGCTGCCGCGATCGTGGACTCCCTCGATTGCGAAATCGAGAAAGTCGTCGCGGCCGTCCACTTCATCGGGAGCAAGCCGCGCGAGGTAGTCTCGCTCGCGGAAATCGTCCAGGAACACGGCGTCGAAAACGAACACGTCCATTCCGGCGGGGTCGCCTTCGTATCCGCCGGTCCAGTCGACGAACTCGAGCGACACGCGTGGCTGTCGCTGGGACCACGTGCGGCGTATGGCGTTGGCGAACTGCTCCACACGCGGGACGTAAGGGTATAGCCCGACCCTCAGGGACTTCGATGCCGAAGCCGTGGACTCGGGTCGTGGAGATTCGGTGGCCCCCCTGGTCGGTGCAGCGGAGGGGCGTTCCAGCACGCGAGTGCAGGCGACGCAGAGGATCGAGAGGCCCAATCCAAGTACAAGAGAGACTAGTCTGCGCGGCATGTCTTCTCCCCGGCACGAGGGCGGGCTAGGCGTCGTCGCTCTACCTAGCTTCTCGGATCACGCGAGTGAGAACTGATCCTGGCACACGCGTATCAAGGGGATCGCGATGCCAACGGCTTCCCCCCGGGCGACTCGGGAGGTCGGCCTGCGTCATCTCTCGCGGAGTTCACCGACACGGTCGCGCAAGCCTCGCAATGCGGTCTCCACGATCTGCCGCTCGATCCTGCGCCGCAGGAACGCCGGAACGGGAAAGCCCGGATCGACGTGCAGCGAATAGGAGATCCGCGTGACGTCGTTTCCCACTCTACGGAAGGCATAGGAGCCCTCCATCGCACGCAAGTCGCCCCCGGGCTCCGCCGTCCACGCCATCTCGTGCGGGGCATCGTACGTGTAGCTAAGGTCGTAGCTGAGCCGCCGGACCAGCATTTCGAGCACGAAGTGGGCGCGCGTCGCGCGGCCGTGATCATCGGTCTCGAGTACCTCGGTGGCACGGACGCCGGTCGCCCATTGGGGATACGACGCGATGTCGGACGCGACCTCGAAGCATCGCTCCACTGCGGCATCGATGTCGATCGTCGCAGACGTGCTCTCGGGCATGAAGGCTTCCTACAGCGAAGGCTCGGGGGGCTATTGCCTGGGGCCACTGCATTCTCTCCGACCCTAGCTAACTTAGTCCAGTGCGTCAGGTAGACGTTCACGAAGCTAAGCCGAGCTCTCGAAGCTGCTCGAAGCCGTCGAGAACGGAGAGCGGATCGTCATCGCGCGAGCGGGCCACCCGGTGGCGGTTCTAAGCGCATATGACGTCGAGGCGTGCCGCCGCAGACTGGGACAGTTTCGAGGGCAGTGCCACATCCCGGAGGACTTCGATCGGCTCCCCAAGGAGCTCGTGAGAGGCTTCGAGGGCGACTCAGAGTGAGGCGGATTTTCCTGGACACGCATGTGATGCTCTTGGCTGCGACAGAGTCCGAACGCCTCTCCCTCGATTGCCGGGAAGTCGTGGAAGACGGGGCAAACGAAGTCTACGTGAGCACCGTGTCTGCGTGGGAGATCGCGATCAAGCAATCCCTCGGATAGCTCGAGCTATCGAAGTCTGCCGAGCAGTGGCTTCCGGAAGTCTTGTGTGCAAGCGGGTTCGATGCGCCCGCTGTCGATCTCGAGAGTGCTCTCCGTGTCCGCGGACTGCCTTTGGCTCCACAGAGATCCCTTCGATCGACTCCTGATCGCGCAAGCTATCCAGCGGGATCTCACCCTCGCGACTCGTGATGCAAAGCTCGAAGGCTACGGCGTAACTCTACTTCCCGGCTGATCCCCACGCACGAGGGGGGAGCCGGAGCCGCAGCAGGTGCACGCCGAGAACGTTTGCCCAATGGCCCGTTGACTCGTCGATCCCATTCGATGGTCAGGGTGAATCCGTGTGCAACTCTCGGACTCCTTGGGGCTGCTGGATGCCGGTGAAGTCATCGCGAGTGCCGGGTACTGGATGGGAGTATGGGGCCAGCCCATTTGCTGCGAGCCGATTCGCTGCGCAGCGCCGATCTGATCCCTCGCGCAACTGCTGCATCCAACTCGCAGCTGAACCCACTCGCCGACTGCGGCGTACATCGGTAGGCGAGTCGCTTCTCGCCGAGATCAACCCAGTGCGGTTTGGCCGGGCCGGGGACGCGCGCAAGGGTGGCGCTCGTTCGCGTCTGCATCGGAGAACCGCAACGAGAGAGGATGTACATGCGTCACTGGATCATGGCTTCAGCCCTGTTGGCCTCGGGGCTTTCCGTGTCTGCTTCGGCTAACGATCAGCCCATCGCGGTGGACTGCGACGCGCCGGTGGCGAGGACCCGGGTCGGAAGGTTCTTGCGGCCGAATACGATCACGCAGGCACTCGAGCGAGTGAATTCCGGCGATACGATCGAGGTGCGGGGCACGTGCGTCGAGAATCTCGTCATTCGGGAGCGGGTTCGGATCGTGGCCAAGGATGGCGCGAGCATCATCGGCGCCGACCCCGACCAGGTGACGATCGCGATCGTTGGGAATGGGGTCGAAATCTCAGGCTTCTCTCTCGAAGGGCCCGCTTCGACGCACATCGGAATCGAGAGGTCCGCGTCTGCCGTGATCGATGGCAACACGATCCGAAACGCGCGCGAGCGCGGGATCGTCGTCGCCGGAAACAGCTTCGCCATCATCAGCAGTAATATCATCGAGCGCAACGGACTCTCGGGTGTCCTCGTGACGGAAAGCTCCTCGGCTCGGATCGGCTTCCAGCGTCTCGACGACGAGGTGACCGCGCCCAATCGGATCAGCGGGCATGCCAATGAAGAAATCTTCGTCGTGTCCAACTCCAACGCGGACGTGCGTGGAAACCAGATCGCCAATGGCCGAAACGGTGTGACCGTGGTATCGGGTGGCCGAGCGACCATCGCGGGGAACACGTTCGGGGCTCTCGAGGTCGGAGTCGTCGTCGCCACGAATGCGACGGTGACTCTGCCCCTGCCGAACGATGGGAGTCCGCTCACGGCCGCCGCGAATGTGGTGGATCAGCCGGTGAACATCGGTCTGTTCTGCAGCGGTGGTAGCGTCCTCGGATCACTCGGACCCTTGACCGGTATCGTGGGCCAAGTAGCTCCCGGGGCTCTCGGCGGTCCGGTCCCACCGACAGGGACGTTCTGCGAGGACATGAGCACTCCGTAGCCGAGTTCACTCGAAGGCCGCGCCTGCGTGGCCGCGGCGTCCGATCGGGCAGGGCCTGCCAACGATCGCGCCGCCGCCCGCACGCTGCGGTTGATTGCTTCTCGAGCGGGAAGCTCTGCTTCTGAGCCGTAGCTCGATTCGCACCTTGGACGGCGCGCCACTCGGGCTGTGGGCGCTGGCTCTATCTCCGCCGATCTGAACTGCGAAGCGAGCAACCCTCCTGCGCACGTGCCACACTATCGCAGGGCGAGCGTTGCGTAGCTCAGCCAACCCGCCCCCCTCTGCCACCGGACCAGCGGGGACGTATGGGGCCCGCCTCAGCCTTTGCCGCGCAGCGGCTCCTCGAACGGGTCTCGCACCCGGAGACCCGGGAACTTCCGGAAGTCGCGATCGTGGGTCCAGAGCTCCGTGACGCCGTTTTGAATCAGGAGCGACGCCAAGTGCGCGTCGGGAACCAGATTCCCGCGAACGACCACTTCGTCGTTGACGCGGCGGTATGCATCCCAGAACCCATCGCCTTCGGCGACCGTGCGGACGTTGGGTCGCCGAAGGAGTGCCTCCAGATTCGAGATGGCTTCAGTCGGCGAGAGAGGGTGCGCAAAGATCGAAGGATGCGTCGCGATCCGTAGGTAGCCCATTGCCACAGGCCAGGGCACGTAGAGCAACTCGGCGTCCTCGATGCTTTCCTGCAGGAACGTGCGAGCTCGGTCATGGAGCTTGCTCCCGGAATCGGAGGCGTAGAGCAGCACATTGACATCGATCGCGTAGCTCACTCCGAATCGAGAGCCCGGTAGAGGGCTTCCTTGTCCTCGAGGTCGACGCGCGCCCCCATCGGTCGGGAGATCCAGGTGAACGGTTCAGAGCGCAGGCTCCCGGCCTCGTCCTGCGCGAGGGCAGCCGCCACCAGCTCCGAAATCAGCTGCCCCAGCGACTTGCCTGTAAGCTTGCCGCGACGCTTCAGATCGCGCAGAACCGCGGCATCGATGTCCACTGTCGTACGGGGCATGATGCGTGATGATGCCATGCTTGACATCAGAAGCAACCTACAAATGCATAATGCATCGCTTTCTCGAGTGCAGCCCCAGCTCGGACCGAGAGTCTGGCTTCCGCACGTATCCGAAGGCGATCGCGACGGGGATCAGGATGCGGCTCCGATCCAACGCAGGTCAAGACTGGCGCGGTGCGCGATCAACGGGGGGCGACCTGCCGCTCTAGGCGGACCGGCGGCGAGCCATGTGGCTCGCCGGCTCGACAGGCTGTATCCGAGCGTCCCGGCCGACACTCGGACGACGCTTCCACCAGAGCAACGGCCCGGTCACACAGAGGGTCATCACCCCCAAGGCGACCAGCACGCCCAAGATCTGATTCGGGACTCCGAACAGCTGGCCCTCGTGGAGCGCGATGCCCACCGAGATTGCCTGTTTGAAGCGCGGGTAGTCATCGAAGGAGATCCGCATGATCTCCGCTCCCGTGTACCGATCGTAGTGCAAGGTGACGCGGTCGGGGCGCCTCTGCGTCATTGCGCGGACGGTCCAGACGCCGCTCGACCCGCGCGGTGGAGAGACCTCGACCGGACCGGGGAGTTCGGCCGCAGAGCTGAGCTCGAGCACGTCTTCCAGTCGCACCTCGGGCATGCCTGGGCTGCTGGGCGCACTCGACTGGAGCGTCACCCGGAACTCCTGCCCGGGCCCATCGGTCCCCGTCCACTGCTGTACGCGTTGGATTCCCGAGCCCAGGATGCCGGTCCAGGGAAGCCCCGACAGCAGGAATACCAGCGCGAATCCTCCGATCCAAGCGCCGACCGACACGTGAAGACTTCGTAGAGTTGCCCGTCGCCCGAGGCGTGGCAAAAATAGCTGGATCCATCGCCCACGGCGTGGCCATGCGAGATAGGCGCCCGTTGCGAGCAGCAGGATCATCCAACAGGCCGCAATCTCGACGAAGACCGACCCGAAGGAGCCCGCTAGGAGCTCCCCATGGAGCTGCTTCGCGAGTTCCATCGGGTGTGAGTTACTGGCCATCGTGTAGGCGATGGCCCCAGATCCGCGATCGACCCATACCAGTTGCTTCTCGCCAGATGGGGTGATGAGCTCGATCTGAGCGGTCGCATGCGCTGGCTCGGGGAGTCGATACTTGAGCAGCTCTGCGTCACCGAGATGGTTCGCGGCGGCTGCGACCAGGCTATCCGCCGGGAGCATTCGCGAGGCCACCGTTCGTCCTTGGTCGATGCGCGACTGGATCAGGTTCTCGATCTGTGGTCTGAATAGATACGCTGATCCAGACAGCGCCAGCACGACACCGAAGGGCGCAACGCACAGGCCTGCCCACATGTGCCAGCGCCAGACGCGTGCGTATAGTTCTCGTCGGTCCAATTGCGGCTCCACCCGCGCGATCTGCAGCCCTGCAGGTCGCAGCGCGAATCAGAGGTCCAGCGCGAACTCCACGTAGGCGCTGCGTCGCGGCCACGGGTGAAAGACGTACGCCTCTTCATCCGTCAGGTTGTCGATGCCGAAGGCGACGCGCGATGTTTCCGTGAGCTGGTAGCTCGCCTTCACGTTGTAGAACTGATATGCATCGTGGGCACCGAAGACGCCGTCGGCGCGGTCGGAGTTGTCGAGCTCGCCGAAGCTGTCGCTGGCGAAGCGCATTCCGATCGACGTGTCCAGCTTGTCGTTCCAGTGGTAGGTCAGCACCAGGTTCCCGCGCCACTTGGGCAGGCGTGGAAAGCGATTTCCTTCCAGCTCTGGATTTGCATCGTTCTCGTCGATCTTCGCGTCCGTGTAGGTGATGTTCGAGCGAACGTCGAGCTTGCCGCGCATCAGCCCGCGCAAAGTGCCCACGACCTCGACGCCGTTCACGATCTCGTGGTCGATGGGAAGGAAGGTCGAGAGCTGAGTGCTCACCCCGGCGACGGGATCGAGGATGTTCGATGACTGATTGAAGATCACGTCATCGATCGACTCACGGAACAAATTGAGTCGGATGAATCCATTCGACAGCGCACGCTCGATGGAGAGATTCTGGAACAATCCCTCTTCGGGCGCCAGGCCAGGGCTGGACTGACGAATGCTGTTGAAGCGGCGTTCGTTTTGGAACAGCTCCTCGACGATCGGGAAGCGCACGGCACGCGCGATCGAGTAGCGGATCTGCCACTCGTCGTTGGGAGCGAAGCCGAGCGAGAATTTGGGTGACAGGCCGTTCTCGTTTCGAGTATCGGTTTGCAGTTCGCCGAAGAACCCATCGGTCGCCTGCCAGCGCTCGTAGCGAAGCCCGGCCTGTACGTCCCAGCGTTCCGTGATCTGCCACGCCCACTGCGCGAAGGCAGCCTGCACGGAGGTCTCGCCACCACTGAAGTCTCTTGGGGAAGACCGCAGACCGGCCCGGAAGTCGTCAGAGTCGAAGTCCTGAAACTCGAGCTCATATCGCTCGTAGCTGACCCCGGTGGCGAGCTTCATGTCTGCGCGACCCGCGAACTGATCGGTCCGCAGCTTAGCGCTGCCGGTGACCCACCCAGTGTCTTCGAAACGCGAAACGCGCCCACTTGAGCGACGAGTCTCGTCGTCGACGATGTCGAACACGCTGAAGTCGAGCTCCAAGTTCCAGTCCTGTGTGATCGGGCCATCCAGGCCCAGACCTACGAGAAGCGTTTCGCGCTCTGTGAACGAGATTTCGAAACTTCGCGGATCTACGCGGAACTGGCGCCCGCCGGCCACGGCAGTGCCATTCGTGAAGGGCTGGCCCGTCGCGAGATCCGTCAGGTAGCTCGTCGCGTCCTCGCTATCACGCGTGCGCTTCTCGAAGGCCACGGTCGCCCGCGCGACCCACTCTTCGAGCGTGTAACCGAGCTTCAGCTTGGTCAGGTTAGTCGTGACCTTCTCGCGACCGGTATCCCCGAAGTAGACGACCTCTTGGCCCTGCGCATCGGAGTCGCCCCGTGCTCCGGACACCGTGTCGGGGGCTGTGGTGGGCGTGAACTCCGCGAACCGGAACGTCTGGGGGTGCCCCTCATTCGTGAGATGGTTGTGCGAGAGGTAGACACTCAGGTTTCCGATCCGGTCGCCGTAGGACGTCTGCAGGCGACGACCGCCGAAGCGCTCATCGGTTCCGAGCAAGTCGAAGTCCTGCGTGAAGCCACTGCCTTCGATGTGAAACCTTCTCTCTACGGGCAGCTCGGTCTCGATATTCACGACGCCACCCATCGCGTTGCCCCCGTACTCCGCGGAATATGGGCCGTAGAGAACCTCGACCCCCTTTACCTCCGCTGGTGCAACCAGCGACCAACGCGGCGCACCCGAGAAGCGTGTCTGCAGGAGGTAGTGGAGGGGGAGACCGTCTGCGAATACCATGGACCGCGTCGTCTGGAACATGTTGGATCCGCGGATCCCGAGCGTGCCGTTCTCATCGCCGATGAAGCGCTTGCGAATGATGAGGCTGGGCTCGTAAGAGACGATGTCTTCCGTCGATGTGACGTGTATCGACTGGACGTCGACTTCGGAGATGTAGGAGCGTGGGGATGCACCCGAGAAGACGTTCGAGGTCCTCTCTCCGGTGACGATCACCTCTTCGATCCGACTGCGCTTGACTTCTTCGGGGGTATCGGCAGAAGAAACCGCCGCCAACCCTGAGGCTGCACATACCAGCAGAGCCGCGGTCGTGCGAGCGAGCCACGACATAGGTGCATATGAACGGGCGTGTGGGTTGGGCCTTCGAGGGTGCAAGCTCTTCCGTGAGCGGGCGTTGGATCGAGAGCGCATGCTGGTGCCTCCGTGCGTCAGCAGTCCGAGCTGGAGTGAAGTGGTGAGTTGCGTGGCGCGAGGCTAGCAAGCGAGCGCAGTCGATCGGTGCGGCAATTTGACGCAGGGGCGAGGGTGGACACGTGCGCC
Organism: Pseudomonadota bacterium; assembly: GCA_003247575.1. Classification (GTDB taxonomy): domain Bacteria; phylum Myxococcota_A; class UBA9160; order SZUA-336; family SZUA-336; genus SZUA-336. Next base: position 28,965 of record QJZC01000011.1, read on the forward strand.
CATGTGGTCAGTGCCGCGGGGCACACGCCGCGGTCCCATCCCGTGGGCTAGGCACGCATCAATGGGCGGGTGGGGCTTCGAGGCGGCCCCGTCGTGAAGTGCGGGCTCGCACGATCTGAGCCTCCAGCCAGTAGTCCTGCATACGTCCTGGCATCAGGCAAGCACCCAGAAGTCTGACTCAGCGGACGGGGAAGCGCATGTTCGAGACGAATTCTCTCGCCCAACAAAAGCCGCCAGTGTCGGCGAGAACGGGAAGCAGCGTACACATGTAGGATCGGTCGAGCGTCTGCATGGAAGTCGCCGACAAGAGCTGCTCTCCTCGGAAGCGGAGATCCAGCTGATCGCGTCCCAGAGGGAGCAGCAGAGGAATCGGACCCCCGAGCCACAGCACGATTCCCACCCAGCGCCCGTGCGAGTAGGTCCATCGTTCGACGTCTCGCTCAAAATGAATCTCGTCCGGCTCCAACAGCTTCAGCCGTACATTGGTGCGATCGAGTAGACGGTCCTTGCGCGGAAGGCGATCCTGGTCCCGTGTCGAGACAATGTAGGCGCCGAGGCTCTCCTCGATCGCACAATTTTGCTCACAGCGTGCGATCCGCTGGCTGCGAATTACGTCGACTCCAATACAACCCACCCCGTTGAGCAAGACCAGACAAGTCGCGATCGTAAAGAGCGGCTTTGGCATAGAGTCCCAGCCCTCGCCGAGAGTCAACGTGTGCGTAGCAGCAGATCACCGAGCTTCGCGGGATCCATCAGGATTTGCCAGCTCGCTGCATCTGCGGATCCGACCGATGCCTCCCAGCTAGCCAGTCGTTGTCTGAACCCGTTGGGATCTGCGGTATCTGCGCGCAGCTGCTTGACGTTCATGGCGATGATCTCGACACCTGCGAGCTCATCCTCGCCGAAGGTTCGCGTCGCTCCCTGGGGAAGATCTTCGCGCATGTCGCTGAATAGCAGCATGACGCGGCTTCTCGCGCCGGTCTCGCGAAGGTAGCTGCTGGCGAGCATCATCGCGCCGCGAATATCCGTGAACTTCGATGAAGAGATGGATCCAGAAAAAGTGTCCAGCCGCTGTGCCAGCGCCAGCTTCTGTGCATTGGCTTGAGAGGGCCTCCAGTCCAGCGTCTGGATGGCTTCGACATTCTCCTTGTCGAAGCTTTCACTGTCGATGCGGATCAGAACGAGTGTGTCTCCTGGCACCATGTTCGGAAGCACCTCTCGCTTCAGAATGCGCGCGACCTCGGGCATCTCTTCCACATAGGTGCCCGACGTGTCTACCAGCACGGCGATCGCCTGATCATAGGCGGCTCCGTCACCGCAGCTGGTCGTCCACAGCAGAGTCGCGACGATGATTCCGCGCAGAGCGGCGGGCGACCGCCGACCGGACCTTGGCCAGTCCATCAGCCTTCCTCCCGGCTGCCCGAAGGGACGCTCTCAGAGTGCGACGAGTGCCCCCGACCGGTGACCAGACCTTCGATGCGCATGGGGATGCTGATGTAGACATCCAGGGCCGCCAGCAGAGTGCGCTCCAGCGCAGAGGCCGCATAGGTGGCGATGCGACCCACATGTCCTGCCGCCTGCAGAAGCAACCCGAGGACAGAACCCGAAAGATGTCTGGTACTGTCAATCAGCATCTCGAGAGGAATGGCGGCCATCGCGAGAATCCAGGGTAGGACGAACCCCAGCACGGCTTGGCCGACCACCGGAATCGACGACGAGCTGGCCTGCGCTACCAACTGAGCAGACTCTCCGGCAAGGGAGAGCTTGAGTGCAGCATCGGCGGCAGCGATCTGCTCGCGCAGCACAGCGAGTGAACTTTCTACGGCCGCAAGCAAGAAGAGACCACCGAGCGCGCACCCAAGAATCATACGACGGCGTGAGCTGGCCACGTTCTGAAGTCGAGGGAAGAGCTCGGTGATTCCGAGCATGTCCATGATGAAGATGCCAAGAGCCGTCTCCATCAGTACGATGACCAGGGCAGACACGGAGGCCACCGGTAGGCTGCCCAAGCGCGCGCCTGCCGGAACCAGCTCGGACATCGGGAGGGAGATCAGCTGGAAGTTGATGAAGGCCCCGCCCAGAGCAACGCCAAGGACCAGACAGGACACCACGAAGAGCTTCGCAGCGGAGAAAGTGAGGGCGCGCGCTGCTCCATCGTCGTCCTGGTGCAGCTTCTGGTAGTCCTCGTGGCACTGCTCGATGCGTCTCGTGACCTCGACCGTTCGCTGAACGCAATCCTGCACGCGCGCCATCAGGGTACGGACTTCCTTCCAGCTCGCGACCATGCTGCCCAGGATCTTGTGCCGGGTGGCCGTGTCCTCGCGGTACGCTTGCAGAGCCTTGCGCTCCGCATCGCGCGACGACTGGCGGATGCTCTCGAGCACCTTTCCGTTCTTCTCTCCAAGGTTTGGGATGTTTGCAATCGCTTCGGCAGCCTGGGCCCATCCGGGAACCTCGGGTGGATGGACGCCACAATCGCGATGGTCATCCTCGAGCTTGTGAAGAGCCTCATCGATGCGTCGGTGCAGAATCTGATATTGGTTGACGCGTTCGGCGAACGTGAGATCGATCTGCTGGAACTCTCGCTCCAACTTCCCCTGCGCCTCGAGCTTGCCAGCTGCCAGCAGGGCTGTGCGCGCTCGCCGGTAGACGCGATCAGCGGCTTGATCTGCCCACCGTGCAACACCCGTGAAAGCTTCTCGCAAGAGCTCAGTCAGGCTATGGACCAAGCTCCGAACCGGACTCCGGGCGGCCCAGAGAAAGACTGTGCTGAAGGCATACAGCACAAGCAGCGAAAGGCCCGGATGGCCGGGCCAGATGTAGAGCGAATTCATGCGCGCTCCCCATGACTCGCGCGACTCGGGTGAGCCGCGGACGGCTGTGAACACCGGACGGTCGATGTGCGCAGGTTTTGCCAGCAATGGAACTGGTATCCAATTTCGGCTGCGTTGAGGTCCTGCTTGATCGACCTCGTGTCATAGGAAGCGAGCACGCGTTCGTTCTCTCTTCATACGAGCTACGTGTGCGCTCGGGAGGCAGACGTGTACTGTCTCCTGTTGGGGTAACAGAGCGACGTGCCGGCGCCTGAGACTCCGGGGCCACTCGATTCCGAGATCGCCGAACTCTCAGGCTGGTTTCGGATGAGAACGGGGGTTCGCTTCGGCGTGCGGTCGATCGGGGCTGTGATGCTCGGCATTCATGCCGCAAGGCGCAGAGAACCAGGACGAACAGACCCGAGTGGCCTGGCCACCTTACCCTGCGACCGAAGCGGTCCCAACCAAGAACGGGGCCCGCCTCAGCCTCTCCCGCGCAGCGGCTCCTCGAACGGGTCTCGCACCCGGAGAGCCTCGAACTTCCGGAAGTCGCGATCGTGGGTCCAGATCTCCGTGACGCCGTTTTGGATCAAGAGCGACGCCAAGTGCGCGTCGGGAACCAGATTTCCGCGAACGACCACCTCGTCGTTGACGCGGCGGTATGCATCCCAGAACCCATCGCCTTCGGCGATTGTGCGGACGTTGGGTCGCCGAAGGAGTGACTCTTCAGATCGCGCAGAACCGCGGCATCGATATCGACGGTCGTACGCAGCACGGTGCGTGATGGTGCCACACTCGACATCGGAAGCAACCTACGCGACATCACGACGCCGTCGGGGACCTCCCGAGGTTGTTCTCGGGGTTCGCAACCCTTAAAGAGACCGACAGGTTGCGTTGGTAGCGGGGGCAGGATTCGAACCTGCGACCTTCGGGTTATGAGCCCGACGAGCTACCGGACTGCTCCACCCCGCAACGCGAGCCGGACTATAGGGGTGGGTCCCCGCTCGTGTCAAATCTGTGAGGAAATGTCGGTGTCTGCGCGCGGCTCCGCGCTCGGGACGCGCGAGCGGACGGATGCTCGGGGGGTGCAGGACGCGGGAGGGCCGCAACTCGGGGGGGGGGGCGCCACCTAGCGGGGCGACTCGGCCACTCCTCTCGAAAGTACGCTAGACCACCCACGGTTCAGGAGGGAAGCCATGTGGCGATGGGTGTTGTCGGCGGCACTGGTGGGCGCTTGGCTCCCATCAGCGGCCTTCGCCGACGTTTATTCGTATGAGCAGGACAACGGCACGCTCGCCTTCACCGACGATGCAGAGCACGTGCCGGAGCGTTACCGCCGAGCGATGAAGCAGGCTCCGGACCGCGCGCTCGAGGACTACCCGCGGCTCACCATTCGATCGGTCCCCGCCCAGCGCAAGCCGGCCACCGATCCCGCTGCCGCCGCGCAGGAGATGCACTTTCCGATGCTGAATCCGGTAGGGCCTCTCGCCGGCTCTGCGCCCGTCTATCTGCAGGCGGGACCTGGGCTGCTGATTCCCGCGACGCTCGGGAACCCGGATGAACCTCTCCGCGTGACGCGCGAGTTCCGCTGGGTGGACGGTCGCTACACGCCGCTGGTCGTGGTGCGCCGCGGAGACGTGGTCGTGCTCGAAACGGTAGAGGTCGCTCCGCAGTACTGAGCGGCGAGCTACGGCACAGAGCTCACTCTGCTGCGCAGTGCGAGCGGGCTAGACCGCCTTGAGCTCGAAGCCGAGGCGCTCCTCGACCGCATGCAGCCGCGCTCCGAGGAGCTCCGTGTCGCGTGCGCCTACGTTCAGGACGGCATAGCGGCTGGTTTGCGCGTCGCTGCAGCGCACCAGGTCTCCCACGTTCTTGTCGCTCCAGACGAGGGTTCCCATGAACCACCCCTCGGCGGCTGCGAGGTCGCAGGCGTCGGGTGCGCTCGTGACCGCGCACGGTGCCGACGCGTAGAGCACACTGCTTGCGGCGCAGGCATAACGTCCCTGGCGGTGGACGAGCGATGGGCGTCCCTGCAGGCAAAGAGAGAGCGCCGCCTCATAGGCATGGTTGCCGTCCACCTTCTGGTAGAGGTCCGCAAGCTGGCCGTCCAGGTGTGGATACAGCCCGCGGATCACGATCTTCTCGTCGCGGTAGTCCCATGTGGCATCCAGATGAAAGCAACACTGGTTCAGGCCGCTTGCGCGAACCAGTCTGCGAGCCACATCAAAGGTGCGTGACTGCACGTGCGCCGGTAGGCGGGATGGGTACTCGTAGCGGGCGACCCACCCGCTGCGCGGGTGAACGCGCATGTCCATGATTCCGAAGAACTCGACCGCGTCCTCGCTTGTGAATCCCTCGAGCGCGATGTGAGCGCCGGGAACATCGGGTTCGGCGATCCAGGCGGGTGTGTCCAAGGGTCGGTCACTGCAGGCTGCTACCAAACGCTCGAGGCGAGGCCACGTTCGTTCGACGAGTCCGCGCAGCTGTGCGCTGGCCAGCCACGCCTCGAGCTTGTCTCGGCTTGCGATGTGCACGTCATCGCCTGGGCCGCGTGCGAACTCGCAGTGAAGTGTGACCGGATAGGGAAGATCGGGAAGAGCGTCCCTCGAATCTCGCGAGATGCGCCAGCCCGGCGACAGCGCATCGGGCTGGATCTCGGACACGAGATCGCGCGCGAGTCGGCGGTCGAGTAGGCTCCGCAAAGCTTCAGGGGGCGGGGAGGGCAGACCCAACCGGCTCGCAACCGCCGCGGCGAGCAGAGATCCGGGACCTCCGCTCGTGCACAGGACCCCTTGCAGGTGGTGGCGCTCGGTCGCGCTGATGTTGTCGAGAATCGCAGACGGGTTCGCCAGCGCGATCGTGGAGTCACTACCGAGCTGCGCCTCGCTCGGGGACAGGTATTTGACCGTGACCCGTTCACCCCAGGCTGGCCAACAGGCCTGCAGTTGCTTTCTGTCCCAGAGAGTCTCGCAGATGACGCCGACGCGAGCAGCCGTGGATTGCGACATGAAAGGAAAGTTAACGAAAACGAATGACAAGCGAGTCTCTCGAACGAAAACTTTTTTGCGTACGAGTTTTTTGTGTCAGCTATCGCCGGGGTACACGCTGGGATTTCGCTGCGGGGATTTGCCTCCGCGAGGCTTCGCGTCTGGCAGGTCGTGAACGATCTGCGGGCCGATCCATCCGGGTCCGGGCCCTATGAGATCCGGGCCCGTCTGCTTGGGACATGGCGCCCCTGGCGGCCCAGGTTCTGCCGAGCTGGTAGAGCTAGCGAGTCACCGAGGGCAGGGGTTCGCGGTCGCGGCTGGCGAACAGCTCTGCGTCTGGCGATACGTACCAGAGCGAGTCGCTCGGATCGTAACGCCAGCGTTGCTCGTGGGTGACTGCAAACTCCCGGATGGATGGGAGCCGGTAGAACCGGATCAGCAACAGCACGCGCGCTTCCGCGCGCTCGGGCCCGAGCGACACGGACTGAATGTCCATCTCGGTGAATCGGATCGCCCGCGGGGCGGAGGCATCGAAGGTCCTCAGGAATTCTTCCCGCCGGTCGGGCTCGACACTCTTGATGGCCATCTCGAGATTCCCGAAGCGAAGTGCGTTGTTGTAACGATAGGCGGCTTGCTCGACCTGGCTGCGCGCCTCGGAGGGGATCCAGAAGCGGGGGCTCCAGTAGCCGAGCGAGCAGGCACTCAACGAGAACACGCAGCCAATCATGGCGCAGGCACGGAGTACCGCGCGCGGGGCGCCAGCTCGGGGGAGGAGGTGCGAGCCGCTCCGGGGCAGGGGGTTCGCGGCATCTCGTGGTAGACGGACCATCTCGGATGCAGAGCATCGGGCTCGCAGAACCAGAGGGCCAGACCCGCTGGGAGGCCTGGCGACTCGTGCGCAAAGCTGTACCTGTTTGCCGCGTCGCGGTGTGCGCGTGCCGTGCTCGCGCGATGGCGGTGTGAGGAACAGCGCCGCGGCGCGCGAAAGCGCATCCCGGGATGCGCGAAGCGCGCCCGGAGATGTAAGGAAATTTGCGGTGTCCTGCGTGGACGGGCGCGTGTGTGGGTGTGAGCTCGTGAGGCTGTTCGGTTCGGGAGGGGGGATGAGGTGAGGTTGGGCCTGGACATCGGTGGTACGAAGGCTGCCGTCGCGATCGGAGACGAGCGGGAAATTCTGGCGAGCGAGGTTCATGAATCCTGGTCTCACGGCAGCTGGCGTGAGTCCCTGCGAGATTTGCTCGAGCGCGCTGACGCACTTCTGCGGGGCCTTGGTGTGGACCCGAGCGCGCTCGAGGGTGTGGGCATCAGCTCGCCTGGCCCCCTCGACATCCCAGCGGGGCGCATCGTCGCCTGCCACAACATTCCCGGCTGGATCGACGTGCCGGTCGTAGAGGTGGTGGCCGAGCACTACGGCTGTCCGGTGGCGCTCGAGAACGACGCAAATGCCGCCGCCCTCGCCGAATCGCATTATGGTGTTGGGCGCGGTGCCCGCTGCATGATCTTTCTGACGATGAGCAGCGGCGTTGGCGGAGGCATCGTCGTCGATGGAAAGCTGCACGCGGGTGCCAGCTTTCAGGCTGGGGAGGTTGGGCACATTCCCGTGGAGCTCGACGGACGTGCGTGTACGTGCGGACTGCGCGGGTGCCTGGAGGCCTACACGAGCGGGCACGCCATCGCGGGCATCCTGCGACAGGAGATCGCCGCAGGGCGCACGACGTCGATTCTCGAGGCGGTCTCCGGCGACACCGAACGCATCAATGCGCATCACTGGGTCGCGGCGATCCGAAGTCGAGACCCGCTGGCGCTGGAGCTGCGTGAGAGCTTCCTCGATCGCCTGACTCAGGGTCTCGCGATGCTGATTCCTACCTTGGATCCCGATCTGATCGTACTTGGAACCGTGGTGCAGCGAAATCCCGAGCTCTTCCTTGAAGAAATACGCGTAAGGACTCGGAAGAGAACATGGAACGTGTACCACGGGGCTCGCATCGAGCCGGGCGCGCTGGGGCCGAGGCTGCCGTTCTATGCCGGGCTCGCAGCGGCGGCTTCGGCGGTGAGGCAGGCTTCGGGGACACGCTGACCTGCGCGCCAGCGCTCGAGCCACAGCGAGCTCGAGCCGGTCGCGATGGCATGCCGGAGGCTGGCGAGTAGCCGCATATAGTACCGGATATTGTGTAGGGAGAGCATCGAGCCGGCCAGGGACTCTCCGACCTTGAACAAGTGGTGGAGGTAGCCTCGCGAGAAGTGGCGACAGCAGCGGCAGTCGCAGCTGGCATCGAGCGGCTCTGGATCGCCGGCGAAGCGCGCGTTGCGCAGCTGCAGCTTACCTTCACCGGTGTAGGCTGCCGCGTGACGACCGTGGCGAGTGGGCAACACGCAGTCGAACAGGTCGACGCCTCGGGTGACCATCTCCACGAGGTCCTCGGGCTTTCCGATTCCCATTGCATAGCGTGGAACGGTTCGCGGAAGTGGAGCCAGGCTGGCGGTGAGCAGGCGCAGGCGCTCCTCGGACGACTCGCCGAGGCCCAGGCCGCCGACAGCGTAGGCGGGAAACTCGAGAGCGGCAGTGCGCGATGCGCTCTCCTGGCGTAGGTCCGCGAACCCGCCCCCCTGAACGATCCCGAACAGCCACTGGTCCTGCCGCCGCTGGGCCTCCCGGCAGCGCGCGGCCCAGCGAAGCGTGCGCTCGACACACGCGTGCGCTCGGCCCTGCGCGCCCGCACTCGCTGTCTCTGCAGGCTCGAACTGGTCGAGAATCACGATCAGATCGGCCCCCAGGGCCTCTTGGATACCAATGCAGGACTCGGGCGACAGGAAGTAGCGGCTGCCGTCGATGGGACTCTGGAAGCGTACCCCCGATTCATCCACGCGCGCGTATCGATCCAGGCTGTGAAGCTGAAAGCCTCCTGAATCCGTCAGGATAGGTCCATTCCAATCAAGGAATTGATGAAGTCCTCCGAGGCTCGCGACGGTGGTCTCACCCGGCCGCAGGTGGAGGTGGTAGGTGTTGCACAGCACACCCTGGACCCGCGCGTCCCGTAGCTCCCACGGGGCCAGTCCCCGAACGGCGCCGTACGTCGCGACCGGAAAGAACGTCGGGGTCTCGAGAGTACCATGAGGGGTGGTCAGCTCCCCGGCTCGCGAATCACTCGCGTCTTCATGTGTCACTTTAAAACTCAGGCCAACCACATTGCATCTCCGTAGGAATAGAACCGGTACCCTCGCTCGATTGCGGCCTCATAGGCGCGCCGCGTCGTCTCGATGCCAGCAAACGCCATGACGAGGGCGAGCAGCGAGGAGCGAGGCAGATGGAAGTTGGTGACCAGGGCGTCGATCGCCCGGAACCTGTAGCCGGGCTGAATCAGCAGGTGGGCGCGGCCGCTCCCCGCGCAGCCACCGGTCGTCTCGAGCGCGCGAACGACGGTGGTTCCGACGGCGATCACGCGGCCGCCGCGGGCGCGGGCACGCTGCATGCCCAGGGCGCACTCCTCCGAGATCTCGAACTGCTCGGGCTCCAGGCGGTGCTCGGCCAAGGTTGGCGTGCGGACGGGCCGAAATGTTCCCGGACCTACGTGCAGGGTCAGGCGGAGAATCGGGAGTCGGGCGGCGAGTTCCGGAGTGAAGTGAAGGCTGGCCGTCGGGGCGGCGATGGAGCCGGGTGGAGTCGCGAACACCGTCTGGTAGTCGAGTCGGTCAGAAGCGCGGGCGACACCCGCCCGGATATATGGAGGTAGGGGAATCTCGCCAAGACGTTCAGCGAGTTGCGGGATCGGGAAAGTTTTTTCATTCGAGATGACTTCTGGGGAGAAGGTGAAGCTCAACTCGCAAGTTCCGTCGGGCTCGATTCGGTCGATGCGTCCCCCGAGCCCTCCGGGCTCGCCAAGCTCGAGCTCGAGGCCGACGCGCAGGCGACCGCTCGAACGCACCAACGCGCGCCAGCTCTGCTCCGAGATCGGCTCCAGTAGCAGCAGCTCGAGCTTCCCACCACTGCGCTTTCGTGCACGGACGCGCGCCGGGATGACCCTCGAGTCGTTCACCACGAGCACGTCCTCTGGCTGGACCAGAGTCGGCAGATCCGAGAACTGTGCGTCGCGCAGGCCCGGCACGCCGGACGAAGCGTTCCCGTCGCGATCTACGACCAGCAGCCGTGCGTGGTCGCGCGGCTCCACCGGTTCCTGGGCGATCAGCTCGGAGGGCAGTGGGTAGTCCAGATCTTCGAGGCGGATCAAGGCGAGTCTCGAAGGAGCGCGTCGATCACCTCCGGTCGGTTCGCGATCGTGTCGTAGGAGAACCGCACGACTCCGGTCGGAGAGAGCGCACGAGCGATCTCGAGCTGGCGCTCCGCTCTGGCCGGCTCGCGCACGAAGAGCCAGGTTCCGAGCCCGAGCCCCAGGACGGCGGCGGAATACTCCCACGTGCCGGGCAGGCCCTCGCCCAGGCCTGGGGGTGGGGTCTGCGGGAGGGTGCTGCGAGGGGCCCGACGGGATGCGCTGTCTTCTGCGCCGGAGCCGCAGGCCAGGCCGGTCAGCATGATCGGCGCGATCAGGAGGGTCTGCGTGGGCGCGAGAGGGTGGTTCTCCCAGCGGGCGGGTGCAAGCGGTGCCTTCACGGGGCGCAGAGTAGCAGAGGCGTCGGGGTGCGAGCGCTGCTGGAGCACCCCAGCTGTCCTGGGGCCGAGACGCCGGTGTAGCGGCCTTCGACGACGATTGCGCATCGATTCTCGGCGCCGTTAGATTGTTACGCATGCCGGAGCCTCATCTCTCGCTCGACGTTGCGCGCCCCGTGCAGCCCTCGATCCGTATTCTGCGAGGTCCGCGCAGGCTCTCCGGGTGCCTGCGACGGCTTCGGTTCGGAGTCTTCGCGGTAGGTGCAGTGTGGGGCGCGGGGCTGGTTGCGCATGCGGAGTCCGGAGCCTCGCCGGCGGTGCAGCTTCGCGCCGCTCTGCGGCTTGCCGAGCAGGAGCGCTTCGAAGAGGCGATCGCCGCGCTCGACGGGCGGGTGCGCGAGGGGCCCCTGCAAGCGCATGCTGCGCTGCTCGAGGGGCGTTGGTGGCGCACTCGTGGTGAGCTGGAACGGGCTGAGCGTGCGCTGCGCAGGGGCCTCTCGGTCTCGCTCCCGCGTGACGTTGCTGCGCGTCTATGGATGGAGGTAGCCCAGGTCGAGCTGAGTCGCGGCCGCTACGAAACCGCGCGCGAGGCGCAGGAGCAGGCGTGGAGGTTGACGCACGATCCCGCCTTGGCGGCTCAGCTGGCGTTCGAGCTGGCGCGTGCGCTCGAGGACAGGAAGCAGCTGGTAATGGCTCTCGAGCTCTACCGGACCGTGTGGACTCGTTGGCCCAAGGCCCTCGAGGCGGACGACGCCTTCGAGCGCTCAAGTTCGCTGGAGCGGCGGGCCAAGCTCGAGCCGGCGCCGATCCAATCCCTGGTCGACCACATTCGCGATCTGCGCGCCGGCGGACGCTGTGACACGGCTCTGGAGCTCTTGCCAGCCGTCCGCTCGCGCAAGGATCTGACTTCCGGGCAGGCCAGAATGCTGCGTGAGGAGCATGCTGATTGTCTGTTTCGCACGCGGCGCTACTCCGAGGCGACGAAGCGTTATCGCGCTCTTGCAGCCGAGAGCGACGGGGAGGCCGCGGTCGAGGCCTCGATCCAAGCCGCGCGCGCCCGCGTTCGCTCAGGCCAGCAGGAGCGTGGGGTCAGGGAGCTGAGCGCGATCGCGCGCTCCGTCGAGGAACCCTACGCTACGCGCGCTCGCTATCTGGTCGCGCTATTGATCGATCGGAGCGATCCCGAATCGTCGCGCCGGCTGCTCGAGCAAGTTGCCAACCAAGGTGACGATGAGCGGCTCGCGCTCGATGCCAACTGGCAGCTTGCGTGGGCGGCCGTCGAGCGCGACGACAGCGCGGATGCGATGCGCCATCTCGAGCCGCTGATGCGCGGATCCTGGAGTGATATCGAGGTCCGGCGCGCGCGCTACTGGCACGCGGTGGTTCAGGCGAGCAGCTCGCCGGAGCTCGCGCGCCAGGAGCTGCGTGAGCTCGCGGAAGCAGTTCCGCTGACCTACTACGGCATGCTGGCTGCCGAACGGCTCGGATTGGAGCCAGAGCTTCAGCGCGAGGTCGTGAGCGGTGCGCCGTCCTCTCGGTCCCTGCCCGAGGCTCTGGAGAGGGCAGGCTGGCTACAGGAGGCGGGTCTGCCTGATCTGGCGCGCGATGAGCTCACGGCATGGCGTCTCAGTGGATCGCTGACTCGCGATGATCGCTTGACCGGGGCGCTCGCGCTGCACCAGCTCGGTGAGCACTACCACGCCGCTCGGCTCGTCATCGACGGATTTGGGGATGCCTTCGACCGTGGGATCGATCCGAACTGGCGAGAGGCGTGGACGGCGGCTTGGTATCGTCCGTTCGGCGCTCCCGTCGAGCGAGCGGTGAAGGAGTTCGAGTTCGACGAGGCCCTGGTCTACGCGATCATGCGCGAGGAGAGCCTCTACCGTCCGGAGGTCCAGTCTGGCGCAGGGGCTCGCGGCTTGATGCAGCTGGTGCCGCCGACCGCGAAGCGCATCGCAACGACGCTCGGTGTCAGTCCCTTTGATCCGGAATACTTATACGAGCCAGCAATCAACGTCCGATTTGGAACGTTTTACTTGAAGCAGCTGACGGGACAGTTCAAAGGCTCGCGCCCGCTCGCGATCGCTGCCTACAACGCTGGACCCGAGGCTGTCTCGGGGTGGACCTCCAGGCTCCAAGCGGACGTCTCGCTGCCGGTCGACCGCTTCGTCGACTCGGTCCCCTACAACGAGACCCGGCGCTACCTGCGCCGCGTGCTGCGGTCGTATCAGATGTATCGTCTGCTCTACGGCGACTCCCTGCGAGGCAAGCCAGCCGGAGCCTCTGCGGGGGCAGGGCTTGGGTTGCTGCGGCTGAACGTGCAGGGGATCTCCGCAGCCTTGCTGGCGCGAAGCCGACCTTAGGGTGCGTTCGTGCCCGCGGGGCCGGGGCTCCGCGACGACGCCTGCTCAACCGCGCTGCGGACGATTCCGATCGATCTCTGCATGGGACGCTTCCTCGGCTTCGTGTTGGTTCTGGCGGCTGCAGCTGGTGGGCTCGGATATTGGAACTATCAGCGCAACGCGCATCTGGATGCCCCGGAACAGCGGGAGAAGCGACCCTACGAGTCGCTCAGCGACTCCGAAGTCGAGATGTTGCTCGCGGCCTACCAATCCGAGAAGCAGAAGCTCGAGCAGCAGCTCGCATTGGTCGCGCAGCGCCAGGATCCCATGCAGGGCTATTCCCCCGAAGATCTATCCGGCAAGCTCCAGGCATTCGACAAGGTCCAGCGGAACACCGAGCAGTGGAAGCGGACCAATCGCCAGATGCTCGAGCAGGTCGTCGAGATCGAACGGCTCCAGAAGGAGCAGCTGACGCGGGCTCAGGGGGGCGCATCGAATGACGAATGGGCTCGAATCTGGAGGCGCGTCAGCACCTTCTGAGCGCATGCTCTAGTCCTCGTCTACTTCCACTCCGGACATGTCCTCTTCTTCGCCCATCTCGAGTTCGTCGAGATCGAGCTCGTCGTCCCCGTCGGATCCGTCGTCGACGAGAGAGATATCCTCATCGTCGTTGTCGCTCCCGCCGACGTCTTGCTCGTAATCGTCCTCAATCGGAGCGGGGGGCCTGGCGGCCTTCTTGGGAGCCTTCTTCGCGCGCTTCGGCTTCTTGAAGAGCGGCGATTCGTGCTGGTTGGCGCCACACTTGGGGCACAGCGGCTCCGGCTTGTTCAGGTCGTAGAACTTGGCGGTGCACGAGAAGCAAACCCAGCGTTCGCCCAGTCTGGCCTTGCGGTCAGTATCCATCGATTGCGAGCTCCTCTGCCATTCTGGCTTCCCTTGGTCGGCCCAGACGCCGTATGCACCAGGAGCCCCTGCATGCTTGGAGGGGCGGGGGTGAGTACACGGAGACGAGCGAGGCGTACTAAATACCAATCCGCGGCTTGACGGCAAGTCCTTTGAATCTCGAGCGCACGTGCTCGGGGCCGCATGGGAGGGGCCACGAAGCTGCACTGGCGCAGCGCGCGATGCACAGGCGGCGAAGAACGGCGACAGACGAGTCAAGATTGGGCGCTCGCCCACCGATGCTGGGTTGTGTGGTAGAACGCGCGAGTGGTGGGTCGGGCGCTTTCGGGCCGGCTGAAGCTCGCTACTGCCGCGGTGGTCGCGATCATCGCGTGGGGCAACGTAGAATCAGGGATGGCGCTCACAAAGAAGACTCATCCAGACAATCGTAGGCGCGACGAGCGGGTGTGCGCAGAGCTCGAGGTCGAGATCCACCACGACGAAGGTGGTGTTCTCGCGACTGGGCGCTGCTGCAACATCAGCCCGGGCGGGATGTTCATCGTGACGGACCGCGGCGTCGCCGAGGGGACCAAGTGCCGCGTGCGCGTGCATCGCCACGCGCCGCCGATATTGAGTCCCATGTGCCTCTGGGGCCGCGTCACCCGCAATGATGCGGACGGGTTGGGGGTCACCTTCGACGGCTCCGACCGACAGCTGGCCTCCTTCGTCGCCGAGCTGTTCGCTACTGCTCTGGATCCGCGCGTCGCCTAGCAAGGCGGTCGGGCAGAGGCGGTCCGGCTTCGCTCAGGTGATTGGCGCGCGATCCTAGTAGGACAAGGTCAGGCGTACTCGGGCCGAATAGAGCGCAGCGTCGTCGTCCAACGACAGCGAGGGCCCGAGCATGCGCAGGCTCGCGCCGGGTCGGAAAGCACCGGCCGACACGCGCAGGATCACGTTGTTGATGAACCAAGGGCGGTAGACGAGCGTTGCAGATACCTCCTCGCCGAGCCGGCGGCTCACCCCGCGGCTTCCGGCGAGCGACTCGATCACGGCGGCATCATCGAACTCCATGTAGGTCGCGTTCAGTCGCAAGCGCAGCTCGGGCAGGACATCGAAGTCGGCGCCCAGCCCCGCGAGCCTCAGGCCTGGGTTCACGAAGTTTGCCGTGTCGCGATTGCCTCTGGAGCGGAGCGAGGGCAGCAACCCATCCCGCGATACGAGGAGGAGGCCCCCACCAGCGTCGCCCAAGCTGACAGAGAGCGACTCCCGCTGCCAGAAGCCATCTTCGAGGCCGGCGAATACAGGTCGGTCGCGGACGAAGTCGAAGCCCTGGGAGCGATCGTCGTTCGGATCCGAGTCCCCGCTCGCAAGTAGGGCATACGCCTTGAGGCGGTACCAGTCGAAGTCCAATGACGCTTCGAGTGCTGCGAAGTAAGCCCCAATCCGGCCCGTACCCGAGCCGACCGGTCCGCCTCGGTCGCGACCCAGGGCTGCGTACGCGCTGGTGCTCAGGTTGAGCCGCCCGAAGTGTCCATCGCCATTGGCCCCGACATAGACGACCCGATGCCCCTGACTCGACTCGGCTGTCCGCGATCCAGCCAGTGCTCGACTGGTCTCGAGATCCGCGCGTGGGCGCGGACTGGCTTCCAGTGTGGAGCGAGCGTCGTCCTCGTCCGAGTCGTCTGCGTGGTAGAGAGCGGTCGCCTGCACCTGGAAGCCCAGAGTGGGAACGTCCTGGACGTAGAGATTTGCGACGATCAGATCCTCGTCGCGCAGACGGTTGGAGTTCAGGCCGCTGATCGGGTCCTTCGTGAGCCTCCGCATCCAGCCCACGTTGTACTGAAGGCGGTTGTTCGAAGCGTTTCCGAACCAGCGGACTGCGGGTTGGTGGTCGTTCAGCAGAAAGCCGCGGAAGTCCGAGGTGAACGGCTGAATTCCGACTCGCAGACTTTGGAAGTCATAGCGGTCGGATAGGTTGCGTAGATGCCTCTCGACGAAGAGCTCCTCTAGGCCTACGTCGCTCCGTGCGTCTCCCGAGGCGCGACCCTCACGGATTCGCGTGGACAACGACTGCGCGGACTGAAATGCCGCATCCGTGCGCAGGTGGAAGTGCCAATCCGGTGGACGAAACGTGGTCATTCCGCGAATCAGTGACAGAGAAGAAGAGATTCGTTGAATTCCGAGTGACTGCGTCGAGGAGTCCGCACGACTGGCGACCCGACCGGCTTCGAAGGTGGTTTCGCTGTCGACGCCGACACTCAGATACCAGTCGTCCCCGAAGACGGGTCGGTCGCCCTTTATCGTGCTCTGCTCGTACGGGTTGAGCAGGCTCTCCTCTTGGAGGAGACCGAAGTCCTCGAGTAGGCGCGTCCGATCTGCATAAGGCAGCAACCCTTCAGGGTCGGCGAGCAGCGATTCTGGGAGTGGGTACTCGAGTGCGCGAGCCCGACTGGGTTCGTTGGTCCGACTCCGCGCCTCGCCGCTGCGCAGATGCGAGACGCTGCCGCCAGGCTGTGGAGTAGCCGTTGCCGAATACGCCGGCAGTGCAAGGGGCTCGGTACGCTCGGGAAGTTCCTGCGGGTGACTCTCTGCTGTGAGTCGCTCCGCGATTGCCGAGAACGAAGGAACGCGCGATTCCGCAAGGAACGCAGATTCGATAGAGGATTTCGAGTCGTATGCGTCGTCACTTTGCGCGGGAAGGGAGGAGAATATGCAGGCGTATACAATGAGCGTGAAGGTGGCAGCCTGCGCAAGGTTTGCCCATAGCGGCTTGGCGGATCGTGCACCGACGTCGGATCGATCTCCTCGCCATCCCTGATTGGGGGTATGTCGCAGGTTACGTGTCTGTCGCGTCAGCACGGGCGCAACGGGCCTCCACGCTCGGAATGCAGTGTCGCTCTAAGCTGCAATGGCCAGGCTTCGAACAGTTAGATGAGCTCCAGGCGATCACTCGAATTGAAGTGGCGCTGCATGGCATCTGAGCCGGGTCGGCATCGTGATGGCCGTGGGCCGGTCGAGGCTCGAACGTCAAGACCGGCGTCGTCTCAGGGACGTGGTCTCCAGTCAGATACGAGAAATAAGCTATCCGTGGAGTCTCGAGGGGCTAGTGAACCGAGAGGGAAAAACGAGGGTAGGAGCGGGGTGACGAAACAACATGAAGGGAAGTGATGAAACTACATGAGCCACATCTACACCAATCCCCGTCGTAGGTGCGCAGTGGCAGGCGCGAGGAGCGCGTGGTGTGTGGAGTGAACTGTGGCCTTAGGAGTCGGTCGCTTCGAGCTGCTTGTAGAAGTTGCGAGCGGACTCGTTGCCTTGGCCAGCCGCGCGCATCAACCAGAGGCGAGCGGCTGTCATATCCTTGCGGACGGTGTTCCCTGTGGCGTAGAGAATGCCCAGCCGGTACTGAGCGTCGGGCTCTCCATCACGTGCCGCTTGGGAGTACAGCTCCGCTGCGCGCAGAACGTCCTTCTCGGCTCCGATTCCAATTTCGTGCAGGCGTCCGAGCCAGTAGCGGGCATGCATGTGCCCGTTGGTGAGCGCGAGTTCGAACCAGCGGTAGGCGCCCGCTGGATCGGCGAGCTCGGGTGGGCCATTGAGCAGCAGATAGCCGACTCGGCCCTGTGCATCCGGAAGTCCGCGCTCCGCCGCGAGCCGGTACAGCTCGAGTGCCTGGGCGGGGTCGACAGGGACACCGAGGCCTGCCTCGTGCAATTGGCCCAGGTCGAATGCGGCTCGCGCATTGCCCGTCGCCGACGCCAGCTCGAGTAGGCTACGTGCTTTCTCGTAGTCTTGCTCCACGCCCCAGCCTTCGACGTAGAGCTGTGCCTGCAACGCTTGGGCTTCTGCATCTCCGGCTTCGCTCAGAGGTTCCAGTGCGCTGAAGGCGGCTTCGTAGCGGCCTTTCCATACATCTATATAGATTCGCTCGATCGCCTCGTTCGAGGCCGCCGGCGAGTTCCTCAGCGAGAGCGGAACCGACGCGATACGCCCGATCCAGCGCGCACGTTCCTCCGCGGCAAATCGTCCGCCTTTGAAGGTGTAGCTCACTGTGTGCACACCGATGCTGCCGCGAACCAAGCGTACGAGCTGATGTTGGGCGGGACGGCCGAAGCAGCCTTCGTCCCACCACTCGAAGATCCTGTCGCTCGGATTCGTTTGGATGTCCTCGCCTGCGTGCGACGTGCAGCCCGTGCGCAACGACTCGAGGAAGTCGCTTTGTGCCTTCGAAAGGTCCGTGTCGTCGAGCCCGAAGGCGACGTGCCACGTGACGAGCCGACTCCAGTCGGCGAGCGATTGGTCGGGTTGTACCCACTCCTTGCGTGCGTACGCGGAAGTCCGCGTCCGGCGGGCCACGTGCCAGCGGGTCGGCGATAGATCGAGGCGTACTACCTCGGGTGGGTCCGCGTACTCTTCGCCCTGCATTGCCTCACAGGCGAGCGCGAAGTCGGCACCACTGGTGCTGAACAGGCTCGCGACCAGTACGACGGCAAGCGAGTGCAGGCTGGCGACGACCGTTCTGAAGAGCCTTTGGCTCCGAGCTGGATACACCTTGTGCACCATCACGCCGTGCATCATGACACGGTGACCCGGATTGGCAACCGCGAACGCAGGGATCTGGCGCTCGTGGCTCCATCTGGATGCGGTCCGAGCTCTCCGTGCGGACGGTGCGAGACTGGTGCTGCGCGCTCGGACCCGGGCGAGGAAGGCGAGTTGAAAGAAAATGATAGTCAATAACATTCAATAGAGTGAGAGATCTTAATCTGTTCAAGGGTCCTGTATGAGCCACCAACCAAGGATTTCGATCTTCGATAAACGATACAGTCAGGATAGAAAATACAGATCAAGAAGAGGTCAGTTTTAGATCTGTGTGCTGCACTTGCTTGACAGCCTTGCTATTCCCTTTGGTACCCCAAGGCTTCCCCGGTATTTCACGTGGTATTGCGTGGAAGTCTCGCGTACGGTCGAATTGGAAATCCTAGAGGACCGCACAGTTGACAATGGGGATCCGATGCGGGCCGCTGTAAGGGACTGATAAGTTGTAATCGGCTTTCTTTCGGAAGCGTTCATCTCGAGGGATTCTCTCTCGATCGTTTGTCGAGCACCGAGGTTGCTCGAGGGATCGAGACCGCTCGAGGGATCGAATTCCTCGGCGGAAAGCCGGGCAGCTCCCTGGCTCGCGTCTGAATGTGTGACCTCTAGCGAGTTCGCGCCGCTCTAGGCGTAACGCGGAAGCTAACTACGTTCAGGAGACTAGGATGACGCGGAGACAACCCCGGCTGAGATGGGCCGCCATGGCTCTGATGATGGCAGGGTTTGCCCTGTGCGGGCAGGAGGTGCGCGCACAGGGTGTGGCATGTGAGGTCGAGTATCGAATCAACGGTCAGTGGGGAACCGGATTCAACACGACCGTCCTTTTGAAGAACCCGACCGATCAGCCGATCGAGAACTGGACCCTGCGCTGGGAGATGCCCGGCGACGAGCAGATCACGCAGCTCTGGAACGGTTCGTCGTCCCAGACCGGCAGCTCGGTCGAGGTGAGCAACCTGTCCTACAACTCGGTCATTCCAGTCGGCGGACGGGTGGTGTTCGGGTTCAACGGGCGGCGCACGGCCGAAGCCAGTGTGCCCGCAGCCTTCTCGATGAACGGGATCCCCTGCGGAGTCCCCGTCGCCGACATGCCGGCCCCCGCGCCAGCACCGACACCTGCCCCCGCCCCGATGCCCGACGTGCAGCCAGAGCCAGAGCCAGAGCCTGCGCCGGGCCCCGTTGCCGAGGAGCGTTCCTCGAAGATCGTGGAGCCCGCCAACGGCGCCATCGTGCCGCGGAAGTTCAAGGTGGTCATGGAGGTCAAGGGACTCAAGGTGGAGCCCTCTGGGCCGGTCAATCCAGATGCGGGCCATCTCCACATTCTGGTGGACACCGACTACACGCCGATCGGCGAGTCGATCCCTTTCGACCTGCAGCACTTGCACTACGGCAAGGCGCAGCTGGAAGCGGAACTGGAGCTCGAACCGGGACCGCACTCCCTCAAGCTCCAGTTTGCGGATGGCCGCCATGTGGCCCTCGATGGTGAGGAATTCATCGATGAGATCGACGTGGTAGTGGCCGAGAATCGCATTCTCGAGCCCGCCGATGGGGCGACCGTTCCCACGACCTTCACGGTCGTGATGGCTGCCGACGGCCTCAAGGTCGAGCCTTCGGGCGTGGTCAATGCCGGCGCTGGCCACCTCCACATCCTGGTCGACACGGCCTTCATCGCCGCCGGAATCGGGATTCCTTTCGATCCGATGCACATCCACTACGGGAAGGGACAGACCGAGGCCGAGGTGACCTTGCCGCCGGGTCAGCACACGCTCAAGCTCCAGTTCGCGGACGGACTTCACCGCGGACTGATCGGAACCCAGTATCGCGATGAGATTACGGTGAACGTCGTAGCCGATGAGTCCGAGATCCCAGAGGACGACGGTACGGCATCGCAGCCCGAGCCGGAGCCGGCAGGTCCGACCGGTGAGGCCCTGTATGCCGCACAGTGCGCGGGGTGTCATGGCGATGACGGCGAGGGTCTCGGAACCTTCCCGGACCTCTATCGGGCCTACCCGAGCC
This sequence comes from Pseudomonadota bacterium, assembly GCA_003247575.1. Taxonomy (GTDB): domain Bacteria; phylum Myxococcota_A; class UBA9160; order SZUA-336; family SZUA-336; genus SZUA-336. The sequence goes on from QJZC01000011.1 coordinate 49,198, forward strand.
GTGTCGCCTACGTTCAAAAGACGGTATTCGACATGCCGCTCGCCAACCCAGCCTCCTGTGGGGAGGAGTGCGCTGAGCTCGTGACGCAGTACATCGAGCAGGTACTGCTACCGCGTGCCGGCTTCGGTGCTTCGGTCGTGATCGGGCCGGATCGTCCGGACACACAGAACCCGACGACCGGTGGGCCGGTCGCAGGGGGCGACGGTGCTGGTGGTGGCTCAGGTGGAGATGACGGCTTCGATCCGATTCCGCCCAAGCCCGAGCTCGCATGCAATGGCGAGACTCCAGGTCCGCGGGCACTTCGCCTGCTGACGCGGCGCGAGTACGAGAACACGACCCGCGACCTGCTCGGTGTAGAGATTCCGACGATCCTGCAGGATCTGCCGATCGAAGCGCGCGAGCTCGAGTACGACAACAACATCGAGGTGAACGTCATCACGGCGCGTCACATCGACGCCTATCTCGACGTCGCTTCCAAACTCGCGGACAAGGCCGTATCGCAGAACAGGAATGGGCTGCTCAGCTGCGACCCGAACCGCAATGAGGATCAGTGCGCGCGTCAGTTCGTTTCCGAGGTCGGTCTCAAGGCCTACCGCCGGCCGCTCACCGGTGAAGAGGCGGATGGCTTGCTGTCGTTCTTCGGCGGCGCGGGCAGCTTCGACGATGGCATGCGCCAGGCATTGGTCGCCATGCTGGTCTCGCCGAACTTCCTGTACCGCTCGGAGCTCGGTTCGCCGGCCGGTGGAGGCAACTTCCAGCTGTCGCCGTACGAGATCGCCTCGGCTCTCTCGTACCTGTTCCTCGGCTCCATGCCCGACGATCAGCTGTTCCAGGCGGCAGCCAACAATGCGCTACGCACCCCGGAGCAACGGGTCGCTCAGGCTCAGCGCCTGATCGACGATCCGAGGTCGCGGGCTCAAATCGGTGTGTTCGCCGCGCAGTGGCTGGGATCCGATCCGTTCCAGACGGGCGAGAAGGATCGCAGCGTGTACCCGAACTACACGGGGGCCGTTCAGGCAGCGTCGGACGACGAGCTGGTCGAGTTCTTCAACCACGTCATCTTCGAGAGCACCGGCACTGTGCAGGAGCTCTTCGAGGCGGACTACGTGTTCGTGAACTCCGATCTCGCTCGCTTCTACAACCTGTCGGCACCGGGCGCGACCGCGAACGACTTCGTCAAGGTTCCCGTCCCAGACGGAAGCCGTGGCGGCATCCTCGGGCTCGCGAGCGTGTTGGCCTCGTATGCGCACTCGGACGATTCGTCGCCGATCAAGCGCGGTGTATTCGTGCGCAAGCGACTGCTCTGCCACGAGCTACCTGCGCCGCCGCCAGCGATCGACAACACACCTCCGGGACTGGACCCGAGTCTCACGACGCGCGAGCGTTTCGCTGCGCACAGTGCGAGCCCGTTCTGCCAGACCTGCCACCAGTACATCGACGACCTCGGATTCGGTCTCGAGCGCTACAACGGAGCAGGTGAGTTCAGGCAGAGCGAGTTCGGGATGCCGATCGATGACTCTGGCTCCATCAAGGCGCTCGTCGGGTTCGACCCCGACAACCTGAACGGGAACTTCCGAAGCGTCCCGTTCCAGGGTTTGCGTCAGCTGAGTGGCTTGCTGGCGACGAGTCCAGACGTTCCGGACTGTCTGGCGAAGCAGTACTTCCGCTATACGCGCGGGTACAAGGAGCGGGAATCGGACGCCTGTACGATCGATGGTCTACAGAAGGTGTTCGAGGCCAGCGACTATGATCTCAGGACGCTGCTCATCAGCATCGTCAATTCGCCGTCGTTCACACTTCGGCGTGCAGAGGAGGGGCGATAATCATGTCACCCGTCATCAATCGTCGAAGCTTTCTCAAAGGAGCCGCGGCGGCGGCGCCCACGGCGGCGCTGCTTCCGCTCGCGGGTGGGTTTGGCCTGAATCCGGTGTTCGCTGCCGGAGGAGGACCCAAGCGTGCGATCTTCTTCTTCATTCCGGATGGTTGTATCCCGCAGAGCTTCCATCCATCGGGGAGCGAGTTCGCATTCCGCCTCGGGCCACAAACCCAAGCCCTCGATTCCGTGCGGAACGACTGTGTGTTCCTCTCGGGGTTCCGCATGTACGAGGGCGGGAACTCGCACGAAGGTGGGGTCGCCAAGGTGCTCACGGGCAACAGCGACCGCTCGCTCGACGTGTTCCTCGCGGAGCAGCTACGCGGCCAGACGCCGATTTCGTCGCTGTACTTGGGGATCCACGCTACGCATGAGAACGGGAACAACTACTTCTCGTTCCTGCCGGGGAACAAGGTGCGCACACCGGAGGACAATCCGCTCAAGGCCTTTGAGCAGACCTTCGGCAAGCCCGGAAACTCTGGCGGTGGCGGTGGTGGGGGCGGCGGCGCTCAGGCGGTGGATCCGCGTGCGAGCGTTCTCGACGTCTCGCTAGGGGAGCTGCAACGGCTGCAGAACCGGCTCGGGTCTACGGAGCGACAGAAGCTGGACCTGCACTTGACGGCGCTGCGCGAGGTCGAGCAACGCATCAAAGCGGTCAGCTCGGCACCCTCCACATCCGCGAGCGCAGGAGCCCTGAGCGTCGATACCTTCAACTCGGAAGGTTTCGTGGTGCCGGAAGGCTTCCACGGGTATCCCTCGGTCTTCAATCGCGAGGAGAACTTCGAGCTCGTCGGGAAGCTGCAGACCGATCTGGCGGTGTTGGCGCTGGCCAACGACGTCACTCGCGTGGTGTCGATCCAGTGGTCGCATCCGGTGAGCCCCACGCAGATGGCGTTCACGGGTTCCACGCAGCGCCATCACGACGCATCGCACTACGGTGCGCCGGACAGCGCGACGGCGCGGAACTTCAACCTCTTGCAGAACTACTACTGCGGTCAGCTTGCCAGCTTGATCAACAAGCTGCGCTCGGTACCGGAAGGCGATGGCACGTTGCTCGAGAACACCATCATCTTCCTGTTCTCGGAGCTGGGTGACAGCAACCTGCACAGCCACAGCAACATGCCGTTCATTCTGGCGGGGCAGGCGGGTGGTGCACTGCCGACGGGACGCTTGGTGAACCTACCGGAGGAGGCCCATAGCAAGATCTTGGTCAGCATCGCGAACGCGATGGGATTCAACATCGACAGCTTCGGCTTTACCGGGCGGGGACGGGGAGGCGTTCCGGGACTTCTCGCGAACAGCTAGCCAGGCGAGTCCGGCTCGCGTCCAGCGAGCTGGCGCCATCCACCGGGCCCCCGCGATCCGCACGCGGATCGCGGGGGCCTCTCGCGTTCTCGGTGTGGCGGTCGGTATACTCCTTGCCGATGGAGGAGGTTCGCGTCGGTCGAAACGCCCCGTGCCCTTGTGGGAGCGGGAAGAAGTACAAGCGTTGCTGCCTCGAGCTCCAGCAACGGATCACCCAGGCCGACCTGCTCTGGCAGCGTTGTACTCGCGCAAACGATCGGATCGCTGCGCACTTGTCTCAACAGCTGCCACGGAGCTTGGATCCCCGGCTGGTCGCTGAGGCCAGCCGCCGATTCTACCTCTGGCAGGAGCCGGTACATCCGTTGCTCGGATCACGCGAAATCCACAACGTGTTCTACGACTGGCTGTTCTTTCGCTTCATCGCAGACCCGCTCGAGCCTCGTGACCTAGACCTGGAGGCTCCGCTGGAGACTGTGGGTCGGTTATGTCTCGAACGGCAGGCGAAGCGGCTATCCGAACTGGAACGGCGGATTCTGGGCGCGGCCCTGCAGCGGGGCAACAGCCTGGTCGCCGTTCGAGGCGTGGAGTGGGGCAGGGGGCTCCTCGTCGAGGATCTGTTCACCGGGGAAGAGTTCGAGCTGGCGGAGCGGGAGGGGTCGAAGGACACCGAGGCCGGCATGATCCTGTTTGCTCACATTGCAGCCCTGCCAGAGCTCCCCCATCTGCTCGCATGCAGCCCCCTGCCGTTGCCGGCCTCGCTCGCAGGGATGATCTGCGAGCGTGCCGACGAGCTCCGTCCACCCGGAGGCTGGACTCCCGAGCGGCTTTCGCATCACGACGACGAGATTCGCGATCTCTACTTCGAAGGGGTCCGCGCGAGCTCCGCTGCGGGGAGCTGACCGGATGTTGGACCCGCCTCCGGCTCGAGCTCCGGAATCGCGGCTGCCGGGCCTAGTCGCAGACTCGAACGGCCCGGCAGCCGCGATTCCTGAGCCCGAGCGTCCGGGGTGGCCCGGGCGTTGCGGTTCGGTTTGGTGCCCGGCAGGCCGATTCTGCGTAGTTCCGTGAGCGAGGCTCCGTCGTGCGTGGCCCTTTAGACCTCTTGGTCCAGCTTTCCGGCCTGGCGGTAGCGGACACTGTAGAGCTCGGTGCGGCGATCGGTCCACGGTCGCACCGTGCCCGAGGCGCGGTTTCGACGCAGGGTTTCCAGGTCGACCTCGTGTGTCAGCACCGTCTCGATGTTTGGACTGCTCTCGGCTGCGATGGCATCTCGCGCGAAGCCGACGTCGGATGGGGTAAAAATGCCGCATTGAGAGTAGTGGATGTCGGCGTTCTCGACGAAGGGCAGGTTGCCTGCGCAGCCCGCGATCGCGACGTAGATCTGGTTCTCGATCGCGCGTGCCTGCGCGCACGCGCGAACGCGTAGGTATCCCAGCCGGTCGTTGGTGTTGAAGGGGACGAAGAGGATCTGAGCACCCCGGGAGACGGCGATACGAGCGAGTTCGGGAAACTCGACGTCGTAGCAGACCATGATCGCGATCTTGCCTCGATCGGTGTCGAAGACCTCCAGCTGGTCTCCCGGCTGAACTCCCCACCAGTGGCTTTCGTTCGGAGTGATGTGCAGCTTCGACTGACGCCCGATCGATCCGTCGCGGCGGAACAGGAAGCCGACGTTCTGGATTCCCCGATCCTCCTGCACGAAGGTCGAGCCGCCGACCACATTCACGTTGTAGCGTAGCGCGAGCTCCGCCATGAGCTCGAGATAGCGAGGTGTGTACTCCGCGAGCTGGCGGGGGGCCTCGCCGGGGCGTCCCTTGGGAATCAGCGACAGGAGCTGGGTCGTGAACAGCTCTGGGAAGAGCACGAAGTCGGCCTTGTAGTCGCCCGCCACGTCGACGTAGTACTCGCACTGTTTCTCGAAGTCCTCGAACGAGTCCACTCCGCGCATGAGGTACTGTACGAGACTGATGCGCACGTTCGAGACGGCGCGAAGGCGTGTGTGGACATGAGGAAGGTGGTAGTCGAGGTTGGTCCACTCGAGAAAGGTCGCGTAGCCGCGTGACTCGCTGTCGTCCGGTAGATAGTCGGGGATCAGCCCCTTGAGGGCGAACCCATTTGCGAGCTGTGCGGTCAGCACTGGATCGTAGAGATCCTTACTCATGACGCGGTGCACGTAGTCGCTGGCGGACATCGCGTCCGCGTGCTGCGCGTAGCCGGGGATGCGTCCGCCGACGATGATGCGGCGTAGGTTGTGACGGGTCGCGATCTCCTTGCGTTCTTCATAGAGTCGGCGCGACAACCGATATCCGCGCATCTCGGGATCTACCATGATCTCGATTCCGTAGAGGGTGTCGCCATTCGGGTCGTGATTGCGGATGAATCCACGATCTGCGATCACCATCCAGTCGTGCCACTCCTCGTAGTCGCCGAAGTGCACGATGAGGCTGCTGGACGAGGCGACCAGCTCGCCATCGAGCTCGATGCAGATCTGACCCTCAGGGAATCGCTCCAGCTGGCTCTCGAGGTGCTCTCGCAGCCACGGGAGGGAACCGGGGAAGCAGCGTTCCTCGAGCTCGTTCCAGGCCTCGAAGTCCTGCAGGGTGAGCTTGCGCACCGTAAGACGCGATTCGAAGTCCTCGAGGCTCAGCCGCGCCACGATTCGAGCATCTCCGGTCGCTGGTTTCGCGCGGACCCGCAGCTAGCGCCTGTGTCGCACCCCAACTGTCGCATCGCCCCATATATGCGGCATTCCAGGGGTTCTGCAAGGGTCAATTTAACATAATACACATTATCGGAACTTGTCTGACCAGGGACCGCCTGCGAGAGGAATCCCCCCACGAACCCCCTGGAATGCGGGCCTGCGAGGCGTAGGAAACACCATTTTCGGGTGTGCACACGATCGGGAGTGGCAGAGCCGGCCTCTGGAACGTCAGAATGCGTGCATGCCGAATGCATCTTCACGACGGCCAACCGGCAGCTCGACGGCGCGGCGTGGCGCGCTCTGGCTGAGCTTGGGTCTGATGCTCCAGGTGGTGAGCGCGTGCTCGAACGATCCGTATCCGTCCGACGACCAGACGCGCAAGGTGCTGTACCGAGCCTTTCCCGAAGCGCCCAAGACGCTCGACCCGGCAGTCGCCTACACGACCAGCGCACATGCGATCACGGGAAACATCTACGAAGGACTTCTCGAGTACGACTACGTTGCCCGTCCCTACCAGCTGGTTCCAGCGCTGGCGACCGGGGTCCCAGAGGCCGTGTCAGCCCCGGACGGCACGATCCGTTATCACTTCGAGCTGCGTCCAGGGGTTCGCTACGCCGACGACGCCTGCTTCGAACTCTCGGAGTCCGAGAGTTCGAAGTCCGAGAGCTCGCACTCCGAGATTCCGGACTCGCCCGGCTCCACGCCGACTACGCGGAGCGTCACCACACGCGACCTCGAGTTCAGCTTCCAGCGCTTGGCGGACCCCGCGGTAGCCAGTCCAATCGCACAGAACTTCGCGAAAATTCGCGGATTTCGCCAGTTTTCAGCGAATCTCGAGCAGCGTCGCGAGCGCGACGCCAGCTTCGCCGCTCGTCCCCCACATGAGCAGTATGCCCTCGTGGGTGGGATCGAAGGAGTTCATCTCCTGAACGAGCTCGAGCTCGATCTCGTACTCGACGCGCCCTACCCTCAGCTTTTGTACTGGCTAGCCATGCCGTTCACTGCGCCCGTTCCGTGGGAGGCGGTGGCGTACTATGACGGTGAAGAGGGTCGGCCGCACTTCAGGGACCACCCCGTCGGTACGGGGCCGTTCGTGCTCACTCGTTACAACAAGCAGGCGCTGATGGTCCTCGAACAGAATCCGCGCTGGAGGGAGTGGCCGCAGCCCGCTCCGGGGCACATCGCGCCGCTCGGGCCCCGTGCCGGGAGCCGGCTCCCCTTCATCGAGCGTGTCGAGTATCGCCGAGAGAAGGAAGCGATTCCTGCCTTCGGGAAGTTTCTACAGGGATACTACGACGGCTCCGCGATCATCGAGGAGAGCTTCGATCGTGTGATCCAAGAGGATCAGCTCTCGAGCGATATGGCGGAGCGAGGGATGCGTCTCGAGAAGTCGGTCGAGCCCGGCATCTACTATCTCGGCTTCAATATGGACGACCCGGTGGTTGGGGCTCCTGCAGGTGAGCGTGGTCGCAAGCTTCGCCAGGCGATGAGCCTGGTGATCGACATCGATGAGCTCTCGCGGCTGTTCTTGAACGGCCGCGGCGTTCCAGCGAACTCTCCCGTGCCACCGGGGTTGTTCGGGTACGACCCCGAGTACCGCAATCCCTACCGCGAGGTGGACGTAGAGCGCGCGAAACAGCTTCTGATCGAGGCCGGTTACCCCGGCGGTATCGACGCCGAGACCGGCCGCCCGCTGAAGCTAGGCTTCGATACTCCGGATACGACATCGACCGCGCAGCTGCGATCCCAGTTTCACATCGATGCGTGGCGTTCGATCGGGATCGACGTCGAGCTACGCGCGACCACGTACAATCAATTCCAAGAGAAGATGCGCAACGGTGCCTTTCAGCTGTTTCGTTGGGGCTGGATCGCAGACTATCCCGATCCCGAGAACTTCTTGTTCCTGCTCGAGAGCTCGAATGGTCGCACCCGGAGCGGTGGTCCGAACACCGCGAACTTCTCGAACGCGGAGTATGACGCACTCTTCGCCGAGATGAAGGACCGGCCCAACGACGAGCGCCGGGGGGAGCTGATCCGCGAGATGCAGTCGATCCTCGAGCGCGAGCGGCCATGGATCGAGCTCTACCACCCCGAGGACTACAGCCTCGTCTCGCCCTGGTTGGAGAACGTGAAGCCGTTCGGAATGTCCTACCCCATGCTCAAGTACTACGACATCGATCCGGACGAACGCGCACGCCTGCGTGCGGAATGGAATCAGCCGATCGTCTGGCCCGCCTATGCGCTCGCGGGGCTCTCGGTGCTCATCGTGGTTCCCGGCATCTTCACCTTCTTCCGGGAGCGCGTGTAGCGCGATGTGGGCCTACGTGGTACGCCGCCTCCTGTACGGCTTCATCACCGTACTGGGTGTGCTGTTCTTGCTGTTCCTGCTCTTCTTCACGGTGGCGAATCCGGAGGACATCGCGCGCAAGGCCGTGGGCGAGAAGGCCTCGCCCGAGGTCTATGCCCAATGGCTGGAGAACCACGGCTACGATCGTCCCCTCTTCGTGAATCCGGAGTACCCTACCTCCTCGCTCGCGAGGTACACCGACACGTTGCTCGCCTCACACTACCACGACATGCTGACGTTCGATTTCGGGCGTAGTGATGCCGACGACACTCCGATCAGCGCGAGGTTACGCGAAGGGGCACTGCCGAGCCTGCTGCTCACGTTTCCGGTCTTCCTCGGAGGGCTCTTGTTCTCCATCGCTCTCTCGCTCCTGATCGCGTTGTTTCGCGATACCTACATCGACCGGATGGCTGTCGTCCTGTGCGTCGCCGCGATGAGCATTGCCACCTTGCTCTACATCATCTTCGGTCAGTTCCTGATCGGGAAGGTCTTGCGCTGGTTTCCCATCTCTGGGTTCTCGGGGGATCCTGCAGTCGTGTGGCGGTTCCTCGCGCTTCCCGTGATGATCGGAATCCTCGCCTCCCTGGGTCCGGACATCCGTTTCTACCGTACGATCTTCCTCGAGGAGGCGCACCGGGACTACGTGCGTACGGCGCGTGCGAAGGGGTGTGGCGAAGGTTCGCTCATGGCCAATCACATTCTGCGCAACGCCATGCTCCCGATTCTGACCCGCGTCGTAACCACGATTCCGTTCCTGTTCGTCGGCTCGCTGTTGTCGGAGAACTTCTTCGGCATCCCCGGGCTCGGCGCGCTGACCGTAGAGGCGATCAACGGAAACGACTTCTCGACCCTACGGACCATGGTATACATCGGCGCGCTGCTGTTCATCGGTGCTCAGATTCTGACCGATGTCACCTACACGATCGCAGACCCGCGCGTGCGGCTCGGCTAGCACCCGGATCCGCGACAGTGAAGCACGGAAGGGAGTGAATGGTCTGGCTTTCGAACGGGGCCGTCGTCGTGGTGCTCGCGCTGGCTTCTCTAGCCGGTATTGCGGTGCGCCGAAACCCGCTGTGGCACGATGCGATGAGACGGCTCGCGCGGCGTCGCCCGATCACGCTGATGGCTCTCTCCGTGTTCGGTCTGATTGCCCTGCTCGATTCCGTGTGCTGGGTCGGTGGCGAGACGGGCCCGGGCTCGGGGGACGCGGTGGCCGCCTATGAGGCGCGCTCGCTGCTCGACCGCTGGTTCGAGCCGGAGAGCTTCCGGGAGCGGAGCTACTCAGCCCCCTTCGCGGCCGAGGAGTTCTATGGCGCGGCGCCGCTGGAACATCCGGGGGAGCACTGGCTCGGGACCGACGTGCTCGGGCGCGACGTATTCTTTCTGACGCTCAAGGGGTTTCGGGTCGCGCTCCTGATTGGCGGCTTCACCAGTCTGATCGTGATCCCGATCGCGCTAGCCTTCGGAATTGCTGCGGGCTACTTCGGCGGGCGGGTCGACGATGCGGTGTTCTTTCTCATCTCGACCCTTGCTTCCATCCCCTCGCTCTTGCTCTTGATTGCGCTCATCATGGTGCTCGGGCGGGGCACGACACAGGTGTGCATCGCCCTCGGGATCACGAGCTGGGTGAGCCTCGCGCGTCTCGTGCGCGCGGAGACCTTTCGATTGCGCGAGCTCGATTATGTCGAAGCCGCGCGCGCACTCGGAGTATCCGAGTTCCAGATCATCCTGCGACACATTCTCCCGAATCTGGCGCATCTAGTCGTCATCACCTTCGTGTTGCTCTTCAGCAGCATGGTGCTGGCTGAGACGATCCTGGCGTACCTGGGTGTCGGAGTCGATGGCAGCTGGGGACAGATGATCGACCGGGCAAAGGACGAGTTCTCGCGCGACCCCGTGGTCTGGTGGAACCTGAGCGCGGCCTCGGCGGCGCTCTTCGCACTGCTCTTGTCCGTGAATCTGCTCGGGGACGCTCTGCGCGATGTCCTCGATCCGCGCACCCTGCGAGAGCTCTAGTGGCAGAGCTTCTGCAAGTCTCGAATCTCAGTGTCACCTTTCCCGGGAGCTCGGGGCGGGTCACCGTGGTAGACGACATCTCCTTCACTATGCAGGCCGGCGAGGTGCTCTCGCTGGTGGGGGAGTCGGGCTGTGGGAAATCGCTGACGGCGCTCGCGATCATGCGGCTGGTACCGAAACCGGGAAGGATCGAGACGGCCAGCCGGATCCGGCTCGAAGGACAGGAACTCATGGATCTTGCGGTGCCTGACATGCGCCGCGTTCGAGGCGAGCAGATCGCCATGATCTTCCAAGAGCCGATGAGCGCCCTCAATCCGGTGCAAGCGGTTGGCCCCCAGGTCGTGGAAGCCTTGCGTCTGCACGAGCGGATCACCTCGCGCGAGGCGCGTGCGCGCGTCGAGGAGCTCTTCGAGCGGGTAGGCATACCCGACCCGAGAAAGCGCTTCGAGAGCTATCCGCACCAGCTATCGGGTGGGCTCAAGCAGCGCGTGATGATTGCCATGGCGGTCTCGATGCGTCCGCGGCTCCTGATCGCCGACGAACCGACCACGGCGTTGGACGTGACCGTCCAGGCGCAGATCATCGAGCTTCTGCGCGAGCTGCAGTCCACACTCGGGACCTCCGTGCTGCTGATCACTCATGATCTTGGTGTCGTGAACGAGCTCGCAGACCGGGTGCTCATGATGTACGCCGGCCGAACCATCGAAGCGGGACTGCGCGAGCAGATCCTCTCTCGTCCCCGCCATCCGTACACCCACGGCCTGCTGCGTTCGATCCCGGCGCGTGCTGCACGCGGCCAACGGTTGGCCGAGATTTCCGGTGTCGTGCCGTCTCCAGAGCACTGGCCCAGCGGCTGTCGCTTCGCCCCTCGCTGTTCCGAGCGGCTCGAGGTGTGCACCAAGCAGGTACCCGAGAGCCTAGAGCTCGATGCGACTCACAGCGTGTGTTGTCACGCGGTGGCTGCGTCCCTCGCGGAGGGAGCACCGTGAGCGATTCCCCGTTGGTTCAGGTATCCGAGCTCCGAACCTGGTTTCCGATCCGCGCGGGTGTGTTCCAACGAATTGTCGGGTGGGTCCGCGCAGTCGATGGTGTCGACCTCGAGATTCCGGCGGGACGCACGCTCGCGCTCGTCGGCGAGTCTGGCTGCGGCAAGACCACCGTCGGGCGTTCGATGCTGCGTCTGGTAGACATTCGTTCCGGCAGCGTTCGCTTCGATGGGCGCGAGCTCACGACCTTGTCTGCGCGCGAGCTGCATCCATTGCGCCAACAGATGCAGATCATCTTTCAGGATCCGATGTCTTCGCTGGATCCGCGTATGCGCGTGCGCGATGCGATCGCTGAGGGCGTACGCGCTTTCTTCCCCCAGGAGACGACGCGCGACCGCACCGAGCGCGTGGCCGAGATGATGCGGCGCGTCCGGCTCGATCCAGACCACATGTGGCGCTATCCGCATGAGTTCTCGGGTGGGCAGCGGCAGCGCATCTGTATCGCGCGTGCACTCGCGGTGCGTCCACGCTTCATCGTGTGCGACGAATCGATCTCGGCACTCGACGTCTCGATCCAGGCGCAGATCCTGAACCTGCTGCGAGAGCTGCAAGAGGAGCTGGGGCTCACGTATCTGTTCATCACGCACGATCTCGGGGTCGTGCGCTACCTCGCAGACCGAGTGGCGGTCATGTACCTCGGCCAGATCGTCGAGCAGGCGGAGACCGAGGCATTGTTCGGCGATCCTCGACATCCGTACACGCAGACCTTGCTCGCGGCGATCCCGTCGCTTGATCCCAGCCGGCGGCGCGCCGAAGCGCGTGCGCTCGGCGACGTGCCCTCGCCTGCGGCGCCTCCGAGCGGCTGCCGCTTTCATACGCGCTGTCCCGTGCGCTTGGACTCCTGTTCCGAGGCCGAACCTCCCTGGATAGAGCACGCACGTGGGGCGGTGCGCTGTGTCCTGGCAGAGAAGTCGGGGCACTCCTAGGACACCGGTCGACCTTTTCGAGCTATGGAATCCTCGGTGCGAATCGCTCGGGCGAATCGAGTACACTGTCGGGCTGTGGAGGTTCGGTCGATGAAGCTGTCGTTCGAGATGTCGGTGTTCCGCGCTCGTCGCTGGCAAGCAGGATGCAGCTATGGCGCTGTCTGGGGGCGTCCGATCGGTCTGTTGTCGCTGGTTCTGCTGCTCGCGTGCGCTCAGGCTCCCCTCGATGGCGAGACCCCTGTCGAGGCTGAGCGCTTCTATCCCGCCGAGGCTCGAGTTCTGCTCGAAACCGCAGAGGATCTGCTCCTGAGCCAGGGCTACGTGTTCGAAGAAAACGAGCTCGATCTAGGAATATTAGTCGGTCAGCAAATCGAGCAGGTGTCGAGAGGCCGTGGCTCGACGATCAAGGGGACGATCATCCGGACTCAGGTGGTCGTCGAGGCTTCTGCAGAGGGGGCGGGAACTGCCGTGCTGGCGAGCTTCAACATCAGTATCGAGCGCCCGACCGGGGAACGCCGAACGTTGACCTCCGAGACCCCGCAGGCGCGACGCTTGCGTCGTGACTTCTACACGGAGCTCGAGGCGCAGCTAGGGATCGACATCGCCACGAGCGGCCGCCTGCGCTGACGGGCGATCGCTTCCCTCGGCGCTCGGAGCGGCGGTGGGCTCGAAGTCGTCGGGTGTCGCCGCGAGAACCGTGGCGACAGTTGCTCGATCCTGCAGCACCTCCCCGGTGAGGGTGATAGCGGGGAAGAAGTCGCTGCCGGCCGCGCGGTTCTGGGCGGCAGCACGCTTCAGACGTACGATCTGGCGATAGCAGTCGTCCATGACCACGTCGTGATCACAGCGGAGGAGATGGTGTAGCTCGTGGACGACCAGCTCCCCGGCGTCGAAGCGCGGGGAGTGGAACCAGCTCATCGGGCGTACGAAGACATAGCCGCGCGAGAAGGTGTCGCTCTCTACCTCTCCAGCGACTCCAGCGTCTTCTGCGAGCACGCCCAGCGTGCGCTGGAGCTGCTCGCTGGCGGTCAATGCAGACAATGCGAGCAGTCGATCGCACGGGGGCGTGAGCGGCATCGAGCGCAGCGCGCGAATGCGCGCGCCCGCACCATCCGAAGGTGGATCCCACAGGTCGACGCGCGGCACCTCCAGCTCGATCGCGTAGCGGGTCAGTGCCCGACGCATCGCGTCGGTGGCGCGCTGGACCGCTGCGGAAGAGACGCGAGGTTCGCGCAAGAGGCAGATGCGGAGCACCTCGCTCGGTCCGAATTCCGTGAAGTAGCGCCGCACGGGATTGGCGCGGCCTAGATCCATCGCGGCCGTATTGCGAGCGGTGCGCCCGTTGCGTGGTGCGGGTTCGATCCGCGCAGCTACCCAGCTGGGTATGCCGGCCTTGCGTTCGGATGCAGCGCCTGCGGTCCGCGAGTCCGGATGGCGTTCGAGCACGTACGCATAGAACTCGGCTGCGTCGGCAAGGCGATCGGCTTGTTCCAGGCAGACGCCCCGGAAGTACACCGCCTCGGCCTCATGCTCGTCTTCGAGGGCGCCGAGCTTTTCGAGCGTGCGCAGCGAGCTCTCGAGGGCGCTACAGTCCCCACGCGCATGTGCGCGTCGCGCTGCGTCGAGTTCGAGCCCCGAACGGAGGCCGATACAGCCGGTCACCACGCAGAGCAGCGACAAGAGGAAAACGCGTGCGCTCGACGGCAGCCAAGCGTTCCTCCGGGTCCGCGAATGCCAGATGTGGATCATTTGGATCATCCGAGACAGCTTACCGGATCATTGACTGCCGGGGTCGCCAGCGCCGTGGCAACGGCTGCGGTGGGCGCGATACGCTTGTCCCACGTGCGCAGTGCGAGGCGTTTGATCCCATTCCTTCGGTCGCTCAAAGAGCCCAGCGGGATATCTGCGTTCTGGCTGACCGCATGCCTGTTTGGGCTGACCGCATGCGAGCCTTCCCCGATGCCTCAGGTCGAGATCGCTGGCGCGGCTGGACAGTCGCTCGAGTTTACGGAGTGGGAAGCAATGCGTTCACTCGGGGCGGTGACCAAGTATCGAGCCAAGGCGACGCGTCGGGCCGGCCAGCCTCCAGGCCCGATTCTCTACGCCTTGATCGGACCTGCCGGGGAAACTCTGTCTGAGGGATCGATCGCGTACCGCAGCGCGTACGACTTCCGTGAGCCGTTCCGCCAGGGCGATTCATTTACCCTATCCATTCCCGCCTACCGTGGAGAATCTACCGGACGTCGTGTCGCCCGCATCCGTATCGAGGTGCTGCAGGGATCACAGCGACCGACGCCGCCAGCGCCGACGGACCTTCCGCAGGAGGCGTCGCCCGCCCCCGGAGAGGCGCGGTCGCTCGTAGACGTCTTCGAAGAGACTACCGCTCCGGCGGAGCTCCAACGGGAGTCCGAATCCGCGCTGCCGCCGACGCCGGAGAAGGAAACGGTGCGCGAGTAAAGAAGGCGCGGCCCCAGCGGAGCTTGGCCAAGAGAAGCACGCAGGCGAGCACCGCGATTGCGAATCCAGGAGACTCGCCGTGCTGCAAGTGCGTGTAGATCGCGCCGACCAGGATGCCCATCAGGCCGGCACAGGACGAGACAGCGAGCGTGGGGAGCAAGACTCCGATGGCGGCAATGACTTCGCAGATCCCGATGAAGACGCGGAACGAGAGCGAGTAGCCCCAATTCTGGAAGTTGGCGACGACTGGCTCGCTGCCCACGAGCTTGGCCATGCCAGCGACCAGGAACAGCACGCATACGAGTCCCGTTAGGGCCCAGGTGCCGCGCTCGCGCCAGGACGACGGTGGCGAGAGCTCGCCCCGGGCTGGCCGTCTGCGCGAGGTGGAATCATCGGTCACGCGTGGCGTCTCGGTTCGGAGGGACGGAGTCGGCGGCGGTGGTCGGGCTGCCAAGAAGCGCTGCCCGGGTCATGGAGCCGTCGCGTCCGGCGCCTCGGGAGTCTCCGTCTCAGTCGCGGAACCTTCGGCCCGAGCAGGCGTGGGCCCCGCGGTGCCCGGGTCCGCGTCGGCGGGTGCGCTCGCTTCGTCCTTCTGTGCAGGAGCCGTCGTTTCCGCGGCGACACCGGTATTCGGTGCCACACCGCTGGCGCGCGTTGTGGCCTCCAGACGCCCGCGAACTTGAAGCAGACGGTCGGAGACTCGATTTCGAGCCGCAAACTCGGGAGACACGGAGAGCGATGCGTCGTAGGCCTCGACGGCCTGGGCCCACTCTCCGATTCGCTCGAAGGTGTTACCGGCCTGCCAGAACGCGTCGGCGCGTGCCGGGTAATCCGATAGGCCTGCCGCAGCCAGGTATGCTTCTGCCGCCTCTGCGGGCCGCTCCAGCTCTTCCAGTACGTACCCGCGCAGGCGGTGGGCCGTGGCTACCAGGCTGGCGGGAACGCCAGGCGCGTCGGCCAGGGCGGCGAGTGATTCCTGCGCAGCTTCCATCTCGCCGAGCTCCACCTGGAGCTCCGCCGCTCTGAGCGAGGCGAGAAAGCCGACCTCGTCGCCGACGTGCTCTTGCGAGAGGGCCTGAAAGGACTCGATCGCCTCCTGCTTTGGCGTGATCGCCAGCTCGGGATTGGCGGGCTGCGAGGTGCCGAGCCCGCCCGAGGCATCTACGGGCAGAGTCGCTGCCAGCTCGCGCTCGATCTCCGCTAGAGAGGCGAAGGCGGCGGCGCGCTCCGATTTGCGCCACTCGTAGATCCCAGCGCTGACCCCGCCGACGATCAGCAGGATCGCCAGGACCGTCACGAGGACCGGCCAGTGGTCATTGCACCAGGCGATCACTTCCTCGAACCCGTGTTCGATTCGCTCGAAGATGTTCTGAGAGCGGTCTTGCGACGACGTATCGGACTGCATGGTCACGCTCGTACTTCCTTTCAAGTGGTGCTCGATTGCCGGAGCCGATCGCCGCCCTGCGGTCCGCTACCGCGTCGGTCGGCTGCTCCGGCGCGGGGGCCCCATACCCTCCCTCGGCACGCCTCCTTCGGCACACGTCGGACTGGCCCCCCCGCGACCTTCCGAGCTGGACCCCCCCAGGGCGTCTGCCCGAGTCCCCTCACTATTCTAGCTCGGCTGCGTACTCCCCCGCGTCCTCGGGCTCGATCGAGTCACCTTCACGGTCCAAGTACGCGTCGCGCGCATCTTCGCGCGACCGGCGCCGAAGACGCAAACGCAGAGGCGCCGATCGAATCTCGAACGCACGTCGCAGGCGCGATTCCAGGTAGCGATGGTAGTTCCGTGGCACCAGCTGCGGATCGTTCACGAAGACGAGGATCGTCAGAGGGACCGAGGCTGTCTGCGTGGCGTAGTAGAAGCGAGCGCGCTTGCGGCCGTGGACGGCGGGCGCGTTCTGAGCGATCGCCTCTCGCAGTACGCGATTGACCTCCGCGGTCGGAATCGTGCGGCGCAGCGAGTCATAGAGCGCCAGCGCGCGAGGCAAGATCTTGCGGGTCCCCTTCCCTGTTTTTGCGCTGATCTCGAGGATCTCGGGCTCGGGAACGAAGGCCAAGCGCCGGGCGAGCTCACGCCGCACCCGGTCCCGCTCTCCAGGATCCGTCACCGCATCCCACTTGTTGGTCAGCAGCATCAGACCGCGACCGCGGTCGAGGGCCAGGCGTGCGATACGTGCGTCCTGCTCGGTGACGCCCTCGATCGCATCGAGCAGCAAGAGTGCGATGTGTGCGCGCTCGACCGCGCGAACGGACTGGTAGGCGCTACCCCGCTCCACGTGATCGCTGCGTTTGGCTGCTCGCCTCAGTCCTGCGGTATCGATCAAGGTGACGGGTCGTTCCTCGACTACGAGCGCCGTGTCGGTCGCATCGCGCGTCGTGCCCGGTTCGTTCGACACGATGTTCCGTTCGGTTCCGAGCAATCGATTGAGGAGTGACGACTTGCCCACGTTCGGCCGCCCGACCAGCGCGATGCGCACACTGTCATCAGCATCTGCTCTCACCGGCTCGGGTGGCAGGCGTTCGGCGATCGAGATTTCGAGGTCGCGCAGCCCGCGATTGTGCTCTGCGGAGACCGGAATCACCTCGTCGAAGCCCAGAGCGTAGAACTCCGCGCTCGCCAGATCCTGCGCCGGTCCGTCCGCCTTGTTGACCGCGAGCACGACCTGGCTCTGCTGGCGCCGCAGCAGGTCGGCGACCTGTAGGTCCGATCCCAGCACCCCGTCGCGCGCGCTCACGACGAAGACTACGACAGCGGCGTCCTGGAGCACCTGGGCGACCTGCCGCGAAATTGCGGCGGGGATTCCGCTCTCCGCGTCGGGGTCGAGCCCCCCGGTATCGATCAGCAGCACCGCGCGGTTCTCGATGCGAGCCACACAGGCCACCCGGTCGCGAGTGACGCCGGGTCGGTCCTCGACCAGGGAGCGGCGCTCGCGCACCAGCCGATTGAACAGGGTGGACTTCCCGACGTTCGCCCGGCCGATCACGGCGACGCGCGGGAGGGTCGTGGACTCGGAGATCTCGAGGGACATGGCGGCGCAGTGTAGTGCGCTGGATCGGGCTGCGTCACTGGCCCGCCGTGCGGAGAACCCGCTCGAGCGCGGTATCGGGTCGATCCGCATCGAGCCACTCGAGCTCCGGCTCCGCCCGGAACCAGGTCCGCTGCCGCTTGGCGTACCGCCGCGTCTTTTCGACGATGCGATCGCGCGCAGACCCCCTATCGAGCTGCCCGTCGAGCACCTCGCCGAGCTCGCGGTAGCCGATGGCCTGAAGGGCGCGCGTATCTCGCCCGTAGCGCTCGCGAAGGCCCTCTACCTCGTCGATCCAGCCTGCCGAGAGCATGTGATCGACCCGAATCTCGAGCGCGCGCCACAGCGCGATTCGCTCTCGGTCGAGCCCGAACCAGCGCATCTGGAAGGGGCGATCGCCGAAAGCATGTTCGGCGCGCAGCTGAGAGACGGGCTTGCCGGTCACGCGCAGGCCTTCGAGCGCGCGCTCGATCCGGACCCGATCTTCTGGGTTGATCTGCCGGGCGCTGTCAGGGTCGTCGCGCTGCAGCTCCGCGTAGAGCTCCGCCACGGTGCGGGCGCGCAGCTCGGCCCGAACCGCGGGATCGGGGGTCAAGTCCGGGGCGAGCCCACCGGCAAAGGCGCGCGCATAGAGGCCGGTCCCGCCGCAGAGCAGCACTGGGCGTCCGCGGTGGAAGGCGTCCCTCGCCGCCTCTCGAGCCCGCTCGGCGAACAGTCCGGCACTCATCTGCTCTCGTGGTGAGAGCACGTCGATCAGGTGGTGGGGGATCTCCGCGCGCAGCTCTGGCGATGGCTTGGCCGTACCGATGTCCATTTCCCGGTACACCTGCATCGAGTCGGCGCTGATGATCTCCGCCCCGATGCGGCGTGCGAGGTGCGCTGCCAGGTCGGTCTTGCCCGTGCCGGTGAGGCCGACGATGGCGATCACCTTCGGTCTGGGGTCCGACATCAAGCGCGCAGGAACCGCCGCTCGAGCTCGGACTCGCTGAGCGTGTGCGAGATGGGTCTCCCGTGCGGGCAGTTCGGGAACCACACAGTCTCGTCCAATTGTTTAAGGAGTGACGCTATCTCCTCGTTAGATAATCGGTCTCCCTTGCGGGTGGCCGCGTGGCAAGCCGCCGTTGCCAGCACGTGGTGGAGCGCCGCCTCGACGCCTCCGCGCGCCTCCTCCGAGCTACGGTCCGCGAGGCCACTCGCGGTCTCTTCGAGCAGCGCGACCCAGTCGAAGCGCTCCGCCCGGCCTCGCTTCGGGCGGAGGAGTGCGGGCACCGCCTTGATCCCGACGCGCATACCCCCGCGCACGGCCTGTCCGGCGAACTCCAGCTCGTACCCCACGCGCTCGAGCACGCCGCGATGTGACAGAAGCGACTCAGTCGTGCTCCGGGGCAGCTCGATCCACGTCGGCAGCAGCAGCAGCTGGCGTTCGAGCTTGTCCTCGAGGATGCGGTCTCGGAGCCGCTCGAAGAGCACGCGCTCATGCGCAGCGTGCTGGTCCAACAGGACGAGCTCACCGGGACGTTCCAGAACCAGGTAGGTGCCCAGCAGCTGGCCGAGGACGCGATGTTCCGCGAACGGAAGTGTCGGGCGAGAGTGTCTGGAGGTCCCCGTTCGGGGTGGCTCGAGTGGATTGGCAGGGGCGGTAGTCGTAGCGGGCTCGGGGGGCGGTAGGGCGGTGAGCGGGCCCGTCCGAGCGGGTGCGACGGGCGCTTCTTCCACGAGCATCAAGTCGAGCGGTGTGCGTAGCTGACGCACGCGCGAGCCCTCGCGAAGCTCGCCGAGGAGGCTCGAATCGGACGCCGCGCGCGTGGCATACGGACGCGGGTCCAGTGTGTCGCGATCCGAAATCGCAGTCTCATCCCGCGCACCCTGACGCCCGAGTGCGGCCGCGATCGCCTGGGAGACCAGCTGGCGGATCGCATCGGGCTCGCGGAAGCGGACCTCCGTCTTCGCCGGGTGAACATTCACATCGACGTGTTGCGGAGCGAGTTCGAGGAACAAGACGACGACGGGATGACGTCCAGGGGGAAGCGCATCGCGGTACGCATGACGCACAGCGAACGACAGCAGTCGATCCCGGACCGAACGTCCGTTGACGAACAGGTAGATATCATTCGTGTGACTTCGCGTGAGATCTGTCGGGGCGGCAAAGCCGTGTGCTCTTCCGAGCGGGCTCCGTCCGTCGAACTCCAATAGGCGTTCACCGACGGTCGTTGCGAGCACGACGTCGAGACGCTCCCGCAGGCGAGACGTCGGCAGAAAAGATGCGCTCGATTTGCCCTCTTTTTCGAGCGAAAGTCGAATCTCGGGACGTGCGAGTGCGTAGCGCTCGAGCAATCGGGTGATGTGTGTGCTTTCCGTCACCGGCGTCTTCATGAACTTGCGCCGAGCGGGTATCGAGCCAAAGAGTTGAGCGACTTCGATGCGTGTACCCGGATTACACGCTACTTGCGAAACTTGCACTCTCACTGCGTCTCGTGAGTTGAGTTTTATTTCGGTCCCAATGGAATCTTCTGCTCTCCGCGTACGCATGCGCACGTCGGCAACGCTAGCAATGCTCGGTAGTGCTTCTCCGCGAAACCCAAGTGTCGAGATTCGTTGGAGATCTTCTAGCTCGTTTAGTTTACTTGTCGCATGACGTTGAAATGCTAGGCGGGCGTCTTCTTCCGACATTCCGATGCCATTGTCTGTTACGCATATCCAGCGTAATCCTCCCTCCGAAATTGCTACATCAATTCGTGTCGCTGATGCATCGAGGGAATTCTCGACTAGCTCTTTGACTACGGACGCGGGGCGTTCGACCACCTCGCCTGCGGCAATTTGATTGATCAGTGTGTCTTCCAGGACCCGGATTCGACCCATGTAACCGGTTTCTCCTCAGCGGCCGCTCGGCACTCGGAGTGCCTCCACCAGCCATTGTGGCAGCACTGCATTTCTAAAAAATTCCTTGACACCTGATGGGTTAGGGTAATTTACTGCCGGTTAGTGGCGGGGGGAAATTGCCAATGACGACATCCTTCATCGAAAGTGAATCCATGGCCAGAGTTCCGGAATCGTCTCCGAGGAATGTGGAATCCTCTACAGCGAAAGTCCGGGTCGCGAGGCGTCGTTCCGACCGACTGGTCGGTACGAGTCGCGCGATTCAAAGAGCACGCGAACAGATCGCGGTGGCGGCACGGGGGCGGTTCCCCGTTTGGATCCGGGGAGACGCGGGTTCGAACAAGGAAGCGATCGCGCGCCTGATCCACGATCAAAGCGAGTGGGCGAGCGGGGGCTTCTTCGCGCTGGACGCATCGATCGTGCCAGCGGCCTTGCTCACCCGTGAACTGATGGGAAACGAGCGTGGGGTTGGACCTGCGCTTGCAACGGGATTCGAGGGAGCGCTCACCCGGTACGCCGGGGGGACGGTCCTGATCGAAAATCTCGAAGCGCTCCCCAAGGAGCTCCAACATGCGCTCGCAGTGACCTTGGAGCGCGGAGAGGTCCACCCCATCGGGAGCAAGTCGAGCTTGCCGCTCGAGAGCCGTGTCATCGCGGCGAGCACTCACGGGCTCGATGCGCTGACGTCGGAGGGGCGGCTGCTGCCCGAGCTCTCCGAGCGCCTGCGCCTGCTCGAGATCGACGTTCCGCCGCTGCGCGAGCGACGCGAGGACATCCTCCAGATCGCGGCGCACGAGCTGTCGGTACGGGCGGCGGAGCTCGAGCACGAGACGGGGCGGCCCTGCTCGGTTCGGGGGTTCTCGCGCGAAGCGCTCGAACGCCTCCGTGAGCACAACTGGTCCGGCGACGAGCGCGAGCTTCGCGAGCAGGTCCGCGCAGCCGTTGGGTTGGCGCGCACCGAGGAGCTCGGTCCCGAGGATCTGTTGCTCAGCTGGGACTCCTCTGAACAGGTGCCCTCCTTCCGTGAAGGCAAGCGAGCCTTCGAGCACGAGTACGTCACGCGCGTTCTCAGGCTGTGCAACGGCAACATAAGCCGCGCGGCCCGGATCGCCAAGAAGGACCGCAAGGACTTCTACGACGTGATGCGACGCAACGGGATCAACCCACAAGACTACAGAAGCTGACACGCCGTCGGACGACGACTGGGGGACGCGGAACCGCTCCTCCCTCGAGGCTGGCGCATTCGAGCGGGCGGAAGACGCGTACAGGGCCCTGGAGTTCCACATCGATGGCTCCAGGGCCCTGATTCTATGGGTGCCCGCCACGCGTGCGAGGGCGTGGCCGCGTGGTACCTTCTGATGCATGCTCGCTGCGGTCGTTCAGCTTTGCTCGGGTTCCGACCTGGACTACAACCTGTCGCGTGCCCAGTTCTGGATCGATCGCGCACGGTGTGCCGGCGCCGAGCTCATCGCGCTGCCCGAGAACTTCCCGTGTATGCGTGAGGAAGGCTCTTCGAATCCAGCTCGAGCTCCACTCGAGGGGCGCATTCTCGAGTTCCTGCGCGAGACGGCGAAGCGCTACCAAATCGTGTTGGCGGGCGGGACCTTGGCCGAAGAGGTGCCCGGCTCGTCGCGCAGCTTCAATACGTCTGTCGTCGTCGATCGTGGCGGCGAAGTGGTCGGTGTCTACCGGAAGATTCACCTCTTCGACATCGATCTCCCAGGAACTCGGCTGCGCGAATCCGCCGCCGTACAGGCGGGTCGCGAGATCGTGGTCGCAGATACCGCGGTGGCACGACTAGGTCTATCGATCTGCTACGACCTCCGGTTCCCGGAGCTCTATCGCGAGCTGGTGAGCCGCGGAGCGGAGGTGCTCCTGGTTCCATCTGCGTTCACCGTGCCGACCGGGAGCGATCACTGGGAACCGCTACTGCGAGCTCGAGCCATCGAGAACCAGTGCTTCGTGATGGCGGCCGCCCAGGTAGGTGAGCACAGCCCGAGTCGGCGCTCCTACGGTCGCTCGATGATCATCGACCCGTGGGGACTCGTCCTGGCTCAGGCAGCGGACGGCGAAGGTATCGCGCTCGCCGAGCTCGATTTCGATCATCTGAGGCAGATCCGAGAGCGGCTACCCGCACTGCGACACCGACGTCTGCACGGGAGCCTGGAGGTCGCACGCGACCGCGAATGACGCACACGACGAGGCTCCTGCACGTGATCTGCGTGGCCCGCGCGACCTTGGGAGCGTCTTGGCGGCTGGGACCCGTCGATCTCGGGTCAAGCCCGTTCGCGCGGGTGCCGATTCTCGAAGGTGCCGGGACCAGTCCCGCCATGAAAGTCGGAGTCGCGAGGGTGCACGGTTGAAACCGGCTCAGATCATCATCCAGCCGAGTGACGGCCCGGCGCGGATCCATCAGATCACCGCTGAAGAGACGCTGATCGGTCGCAGCGTACACAGCGACATCAAGCTCACGGACACGGGAATCAGCCGCGAGCACGCGGCGATCACCTGGGAAGGCACATCCTACGTGCTCGAAGATCTGCAAAGCACCAACGGCACCAAGGTCAACGACAAGCGCGTGCGCTCGGCGGAGCTCAGGACGAACGATCGGATTCAGATCGGCCGAACCGTGCTCACCTTCTGCCTGTCGGACTGATCCGGGGCGTCCGGGAGGCGCTCTTCCCTCTCAATTTCGCACATTTGCTTCTCTGTCGGCCTTCTCGCGCGCGCCTCTGGGCGGCCGCGAGCGGCACGGGACTTGCGGTTCGCTCGGTGCGTGAACGTTACCCGCCGAAGCCGAGATCGAATCACCGCGCGCGTCGCCCGCGACGTGCTCGATGCCTACTCACCGTCAGAGCTCAGTCGTACGTTCGTTGCCGGTGCAACCGTCGTTCGCGATGGAACCCACTATCGCATTTCGGCTGGTGACGAGACGCCCGCTGAGCTGGACGCCTGCCAGGCCAGGCTGAAGGGGCGCTGTGGATGCGGCGCACCGCTGTCCGTCTCGTTCCGTCGGAGCTACTGTCGGCGCTGCGAGACCTAGGCGATCGAACTGCCTATACTCGGCGAGTGCCCCATCCACCGACATCCCTAGGCTTGCTCTCGTCTCCCGTAGCCAGCGGCGGTGTTGCTGAGTCGGCTACGGAGGTGCAGGGTTTCTCATCCGACGCGGACCTGCTGGCAGCACTGCGCCGTGGCGAGGAGGCAGCGTACGCTCACCTGGTACGCCTGCACGGTGGCCGCATGCTGGCCGTCGCCAAACGCTTGCTCAAGGTCGAGTCCGAGGCCGAGGATGCGGTTCAGGATGCGTTCCTGTCGGCGTTTCGCTCGCTCGACTCGTTCGAGGGAGAGGCCAAGCTGGGTACGTGGCTACACCGCATCGTCGTCAACGCGTCTCTCATGCGGCTACGCAATCGAAAGCGCCGCCCCGAGACGCCGATCGATGACCTGCTTCCGCGCTTCTTGGAGGATGGCCACTATCTCGATCCGCCGCAGCCCTGGCATGACGATGCGGAGCAGCTGTTGCAGGACGCCGAGCGGCGCCGCTGGGTGCGCGATCGAATCGATACGCTGCCAGATACCTATCGCACGGTACTGATGCTTCGAGACATCGAGAATCTCTCGACGCAGGACGCCGCAGATCTGCTCGGGATTACACCGAACGCTGTCAAGATTCGGCTGCACCGAGCGCGTCTGGCCCTGCGCGAGATCCTCGATCGCGAGTTTCGGGGAGGAGAACGATGACCTGCAAGGAACTGGTGGATTTCATGGTCGACTACCTGAGCGACCAACTCCCCAAGGGCCAGAAGGAGGTCTTCGAGCTACACCTGAGCCTGTGCCCTCCCTGCCTCTCCTTTCTGGAGACGTATCGAGAAACGATCGAGCTCGGGCGCTGTGCGTGTACCAACCCGGATGGGCCAGTCCCCGAAGCAGTCCCGGAACGCCTCGTGGACGCAATTCTGGCTGCTCGGAAGGCCCATCCGGAATCCGACTCGCACAATCGATGAGCCCTCTGTGCAGACATCCCCGGGCTCAAGTTCCACGGGGCGAGCTCCGATTCAACTGACCGCACCCGTCGCTCACTGACGGTGTGGAGGATCCGTGGCGCAACCGGAGCGTCGTCGTCTCAAACGGTTCGTGGAGCGCGTCAGCGTGCACTTTCAGAGTGGACGCCTGCGCGGACACGGCTATGTCCGAAACCTTTCCAAGGAAGGGCTCTTCATCCGCTCCGAGCGGCTGCCAGAGCCGGGCTCCCCGATCCACGTGCAGATCGAGACGCACGACGGGCAGAAGATCGAGCTCGGTGGCGTGGTGCGCTGGACGACGGCTCAACTGCCGCAGAGCCGAAACGTGGCCGGCGGGTTCGGGGTACGACTCGACGGGAATCCGAGTACGTATCGCCAGCTCTTCGAGGCACTCCTGTTCGAGTAGCCTGCAGCTCTCCTGCAGAATTCGTCCAGACCCAAGCCTGTGTGCTCGAGCGATCTACCGGCCTCGGCCATCTGGGGACGAGCCGCTTGTCAGGGCGTTCATCTGGGCGTATCGTTACTTGGTAACTTTTTTGACTTCCGAATAGTTCGCCGGTGTAACGGAGATGGATCTCGATACGGATGCTGGCGTCATCGGAACTCGCCTCCCCTCCCTACGCGAGGGGCTGTCCTGGAGACGCGAATGCTGCTGGATCGAACCCACGCAGGTCACGGCCCTCGAATGAGCCTGGTCGAGCGCTTCCTTCGAGAGGAGGATGCCCTCGAGCTGGTCGAGTGGGCTTTGCTCGCGCTGATCTTCACGGGGGTCATCGGAGGCTATCTGGCCTTTCGCACGCAGGTGATCGGCCTGGTCGACAGCGCGAACGAGGGCTTCCTCGATGCGCTCACCGACGTACAGTCTGACTGAAGCTCCGCGGCGCGTTCGCATACACCCTGAGCAGAACTGAACCCGATACGGACCGGCGTGCGCCTCGCGCGCAGTTGCCCTGCGACCGCTGCGCTGCAATGCTACGCCGCAGGCCGCAACAGGCTCGGGTCCCCGTAGCTCAGCTGGATAGAGCGACCGCCTCCTAAGCGGTAGGTCACAGGTTCGAATCCTGTCGGGGACGCCAGCCACTGCGTGCTCGATCCTCGAGTTAACCCACTGATCGCTCATACTTTTGCCCTGTCCTGTTGCAGGCTCGAAGCGTTTTCTGGGCGAGACGATGCGCCCCGTGATGGATTTCACAGCGACTTTTTGCGAGGCCGCTATCCTTTCGGGGTCGCGCCACGGAGCAGCCGCTGGATGCCACTCCTGAAGCGTCCCCCCGCAGGTTTGTGGAGGGGCTGTGGCCCTACTCGAATTTCAGTCACATAGGATCTTCCAACCAAGTTGATGCTTGTGTGGATTCTAGGGCCCGGGTATAAAGATGATTGACACACTGAATCAACTCTTATCGGAGGGTCCCCCACCGTGGTCAAACTCATCAAACGATTTGTTGCGGAAGAAGAAGGTCTCGAGCTCCTGGAGTACGCGATCCTTGCGGCCGTGCTTGCGCTCGCATTGATCACGGTCTACGGAGCGCTAGGCAACTCCGTGAGCACCGCGTTGACCAATGCAGCACAGGCGTTGGATGACGTGAGCAGCCCGTCGAGCAGCAACTAGCTAAGCGCGCCAGAGATGCGGCGAGAGCCGGGTTTTACGCGCCAGACCCTTGGGGCGAGGGGAGGAATCCGTTCGTCCCAAGGGTGTAAGCGAGTAAAGTTTTGTTGAGTGTCTACTAGCGCGATGCAAACCCTCTGCGCTTTGCCACTCTTGTTCGTCGGGTCACTCTCGTTCGTCGGATGGCTCGGAGAAGCTAGTAGAGGTACCGCTCCTCCGAGGTGTTGCGGCGGGCAGGGGAAGGCTTCTTGCTTGATCGCGTTCCAGTGAGCACCTCCCGCGCGACCGTGGAGGATCGACAGAGTTCGCAACCACCGCTGAGTTCGCAATCCGAGGACGGCTCGGCCCAGTGCGCGGCTTCGACTCCGTCTGCAGCCCTGCGGCTCTCCAGCTTGCCGTGGTCGTGCTTCATCGGTGCGGCCCTGGCGTTCGTGGTCTTCTGGACGGGTGCCGCGCATCCCTTGCCGTTGCGATTGCTAACCGCTCTCTTCCTCTTGGGAGTGGTGCAGCAGGACCTGCTCAGGAACAAGATTCCCAATGCGCTCACGTTCCCGGCCTTTGCGCTCGCGCTGGTCCTCGCCGCGCTGAGCCCGGCCGGATCGGGGGTCGCTGCGGCAATGATGGGTGCGGGCACGGTCTTCGGCGTGCTCTTCATCCCCTTTGCGCTGCGCTTCGTCGGTGCGGGCGACGTGAAGGCGCTGATGGTGCTGGGCGCCCTGACTGGTGGGGACTCTGCGTGGGAGCTGCTCGTCTGGACGACCGTGCTGAGCGGCTGCGTCGGTTTGCTCGTACTGCTGCTGCGAGGAGGTGGGCGCGAGATGCTCGGACGCTGGGCGGCGAGCCTTGGCGTAACCTTTGCCACGCGCCGCGCCACATACTTTCGTGCCCCGATGGACGCTACGGCCCGGAGCGCGCATCCCAAGGGGGTGGCGATCGCTCTGGGTGTAATGGCCATGCAGATCTGGGGGAGCCCATGGATCAGTGCATAGAACGCGAGAATTTGAATTCCTGCTCGGAGCTGCTGGCTTCGAGGTGCGCCAGAGGTGCGAGTCGCGCACCGCGAGCTGCACCTCAGGCCGACGAGTCGCAGGCCGGCATCGCGCTGGTCGAGACGGCACTCCTGATTCCGATCGTAGCGCTGCTGCTGTTCGCGATCATCGAGTTCGGCCTCGCCTTCGCGCGTTATCAAGTGGCGACCAACGCGACCGCCGCGGCGGCTCGCGCCGCCGGATCGTTCCGGACCGATTGCAGCAACGGCAAGGTCACGACCGCCGCCGAGAATGCCGCCAAGGTGTATGCGCGGACGCTCGGACTCACGGAAGCCGACCTGAAGCCCTCGGTGGTCGGCGAGGCCGAGTTCGATTCCAGCAACACCGACGGAGACGGGCTCTGCCGAAGCCCCACGCTGATCGTGACCATCCGCTATCAGGAGGAGATCCCGATCGTGTCGAACCTGAGCCGCCTCGTTGCCAAGAATTCGAACTCAGCCATCGCGGGAACCTTCCCCGTGAGTCAGCAGGTTGCGGAGTTCAATGAGAACTCGGTGTCCAGGCAATCTTCGTCCAGCGGCAATTGAGGCCTTCGTTTTCCCGAATCGGATAAGAGGAATTCCAAGTCATGGCTTCCAACTCGAGAGCTCTAGCTTTCCTCTCTCTCGCGGTGGTATCCGCATTCGTGGCCTTCTTACTCACTAGAGAGTTCATCCAGCGTGATCCCGAGCTCCCGTCGGTCTCCGCGGCTCCCGTGACCGAGATGGCGCCGGTCGTGGTGGTCACGCAGGATCTCCCCGCGGGTGCGACCATACTCGCGAGCCAGCTGACCGTCGTCGATTGGCCGAAGGGGTTTCTTCCGAGCGGCCACTTCCGAGATCCGGCTCAGGTCGATCGGCGGGTTCTGTCGCGCGGGCTTCTGAAGGACGAGCCCCTGCTGGAGTCGGCCCTCGCGCCGGCGGGAACGGCTGCGGGGCTGAGTGCACTGATCTCGGAATCCCACCGCGCGATCACCGTACGCGTGGATGCGATGGTCGGTGTCGCCGGCTTCATCCAGCCCCGATCGCGGGTAGACATCCTCGCGACCATGCGGCTCGACGACCAGGGCCGGGGCCGACAGTACACGTCGGTGATCCTGCAGGACATCAAGGTGCTGGCGATCGATCAGCAACGCGACGACACTCGTGCAGGTGAGCCACAGCTTGTCAGCGTGGTCACGCTCGAGGTCACCCCCCGCGACGCGCAGAAGCTCGCCTATGCGATCACGCAGGGCTCCCTCCAGCTGATCCTGCGGAATCCGGCAGACGACGAGGTGCAGCGGCTGCAAGGGGTGACGGCGCGTGACGTGGTTCCCGTATTCGAGAGACCGCGCGTAGCGAGACCCACGCCGGCCCCGTCGCCAAAGATCGAAACCATCCGCGGCTCTCGTGTTCGCCAAGAGTCCTATTGATCGTTTGCGCACCATGCTCAATCAGGAGTCCTCGATGCTTTGTGTTCAGCTGAAACGCCGACTTTGCCGCGGCACCCGTCATGCGAGTCTCGCGCTCGCGGCGGCTTCGCTCTTCGTGGGCACTGCACGTGCGCAGGAGGATCTTCTCTCGAGCGGCTTCGATTCGGACGCGATTCTGGTCGCGCAGGCGGAGAGCTCGACGCGTGCAACGGTGGTCGATCTTCCACCCGCTGCCGAGGACCGCGGCATCGTACGCTTGTCGACTGCCGCCACTGCAGAGGACGTCATCCAGCCCGTGCTGGAGATCGAACGTGGCAAGACCGTGCTGCTCAAGCCGTCTTATCAAGTCAAACGCATCGCCGTGGGAGATCCCGAGATCGTCGATTTCGTGGTCAACGGGGCGAGCGAGATTCAGCTGATTGCGCGGGCCGTTGGCAACACGAACGTGTTGATTTGGGACGGCCAGAACCGTCTGCAGGCGTCGATCGACATTCACGTGGGCGCCGTGCGAGCTCAGCTAGTCCGAGAGCTTCAGCGCGTGCTCGGACGTAACGACGTTGCCGTCGACATGGCCGGTGATGCGGTAGTCCTCAGGGGGACCGTCCCGAACCTCGAGACCAGTGAGGCCGCTTCGATCGTGGCCAACGCGTTCTTCGCCGGTGAAGGGGATGGCCAGAGTTCGAGGGTGATCAACTTGCTGTCGGTGGGCGGCAACCAGCAGGTCATGCTGGAGGTCAAGGTCGCCGAGATGAATCGCAGCATCCGCCGCTCGTTCGGCACGAACCTGCAGGCGCTCTTCGGCAAGAACGGCGAGAGCTTGGCGTTGCTCACACTGACGCGCAATCTCACGACGCCGACGCTCGGCAACATGACCAACATGATGGGCGTTCGGCAGGTCACCACCACGTTCTCGAATCAGGTTCGACTGGTCGCCAGCTTGGTCAATCGAGACAGCCTGAGGCTGGATGCGTTCATCGACCTGATGGAGACGGAGCAGCTCGGCAAGGTGCTGGCGGAGCCGACCTTGGTGGCGCGTAGTGGCGAGACGGCGAGCTTCCTCTCGGGCGGGGAGATTCCGATCCCGATCCCGCAAGGCGACGGCACGATCTCGATCACCTTCAAGCGCTTCGGAGTCCAGCTCCAGTTCCTGCCCACGGTTCTCTCCGAGGACCGGATCCATCTGCAGGTCACGCCCGAGGTCAGCCAGCCGGACTTCAGCACGGGCGCGGTACAGGCCGGTGGTCTGTCCGTGCCCTCGTTTCGCACGCGCCGCGCATCGACGGGAGTCGAGCTGGCCGATGGTCAGAGCTTCGCGATCGGCGGTCTGCTGCAGGACAACGTGAGCACGAGCTACGAGCAGTTTCCGTTTCTCGGCGATCTTCCTATCCTCGGCAACCTGTTTCGCAGTCAGCAGTTCCAGCGCGACGAGACGGAGCTCGTGATCATCGTCACGCCGCGCCTCGTGCAGCCGCTCGGGCCGGATCCGATCGCTCTGCCCACCGACTACTACTTCGTTCCTTCGAGGCTCGCATTCTTCGCCCTGGGGCGGATCCAGGGGTATCCTCCTGCTCCCGGGACGAACCCGTTCAGCACGCAGGGTCCTTCGGAGCGTGCGGAGCCAATCGAGTCCGGACTGATCGGTGACTTCGGACACCGACTTCCAATTCCTCAGCCTATAGGAGACGGCCTATGAGACGCATGCGTTCGATCCGTGGAGGCGCTCTCGGCGGGCTGCTGCTGGCTTCAAGCCTGCTCGCCTGTTCTCCCAATCTGGTTGCCGACAACTACGGAAGTGCGTACCAGAAATCCCGTGAGCGGCAGACGCAGAACCCGGAGGCGAGCGAAGCACGCACTCCCGTCGTCGGGATGGGGGCGGCCACTGCGGCGGAGGTCGTAGAGAACTACCACCGCAACCAGAAGACGAGCGCGCAGGAGAGCCGGCAGGACCGGGCGCGCGATAGCGGGATATCGTCGGTTCAGTAGGCCCCAGGTCTCGCAGGGAACACCGCAGATGAGCAAGCTCCTATTCTTCGTGTACTCCGAAGACCCGGAGACTCGCTCCGCCGCGTCGCAGGCCGCTCGCGCGACCGGACGGGTCGAGTTCGTCTCCGAGATCTCCGATCTCGTGGCGCTGCAGGAGATTCTGGCGACGGCTCAGATCGATGGTCTCTACGTCGATCTGAGCGAGCGGTCCGAGGAGCTGCTCGAGCTGCTCGAGTCGCTGCCATCGCCACGCCCCGCGCTGATCCTTGGGGGATCGAACCAGGCGCCGCCCGTGCTGCTGCGCGCGATGCGGCTTCAGCCGCTCGACTTCCTGGTCGAGCCCACCGCGGCCGCGCTGGCTCCCCACCTCGAGTCCATCGCCAGCTCGGCAGTTGCGCGGAACCCGCGGCGCAAGGACCACCGCAGCGTATTGGCCGTGGCCGGGTCGAAGGGCGGCGTAGGCACCACCTTCGTGGCTTGTGAGCTCGCCTCCTCGCTCCAGCAGCTCGGGCATCGGGTCGTGGTCGTGGACTTGAACCTCCGGCTGGGAGACGCCGCGCTCTACTTCGATCTGAAGCCCCCGTACACCCTGGCGGATGTCGCCAAGAAGGGCATGGCGCTGGACAAAACGTTCCTCAATACCGCGATCGCTACCCACCTGTGTGGAGTTCGCGTGCTCTCGGGTCCGTCCGAGGTGCAAGATATCGGTATGATCGGTGCCAACCACGTGGAGCGTGCGCTCGAGCTGCTGCGCGAGGATTTCGAGTGGATCGTGCTCGACTTGCCCTATGCCTGGGACGATATCTGTCTACGGGCGCTCAACCTGGTGGACCAGATCCTCCTGGTTACGCATACGGACGTCCCGGCCCTCAAGCACACCAAGCAGCAGCTCGAGCTGCTCGAGCGCTTCGGAGCACCTGCGGACCAGGTGCGGGTCATCGTGAATCGCTTCGATCGATCCGGCACGTTGACTGCAAAGGAATTGTCTGAATTTCTAGAGCGGGAGCCGGATCTACTGATCCCAGCCGACGATGCAGTCGCTTCGCAGTGTGTGAATCTAGGCAAGCTGCTGCGCGATGTGGGCCGTGGTGGGCGCATCGAGGAGGCGATCCACCAGCTGGCCGACCTGTCGTGCCAGTGGGTCCTTGGAGAGGCGGCGAAGCCGCGAGAACGACTCTCGCTCTTGTCCCGCATGCGGCAATACGTGAAGAGGAACTGAAATGGCGCTGCTCGGCAGAATCTTCCGCGACGAATCAAACACCGGAGCTGAATCCGCCGACGCCTCGAATCCAATTCCGCCGACGGTACCTGTGCTGGACGAGGACACCGCTGCCACCGCCGAGTATCAGGAGCTCAAGTCTCGGGTTCACAACCAGCTCTTCGACTACCTGGACCTGACCCGGTTGAGCGAGGTGAGCGAGGAGCGCATCGCAAACGACATCCTGCTGCTCACGCGGCGAATTCTGAATGAGGAGAACGCGCTACTCACGCAGGAGGAGCGCGCGAAGATCGTCGAGGAGATCCAACACGAGGTCTTCGGTCTAGGGCCCCTCGAGCCGCTGCTCAAGGATCCGTCGATTACCGACATTCTGGTGAATGGCTACGATCGTGTGTACGTCGAGCGGAGGGGCAAGCTCGAGCGGACGGTGGCGCGCTTCAAGGACAACGATCACTTGATGCGGATCATCACCAAGATCATCGCTGCTGTCGGGCGTCGAATCGACGAGCTGACCCCGTACATCGACGCGCGACTACCGGACGGGTCGCGCGTCAACGCCATCATCCCGCCGCTCGCCATCGATGGACCCTCGGTCTCGATCCGGCGCTTCGCCGTCGACCCATTCGTCGCAGGAGATCTGGTGCAGATGGGTACGCTCACGGATACCGCTGTGGAGCTGCTCAAGCTCGTCGTCTCCGCGCGCCTCAACGTGTTGGTGTCGGGCGGGACCGGCGTCGGCAAGACGACCTTGCTGAATGTGCTCTCGAGCTTCATTCCGTCGGGAGAGCGCATCATCACGATCGAGGATTCGGCCGAGCTTCAACTTCGCCAGGATCACGTGGTGCGGCTCGAGACGCGGCCTCCCAACGTCGAGGGCCGCGGTCAGGTCACGCAGCGCGAGCTCGTGATCAACTCGCTGCGGATGAGGCCCGATCGGATCATCGTGGGCGAGGTGCGTGGGGGCGAGGCACTGGACATGCTCCAGGCGATGAACACGGGACACGAAGGCTCGCTGACGACCGTGCACGCGAATAGCCCGCGCGATGCGGTCTCGCGCCTCGAAACCATGGTTTCGATGACCGGTTTCGAGCTTCCACTCGGTGTGATTCGTCAGCAGATTGCCTCGGCGATCGACGTGATCGTGCAGCTGTCCCGCTTCAGTGATGGCACGCGCAAGATGGTCAGCCTGACAGAGGTGACCGGCACCGAGGGCGATGTTCTATCGATGGCCGAGATCTTTCGCTTCGAGCAGCGCGGGCGCGATGAGTCGGGACGCGTGGTCGGTGACATCGTTCCGACCGGCATCAGTCCGCGTTTCGTCGAGAAGCTGCGCACGAAGGGGATCGCCGTGCCCCCGGGGCTCTTCACTCCGGAGGGGGGCGAGCGCTACGGTCGGTTCGCATGAAGGGGGGATGCCCATGACGATCGAGTGGGTGTTGGGTGCGCTGATCTTCGTCGCGTTGTTCACGGGCGCCGAGGGCGTGCTGCTGCTCCTGCGCGGTGACCCCGTGGCACGCAAGCGAACCGTTCAGTCTCGTCTGCACCGACACGCGAGCCGCATCAGTGACGCGCTGGATCCGGATGGTGCTGGCGGGATCCTTCTGCCGGAGCGGGACTCCGGACGCACGTTCATCGCCGCGATCGCCCGGCGTTTCGCGCGCCGGCGCGACGTCGAGCTCCTGCTCTATCGCGCGGGTATGCCGTTCTCGCTCTCGCAGCTTCTGCTCCTCACCGTCAGTCTGTCGGTGGGGGGGTGCGCATTCGGTTTCCTGGTGCTCGATTCCGCGCTTGCTGGGACGGTGCTCACGGCTTCCGGTGCGCTTCCCTGGATCTACACCGTCGTGCGAAAGAATCGGCGCATGGCCCGGTTCGAGCAGCAGCTGCCGGAGGCTCTGGACCTGATCTGTCGTGCGCTGCGCGCGGGGATCAGCCTCGAGTTCGGGTTCCGCTCTGTCGGCGACGAGATGGAGGAGCCGATCGCGACGGAGTTCTCACAGGTGGCAGACGAGGTCAGTCTCGGGCTCGACTCGCGCGCTGCACTCCAGAATCTCTCGCATCGAATGAACACCGGCGACATGCCCTTCTTCATCAATGCGATCCTGATCCAGCGTGAGACCGGCGGGAATCTGGCCGAGGTACTCGACAACCTTGCCGGGATCATTCGCGCGAGGCACAAGTTCCAGGGGAAGGTCCGCACTCTGGTGGCCCAGGCGAGTCTCACTGCGAATCTGCTCGCGGGAATTCCGGTGGGCATCGGAGCGGGCTTGGCACTGCTCAACCCTGGCTACATGGAGCCACTGTTCGAGCCACCCGGAATCTACTTCCTCTACAGTACCTGCATCGCGGTTCCCACCGGGTGGCTGATCTGCCGTCGGATCGGGTCGGTGAATGTCTAGGAGGGCCGTCGATTGGATCTTCTGATTGCTATCGGACTTCTCTGTGTCGTCAGTATCACGGCAGGGGTCCTCGCATTCGGTACCTTCCGGGAGCGCGAGGAGGCGGTGTCTAGGCTTCAGCGCGTCAGCGAGCGCGGGGCACCCCTCGCCCCTGTCCGCGAAGCGACGCCGAACTCGCTTTGGGAGCGCGTGACTCTGCTCGTGGGGATGCTCTCCGGATCTCAGGTGGACGGCAACAAGCGGGTGGCGTACGCAGAACGGAAGCAGGAGCTGATCGAAGCGGGATTCCGGCGGCCCGGGGCGCTCAATGCATACATGGGGAGTCGAATCGCGCTCGCCCTCGGTGCGGCCGTCCTGACGTTTCCGGCGGCGGCTCTACTCTCGAGCAACTCGGGACTGGCCTTTGCGGTACTCGGGCTGGCCAGCGGAGTTGGGTATCTCACTCCGGGGCTCGTCGTCGGCGCGCGGCGAAGCTCTCGCCAGCGCGCGATCGTGCGCGGTCTGCCGGATGCACTCGATCTGATGGTCGTGTGTGTCGAGGCTGGATTGAGTCTCGGTGCGACATTGGATCGCGTCGCCAAGGAATTCTTTCGCAGCAATGTGGTGCTCGCCAGCGAGCTGAAGCTCGTCGTACTCGAGACACAGGCGGGCAAGAGCCTCAGCGAGGCGCTGCGAGCTCTCGCCGCTCGCAACGGCACGCCCGACCTGAGCACGCTTGCGTCGGCGCTGGTCCAGACGGAGCGGCTCGGGACGCGTGTGGCGGATACTCTTCGCGTGCAGGCGGATGCGCTACGCACGCGCCGGATGCAGGAGGCGGAGGAGGTCGCGCAGCGTGCCCCCGTGAAGATGCTCTTTCCTGCAGTGCTGTTCATCTTCCCTGCGCTGCTGGTGGTGATTCTGGTGCCGCCGCTCGTGAAGTTCTTCGGGTCCATGGGATGAAGCCGGCTCCTCTACACATACTGGTTGCCCTGTTGCTGAGCGGATGTGGAACCTTCTCGGGCTCGAAGCCGGTCGGGCAACCGGCCATCAAGCCGATCCCGATCAGCGATGCGCGAGCCTCGCGAGGCCCGCAGGAATTCAGCGAGTTCATGACCGAGGGGGATCGCTCGCGAAACGAGGGCAGGATCTCGGATGCGGCATGGAATTACCTGCGTGCGATGCGTAGGAACTCCGAGAGCCCCAGGCCTGCCGAGCGAATCGGTCTGCTCCACTTGGCGCAGCGCAACTCCGAGGAAGCGCAAGCCGCCTTCGAGCTGTCGCTCCGCAAGGACCCCGACAGTGCAGTGAGTCACATGGGGCTCGGTTTTGCGCTCATGGGACAAGGTGAGTTCACGCGTTCCGAGGAGGAGCTCGTCCGCGCAAGAGATCTGGAACCGACGAGCACTCTGCCGCTGCTGGCGCTCGCAGTACTGTACGACGCTCAGTCTCGCTTCGAGGATGCTCGTGAGATCTACCTAGCTGCGCTCGATCGATCACCCGAGAACACCGACATTCTGAACAATCTCGGCTCGTCGTATCTCATGACGCGCGACTTCGATCAGGCGGTGGAGTATCTCCAGCGAGCCAGCGAGCTCGACCCATCGAACGTGCTTGCCCGCAACAACCTGGGTCTCGCGCTCGGGCAGCTCGGACGCTACGAGGAAGCCTGGGAGGCCTTTCGCGAAGGGCAGACCGAGGTCGAAGCGCTCAACAACCTGGGCTACGTCTACTTCCTGAACGGAGATCCGGAGACAGCGATTCGATACTACGAGCAAGCACTCGCGTTGCCGAGCCCTCGGCGCGCAGCCATCGTCCGGAATCTACGCGAAGCCGAGGCGATCGTGCGTCCGGCTGCTGCCGATGCTGCGCCCTCTGTCCCGGTTGCCGTACGCGACGAGCTCCCCGCCGAGCCCGGAACTGCCGCAGCTTCCGAGGCTGGAAGCGTCGACGCGGACATGCCGGCGGGTTCGTCCGAGGTGTCCCCACCGGTTCAGGCGCCTGCGCCTGCGGGAGTGAGCCCGCCGATCTCGGTCCCCGAAGCGGCAAGCCCAGGGGATTCCGGGGCATCCGGGGCCAAGGCTTCCGGGGAAGGGCAGTCCGAAGCTCGCGGACTCGAGCTGCCGACCCCGATGTCCGCCATCGCGCGCTAGCCAGTGCGCCGATCGACGCGCGTGCTGCTGCAGCTCTTCGCTCTACTGTCGGCGGTGTACCTCGTCTATCCCTTCTTGTCCTACGCCTGGCTCCTCAGAGACCCTGAGCCAGCGAATCAGCTGGATGCGCCAAGTATCCGGCGCTCGATCGCTCGCCAGATCGAAGCTCGTCTACGCCGTACGGAAGGCCCCTCGAGCCCTCTGCTCACGCGGATGATCCAGGAGATCACCAGCGAAGCGATGATCGAGGAGCTGATTCGAGGCTGTGGGGAGCTACCTGCCCTCCCCTCCGTCTCCGTCGGTCCTCGGCCCGGACGCGATGCGCGCGAGGCTACGTCTGCGCGTTGTTCGAGCGAACTCGAGTGGATGTTCTTTACCTC
The DNA here is from genome assembly GCA_003247575.1 of Pseudomonadota bacterium. Lineage (GTDB taxonomy): Bacteria > Myxococcota_A > UBA9160 > SZUA-336 > SZUA-336 > SZUA-336. The sequence continues at coordinate 85,949 of QJZC01000011.1, forward strand.
GTGGAACCAGTTCGAGGTACAGACCGCTGAGACGTTGATCCGTATGCAGCTGCAGGGTTCGACCTGGAAGGTGGTGGATCTGCAGCTCCGAAGGTTGAGCGCCGAGCCTACGCGCTCAGAGAATCTTCCGTAGCTCCTCGAGCCGGGCCTGGTTCTCGTGCTGAAGCCGCGAAAGGCGGTTGGCGGAGATGCCCAGATCTTCGAGCAGCAGCAGAAGCTCGGGAGCCGGATGAGCGTGGGAGAGATCGCCATCCAGGGAGTGCGCGAGCCGGTCAGCGGCCTCGAGTGCCGCCGCTATGGGCCGATGCCGCGCCTGCGTAGCGGACTCATGGTGCCAGCGTACGGCTTCGATGAGCTCGAAGCGGAGCCGCCAATGGACCAGGCACGCGGCTGCGAGCGGTGCGTGCAGCGCATCCGCGATCGGGTCGAGCACTGTCGCTGAGATATCCGTGTGCCCGCGCTCCCCGAGCCAGGTGTAGATTGCGCTCCGGCCGAGGTCGTGCGCGAGTCCAGCCAGAAAGCCTAGACAGTCTGCGACCGCCAGCTCGCACAGAACGCCCTGCGCGCAGGCAGCGGTGGCGAGGGAGTGCTGCCAGGTGCGATTTCGTTCCTCGGCATAGCCAGGAGCGTCGCAGATCAAGCGGCGAACCACGAGCCCCATGACCACGTTGCGAGTCTCGCGGATGCCCATGCGCACGATGGCATCCCTCGCCGTATGAACGGGCTCCGATCCTGCAAAGAAGCTCAGATTCGCGATCTGGACGACGCGGCTCGCGATGTCGGGGTCGGCGTTCAGCGTGTCTGCGAGATCGAGGACATCGCAACGTGGTGAGTCGACGACCTGAGTGGCCTGGATGGCTGCCTCAGGTAGGCTGGGCAGGAATACGGAGGGCGAAGCCAGCGCTTCCGAGATGCAGCGCAACACCAAACCTCCAGCGGGAGAGGTGTGCTTCGACTGGATCGATGCGAGGACTCCCCGCGCATCCGCAAGCGCGTCGAGCACCTCGATGCGAACATCCGCGCCGGCCTTTCGGCTGTGGGACTCGGGATCAGGGAATTCGGTCGGGTCCTGCTCTGTCACATGTCTCTAAGCGGCGATCTGCCCCATCAGCTTGAGGCAGATCCTGCGCAGCTCAAAGGCTCAGGACCGTGTGCACCGGTACGTCCATCTGCTTGCGCCCGCTGAGCGCGGCGAGCTCGATGAGGAAGCAGGCTCCGATCACGTTGCCGCCCATGGACTGGACGAGCTGCGCGGTAGCTGCCGCCGTGCCGCCGGTGGCGATGACATCGTCGATCAGGAGCACACGCTGGCCATCGTGCACGGCATCGCGGTGCATCTCGATCCGATCCGTGCCGTACTCGAGCGCGTACGTCTGATGCAGGGTATCCCAAGGGAGCTTGCCCTGTTTGCGCGCGATCGCGAAGCCTGCGCCCAGAGTGAGCGCGACAGGGGGACCGAATATGAATCCCCTCGATTCCACACCTACGACGATGTCGATCTTTGCCTCGCGAAAGGGTGATGCGAGCTGCTCGCAGGCGATCCGAAGCGAATCGCGATCTTGCAGCAGTGGCGTGATGTCCTTGAATACGATGCCCGGCTTCGGAAAATCGGGCACGTCCCTGATCTTGTCTCGGAGTCGCTCGGATGGAGTCACGGGAGGAAGTCTAATGGATCTCGGGCCGTTCCACCCTCCCTGACTTCGAAATGCAGGTGGGGCCCAGTGGTGCGGCCCGTGCGCCCGACCTCTCCGATGACGTCGCCGGCGCGGACCTTCTGGCCCACTTTGACCCGATTGATACGATTGTGGGCGTAGACGGTCGCCTGACCGCTCCGATGCTTGAGGATGATCAGGTTCCCGTAGCCTGCGAGCTGATTTCCGTTGTGCACGACGATTCCGTCTGCGGCCGCGCGAACCGGCGTGCCACTCGGTGCAGCGATGTCGATGCCGTCGTGGTTTGCGCCCCAGCGTCGCCCGAACCGGCTCGAGACCTGGCCCCGAACGGGCCAGCGCATCCGCGTGCGGCTGGACGAAGGCTGCCAGCGCCCGCGACTTGCGACCCCGCTTGGGGGACGCGCATTGCGGAACTCGGGTACGCGCAGCCGGTCGCCCACGTAGATCTTCGAGGCGTTCTGCAAGCGATTGACGCGTGCGATTGCATCGACCGTCGTACCGTAGCGGCGTGCGATCTCCCACACGGTCTCTCCGGCCGCCACCACGTGGACTCGGCTCCAGCGTGGCGCACGCGCAGACGTTCCCGCACACCCGTTCGCGAAAGCGATCAGGAACAGCAGCACACAGCAGGCGCCGAGCGTGCGCTTCAGGCTCCGGAGGCGGTAGTGGCCTTCCGTCGATGCAAGAAGATGTACAGAGCGATCAGCAGACACGCTCCCCCCAGCACGTACCCAGTGGCTTCGCGGAGCAAACGACGCCAGAGCTCGTCGTTGTTCCCAGCAACGTATCCTACCCAGACCAACACTGTGCTCCAAAGCCCGGAGCCCAACGCGGTGTATGCGAAGAAGCGTAGGACCGGCATGCGCGCGAGCCCCGCGGGCACCGAGATCAGCTGACGGATCCCAGGAATCAGGCGCCCAACCAGAGTCGTTATCTCCCCGTGGCGCGCGAAGTACCGCTCGGCCGCGTCGAATTGCTCGCGCTTCAAGAAGAAGTACCCCCCGATGCGTTCGAGGATCGGGCGTCCGAGCCAGATCGCGAGAGCGTAGTTCAGGGCTGCACCCAGCAGACTGCCGAGAATTCCGCACGCCACGGCAAGGGGTCCCGACATCTCGCCGCGCGCAGCGAGCATTCCGGCGGGGATCATTGCCACTTCGCTCGGGAACGGGAAGATCGAGCTCTCGATGGTCATCATGACGACGATACCGCCGTATCCCCAGTCGCGGACCAGATCTACGACCCAGTCCACCGCTGCAGCGAGGAAGGCTCCGATGCCCCCCATTGCTCCCTCGGCCCCTGCGCTCACGCGTCCTCCTCCCGATGAATTCCGACCTTCCAGAGGCATCTTAGCCCACATGGGCATTGCCGCGCCGATCGGTACGCTATACTCCGCGACCTCTGTCGGGGCGTAGCGCAGCTTGGTAGCGCGTCTGAATGGGGTTCAGAAGGTCCCCGGTTCAAATCCGGGCGCCCCGACCACGATTCCCCTTCCCGGTCGCGTCCCTCTCTGTCTTCAGGGTCTCCAAGTGGCTTGTGCTGGCCCCGGACCACGGCGAACGAGCGCGGCTACGCTGCTGGCCTCAGGGACACTCGCTAAGCTGACCTCATGTCCAAGCTTCTGCTCAGCTTGATGCGTCACGCGAGTGCGCTCGTGGACTCCAAGGATCACGAGCGCAAGCTCAGCCCAGTCGGACATCAAGAGAGCCGTTCGGCCGGGCTCGAACTTGCCAAGGTAGGGCTGGATCGCGTGCTCTGCTCCACGGCTTTGCGGGCAGCCGAGACCTGCGAGGAGGTCTGCGGGCAGCTCGAGCACCAGCCGGCAATTGAATTCGAGCGAGGGCTCTACCTGGCCGAGCCGGACATCATCTTCGAACGCCTGAGTGAGCTTCCGCTGGGGGCGGAACACGTACTGGTCATCGCGCACAACCCCGGCGTGCAGCAGCTGGCCTGGGACCTTGCGGCCGGTTCTAGCTTGCGGGCTCAGCTGCGGGCGGGAATGCCTCCCGCGACGCTCGTGCACTTCGAGGGCGAAGCTTCCGATTGGTCCGAGCTGCGTTCGACTCAGCTTCGGCCGCTCTGGCTCTGGTCGCCCGGCGCGGGCTCCCCGGTGCACGCGATGGAGTCGGAACGCGGCTGACCGCGCTTCCGCCCCAGCCGGCTCGGCTGCGCGTCTAAAGGCCGGAGCTACCGAGAATCTGATGGGTGATCGAGACCAGCTGGTCGCCGCCCATCGGTTTCTCCAGCACATCGAAGGCCAGGCCGTCGTTTGCCGCGCCCTCCAGCTCGCTCAGGAACTCGCGGTAGAACGCAGTCACGACGTAGATCGGAACGTCGATGCCCTGTTCGCGAATCGCCCGGAGCGTCTCGACGCCGTTGAGCCCTGGCATCTTCAGATCGAGGAAGATGAGGTCATAACGTTGTGAGGCGAGGCGGGCCAGGCCTGCTTCCCCAGACTCGGCGTCGTGGACCGTATAAGGTTGTCCCTCGAAGGCAAGCTGAAACGACTTGCGCACTCCCGCATCATCGTCCACTACAAGTACCGACTTCCTGCTCATGAGCATCTCTCCCTATGCGCACCCCTCGAACGGGTCTTGCGCACCTTACCAACGCACCTCTGCGGGATCCCACAGCCGTTCGATCCGAGCCTCGTCGACGCCGACGAGTTGCTGGCGCGGTTCTGATCCCATGCGCACGAGCGTCGGAGTGGCGCGCACCTCGTCGAAGCGGGCGCGGTTCGGCTGCGTCAGGATGTCGATCACCTCGAGCTCGAACTGTCCTTGCATCGCGGAATCGAGCATCGTGCGGACTCGATGGGCGCACGACTGCGCATAGCGTCCCCGGCCCGTCAGATACAGCTTGAAGAGCCGAGAGGGACGCTCCCAGATGACCGCGTCGACCAGCCAGCGGACGGTCTCGATCCGAACCGGTGGCGCCAGTACCTCGAACCAGATCGGAACGTCTGACGGGATCTCGTGATCCTGCGCAGGAACCACGTAGATGGGTGCGGTCCGTGCGACCGCTCTGAGAGCGTGAAGCGCCGAGGACAAATTGTCCCCGCATTCGGCGTAGGCGACGACGACCACGCCAGCTCCATGCTGGCCGATCTCATCGATGCCCTGCTCGATGGTGCCGCAGGAGCGGAGGGAAGTCTTCGCAGCTGTCAGGGCCTTCTCGAAGGTTTGGATCAGCTCGGAATCTTGGGCGATCAGAACGAGGTCTCGGTTCACCTTGGCTCTCCCGACGGACTAGAGTGACCTAGGGGTAGTGTAACCCGGAATCGCGCGCCAAAGTCGGCAAGTGAGTTTCCCGTCAGGGTCCCGCCGTGAGCCCGCACGATTCCCTGGGAGATGGACAGGCCGAGGCCGGTGCCCGACCCGACAGGTTTCGTCGTGAAGAATGGGTCGAAGATGCGATTCTCGGTAGTTGGATCGATACCGCCGCCATTGTCGGAGACCGTGAGCTCCATCTGGGCACCGTCGGAGCGGAGCGCGATCGTCAGCTTTGGATCGCGGTCCTCCACGCTGCGCAACGAGTCCAGGGCATTCGAGACCAGGTTGACCACGACTTGCTCGATCCCGTCGGCGGATATGCACACTAGCGGGAGATCGGGATCGACCATCAGGTCGAGCGTCACCTCTTCGCGTCTCATTTGATAGGAGAACAGGTTGCACACCCTGGAAACGATCTGGGCGAGATCCTGAGGACTCTCCTGTCCACTGAGCGAGGCACCGGTGTGCGAGAAGTCCAGCAGGCCGCGCACGATGCGCGCGCAGCGTGCAGCTTCTCGCTCGATGTCGTGCAAGATGGGCAAGCGCGCGTCACCGTCGTCGGTTCGCTTGGCACAGTATTGCGCGAAGGTGCCGATGCTCATGATCGGGTTGTTGAGTTCGTGCGCGACCCCGGCCACCGTGCGGCCCAGGGCTGTCATCTTCTCTGCATGGATCAGCTGGGCCTGCGAGGCCTCCAGCTCGGAGAGCGCATCCCGGAGCTTCGACTCGGCGAGCTTTCGAGAGCGCAAGTCGGATAGGATTCCCGTGAAATAGATCTCGCCGCGGTCCTTCACCTCGCTGACGGAGAGCTGAATGGGTATGCATGATCCACTGGCGCACTGAGCCAGTACCTCGCGACCACGGCCGATGATCCTGGGCTGTTGGGTTTCCAGGTAGCGGCGGACATAGGCATCGTGCGCTGCCGCGTGTGGCTCGGGCATGAGCATGGAGACGTGAGACCCGATCAGCTGTTCGCGCGTGTATCCGAGCAGCGATTCGACCGCATCGTTTGCGGACAACATCGTTCCATCGGCACGCATCGTGATCACACCGTCGACCAAGGTCTGCAAAATCGACTCGAGGAGCGCGCTCGAGCGCGTGTCCTGCTCGGAGCGCTGCAGCGCAGCTCGTGCGGTGATCAGCGGCTCGACCAGCTGGTGCACGCGCTCGCGTTGCGCGGCTGTCAGAGGAGCTGGCTCGTGCCGCCAGAGGACCACCAGGAATGGCGTGTCCGGCGATGGCTCGATGGGGATCTGCGCCTCGTGGAGATGGCCCTCCTCTCGGAGAGCGGGATTGCCTCTATCGTCAGGTCTCTGTGGCGGGGTTAGTTCGCCCAAACTCCATCCCGTAGGGCTCCGCTGCGAGGCGTACGCGCACCGATAGGCGTTCGAGGCGGTCTCGTACTCCGCGAGCGCACAGGCGTCTGCGTCCAACAGCTCGCAGATCAACGCGGCGATCCGCTGACAGTCCTGCAGATGTCGTTTCGTGAGTTCCAATCGTCTCCGCTCCTGCCTGGCCCAGGGGGCACCGTACCTGCCCCGCCAGCATAGACAGCCCTGGCGCTTGCGAAAAGCCCCCAGGTGAGTGTCCCCCAGGAGACGGCTCGCGCTGGTGCTCCTGGGTCCGGCAAGCCTAGGCGGCAGCCGAATGGCAGCACGGGCATGAAGTCGGGGGCGAATTGCCACGCCCCTTGCGGCTCTCCGGGATAGAGAGCACTTTGCCCCTCGCGTCGATTGCCAGGATCGATGCGCGTTCAGGTTCGAGGTCGACACCTGCGCTCTGGCGCTAACCGGTGTCTGCTTCATACGGAGTCACTCTGCAGGTGAGGTGGGCTCCTACTCCACTGAACGGACTGACCCGTCGATTCACGAGGGCTCGAGCGGCTTCGTAATGACCACTCGGTCGTTCCCTCATTCTGATTGTCCAGCCATACAACACGACTGGACCGATCGGCTCGTATCGCCGCCGATCGGTTCGTGCATGCGTACTCGACGAGCCCTCATTCGCGCTGACGAGTGAGAGCTCAGGAGGTTGACTCGTGCGTGTGAGAGCTCCTTCAGGTATCCGGAAGCAGGCGAGAGTGCGCGGAGCGTTCGTCGTCGCACTCTGCTCGGTCGCGTGCGTGATCAGTGGGCCCGCTGGCCTCACATTCGCTGACGAGCCCAGCAACCGTGTACGCGTGGAGGACGAGAAGACAGCGGCACCGGGGCGAGTTCGTCCTGCTCCATCCAACGAGGGATTGGAGTCGATCACGGTGACGGCTCGCAAGCGGCCCGAGAGCGTCGATCGGGTTCCCGTGTCGATCTCGGTCCTGACCGACCAGGATCTGGCGGAGCGAACGGTGCGTCGAACCGCAGATCTCGACGCTCCCAATCTCGAGATCGCAAACACGATTGGTTTCGCAAATAGTGCGCGCGTCGCGCTGCGAGGCGTGGGGCAGTTCGACGTCGCGCCCACGACGGACCCGGGAGTCGGCATCTACTTCGATGGAGTGTACCTGGCTCGGGCACAGTCGGGGCTGCTCGCGCTCGCAGACCTGCAGAGGGTAGAAGTGGTTCGCGGCCCGCAGGGAACGGTGTTCGGAAAGAACACCATCGGGGGCGCGATCAACTTGATCACCGCCAAGCCCGAGTTCGACTTCGGTGGAAGAGCCGTGTTGCGCTATGGAGATTTCGATGAGATCGAGACCCGTCTCGCGCTCAACGTTCCGCTTGTCTCCGAACGTGCTGCTGTGCGCCTGAGCCTCGCGACTGCGACCCACGATGGCTATCAGAAGAACGTCGGCGGCGGCGGTGACGGAGACGACGAGAAGCTTCTCAGTGGGCGGATTCAGCTGCGGCTCGTGCCGAGAGCAAACGTCGAAGTGCTCGTCGCGGCCGACCTCGCGATCGAGGACAAGGAGCCTCAGCCAGCCACATGCATTCCCGTGACGGGCATCGGAGCCCCATCGACGCTCCTCGGAACGATCGATTTTTTCAACAGTCTCTTCGTTCCTGGGGGGTCGCTGAATGCGCCCCGCTTCGCAGCGCAGTGTGCGCAACGGGCTCGGCACGAGGAGCGCCGACGCTTTCGTTCGGACATCCCATTCACGAAGGACGATCAGACGTCATTCGGCGGCTCGGTCACCATCCTTTGGGATCTCGACGACCGTAGCACGCTGACTTCGATCTCCTCGAGCCGGGGTTTTCGGACGCGGGCAGGGGTCGATCTGGATGGGACCGAGTTTCCGCTCACGGTGGCGACGAGCCCTGACTCACTCGAACAGGATCAGATGAGCCAGGAGTTCCAGTTTGCATCGAGTACTCTGAGTGGACGTCTGCGCTACCTGCTTGGCTTGTACGGTTTTCGTGAGAAGGTAGCCAACTCGTCGTTGGGGCCGGACGGACCCGGCGTGTCGATCGCGACGCTGAGCGATCCCTCCTCGATTCAGGGCTTCGAGCTGCGCCCCTTCGCGCTGGTGCGAAACAAGTTTCGCACGGGAAGTCTGAGCTACGCGGCGTTCGGTCAGGTGACCTTCGACGTCTCGCCCACGCTCGAGGCGACTGTAGGGTTGCGCTTCTCGCACGAGCGAAAGCGATTCTTTCGGCGGGGTGTCGTCACTCGCTCGGGGGTCTCGCTCTCCTTGTTCGATCCGGTCGCGGCCGCGAGCCTCGATGGCCTCGCCGCGGAGCTCGTTCCGGCTCCAGTCGGGACGCTGATCGCGAGTGTGGATCGTGCGAAGCGATTCAGCGACTTCACTCCTTCCGCGAGTCTCACCTATAGCTTGAGCGATGACCTGCTCGCCTACCTGAGCTTCAGCACCGGATTCAAGAGCGGGGGCTTCGATGGCCGCGAGGTCAACGATGCTCCCGAGGTCGATCCCGAGCACCTGACGACCTACGAGATCGGCTTCAAGGGCGATGCCCTGGATGGGCGTCTGCGCTTCAGCGCGGCTGCCTTCTACAGCGTCTATCGCGACGTGCAGCTCACGGTAACGACTGGGAACGTTGCAAACCCGACCGATGTGCTGAATGCCGGGAGAGCGATCATCCGCGGCGGAGAGGTGGAGCTCGCGGTGCTGCCTCTGGAAAACTTACGGCTCGTTGGCGCGCTCGGTGTGCTCAGTACGAAGTACGATCGGTTTTCCGATCGCATCGTGGATACGAGCGGGCCCGCGCCCGTCGTGATCCCGGTCGATCGCGACAACCTCGACCTTCCCTTTTCGCCAAACTACACCTTGAGTCTGTCGGCCCTCTACTCGGTCCCGACTGAATGGGGGACCCTACGCATGGGTGCGGAGTGGCAGCACAAGGGCGCGCAGTCGCTCGACGTGCTCAATACGGAGCAGCTCAGGCAGGGAAAGCGCGGCGAGCTCAGTGTGCGCATCGGAGTTGCGTCGAGAGACGAGCGGGTCGAAGTCTCGCTGTACGGGCGCAACCTGCTCGACCGGGACTATCAAGTGAGCGGTTTCGAGCAGACGTCTGCGAATGGCTTCGTAGGCCGCTTTCAGGGGCCTCCGCGTAGCTATGGGGTCGAGCTCCAGGTTCGCTTCTGAGCGAGATCGATCGTCGGACCTGTCGTGCCCCGCGCTGATGGGCGGTGGGGTACCACCGCGAGAGATCCGAGCGAGCCGAGGAATGCAGGTCGTCTAGACACGTACGGGTGTATCGCGTCCTCGCGGGACAGATAGTGTCCCAATTCCTCCAGGACACCGGGCCAATGCGCAAGCTTGCTCTAGTGGCCCGCCCGCGGCCTGCCGCGCAATTGTCAGCAACTTGGTCATGTGATCAACTCGATTGTGAGAGATCGGGTGGGGAATTGATCGCAGATGCTGAATACCGAAGCCATATCGTGACGTGATGAAGAGTGCAGAGGTCGAGACCAAGAACAATAAGCGAGCGGCCGCGACGTGCGCATTTTGCGGGGAGCCGATCGAGGTACCGCCCGGTCCGGGCCGCCGTCCGCGCTACTGTCGTCCCTCTCACCGACAGCGTGCCTATGAGGAACGACGACTGAATCGCGCGCGCCAAGCGGGCATGGTGCGGTCGACTCGCAGCGCGGCCCCCGACCTTCCACCCGTCGCGAAGTCGGGGGATCCGAAGCGTCGCATTGCGGCGGCTGCGCGCGCCCTGCTCGCGGAGTGCGGGCTCGAGGGGACCACGATGCGCGCGATCGCCGACCGTGCAGGGGTTGCCTACGGCACCGTGAGCTACCACTGCGGCACCAAGGAGGAGCTCCTGATTCAGGTGCTCCAGACCGAGGGCTGCAAGCTGCAGCGAGATGCCGAACGTACCTGGGAGATCCCAGATCTGAGCTCTCGACGGAGATCGCTGACCGAGGAGATGCGCACGCGCGTCGAACGCCAACCCGAGGTGTTCAAGCTGCGCTTCGAGATGTTTGCCCTGGCGCTGCGCAATGAGCCCTACCGAAGCGAGGTGGCGAAGTTGCTCCAGAGTGCGAGGGCATCCGTCGGCGAGTCACTCGTAAAAGCTGGATTTCGGGACGAGGACAGTCTGCGCCTCGCGCCGCTGGTTCTCGCAGCCATTGATGGACTTGCGCTCCAGGCGCTCGTCGATCCGGACTTCGATCACTCGGCAGCGCACGGTCTACTGACTCTCCTCTTGGGGCAATTCCGTCGTGTACGGGAGAGTGCAACGGACCGCGCGGGACGCACGGGCGAGCAGGACGCCTAGCGGCAGAGAAAGCGCTCGCCGCATGGCGAGCGCCCGTCTTCTCGGTTGCTTGCGAGGTCTGGAGGGACCATGAGTCGAGGAAAGATGTTCTACGTCCGTGTAGCGAGCGCATTCGCGCTCGCTGCGAGTCTCTGGGCGGGCGCCTTGGGTGTCCCTCGCGACAGCGCCAATCACGGGCCGCGCCGTCAGCTGAGCCCAGCCGCGCAGGTGGCGACCCTCACGGGTGCGCAGGAGCTGCGTCGCGCGTATCGCGAATGGGTGGCGGTCCACGAGCGACGCGGAGGGGATCGCCGCATCCAGTTGCAGCTGGGTCGTTCGGGACAGGTCGATCACGCCCCGGGACGAGAGGGGAATCCCCTCGGTGTCGCAGAAGTGGATCTGGTCGAAGGAGCCTTCGAGATCGAGGTTCGAGATCTCGACGCGGGGTTCGAATACACCGCCTGGGTGCTCGACAATCAGCCGGGACCGGGCAACAGCTTGCTACCGGATCGGTCGGATCGCTACCTCGAGTTGGGGTCGTTGGCCGAGACTGCCGGTGTGTGGCGGCTCCAGCGCTCGCTCGGATCCGAGCCATTCTCCGACCTGAGCGTTGATGCGCTCTTGATCGCGCGCGCAGGTGCACATCCTGCAGACGGAGTCGTGATGTCCGGTGCGCCCGATCTGTTCCAGCGGATCTACTCGGCCACGCGTAGCGAGGCAAGCCTGGCTGCGAGCGAATACGTCGAGATCGCTGCCTGGGCAGACGAGCGCCGCGATGCACCAGGCAGCTGGTTCGGAATCGCGACCGCGCGGGCAGCGCGAAAGAATCCCCCACAAGGGATCGTCGTAGATGCGGACGTGCTGATCGACGAGCTCGTGGCACTCGGTGCGGATGTCTTCATCAATGAGGACTTCGAGGGCAATGGGCGCACATGCGAGACGTGCCACGACTTTCTCAACAACAATACGATCGACCCGCCCTTCATTGCTCGGCTGCCGGACAACGATCCCCTCTTCATCGCGGAACAGATTCCTGGGCTTGCAAGCGATGGTACGAACTTGGGCGCCCTCGACGTTCCGGAGATCCTGCGGGCGACGGCGCTGATCGGCATCTCGGAGGACGGAGTCGACAAGCCGAGTGTCAATCGATCGGTCCCGCACCTGAAGGGGCTGCGGCAAACGTTCGGACCGCCGGTGGGCGTCTTCCGCGACTTCTCCGATGCGAACCCTGCGCCGTTTCCCCTTCCTCCGGCGGGCTCCGATCCTGCGGTTCGTATGGGTCTGACGCTCGACAACGCGAGCGTGCCACCCTTCGATCGCGGTGGCTTTGGTGGCGACCTGAGTTTCGAGCCCGAGCTCGGTCTCTTCGGGCGCATCCGCGATGCCGTGCCAGGGGCAGTCTTCCTGCTCTTCACGAAGACCCTGGATCGGCAGATCGGGGTCGATTTTCGCCTTCCCACGGATTTGGAGGCCGACGCGGTTACCGCGTTCTACTTCACGCTCGGGCGGAGCTCCGATCTCGAGCTTCCGATTCCGCTGTCCGATCCCATCGCGGCTCGCGGTCAGCTTACCTTTATGAACGACGGCGGCGCGACGAATGGACGTGCGCCCGGACAAGCTCAGGTAATCCCACTGCTGGATGAGTTCGGAAATCCGATTGGGGCCGGCAAGTGCAACGTCTGCCACTTCAATGCGGGTGCTCTCGCGAACCCTGTGGCCTTCAGAGACGTGGAGCGTGTATTCGCGGAGCAGCTCGGAGTTGCCCCCGATCAGGCGCCCCGCATCGGCCTAGCCAACATGAACTTCGAGACGGGAGCGGAGCGCCTCACGTCGCAACCAGCCGACATCGTCGCCGGATCGAAGAAAGCGCGCGATGCGGGCTTCGGCCGGGTCCCACAGGGAACCTCGCTCGGGCCAGACGCGGCGCCCTGCCGCGGCGGACTCGGGGGCTTCGGGGGTACGGTCGTGCTGGACTTTCCTGGGGCGGATCCACCGATTCGGGCGGGCGACTGCAGCGAGGCGTTCAGCACTCAGCCTCTGATCGAGGCGGCGGACACGCCTCCGTTCTTTCACAACAATGCGGTCACGACCATCGAGACGGCCGTGTCCTTCTACAACAGCGATGCTTTCAACGGTTCGCAGGGCGCGCGCATTCTCGGGGCGATCACTGGCACGAACGGAATTCGCCTCGAGGCGACAGACGTGCAGGCGATTGCGGGCTTCTTGCGTGCGATCAATGCGCTCGACAACATCGCCGCGGCGACCTCGCTGTTGCAGGCCACCCAGGGCCAGAGTGGAGCGGTGTTCCGACAGCTCGTCGACGGTGCACTCGCCGAGATCGTCGATGCGATCGACATTCTCGAGGGTGCCTTCATCAACCCTGCCGCGTCCCGACGCCTTCGCGATGCGCGCGTCGCGCTCGAGGGGGTACGATCAAGTGCGGAGAGCGCAGTGGCGGGCTCCACGGCTCTACAGGTCGCCCTGGCTGCACTGTTGGACGCACGCGAGGAGATCTCACCGAGCTGACCTTCGATCCTTGCCTTGCTCGCGAGGTCGAGGAACTCGGAGGCTCCGGTGCAGTGTGCTGAAATGGAGGGTCGCATGAGACGACTGCGAATGGTTGCTAGGGTCGGAGTCCTGTCTGCCGGATTGCTCGCGTTCGGCGGGGGGGGTGTGTGGATCGCGCGCGACTCCGCCGCGCCCGTGCCGAGCGACGTGAGGGCCGTTGCGGCAGGAATGGTCGGTGCACCCCGGTTGCGTGCGGCCTACGCGAACTGGTCGCGAGCGCACGAGGCGCGTGGTGGAGATCGTCGAGTCGAGATCGTGCTCGGACGATCCGATCCGCACACGCTTGCGGATAGGGTACAGCTGGGAGTCCTCCGACTCGACCTGGTCGACGGAGTCGTCGAGGCGACTCTCCCTGGACCGCTGGACGAGGCTGATGGCTACGTCCTGTGGCTGGTAGACAATCCGACTTCCCCAGACAATGGGCTGAGCGCAGATGTGGGCGACCGCTTCCTGGAGGTTGGGCGTTTCGAGCCCCGAGGAACCGGCTACGCGCTGCAGGCGGAACTCGGGACACGGGCGTTCGAGCGATTTCAGGTCGATGGCGCTCTCGTGGTTCCGGCGGACGGCGACCCGACTGGCCGTGTATCGATGGGGGGGGCTCCCGACCTGTTTCAACGAATCTACACGTCGGTGCGGACTCCCGAGCTGTTCGCCGAGAGTGATTATGCCGATCTGCTCAGCGAAGATGCGACCAGCTTCGGGATCGGCGTGCGCCCAGCGATGGCTGCCCGGAAGCCGAATCCGGATCGGACGGTCGTCGACGTCGATGTCCTGCTCGATCGCTTGATCGCACGCGGTGCAGACCTGTTCATCAACGAGACCTTCGATGGCAACGGTCGGACCTGCTCGACGTGTCACAGCCTTGCGAACAATCTGACGTTGAATCCCGGCTTCATCGCCGGCCTGTCCGACCAGGATCCACTCTTCATTACAGAGCAGATCCCCGAACTCGCGAGCGACGGAGTCAAGCCCGGAGCTCTCGACGTGCCGGAGATCCTACGAGCCACGGGCCTTGTTGGAATCCCAGGGCCCGACACCGTCGCGAACCCGGCGATCAATCGGTCGGTGACGCATCTTCGGGGGCTGCGAGCGACGGTGGTGCCGCCGGCACCGGTGGTCGCACCGTTCGGTCCCGAGAACCCGGCGCCCTTCCCTCTCCCCGACGGACCGCCGTCCGGCACTGTCATGGGGATCACGGTAGACAACGCGACGGTGCCGCCGTTCGAGCGCGCCGGGTTCGGCGGTGACCTGGCGTTCGTGCCCCAGAATGGCCGCTTCGGACGAGCGCGAGACGCGGTCCCAGGCGCGACCGCGCTGCTGCTCACGCGGTCTCTCGCGCGCGTGCCCGGTGTGGACTTCCGCATGCCAACCGACTTGGAGACCGATGCGGTCGCGGCCTTCTTCTTCTCGCTCGGGCGGAGTGCTGACATCGAGCTTCCGATCCCGCTGTCGGATCCGATCGCGCGCCGCGGTCAGGCCGTCTTCATGAACGACGGAGGCGCACTGAATGGAAATCAACCGGGAAATGCATCGGTGGTTCCGCAAGTAGACGACTTCGGAAATCGGATTGGCGCCGGAAAGTGCAACATCTGCCACTTCAACGCAGGTGCACTTACGAATCCAGTCGTGTTCGCATCGGTGGAGCCCGCCTTTGCAAGCATGCTCGGGATTCCGCGCGATCAATTTCCCTCGCTCGGGCTGCGAAACATGAACTTCGAGACTGGCGTCGAGCGACTCTCCTCGCAGCCGGCCAATGTAGTTGCGGCAGACAAGAAAGGTCGAGATGCAGGCTTCGGCGTGGTTCCACATACACCGGGTGGAAGCGCGAGTTCATCGGGCTGTGCCAATGGGAGGGGCGGATTCGGCACCCTTGTAATGGTTCCCTTCCCAGGGGCGGATCCGCCGGACGTGGTCGGAGACTGTATCGAGGCATTCAATACTCAGCCGTTGGTGGAAGTCGCCGATACTCCCCCCTTCTTCCACAACAACGCCGTCAGTACGGTCGAGATGGCGGTCGAGTTCTACAATACCGATGCCTTCAATCAGTCTGCGGCTGCACGACTGCTGGGTGCGGTCACCGGGACGAATGGGATTCGGCTCGAGGCGACGGAGGTGCAGGCGATTGCCTCGTTCCTGCGCGCGATCAATGCGCTCGACAATATTCGAGAGGCGCGTGAGAACCTGCTCGCAGCGTTTCGAGTGGGCTCTCGACCGGACGTGGAGCAGCAGCTCATCGCCAATGCAACGATGCAGATTGACGATGCGATCCAGGTTCTGTCGGCTGCAGGCGTGAACACTCGGGCCGTCGATCGCCTGCTCGATGTTCGTGCTGGGCTGCAGCGCGCAGGAGTCGCCGATGAGCGACGAGGCGTCTTCTCGCGATTCCGACGACTCGATCGAAGGCCGAGATTCGTAGAGGTCGTGCGCGCTCTGGCCGGACTGGATCGGGCTCGCCAGAGCATCTCCCCGAGTCGCTGATCCGGGGGGCGGGTCCGAAGCTGGTGCCTCGCGCTCCGTGGCGCGAGGCACCAGCCAGATCGGTCTTGGGCTGCGGGTTGCGGGTTGCCTAGTTCGTCTGCTCCCAGAAGACCAGGTCTACGGGCTTCACCATCTGTTTGGGGCCCGTCTTCTTACCGATCCCCCCGTCGGAGGTCTGCAAGATGACCTCCGTCACATCTTCTTCCGGAGGATCGTCAGGACCGGGGGTTTTGCCCTTTTTGGTCTTGGTCGCGACTCTCGGTGCCGACGGCAGACCGGATCCGACCCGCAGAACGCGCGAGGAGTCCGAAGTCGCCGTCGGGCTGGTGAAGAAGCCGGCACCATCCTTGATGGAGAAGATGTAGAGCATCGCATCGCCGCGTACCTCGCACATCGAGGTCGACGTGCCCAAGTCGGGTACGTAGCTGGCCGTGACCAGGTATCCCGTGAGCGCCAAGGAGTCCGTGATGAACTTCTCGTTCGCGGCTCCGACCAGATAGAATCCGAGGTCGGTCTTGTCTGGATCGGACGAGCTTCCGTTCAGCAAGGAGAGGTCCGACAGGTCGTAGGGCGTGCTCGAGAATGCCCCGGACCCGGTCGGCTTCGGGTCGGCGATCACGTAGAAGTGGTTCGCATCGACCGCGGGATCATTCGCGTAGGTCAGGTTGGTTCGCTCGCCCGTACCGAGGGCGAGCACCAGCTTGCCGTTGGCGTACGCAGCCGCCGGTGGATAGAAGAAGCTGCGCCGATGTCCGTTGCTTGCGGTGGGGGCCACGAAGAAGCGGTCGACCGGCCACACGCTGGTGGGAACGCGGCCTGACGAGTTCTTCGCGCCGACGGCGGAGAGGTCCCACTTCCAGAGCTGGCCTCCCGTGTCGCCGATGTAGAGCACGTCGGCGAAGCCGTCGAAGTCGAGATCGAGAACAGCAGGCTCGCTCGGGAACGCGTACTTCATCTCGGCGAGGATCGTGCTCGAAGAATCATAGGACGCTCGAGCCAGCACCTTGCCTGTGGCCAACGAGACGATGAAGATTCCCTTGCTGTCGTCTACCCAGTTGGAGTCGTTCGGATCGGAGAGGAAGTTGGTCGCGCTGGGATCGCCCTGCTGAGAGTAGCCCGCTCCGAAGATGGCGACCCATTCCTCCCTGCAATCGCCCGGAGCCGCGGGCGTGACCGCTCCATCGCCGTCGGGGATGCCGCAGTAGTCAGCGCCGAAGCCTCCCTTGAGCTTTACGCGCGTGATGACGGCCTTGGACCACGTGTTTCCGAGCGGCTCGGCCGGATCGGAGAACTCCCACAGCAGGCGCGGATAGGGACCGTGGGCGCCGCCGGTGGCGTCTGGGTCCGTGATGTCGAGCGCCAGATAGCCTTTGCCGCCCTCGCGCATGCCGACGACCAGCGCCGTCGTCCACTCGAGCGGGTCCTTGGCCGTTTTTCCAGCGCTCGAGGGTAGCCATGCGTCAGCCACGACGGGAACCCCATCGACGAAGAATGGCTTGGCCGTATATTGCTTCAGGGAGGGGAGCGAATCGAGTAGGAAGCCAGGAACGTACCCGAAGCGTTCCAGGCCGGTCCCAATGTCGTAGTACTCGGTCTCCGTGACAGTAGGGGTACTCGGATCGTCTCCGCTCTTGATCTGGCCCGCATCGAAGGCGTGCAGCATGCCGTCGTTCGCACCCGCGTAGATCACCCTGTCCCTCTTGGAGTACCGGGACAGGAACGCATTCGTGTCGTTGATCGGGCCGTAGCCCTGTTCTGTGACTCGGTTGAACGGAGGTGGGCCGATCACGGTCGGGCTCGAATGAAAGATGTCCCCCAGTACGATCTCTCGCCTCTCAGTCACGATACCATCGGCGTCCTCGTCGAACCCATCGTTTCCCTCGACGTAGCCGACGATCGCATCGGTCAGCGCTTCGGCGTTTGCGAACGGGCCTGTCGGTAGCGATGGGTAGTTCGGGAGATCGGTGTCCTGTAGGCCGACGTCGGCGGCAAAGATGCTACCGGTTTCGAAGACGTCTCGCGTCGTGCCGCGAGTGTAGAAGAGATTCCGTGGATTGTTGGGATCTGCAAGAGTCTCACTCGCGTCCCAGAAGTACGTGTTGCGAGGCTCGATGAACTTTCCCGTGACTGCGTCCAGCGCGTTCTTGCCATCCTTTCCGATGATGTCGGCGTTGTCGTCGAGCCGGTAGGCCTGAAGATGACCCTGGTAGATCTGGCCGCGAGGTCGTGGCTCGAAGTAGGCAGTGTAGAAGCCATTGCCGGAGCCGGACTGAGAGGTGGGAACCGCGGCGGCCGTGAAGCTTCCCCCGCGCAGGACGATGTCTTCGAGCGAAGACCGGAGTTGTGTGGCTAGATCGCTCGCGGTACTCGCGGAGAAGTACTGGCCATCGCCATTGGTGGCCGTATCCTGCAGAAGCTTGGAGTCGAGAGCGAAGCCGATCGTGTACGTCACGATGTTCTGTTTGCCCGGCATCACCGAATTGGCGACGAGGTCCTCCTTGTTCAGATAGGCCGCCACGTCGTCCAGGGTGTCATTCAGGTCGGATGAGTTGTTCTTGTTCGAGTCCTTGTCGTAGTCCTCGCCGAACGTATCCAGGAACGCCGAGCCGTGGTGGTCGTTGGCGTCATTGTAGGGATCACCGTCGGTCAGGATGATGATGTAGTTGGCTCGACAGAGGACGTCGGGGTCGAGCGGACTCGGTGGGGGGGAGCCGGTGGTCCCGCCGTCGGTCGTGTTGCGATTGTAGACCTTGTAGGTTCCCAGGCCATTCCCGCCAGCGGGGTTCGCGTAGTTGCCCACGTAGTAGCGCCCTACGTCGACCAGTGCTTCACTGAGCGGAGTCGAGGTGCTCGCAGTGACCTTGTCGCTTCGAAGTGTGGTCAGGAGAGTGTTCGTATTTCCGTCTGCGATGGGTTCGATGACGTAGCCGCCGTTGGAGACACCCAGCTTGCTCGTGTGCAGTCCAGCGATCCCGAAGCGGATCTTCTGGTCGATCGTGCCGTCGGGTCGGACGGGATTCATTTCCTTGATCAGGTCCTTCAGGACTCGTTTCGCCGCGATCTTGCGCGTCTCGGTCGGCATGGGCTTCGGGAACTTTCCGGTTGCCGCGAGCTCCTTCATGAACCAGTGAATGTAGTTTGGGGACCAGTACGTGGATTCGTTGGGTTCGTCGATGATGGACGAGTCGCTCGGATCGACGTCGTCTGCATTGTCGATGTCAGGGAGCGTGATGGAGAGGTCACCCCAGAAGTTCTTTTTACACTTGAACTCTGAGGGAGTGTCGCCGCATCCGTCGATGAAGTCGTCGAAGTTGCAGGTGATCTCGTCGCCCGCTCGAAGCACGTATGGATCGCCTAGCAAGGTGTATCCCGCGAGGTCGTTCTCCGGGCACACGTTGTCCGTCCTGCCAGAGCCCGGGCACTGCCCGACAACCTTCTTTGCCAACACCTTGATGTCGCAGGGTGAGTCGGTGTCATGGAACTTCTTGGGATCGAAGTCCGCGTGCCAGAGAGCGTGCTGCATCGACCCAGAGGTATCGAAGAGAACCATGACGTTCGGGGCCGCGCCATTCTGATCGGCGAGGAGCCGCAGGTCGGGATCTGTCGTCTGAGCGAGAATCATGCCGGGTAGGCAACTCAGTAGCACTGCTCCCAGGACCCATCTTGCGCTGCGCATTTTGCTCGAACCTCCGATCGCGGATTCGTCCCTCGGGGCAGCATTGAGCAATGCGCATGCCAGCGTGGGCTCGAGGCGAAACGCGTGGAAACGAGCGCTTCTGGGGTCCAACCGGGTCAGACTCGGCTAAAGTACGCAACCGTTGCTGGAGCCGGAAAAGTTTTCTCGAGTGGAGAGAATCCGTCCTCAGGCTTCGTTCGGATAGTAGAGGAGCTCGACGGTCAGTGAGTCACGCATGCCGGCGGGTGCTGTGACTGCGATCTCCTCCGCCGCGAGCGGGCGGCCCGGGGTGAGCTCAGGGGCGTGGCCTTCGAGGCAAAGGACGTTCGGATCGTCGTCTGCGCCGGTGTAGGTCGCGACTCGATCGTCGAACTGGAGCTGAATCCGCAGGTCCGCGCCATTGCGCGTCGTGGCGGAGGTGCACTCGATCCACTTCGGCAGGTAGAAGTGCCCCGCTTGCGAGATCCTGGCCTTGCGTGGGTCTCCAGTCGCTGCGGCCGTTACGCAGATCGAGAGGGTGTGAGGCAGGCGGAAGAAGCGGCTCGGATGCTTGCTGGTGACGAGCCGCTCGAACTCGTCCACCGCGAGGGGTCCGTTCCCGAAGCGCCCTCTGTAGTAGGGCGGGGATGCCGGTACGCCTGCGGGCAGTGCGCGGGAGGTGCGGTCGAAGTAGCTGCCCGTATCGGACAGGGAATCACCGAGGGTAATGACCCGGCGGACGGGTCGTGACGTGGTCTGGTGCGAGAAGCTCTCTGCGGCAGCTGCTCCGAAGGCGCGCGCTACCCCTCGCTCTAGATGCAGCCCGTCGAAGAACAGCCAGCCGCTGGCGCTTTCGCCTGCAGGGAGTCCGAGGTCGACCCAGCTGTCGGACACGTTGGTGTATTTGGCGAGCATGTCGTCGAAGACCCTGTGCATGTCGACGGGGACCAACTCCAGATCGGGGTGCTCCGACTCGAACCGAGCGAGCATCTCCGCGAGGCGATGGTTGTGGAGAGAGGCAAGCTCGTCGAGAGTCGCTCGGGCCTGCGGGGGGAGTGTGGACAGCACAGGGAAGAAGCCGAGGGCAAAGAGATTGGGCACGACGAATCGGCGCGCACCGAGGGCCAGGTAGAGGCGCGAGAGAACCGAGTGGAGCTCCCCGACCGGGACGGACGGATCTCGTTCGCCGGCGAGATAGCTGTTTGCTCCGGCCCACACCCAGAAGACGTCGTCGTCCCCGGCGACGTCGGCCAAGGTGTGTACGGCGAGGTGGAGCTGTTGAGCGAGGCCGCCGGTGTCGAGGCCGACGGCCTGGAGCGCCAGGGTCGTCGTGGGCTGAAAGCGATCTACGAGATTCAGGGCGCCAGTGGTCGCGCCCGAGACGGCGAAATTCACGTCGCTCCGGATGGGACGTAGGTTTCGAGACATCGCGCGACGCTCCTCGAGTTCGACTGGACCTGATCGCGATGCATGAGCCCGACTCACGTGGGGTGCTTTCGCAGAGTACGCGCTTGGCGGCGACCTGGGGGCTCATATCACGGGCGGTGTTGGAAGTCGGAATAGTGGCTCAATTGGCCGATTCACTCGTCCCAATAAGGCATTTTTCGATCGGGCACACGTGATTCCGGCTAGCTTCTCGCGCGACCGGTCGATCGAAACTGTCTCGGGAGCATCACCAACGGACCTCGCACGAGAGTGTCAGGCAGGAAGACAGGGTGCAGCCGAAGGAGCGGATCTTCGACCGTAAATAGGAATAACCGAATTTTCATTTTCCATCGTATAGCGACATAACATAGTGTTGAACGATGAGTTGTGAGGTTGCCCTCGGAGACGGGCCTCCGAGCGCTGCCTGATTCGAGCATCACTCGCTCGGAGAACCGAACCGAGAGGAGACGGTGGCGTGCGGCGGTGGAACTTCGGATGGATTGGTGGGTTGGCACTCAGCGTGGCTTGGGTCGGTACGTCGCTGGCGGATGAAGCAAGCTCGGAGGCGGTCGAGGCCGCTCAGGTAGATTCTACGGCGGCTGCGGATGATGCGGAGCCAGAGCGCGATGTCCGCGAGGTGGAGCGGCTCCCAGAGGATTCGATCGAAGAGATTCGGATCACGGGGCGTCGCCGCGACGAGACGATCCAGCAAGCGCCGGTCTCGGTCACCGCATTCGATGGTCTCGACTTGGAGGATCTCGAGGTCACCGACGTCAAAGAGCTCGCACGTTTCGTACCGAATCTCCAGCTCGATGAAGCCGCTGCGACGCAGAATGCGGCTCGCGTATTCCTGCGGGGCATCGGGAACGACGACCCGATCATCACCGACGAAGGCGGGGTCGGCATTACGGTAGACGACGTCTTCCTGCCGCGCGCAGCCGGTACTCTCCTATCCATCTCCGACGTCGAGCGCATCGAGGTGCTCGCGGGTCCCCAGGCCACCCTCTACGGAAAGAACACGGTGGGCGGGCTGGTCCGCTACCTGACCAAGAAGCCGGAGTGGGACTTCAACGGGCGGGCTTCGCTGCGCGTCGGGAATTTCGATCAGGTGACGAGCCGCTTCATGCTGAACGTCCCACTGATCTCGGATCGGCTCGCGATGCGGCTGAATGTCGGCGCCAACTACAACGAAGGGCTCTTCGACAACAAGGGCCCCGGACGAGATCGGACACTGCAGTCCCGCGGGCAGCAGGCTCAAGTCCAGCTGCGTCTTCAAGCCAGCGAGACCACCGAGGTCTTGCTCAAGGGCTACTACACGAACAGCCCCAATTCGGGCTTCGTGGCAAAGTGCAAGCTGACGGCTGGACTCGCGCTCAACAGGGTCGACGGGCGTCTCTTCGGAACCAACGCGACCGGACCCGGGACACGCGGTGACTTCGCCGAGGAGTGTGCACGCGATCGCGCGCTCGATTCCGACGAGTTCAGGAGTGATGCCTCGACGGAAGACGAGCTGCAGACGACGGGGACCTCGCTGCACGTGAGCTACGAGTCCTCGCCGTCGTTCGCCTTCCGATCCATCACGGCCTGGAATCGCAACGAGACCAGCAGCCGCTTCGACTTCGATGCGACCCGGCTCCCCATCTCGCAATCCCTGGACACGGACAAGAACGAGTCGATCCAGGACTCCATAAGCCAAGAGTTCAACTTCTCTGGTCTGGCGATGGACGGTCGCCTGAACTGGGTCGGTGGGTTCTTCGGGCTCGTCGAGAAGAACCAGGACAGCGAGCGACAGACCTCGGACCTGCCGACCTTCCTCGACCCCGAGGAATTCCGTTTCGCCGACCTCGCGAACGCGCGCGTAGTTGGGTCGGACGCTGCGATCGGGGCGATCGGAACGACCGACATCGGACTGAGGGCGCTCGAACCGGGCCTGCTCGAGGCCACCGGCGCGATCGAGGTGGCGCCCGGAATCTTCCTACCTGGAGCACCGCTGGCCTTCGAGGAGCTCCCCCTGCGTCTAACGAATGGGGCGGGCGACTGCATTGCCGGAACGGACCAGACCGTTCGGTTCCTCGCCGACTTCAGCGATCTGGTGATGGACTCGCCTGTGGACCTGAGTGCAGTCCCCGTGACGGCTCCGAGTTGTCGGCGCGAGTTCTCGAGCATTCAAACGGAGGGGTTCCTCAAGTCGAACGTGACGAGCTATGCGGCCTATGGCCAGGTGGGCTTCGACATCGCGCCCGGATTGACGTTCGAGGCTGGAGCGCGTTACACGCACGAGCGCAAGCGCGTGGCCCGTTTCGAGCGCGTCCTCGACTCCAGCATTCCTCTGGTGCGCGAGCCGGCGACGATTGCGCGCGGCTTCGCGACCAGCACCTTCGAGTTTTCCGAGCGCTTCGGGCGCTTCTCGCCTTCCGCCAGCCTGCGCTACCAGCCGACCGAGGATCTCAATCTGTATGCGTTGTGGGGGCGCGGCTTCAAGAGTGGCGGCTTCAATGGGCGTGGAGTCGGCGATGCGAGCGAGCTGATCAGCTACGGGCCCGAGAAGGTCACCAGCTACGAGGTCGGCTTCAAGTCGCGCTGGTTCCAGCGTAGACTGACCCTCAATGGCTCGCTGTTCAGCACGAACTACGACGACATTCAGCTGGTGAACATCCAGATCAATCAGACCTCGGGACGCATCATCGTTGTGACCGACAACGCCGGCAAGGCGCGCATCAACGGAGCCGAGCTGAATCTCGTCGCCTTGCCGCCGATCGATGGTCTGACGATTCGCGCCAATGGCGGCATCACCGTGGGGCGCTACACGAAGGTCAAGCCAAGCCGCGATGGACTGCTGCAGCTGGTCAATCCGAACGGTCGCCTGACGGGAACGCCAACTTACACGGGCAGTGTTTCGGTGACGTACCGCGTTCCGCTCGGAAGCCTCGGGGATCTGACCAGCACGTTCAGCTGGTCGCATCAGGGGAAGAAGGCGAACAATCCCCAGAACACAGAGTTCTCGAACAAGGTGGGCCTCCTGAGTGGCCGTGTCGCCTTGGAGCTGGCGGATGGAAAGACGCGAATCGCGGCCTTCGGAAGCAATATCCTGGATCGCGAGTACGTAGCCAACTCACTGGATATCGCGCGGCAGACGCTGCAATTCTTCGGTCCCCCCCGGCAGTTCGGAATCGAGCTCATCCGGGAGTTCTGAACGCCGAGCGTCCGGCGAAGGGCGCGGATGGGAACCTTGCTCCAGGGCCGGGGCTGACCGATACGGTCGGCCTCGGCCCTTCGTCTTGTTGCACTTGCCGTCCTGTCCCCAACTGGGGGCATTCAGCGAGCCGGAGTCGCGGGACACTCCTCTGGCGAAGCGAGTCTTCAAGTGCGGGGCGGCGCTCAAAAGCGGGCAAGTTTCATGATCCTCAGGAGTCATGCCCGCAGAAAGTGCCCTTCCGCAGAGATCAACTGCTGGGCGCTGGTGCGCGCTTCGCCGCGTCAGCGTCGCGAGAGGTCTGAGTACTATGCGATGGAGGAAGTCCCTCACGCTGTTCGTCGCCGCGGTGCTGCCAGCACTGGCATGTGATGTCCAACAGCCACAGACGCCGCAGGCGGACGTCCGAGATGGATTCATCAACTTCGAGACGATTCCGACGCGGGCCGTCGCGATTTCGGACGATGGCGCGCGGCTCTTTGCCCTGAATGTGCCCGACGGGCGTTTGTCGATCTTCGACGTCACCCCCACGGGCCCGGCGCTTCGCGCCGAGGTTCCCGTCGGGATGGACCCGGTTGCGCTCGCGATCCGAAACGAGAACGAAGTCTGGGTAGTCAATCACCTGTCGGATAGCGTGAGCATCGTCGACGTCGGAGCCCAGCCCCCACGCGTCTCGCGAACCCTGCTCGTAGGGGACGAGCCGCGTGACATCGTGTTTGCGGGTCCTGGCCGCAGCCGCGCGTTCATTTCTGCTGCGCGCCGAGGCCAGAACCACCCTGACGACACCGTCAACGAAACTCAGGTTCCGGGAGTAGGAAGAGCCGACGTTTGGGTGTTCGATAGCAACGATCTCGGTCCGAGTCTGGGCGGCGTTCCGCTCACGATCGTGACGCTCTTTGCCGACAAGCCAGGGGCGCTGGCCGCGACCCCGGATGGCAGCCAGGTGTACGTGTCGATCTTCACGTCGGGCAATGGATCGACGGTCATCGGCGACTCGGCCATCTGCGGGCCAACGGGCCCTGCGGGAACAGGCCAGTTCTCCGATCAGGAAGATGGTCCGTGCGCACTCGAGAACGGTGCGACCGCACCCGGTGGGGTGCCTGCACCGAACCGTGGGTTGGCCGATGGCACGCGGAATCCGCGAACGGGCATCATCGCCACCTTGGACCGCTCGACGGGAGCCTGGCTCGATGTGCTGGGCCGGGATCATTCCGCCGCGGTACCCTTCGAGTTTCCGGACAACGACGTCTTCCGCATCGACGCGGACGCGAACCCGCCGGTCGAGATTGGGGTCTACCAGGCGGTGAGTACCCTGAACTTCAACCTCGCCTTCCATCCGACCAATGGGCGGGCGTATCTCGCGACGATCGATGCGATCAACCGCAATCGCTTCCTCTCGGCTCCAGGCGGCGTTGGCGGCAGTCCGCCACTCGGACCGAATCCACAGGGGCCAGGTGCGCTGACGGCGGATCCCATCACCGGCGAGACACTCCGGGGTCATCTCTACGAGTCGAAGATCGCGATCCTCGAGCCGAACGGCGACTTCCGCACTCGCCATCTGAACAAGCACATCGACTACGAGGCCTTCCCTACCCCGCCCGGGACCCTGGAGCGCAGTGTCGCGAATCCGCAGGGAGTGGTCTTCTCGGAAGACGGCGAGACCCTGTTCGTAGCCGCGTTGGGCTCGAATCAGATCGTGCCGTTCTCTCGGGTCGAGCTCGAGAACGATACCTTCGAGCCCGATGCTTCGACGCACATCCAGCTGATGGGAGACGGCGGGCCGAGCGACATGGTGCTCGACCCATCGGACGCGAACCGCATGTTCGTGTACAAGCGCTTCGACAATGCGATCGCGGTCGTCGACATCGCAGCGCGTCGTGAGATCGGTAGCGTGCCCTTGTTCAACCCGGAGCCCGATGCGGTCCGGGTGGGTCGCAAGTTCTTCTACGATGCGACGCGCACTTCGGACAATGGAGAGGCCAACTGCAACGTCTGCCATCCTGCTGCAGACAAGGACGACCTGGCCTGGAACATCGCGATCCCCTTCCTGCCTAGCCAGCCGAATCCAAACACGTTCGTTGCGGGGCTGACCTTGGGTATCAACGGCGGTATGCCCACGGTCGAGTTCAATCCGCTCAAGGGACCGATGACCGTGTTGACCTTGCGCGGTATCAAGGACTCGGGGCCCCTGCTCTGGCGCGGAGACATGACCAACGCCGTCGATCCACTCGACGAACGTACCAACTTCCTGACCTTTGGAATCGCCTTCGACGCTCTGAACGGGCGAACTGGAGGAATCCCGGAGGCCGACTTGCAAGTCTTTGCCAACTGGGCCATGACCCTCGTGCCACCGCCGAATCCCCATCGACCGCTCGACAACAGCTTGACTCCGTCCCAGGAGGCGGGTCGCGGGATCTTCACCAACCAGGGCACGGGCGCGACCGGTCCGACGGACGTGATCTTCCAGTGCAACAGCTGCCATGCTCTGAATCGCGGGCTCGGCCAGTTCGGCGCGGGAGGACAGATGTCGCTGGAGGGGGAGACCCAGTTCTTCAAGGTGCCGCAGCTGCGCACTGTGTATGACAAGGTCGGGATGTTCGGGCACACCTTTGGCGACAACGGCGATGCCCGCAACCTCGGTGGACCGCGTGTGGATGTAGGGCCGCAGATTCGAACGACTGGAACCCTGCACGATGGCTCTGCGGCGGGAGCGGACGAGTTCCTGACGGCGGGAGTCTTTCAGCTCACCGCAGACGAGCTACGCCAGGTCGTGGATTTCACCTATGCATTCGAGAGCAATGTCGCTCCCATCGTGGGACAACAGGTGACTCTACGGCCAGAGAGCGGTCCCGACGTTGCTGCGCGCATCGAGTTGATGGAGCAGCGGGCGGGAGTCCGCTTCATCATGTCGGGGCCGGTGGAAGCCACGGAGTGTGATCTCGTCGTCAAGGGCGTGATCGGCGGTCAGCCGCGTGGCTTCCTCTTCGACCCGAGCTCGGAGACCTATCTCGCTGACACCGGAGAGTCGATTCCCAGCGGTGCGCTCAAGGATCTCGCGAACGTCGACGGTCAGGCGCTGACGTTCACCTGCGTCTATCCAGGGGGAGGCGTGCGCGTCGGCATCGATCGGGATCTCGACGGCATTCTGGATGGAGGTGCGCCGGCGCCGGCCGGTGGAGGTCCCGTGCAGCCTCCCGTCGGAGGGGCCCCCGGGGGAACGGGCAATCCCCTGCTGGACTTTCTGGGCAACCTGTTCGCGGGGTTGTTCGGATAGTCGAAGCGGTGCCTGGCTGGAGGCCGAGGAGCTCCGCCGCCTCAACCTCGGCACTCTGAGGTATGCGGTGGGTCCCGTGCGGGTGCACGGGGCCCACCGCAGAGGCTCCGCACAGAGCCTGGCTCGAAGTGCTGCTTGGCTCAGGCTGCTCGTGTCTGTCGCCGATGGGTGGGTGGGAGCATTCGTGTTCGAGCCCGAAGGATTTGCCATCAAGGAGCGGATTCGCTCCGAGAGCCATCGGGACGTGTATCTCGCGTGCCGGGAGTGCGATCAAGCCGAGGCCGTCGTTTCGGTCTATTGGCGCCATGAGAGCTCCGATGCCCGTGCTGAGCGCAGGAGCGAGGAGCAGGCCGTCGCAGCCTGTGCCGGGCCCCACGTGCCGGAGATTCTGGGGACGGGTGGCGAGCGCGAGGCGGAGTGGATCGCACTCCGTCGAGAGCCGAGTCTGCCTCTCTCTCAGTGGGTGCGGTCCAGTCCTCCCTCCATAGCGGCATTCCTGAACGTCGCCGAGCAGCTGGCAAGTGTGCTCGTTCGCGTTCACGCTGCGCGTCTGATCCATCGCGAGATCGCCCCAGAGAATCTCGCGATCGACCCGGACACGCTCGAGACGAGCTGGTTCGACTTCTCTCGGGCGCGCTCCCTCGGTGCGGAGCGTGAAGGCTTTGTGCGTGCAACGGACAGAAGGGATCCACGCTCCGCGTATATCTCGCCGGAGCAGAGTGGTCGGATGAATCGGGGGGTCGATTCCCGTAGCGACCTCTACTCGCTCGGTGCCACGCTCTACTGGGTTCTGCTCGGTCAGCGCACCTTTCCCGTCGAGGATGGACTCGCGTTCATTCATGCGCTCCTGGCTCGTACGCCCGAGCGACCGTCATGCGTACGGGAAGATGTGCCCGAGCCGGTGTCGTGCATGCTGCTCAAGCTGCTTAGCAAGGAGCCGGCAGACCGCTACCAATCTGCCCGCTCGCTCTGCGAGGACCTCGGAAGCCTACGCGAGGAGCTCTACAGGGAAGGCGCTCTCAGGCATCACTTTCAGCTCGCAAGGGGTGATGCACCGCTCGAGCCACACTTTCCACCGAAGCTGTACGCTCGGGAGAACGAAGCCGAGATGCTGCGCGCCCAGTGGACCGCGACGCGCCGCGGAGAGACGCGATTGGTGCTGATCTCCGGTGAGTCCGGCACTGGGAAGTCTGCGCTGGTCGGCGAGCTGGGTCCGACGATCGCGGCTTGCGGAGGTTATCTCGCCGTAGGCAAGTTCGATACCTCCCATGACCAACCCTATGTAGCGTGGAGTGCGGCGATCGGCTCCTACGCGCAGCAGCTGCTGACCGGCACGGATGCTGAGGTCGATCGCGCGAAACGTGAGATCCTCGAGGGAACGGGCAGTCTGGCACGCATCTTGACCGATCTCGTTCCGGATCTCCGGTTCGTGCTCGGAGAGCTTCCCCCTGTTCCCGCTCTCGGATCGACCGAAACGCGCTCGCGGATCACGCTGGCACTCAAGCGGCTGCTGCTTGCGTGTGCGACACCGGCGCACCCATTCGTTCTCTTCCTGGACGATTTGCAATGGGGTGACGCAGCAAGTCTGAGCGTGCTCGACGACCTGCTCGAGGAGGCCGCCGACGCGGCATTGCTGATCGTTGCCGCCTATCGGTCCGACGCGGCCGCGACGAATCATCGTCTCTCCGGGGTGCTCGAGCGCATCTCGAGAAGTCCGAGGCACGGCTGTACGCTGCATCTCGGCGCGTTGCCCGAAGATGCGATCGCGCGCATGCTCGCGGATGCCTTCGGCTCCAGCGAGGCCGACGTCTGCCTGCTGGCTCGCCAGATAGGTCGAAAGACTGCCGGGCTTCCGCTCCTGATCCGGCAAATGGTGAGTCACATGCATTGTCGTGGACTGATCGCGTATCGCGATGGAGCGTGGCGAGCGGATACGGGGGCGGCGTCTACGGTCGAGCTTCCTCAGGGTGCAATCGTCCTGCTCGTGGCGAAGCTGCGGCAGCTCGATACAGACGCCCGCCAGTTGATCTCGCTGGCAAGCTGCATCGGGAATACTTTCGACCGTGGCTTGCTGGCGGAGCTCGCGCCACTTCCGCAAGGAAGGATCGAGCGTGCTCTGCATGGACTCATCGACGCAGGCCTGGTCGAAACCAGCACGGCGGGCCTGCGATTTGCGCACGATCGAATTCGGGAGTCGGCCCAGCTACTGCTCTCCAGCGAGGAGCGACATCGTCTGCACTACGAAATCGCCATGCTGCTCAACCGGCGACCCGAGCCGGAGCGCGAGGTGCGCTTGCTGGAGATCGCAGATCACCTGAGCACCGGCGTGCAAGGCATTCCGGCGTCGGGGCTCCCAGATGCGATCCAGCTGCTGGCGGAGGCTGGTCGGAGCGCACTGCGCGCGGGTGCACCGGCCACGGCAGATCGGCACCTCACGACCGCGGGAGCACTGTTACTCGAAGCCTCATCGGGGGAGGGACCCAATCTGCTCGACGACACGTTCAGCCGTGAGCTCCTCTTCTCGCGGGTCGAAGCTGCCCTCCTCTGTTCTTCCTTGGATCGCGCTTTGCAGTTGGTCCAGTCTCTGTTGGAGCAGCCGCTCACGTTGATGGATCGGGCACGGGCGCAGATGCGCTGTACACAGATCCTTGCCCTTACGCGGCCGGTGGCGAGCTCGGCGAGCCACCTTCTGGATGCACTCGCCGAGCTGGGGATGAAGTGGCCGATGCGCCCGTCACGTCTGCGCACCGTCTTGGCCGTTCTTCGTTTGAGCATCGAGCTGCGCGTCCGCGGCCTGGACGCAGTGTCGAGAGCTTGCGAAGTGCCGGATCCACGTCGGATGGCCGCGCTTCTACTCCTCTCGCAGGGTGCGGCCACACTCGGTCGTCTGGATGTGAACCTCGCCACGTTGGTCTCGTGCTGGGCGAACACGATGAACCTTCGCTTCGGTCACACCGGTAGACCTCTGTATACACTCGCCACGTTCGGTGTGCAGCTGTTCTTGGTGCTCGGCGACGTCGCCATGGCACAGCGAATCTTCACACTGGTGCGAGCAGGCTTGCACGGGGATCTCGTGTATGGCCCGCGAATGATCGCCTTGATCGAGACCACGGTCTCTCCATTTCTGGCCCCGCGGCGCAATGCAGCTGCATCTGCCAGGGCGACGATCGAGGCGATGCTCGAGGTCGGCGACCTAGAGTTCGCAAACTACACGCGCTTTCTGGTTGCTCTGTACCTGGCGCTTTCGGGCGAGCGGATTGGGACGATCGATGCCCAGCTCCATTCCGTCACGGCGCTCATACGCAAAGCGGCGCATCGGTATGCCGAGCCCGAGCTGTGCCATCGACTCTACCGCCTGCTCGCCGCGGATGGGCCGCCGGCCGAGCTCTCGGCGGTGCTCGGAAGGATCGATGACGCTCTCGCCGATGCGTCCGAGTCCTCTGTGCTCTTCGTGAGTAGCATGCGCCTGATGGTCCTCTGTGTGTTCGGGCACTTCGAGCTGGCGGTCGCCGAGTCGGAACGCGTTGCGCCGCAGCTCTTCCAGGCCACCCCGTACGTGCATATCGTCGACCACTGCTTCTTCAGCGGCCTGGCCGCCGGAGTGCTCGCTGACGCCGCAGTTGGCTCCGATCGCCGAAGGCTGCGACGGATGTTGCGTTTGCAGCTCGCGCGCATGCGTCGCTGGGCGCGTCGGGGGCCGGACTTCGAGCACATGGAGTGCTTCCTGAGTGCGGAAGTCATGCGCGTGCGCAGACGCTTCGACAGTGCCCTCAAGCTGTATATGCGCTCCAGCGAGCTCGCCTTCGCATGTGGCTACGTTCACCACGCCGGGCTGGCCAGCGAGCGGCGTGCGAGTCTGCTGGCCGAGCTGCGGAGACGTCCGGAGGCCAGCGTGGCGCTGCATGAGGCGCGGCGAGCGTACGAGAGCTGGGGATGCGCTGCCAAGCTTCGGCAGATCGACGTCCAGGACGCCATGCGCTGAGTCGGCCCTCGGTCTTCGCTCCTCGACCCGTTCGGCCGGATGTGAGTGCCGTCACTTGCCATCGGCGGGCGCGTCTCTACCTTCTCTGCCCTCATGAGTCATGCTGAGTCAGGCGCGACGCGCGCCGCCAAGCAGGACGCTCGCTCGACCCGCCAGGGATCGAGCACGCGTCGGGGGCAACCGGGTGGCTGTCCCTGGCTGAAATCGCCCGCAGGGCGACGCCGCCCGCGGGTCGCTCGTCCTGTCCAGTCCAGGGGGAGAGCTCGCGTGACGGGTGCCCTCGAGGAGCAACCGGCGCAGCGCTGCCGGTAACGGGAAACGGGCAACGGAGATCGCGCGCCGACGCGCCCCTTAGTGAAGTCACTGCAGTCGTGGCCTGTGGCAGTCGTGATGGGGCACGAGCGTCGAGCTCGCGAACCTAGCATCGGCACGGAGTCTTTCATGTGGACGTTCGGGTGGACGTGGAAGCTCGGGTGGATCTCCCTGGGCGTAGTGATAGCTGCGCTCGGGGGGCCGACGAGCGCGGTATGGGCAGACGAGCGGGTGGTCGAGCCCTTCGATCGCGCGCGCCTCATCGAGCATGCTCGGCGGCTCGCGGAGCAGCGCTATGAGCTCGTGGAGATTCCGGCGGAGAGCCCGCTCAGCAAGCTCGGCTACGATCAATATCGAGCCATCCGCTTTCCGCGTAGCTCGGCGATCTGGAAGAGTCAGGATCGAGGCTTCGTCCTCGATCTGCTCCCGCCCGGCTTCTTGTTTCGCACGCCGGTGCGCTTGAATCTCGTGTCAGCGGGTGTCGCGAGGAGCGTGCTCTTCTCGTCGGATCTGTTCGAGTACGGTCTGGATACCGAATCGGTGCGAGAGCTTCTGGCTCCGAACTATTCGGGGTTTCGAGTTGCGTATCCCATCAACCGCGAGGATGTGTTCGACGAGTTCCTCGTCTTCCAGGGCGCGAGTTACTTTCGCGCCGTCGGACGCGAGAACCGCTACGGAGTGTCCGCGCGAGGGCTTGCGATCGACACCGCCGCGCAAGGTGGAGAAGAGTTTCCCGTCTTCCGTGAGTTCTGGGTGGAACGTCCGCGCAGGGGGGCGCAGAGCGTTCGAATCCATGCGCTGCTCGACAGTCCGTCGGTGACGGGGGCGTACGTGTTCACGGCTACGCCAGGCCTTCCCACGGTCATCGACGTCGAGGTCGCGCTCTTCGCGCGGCGCGAGCTGCAGTCGGTCGGACTCGCTCCGCTGACCTCGATGTTCCTGTTCGATGCGACGAACGCGCGGCGCTTCGATGACTATCGGCCCGCGGTGGCCGATTCCGATGGCCTCGCCATCGCGATGGGCAATGGTGAGCGGATCTGGCGTCCCCTGGCGAATCCTCGCCTGCTCCAGGTTTCGTCGTTCAGTGGCGACGGAGTTCGGGGCTTCGGTTTGTGTCAGCGCAAGCGACGCTTCGAAGATTTCGAGGACGACGAGGCCCGCTACGAGCTGCGGCCGTCCCTCTGGATCGAGCCTCGTGGGGACTGGGGTGCAGGTAGGGTCGAGCTCGTCGAGATTCCCACCCTGCAAGAGATTCACGACAACATCGTCGCGTATTTCAAGCCAGAGAAGCGTCTCGCGCGCGGGGAGCGTCTGGACTTCGGCTACCGCATGTTCTGGGGGAACCACGCGCCACGCGAAGCAGCACTCGCGCGCGTGGTTGCGACACGGGTCGGTCGCGTGGGCGACTCTGGCGCGCGGCGGTTCGTGGTCGACTTCGCGGCTGCCTCGGTGCCCAGCGATCTGCGGATCGTCCTCACGAGCTCGAGCGGTCGGGTTCGCGAGTCCCATGGATCCGAGGTCGCGGCTACCGGGGCGTATCGAGTGGCCTTCGAGTTCGAGCCCGAGGGCTCGGATCCCGCCGAGCTGCGGTTGGTCTTGCTCAAGAAGGACGGAGAGAGTTGGGCGGAGACATGGCTTTACCGATGGACTCGTTGATACCGGTTTCGGGTGCGGTGCCGGAGCTCGCACCGCTCTCGATGCCGACACAGAGTTTCGAGGCTCGCGTTCCCGGCCGTGCGCTCGCGCGTACGGCGACCACGCGGATCGCCCGCGGAATCTGTATCTCGGGCACCCTCGCGCTCACGGCCTACGCGGGACACGAGATGTGGCGAATCGTATCGCCGGCGCGTGTGACCGGACTGCAGTGGGCGCTGGTGGCCCTGTTCACAGTCACGTTTGCGTGGATCGCCTTGGCGGCGTCGAGCGCCTTGGCCGGAGTGCTTCTGGGGGGGCGTATGCGGCGGCCGTTCCGACCGGATGCGCAATCGAGTGGAGGTCCGTCGGGCTCGCGGACCGCCTTGATCATGCCGGTCTACAACGAAGATCCAGCTCGTACCTGCGCTGCGCTGCGTGCCATTGCGCTAGGGCTCGACGAGCGGGGTGCCGCTGCGGGATTCGAAATCTTCGTCCTTTCCGACAGCAACGACTCCGAGCTGTTCCTGCGTGAGACCGCGGCGATGAGCTATCTGCGTGAAGCCTTGGCGACCACGATGCCCGTCTGGTACCGGCATCGCCGCCAGAATTCCGGGCGCAAGGCCGGCAACGTGCGCGACTTCGTCGAGCGCTGGGGAGCGCGCTACGACTACATGGTCGTGCTCGACGCCGACAGTCTCATGAGCGGGAGTACGATCCTGGAGCTGGTACGCGACTTGGACGAGGACCCGCGCTGTGCGCTCGTTCAGACCGTTCCGAGGCTGCATCGCGCCGACACCTTCTTCGGGCGCCTACAGCAGTTCGCGAGCGCGATCTACGGACCCGTGGTTGCCCGCGGCGTCGCCTGCTGGCAGGGGAGCGACGGAAACTATTGGGGCCACAACGCGATCCTGCGCGTAGACGCCTTCGCGGCCTCGGCGGGATTGCCCGTGCTCGCGGGGCGGAAGCCGTTTGGCGGCGACATCCTTTCGCATGACTTCGTCGAGGCGGCACTATTGCGCCGCGCGGGGTGGGGTGTCCGCATGCGACCGGACCTCGGCGGGTCGTGGGAGGAGAGCCCACCGACATTGCACGAAGTCTCGGTGCGTGATCGGCGTTGGGCGCAGGGGAACCTACAGCATCTCGGACTGCTTCGGAGCAAGGGACTGGCAGCCGCAAGTCGGGCGCACTTCCTGATCGGGGTCATGAGCTACGCGGCCTCACCGCTCTGGCTCTGCCTGGTGACGATCGGGTTGCTGCTGACCGTGCAGGTGGCTACGACGGAGCCTCGGTACTTCGGGTCCGAGCCGACCTTGTTCCCGCATTGGCCGGTATTCGACTCGCGCCGAATGGTGCGACTGTTCGAGTTGACCTTGGTGGTGCTCATGATCCCGAAGCTGATCGGAATCCTCCGGGCATTGCTCGTTCCGTCGCTGCGCCGAGGGGTCGGAGCGTTGCGCCTGGTAGCCGGAGCGGTCGTGGAGACGATCTTCTCGGCGTTGTACGCGCCCATCTTCATGCTGACCCAGAGCCGGCAGCTGATCGAGATCCTGCTGGGGCGAGACTCCGGGTGGAGGCCGCAGCAACGCACGCAGCAGAGAGAAGGCTGGCGCTGTCTATTCGTGCGGTATGCCTGGCACATGTCCTTGGGCTGGAGCGTGGCTGTCGGAGTGCAGGCGATCTCTCCTAGGATGGTCGTCTGGATCGCCCCCACCTTGCTCGGAGCGATGCTGGCGGTCCCACTGGCCCGTCTCGCAGCCAGCCGCCGACTGGCGCGCGTCTGTAGATTTGTGGGACTGCTGGCCGTTTCGGACGAGCGGGTACCGAGCCGCGAAGTATTGGAGCAAGATCGGATGCGCGTGCTCGTGGACGTGGAGCTGTCCGAGCTGAGCTGGAACGCTCTCCTCCACAACGAAAAATTCCGCGCGCGACACGTGGATTGGCTCGCCGACCCGCCCAAGCCGGAACGCGCGCTTCCCGACACGTTGCGCGCCACTGCCGAGCTCAAGATCCGCGAGGCGGCGAACGCCGGTGAAGCACTCGAGTGGATGTCGGAGGCCGAGAAGATCGCCGTCCTCGATGATGCTCGACTCCTGGAGTCACTCGCGCGAGCCGGAGCCGAGACTGCGTAGAAGGGAGCTCTGCGCCGACATGGTGGAATCGCCCTACGGGAGTTGCTGGCGGTAAGACCGAGGAGCGAGGGGAAGCAACCCATACCGCGCGTTCTTCCTCCTCTATCGGAGCGTGCACGGGACGGGCTACGATCCAACCTTGTGGTTCGGTCGCGCGGGCGGGGCTTGCGCATCCGTAGATTCGACTTCTTCACATCCGGCTAGGCAACAAGGAGGCTCCATGACCCAAGACCGTCGCACTCGTGCCGCGGGACTGCGTCCCATCGCCGAGGTCGAAGAGCTACTCGCCTCGAAGCCGCTTACTGGGCTACAGAAGCACTTGGTGGCGTTCATCGACGTCGCGCGCAGCCGCGAGCTCGAGAGGCTCGTCATCACGGAGGCGTCCACGGCGGAGCTGCTGCGCGCGCTCGGAGTCGGGACCGTGATCGGGGCAAGGCTCATGGTCGCTGCACTCGCCCGAATTCAGAAGACCGACGGAGAGGTAGAGTTCGCTCGCGTGCACGAGGGTATTCGCGCTGATCTCGCAGGCCCGAACGCGCATACCGGGATCTACCGGGTCGAAGCGACGACCGAGAGCGATATCGGTGAGATCGATCCAGACGCCGCAGCCTCCTTCTGGCTCGAGGTGACGCGCGGGAAGCGGTACCTCACGGGGGAGGATCTCGATCTGTTCGTGCGAGGTGAATCGTTGCTCAGTCTGGGGCTCGTTCGCTTCCACAAGGTGGGTCGCGTGATCAATCGCTTCGAGTTCCAGCTCTTCTTCGATGTCGCGGCGCAGGTCAGTGGAGCCGGGAAGCGGGTGCTGACCGAGGACCGCTTCCTCAGCTTTCTCGATGGCTCGATCTGGCGGGACCTCGCCGAGGCTCGCCGGGAGGACCGCTTGTACGTCGCACCGCCACCTCGGGAAGCCGCCACGCAGCGTGTGGCGGAGTACATCCGTCAGCGGGCGGACGGCAACCAGGAGGGGGATTCCGGTCCGAATCTCGAGATCGACGAGAAGCGCTCCTTGCGCGAGCAACGGCGTACCAAGTTGATTCTGCCCGTGCTCCTGCAGCCCATGGCCGACCTTCTCGATCTGGGCTTCCGCTAGCTGCTCTCGGTCTCTGCTGGCTGGCCGAGCCGGGGTAGTTCTTCTGCGAGCCGCGTACACCGAGTCTGCGCCTCCGGTGCAGCGGTCTGTGGCCTGCTGTCTCGCACCGGAGGCTCGTTTCGACAAGGGCCGCCAATCTGCGCAGATACCGGAATGGGGCTTTCGGTGGAGGCGGCCTTGGGCCTCGATCGGGCTTGAAGTGTGCCCTTCGCTCGTGCAAGCTCAGCCCGTGTCTCGACAGTCGAGATTCCCGGGCTGACTAGACGTCAGGCTGACCAGACGGAGAGGACGGATGCAGAGGAGCGTTCGGCGCGGCGGCATGACCGCGAGTCGCTCTCGTGCGCGGGCGCGCGTGGTTTCGCCGGCCGCGACCCCGTCCAACTGGCACGTCTCGCCCGCAGTAGACCTTTTGGGCTACGCCTTCAGCTGGGCCTTCGTGGCGATCCCAGCCTTTCTGGTTCTACCTTCGGAAGGCTATGGCGCACTGCTCGTGTACGCGGTCACGATCCTGCTGATCGATCTGCATCGCCACTACACACTGCCCTATGTATATCTCGACGGCCACGTTCGGCAAAGCTACCCGGTGCGCTTCTATGTGATCCCACTGTTGTTCCTAGTGCTCTGGACGCAGACTCCCGGTTGGGCGAGCAGCTACCGCGTCGTCGGAGGCTCGGCGGGCGTTGCGATGGCCGCCTGGCTATGGGTCAGTATCCAGCTCGTTCGACAGGATCGAGGGGGGACGTTTCAGCGGCGCGTGGCCATCCCGATGTATCTCGGAGGGATGGCGCTGGCCGCAACGGCAACCGTGGCGCAGGGCTCGCTGCTGTCGGGGGGGGGAGCGCTTGCGCAGGGCTGGGGCTGGCTCGCGGCCGCGGTCGGCGTCTCGTTCGCTCTGCACCGTCTCGTCTCTCAGGATGAGCCCGGCGACGCAGCTTCGGGGGCGCGTACGCACTGGATGTTCCCGGTGGGCACGAGCGTGCTCGCGCTACTCACCTTGATTCCGGCCGTCCGCAGTTCAGAGCTTCCCGTGCGCGCCCCTACGAGCCTGCTCTACCTGACGTTCGCCCTCTGGCAGACCTACCACGTGCTGATGCAGAAGTACGGGATTCTGCGCATCTACAGTGCAAAGTCTGGGCAGTCCGAGAAGGTGCCCGGCTGGGTGGACCGGCTCTTGATCTTCAGCATCGTGGCTCCGTTCCTGATCTGGGCCGGAGGCTCGCAGCTCGAGATGGTGAAGCTGCTTCTCGACCGGAACGCGGACTCCGCGGCCGTCCTGATCCCTCCGCTGTCGTTTCTGGGCCGGCACTTCGTGGGCTTCATGGCAGTGGGCTGCGGCTTCCTCGCCATCTGCGTCGGAGTCTTCGCCTGGTACGAGTGGAAGGTGCACGGCCTCCGCAATGCTCCGCGGCTGTGGTTCGCCCTCGGAACCCTGGGCCTCTACGCGAGCCTGTTCCCGCTCGGCGTGGTGAATGCATACGTCGTCTTCGCCACCGGTCATGCGATCGAGTACATGGTGTTCATCTGGGCCTTCCAGCGCCGTCGCTATGCGTCCGACGGCTTCCAGGACGTGACCTTGAGCCGGCTGCTCAGGCGTCCGCTCCTGTTCTATCTGAGCTTTACGCTGATCATCACCTCGGTGGTCCTCTACGGGCGCTACGGTACCGAGATTCCAGGGCTGCAGTCGCTGCCTGCTACGATCTTCGGGGAGACCCCTCGCACCTGGATCATCTGGTATACGCTCTACCAAGGGGTGCTTCACTTCTACTACGACGGTTTCCTGTGGAAGCTGCGTCGCCCGGCGCTGCGCGCCCAGATGTAGAGGTTGCGTCCTCCGGACGCGGATCACTCCAACAGGTGCTGGATCTCGTCCTCCAGGGCCTGGAGATCGAGGCGATTCAGAAAGTTCGAATAGGCCATCCAAGAGGTCAGCCCCGCTGGCTGTTCGAGCTGCGGTGGCAGATGGAGCCCATCCGTCACCAGCCCACGCCGGTGCAGCGCGACGAGGTCGGGAATGTCTGCCAGCGCGAGCTTTCCGCAGAAGAGCAGTCGGACGCGGTCTAGAGCTCCGCGACGGACTGCGAGCCGGATGAAGTTGTAGATCTCGACGAACCCCCGGCTATAGGCGAGATCCTTGGTGAAGGGACCTCCATCGGGAGTGCTGCCTCGATACACACGGACGCAGGTCGGATACGCCTCTTCCGCGCTACGGCCTTCCTCGCGCAGACGCTCGAAGGCGTCGAGAAAGGTTGCGCCGGCCTCGGCCCAGTGGATGGCCCGGATCCGATCGGTGACACGCCGCAGCCTGCGAGGATGGGCACTGAAGGAGATGAGCTCCATGAAGAGTGCGAGCCCTTCTTGCGTGATGGTGGTCGACGGAGTTCCCTTGGCGAGAAACGTGCACCAGGGCTGTGCCTGGCCGGATAGGGTCGTGCCCACGTGGACCCACCCTTCGTGCACCTCGAGCACGCGCAGGTCGGTCGAGCGAAACTTGGCGGTGGCGCGGAGCTTGATGTAGTCGGACCCTGCTGCGGCATCTGCCACGATCCCGTCGTCGAGCCGGACGCGCACGTGCATGCCACTGGAGCCGAAGAAATCGTCCAGGCGCTCCTGGAGAACGCGTACGCCATCGATCGCGGGGATCGAAGGCGTTTCGGCCTCGTAGAAAGCCGACTCGTCGAGCTTCCGCAGCACGGCGTCGAGCATCGAGGCGAGCTCGAGCAGGGACGGACCCCCCGTGTGGAAGGGATCACTTGCGCGCCCGAAGAGCTGGGCCGACACCTCGTGGAAGTGCGGAGTCCCGCGTGCTTCCAGCATCTCGAGAACCAGCAGATACTCGCGGCACATGCGAGACATCAGGCGCCCAGCTGGATCGGAAGCTCCCAGATCGGAGTCGATCTCGAGCAAGAGCGCTTCGAGAGTGTCCCGCGACGCTCCGAGCTTCTCCGCTAGGGGGCGCGCCATGTAGTAGGCGCGATCGACGCAAG
Source organism: Pseudomonadota bacterium (assembly GCA_003247575.1). Taxonomy (GTDB): domain Bacteria; phylum Myxococcota_A; class UBA9160; order SZUA-336; family SZUA-336; genus SZUA-336. The sequence continues at coordinate 125,267 of QJZC01000011.1, forward strand.
GCAGCGCACGGAACTGATTCCGAAAGAACTCCTCGCGCACCGCGTCGTCCCATTTGATGGCGTCCAGGATCCGAATGGGTCCCTGTGCGGTGACCAGGCGATCCGAGAGACTGCGGACCCTGGCAGCGTATTCCTGTTCGTGTGGCTCCACGTCGAGAGTGTACGCGCTTCGAGCATTCGAACCACTCGCGCACAGAAAATGCTCGCGAAGACATTACTGCGGCGCGACTGGATTCCTCTGGGTCCCGGTACCCAGGGGAGATGTCGCGCGATATATTGGCCCCCAGAGCGCGCCGTATGTGAGCTGCGGGCCGGTTCCGAGCTCTCCGTTGGTGTTGTTCGCGGAGCCTGACTCCCCCTAGCAAGCGTGTGTCCGCCTCGGAGGTCCACTCGATGAGCGAGTTCTTCACGCCCGAGAACGCGATCGCCCTGCTCACCCTGACGGGGCTCGAGATCGTCCTCGGAATCGACAACATTGTCTTCATCTCGATACTGACGCAGCGACTTCCTCGCGAGCAGCAGCAGACGGCGCGCACGCTCGGCCTCTGGCTGGCGATGTTCATGCGCATCGGACTCGTTCTCGCGATCGGCTGGGTCGTCGGTCTGGTGGAGCCCCTGTTCGTGGTCCTCGGTCGCGAGGTCTCCGGGCGCGACCTCATCCTGATCGGCGGCGGGCTCTTCCTCGTAGCCAAAGCGACGTACGAGATTCACGACAAGCTCGAGGGTGCGGAGCATCCAGATGGCGCGGCCGCGGCGACGGCAACCTTCGTCAACACCGTCACGCAGATCGTACTGCTCGATGCCGTATTCAGCCTCGACTCCGTGATCACCGCCGTTGGAATGGTCGAGGAGATCGCGATCATGATCGCGGCGGTGGTGGTCGCCGTCGGTGTGATGATTCTTGCTTCGGGAGCCATCAGTCGCTTCATCGAGCGGCGGCCGACGATGAAGATTCTGGCGCTATCGTTCCTGATCTTGATCGGTGTGGTGTTGGTCGTCGAGGGCTTCGGCGGACACGTGGCCAAGGGATACATCTACTTTGCTATGGGATTCTCTCTGTCGGTCGAGCTCATCAACCAGAGGATCCGGAAGCACGGGCCGCCCCCCTCTCCTGTCCATCTGCGTGGGACCGGCGCGAGGGCGCTCCCGCTCGACGGCTGAGACGAGCTCCCTCACGAAGGCTCGAGACAGCGACGCTCGAGTAGCGCGAGGGCCGCCGCGAATGCTCGCGGCGCGCGCTCGGTGCAGGCGACCGCACGGATCTGCTCCCACCATGGGGGGGCTGCTTCGACTGTGTCCGACAGTAGCAGCCGAGCGGAAGCGCGGGCGAAGTCGGCCGCGTAGTCGACCGGACGCAAGTCCGTCTCGCAGTAGTAGACCCACGGATCGGTCAGCCGGGAGTAACTCGCGGACTGGACGCCCTGTGCAGCTTGGAACTGCTCGAGCGACGCCGGAGCGCGCCCGAAGTCGGGAACGGCTCCACCCCCGTGAAGACCTCGTCCCGCAAGCAGCAACGTGCAGGAGATGTGCTCCGGACGAGCCCCCGAGAGAAGCAGCGCGACATAGGCTCCCGCCCCGCTGCCCACCAGCGCGATGCGGTCGCCGATCTCGCGAAGTGCCAGGTCGGCATCCGCGACCCAGAGCTCGGGGTAGTAGCCACCTCCGGTGATGTGTCCCGACCTTCCATGACCCGAGAAGTCGAGCGCATACACGGCACCGCCCCAGCTCCGCCAGTCGTTGGGCCACTCCGCTGCGTGGCTTCCGAGCGCATGCAAGAGCAGCAGCGGCAGTGGGGCAGCGCCGGAGGACTCGCGCTTGAGCTCGTGAAGTTCGAGTGCTACGCGCCCATGACGCAGCTCGGTCACGAGCGCTCGAGGAAGTCGAGCATCAAACGGGCCGTTTCGCGCGGCTGTTCGATGTGCACGAAGTGGCCGGCTCCCTCGACTTGGGCACGCTCCAGATTCGGGACGTACGAGAGCCGTTGCTCGAGAAGCGCTTCGGGAAGTGGCCCCCAGGTATCGAGCTCCGAGCCTACGATCGCGAGCATCGGAGCGGACAGCTGTTGCCACCCCGGGGCGATCCACTCGGGCTTGAACGGGCCGAAGCCTCCAGCCGCACACAGCGGATCCACCTTCCAACGCCAGCCATCGCTGCTGCGGGTCGCGCCGTGGTAGCTGAAATAGCGCAACCATGCGGACGACAGCCTCGGGTTCTGCTGCTGGCGGCGTTCGACGAGTTCGTCCAAGGTCGCGTACGCACGCCAGCGATCGCGCGAGCCCGCAGTTCGGCGTCGATCGAGATACTGGGCGCAATGCTCTGCATGACTCAGAGTCTCGGTCGCGGGCGCGCCAGGGCGGGGAAAGCCACGTGCATCCGGAGGACCGAATCCGTCGATGTTTACGATCTGGCGGACCCGGTCGGACGCACGCACCGCCGCCTCGGTCGCCTGACCTCCCCCCTTGCTGTGGCCGATCACGTGCGCTTTGCGGTCGAGTTCGCGCAATACGTTGCAGAGGTCGAAAACATCCGCCAGCCAGGGGTAGCTGGCTGCCCAGCCAGAGTCTCCGTGTCCTCGTGCGTCTACTGAGATGACACGAAAGTAGCGTGCGAGCTCTCCGGCGATGAGGTCGAAGCTCCGCGCGTGATCGAACATCCCGTGGGCCATCACGACGGGGAACGCTTCTGGATCTCCCCACTCGTGCAGCCGCAGCCGAATTCCGTTCGAAAGCAAGGTGCGATGACGCTCCGGCGCTACACATCCTGGGTAGGACTCGCAAGGGGCTGCCGGAGGAGCGGAGGACATGATCGAGCAAAGTACCACAATGGCACCACTCGGCTCTCGCGGCGACGGCGAGTCCGAGCAGCTGAGCGAGCGATGAGGGCGGCGGTCCGTGCGACTGGATTTCGAACCGGGGCTCAGTGCTCGTCGTCAGCGGACAGCTCGTCCTCGTCGGGCTGAATTCCAATCAGGTCCAGGAGCTCCTCGTACAGATCCTCTTCCGGTGCGGGCTCGAGTGCGAGACCCGCGTCCGAGGTCATTCCGATCCGGAACAGATCCAGTGGGCGGGTCGAGGCGAGGACACGGTGGGTCGGCTCGCTGCGCTGGGTCGAGAGCTCTCGGAGTCCCTGGTCGATCCCGCGAATCGCCTTCCGCAGGGCTTTGGGCAAGCTTTCGGGGGCCGAGAGGTCCAGCTGGTCCGCGATTGCGATGGTATTCGCCACCGCCAGCACGTTGCCGAGCACGTCTCCGGCGAGCTCGGGCTCGAGCTCACGCAGCGCCCGCGCGACCAGGCTCCCCCGGACTGCCCGCGGAAGGCTCGAGAGGGGTGGCTGGACACGATCGGGGCGTCCAGCACCTGCCCCGACTTCGAGTGTCTGGGCTTGCTCTACCGCGAGTGGCCGGTACGCCTCCATCGCCTGGTCGCGTTCCGGAAACCCGAGATCGGCCATGCGACCGTCTCGCCAGCGAAGCGCGTAGTCGGCGGTTTCGTAGGGGTCCTCGTAGGTGACTCCGTGTATGAGCTGCCAGTAGCGCTTGGGACTCTCGGAGATCAGTACACAAAAGATGTGCCGAATTCGCTCACGATCTCCGACTGCACGCGGGCGGTAGAAGACGACCCCGTCCTCCGTGTAGTGACCGTAGGGCTCGACCATGGGATCTGCGACGACGATGTCTGCCATGTCGCGCAGTGCGAGGACCCACGTCTCGGTGTCGAACTCGTGCAATGATCGGAGCAGCGCATCGCCTCCTGCAAGGATGAGCGCATCCGTCCACTCGCGGAACTTGCGTAGCTGAAGCTCCGATCGGCTCCAGCAGTCGATGTCGATGCACGCCACTCTTTGCTCAGGCGTCGAGTGTGCCAGCAGCCAGGCGGCATCTTCGAAGCCGGTCGCTCGAATCGTCTGGAGCAGTTCGACTTCGGGCATTCGGAGCACGACCTCTTCCGGCTCCTCCAAGAGATCCATCAGCACACCGCGCTGGTGTGGGCGCAGTTGAAGGCACGCGACGGCGCGCTTGGTCGGTGACAGTGCGTTCAAGAGCGAGCGCGCTGTGCTTGGCTCATGCTCGGCGAGCCGTAAGAGCTCGGGACCACTCGCTCTGTCTGTCGCACCGTCAATCGTTCCATGGATCGACCCGTGCGCTCGCGTGACCGTCGCCTTCCGTTCGACTGATTCGGTCATGTCGTCGCGCTCCAGACCCTGTGGTCGGGCAGAATACACTGGCCATGGGATGCCCGAGTAGAATAATTTGGAGCCGCATGCGTCCGGCACGAGATCTCATCCGTAGCAGCTGCGCACCGCCACCGACACCGCCACCGACAAGCGAGGGAGCTCCACATGTGCGACGAGTTTACCGTCCAAGACAACGAAGAATACCTGAAGAACGCCGAGGGGCTCACGCGACGTGAGTTCGGCGCGCTCGCAGCTGGGGTGGGACTCTCGATCGTGCTGCCTCGAGCAGCGAATGCGCTTGCGGTGGTCGAATCCGACGTGGAGATCAGCACGCCGGACGGAACGGCCGACTGCTATTTCGTGCACCCCAGCGAGGGACGCCATCCTGGGGTGATCGTGTGGCCGGACATTTTGGGCCTGCGGCCTGCATTCCGCATGATGGGGAAGCGCCTCGCCGAGTCCGGGTACTCCGTGCTCGTCGTCAACCCTTTCTATCGGGGCGCAAAGGCCCCCATCATCGAGGAGGGGCAGAGCTTCCAGGACCCCAAGGTGCGGGAGAAGATCGGTCCGCTCTATCGTCAGCTCGGCCCGGACACGCATGCCACGGATGCCAAGGCTTTCGTGAGCTGGATCGATCTGCAGTCGCCGGTGGATACGTCCCGCAAGATCGGCACCACTGGGTACTGCATGGGTGGCCCCATCGTCATGCGAACAGCGGCGACGGTGCCGGAGCGCGTCGGTGGTGCGGCGACATTCCACGGAGGAGGACTCGTGACCGACGACGAGAACAGCCCGCATCAGCTGATTCCGAAGATGAAAGCGAGCTTCCTGATCGCGATCGCTGCCAACGACGACGAGAGGCAGCCCGATGCGAAGACGGTACTCAAGGAGAGCTACGACAAGGCTGGACTCGCTGCCGAGATCGAGGTCTACGCAGGTGCGATGCACGGCTGGTGTCCGCCCGACTCGAGGGTATACAACGAAGCTCAGGCCGAGAAGGCGTGGGGACGGCTGTTGGAACTCTTCGGCAAGGCGCTCGCCTAGCCCTGCGAGACACGACCGGCGCGGCGGGCTGGAGTGCTGCCTTCTCGAGCGCAGGCTCGGGAAGGGCGCGCTCTACTGCGTCTTCAGGAATTCGATCAATGCCCAACGCTCGCGATCTGCCAGGCCGCGCCCGACTCTGCCCTCGCCTACGGGGCCGTCGGAAAACTCGTGCCCTGCGTTCGAGTTGCCGGGCTGGGTCGTATCGAGTTCGAAACCTCCGTCGATCGCGCGGGTGACATAGCCGACGCGAGCCGGGTCGAATTCGATGCTCCCGAGCCAGAAGCGCACGGGACGCTCGTTTACCGGAAGCAGAAGTGAGTACAGGTCCGGGATCGACCCATTGTGCAGGTACGGGGGCGTAGCCCAGATCCCGTTGAGCGGGCGAGCCTTGTACTGAAGGGGTGCTCGAATGTCGTTGGGCCGGTAACCGTTCATGCGCACGCGATCGGATTCCGAGATTTCGTTCTCGTCATACCAGCGTTCGACGACTCTCTCGGTGACGTCCGCGAGTGCAGGCGCAAAGGCGACGATGCGTGCGGGTGCTGCGACGTCCGGGGTGGTGGAGTCCTTGGCTGACCCGAGTCGTGCGAGGTCCACCTCTCGCGAGCGCATGAGCTGCGCATGCCGAGGGTCGGTGCCCACGGCTTCGAGATCGACCATTCGAACACGCAGATACTGGCGCCCGTAGTCATCGGGCGAGGTGAAGTACGGCTCGCGGAGTTCTCGCATCTCCTGGCTATCGACGGGCGGTAGGTGGCAGGACTGACATAGTTCTGTGTATAGTTTTCTGCCCTCCTGTGCGAGTTCGCGGTCGATGGAGCCGAGCACCTCCTCCGGCCATCCGGGTGCGCGCAGGCCCTGCCAGGGACTGGAGCCCGCGAGTTGCTCCTCGAGTGCGTACAGGTTCTCGACACGGACGTTCGAGCGATAGAGCTCACTCTCGGGGCCGACGAGATTGACCAACGCCGTGACGCCCAAGGCTTCGCCGCTGTTCCTGACCATGGGTTGCCGGATCGATCCGTTGTACTGAACCCAGTCGAACCACGCCGCGTCCCAGACGTGGGGATAGGCAACCGGAGCCCTCAGCGGTCGGTAGTTCCTGGCGTCGAAACGCCGAGCGAACACGGTATTGGCGATCCGTCCGATCGCGTCGAGTCGCCCGAATCCTTCGGCCACGGAGTCCTCCGTGCGTACGCCCGCCTCCTCGCGCGCCGTTCTCGAGTCCGAGAGTAGCTGGCTCAGGGCACCCGACAGCGCCTCTCGGTCGCTCGCAGCCGCCTCGGCCCCCAGTACGCGAGCGGAGAAGCGAGCGAGACGCCCTGGAACGTAGTAGGTGTAGGCGAGCGCTAGTCCGAGTGAGGCGCGGAACTTCCCAGTGTCGATCATCGCTGCGCCCCCCTCGATGATCATGCTGGCTCCGCGATAGGTGATTCGTCCGGTGTGGCAGGCCGCGCAGGTGAAGCCGACGATGTCCCTAGTCTCGCCCGAAATCGGATCGACGGCCTCGGGGTCACGTGCGAATCCGATCGGGAGTCCATCCGGATTCTGCGGGCTGGTGGGGCTTGGGATGAAGCCGAACCGGGAGAGGTACTCGGGCTCGATGAAGAGCGGAACTTCGGAAAGCGAGAGACGCGGCTGCTCGAGGGAGATGAGCCATGTGTACGGAATTCCGAAGGTCGATGTTCCCTGTGTAAGATGGTGGAAGCGTGCGGCCTGATCTGGCGTCCACGCTTGGTCGAGGGTGATGCTGCGCTCCGCGGATGGCGGAGGCGGAACTTCCGGCGCCAGGAGCCCACATCCGGCAGTGCTCCACAGAAGTGCGAAACTCAGCAACCGTACGGCGGATGCGGACACTCGACCTCCTTACGTTTTCAGGCGCGGGTACCTGCCACGCACCACGAGGCACGTCGCGCCTCGCACTCGTCTCAGCTGAGCCTAGGACAGCAAGCGGTGGGCGCCCAGGACGCTCTCGCGGATCGGCACACCGAATGGACAAGCCCCGTTGCAGGGAGCGCTGCAGCTCGTACACACGTCGCCTCTAGGTGAGAGTTCAGAGTAGAGCCGCATCGCTTCCTTTTGTTCTCCGTAATCCTCGAAGTACATGCGGTGGCGGAGAACGTCGTGGATCTGGAGCTGCTCGGGGCAGGCGGACAGACACTCGCCACAGTGCTGGAAGCAATGCTTCCCCGCGATCGCGCGATCGTACTTCTCGAGCAGAGCCGTGTCGCCTGCCAACGGGGTCTGGCCCGAGGCGGCCAGGTACTCGTCCACGTGCTCTGGCTTGCGAAACGAGATGACCAGGGAGGAGACTTTGGGGTTGCTGAGAACCCAGCGAAACGCGGCCTGGGGGTAGGAGCGACGCTCCGCCTGTGCGAGCTCGAGCAAGCCCTCGTGTCGCGCGCCCTTGAGCGTCTTCATCGCAACGATCCCGATGTCCAACGCGGCGGCGCGATCGATGATCTGGGTCAGTCGCGGCCATGCGCCGTAGTGGTACGCCAGCATCATGACGTCGAAGCGCTCGCTGTCGAGGGCCGCAGTGGCCACCTCCTCCAACCTCGGGGTATGCGTGGACACCCCGAGGAAGCGTGCCTTGCCCTGCTCTCGCAGCCGGTCGAATGCTTCGTGGACGTTCTCATCGAGAAGCCTGTCTACGGAGTTGCATGAATGGATGTGGACCAGGTCCACGTGATCGGTTTGAAGGCGTTTCAGGCTCGCTTCGACGACGGCCATGTACTCGGCCACCTTTGAGCCCGCGGGCAGATGCCCACGTGGAGTACAGAACTTCGTGGCCAAAAACACCTGGTCACGGCGTCCGCGCATCGCACGACCGAGTGCGGTCTCGGATCCCGAAGCCGAGTAGTCGGGAGCCGTATCGAAGTAGTTCACTCCGCGGTCGAGCGCCGCGCGCGCGAGCTCCTCCCCGCCGCTCTCGGGCCGGATTGCGGCCGAGCCGAGTGAGATGTCGGAGACCTCCACGTTGGTCCGGCCGAGTCGGCGGTAGCTGCGGATCCGCGCGTCCTTCCATTGCGGACTCTGGGTCGGACTATCGAGCGGAGTTCTGGCTCCGAGCGCGGAGCCCGTGCGCACGAGCCAGCCGAGGTTGCTGCCTGCGACTGCCGCTGCAGCACCGACGGCGCCGCCGGCGGTGGTTCCCGCGACTCGAATCAGGAACCGCCGTCGATCGAGCTCTGTCCCGTCGGCCGTCGGCGACGAGCGTCGTGAGCGAGCGAGCGCCCATCTGCGGGTCAGCAGGAACGCAGACAGCAGCGCCATCGCGGTGGCGCCGACCGGGAGCAACACCTGAGGCGCGGATGCGAGCACGCCTTCCATGCGGGCGCCGATCATCGGGCCGACCCAAAGATACGCCAGCGCGAGGGTCGCGATCCACGCGGCGAGTGCTGCGAATCCGGAAGGGGCGCCGGGGCTGCCCTCGGAACCAGGAGACTGGTCGGGGTGTACCTCGCTCATGCCGGACCTCCTCGTGCCGTGGTCGCGCTCGATCGACGTCTTGCGCGCTACACTACCACCCGACGGCCCGGGCATGGTGGCCGAGTGCTGGGCCGTGGCCAAGGTGACGACCGAGGGCGCTGCTCGCCGTGGAACGCGCGAGGTTGCTAGATCGCGGGCACGATGGCGCTGAGCGGAATCGCGCGGAAGATGCGGCGAGCGCCCTCTAGAACGGTCTGTACCGCATTCGCGAGGGTCTCCCCGACGGATGCATCGTCATCCTTCGCGCAGGGATCCTTGGATTCGAGAGGTTGAGCAGGAGGAGGTGATGCCACCCGGTCGCGTTCGACCCCGACAGGGGTACGCTCCACGCCGAGTTGGGGCCGCGCGCCGATCAACCGATCCCGAATGCACTTGCTCCGCTCGTCGACTAGCGTGCGTTCGACACCGAGCTGACCCTGCACGATTCCCACTCCCCCGCGCGCGGGCGCTGGGGCGGTATCCGAGGACTGTGCGTCTACTTGTAGAGGAAGCAACACGGCCGAGGCGAGCAGGAGTGCGTTCAGATTCGCGGCCAGCGATCGGCGATGTCCCATGCTCTCTCTTCGTCCGCGCTTAGCCGACGCCTGAGTGGCGCGGGTGGCGTGCTGTGACGCTCAGTGCCCTCGGAGCAGGTCCCGAGGAGCGAAGCGGGTCTCGTGACGGGCATTCAGAGGAATCGGAAGGTCGTGGGGGGGAGATGCTCATGGGAGAGTCCCCCGTGGTACGCTGCCTGCGGCCCTCGAGAGCCCGCGCCAGACCCGCACATTGGCTGGGTGCGCTCTCGGTCGAGGGTGAGGTCTTCAGGGAGGATCGATGTGCTAAAGCTTGCCAAGGTTCTCGGGATCGTCGCGCTGGGCTATGTGCTGCTCGTCGTGGGGTTCGAATCGTTGATCGGCTACTTCCAACCGAGCGGGGAGACGACGCTCGTCATCTACACCGAGGACCCTGCCGGCGATGTCGCGCAGCGCGTGGTCGCGCGCCTGGACACGGAAGGTCAGCTGTACGTAGCGGCCAATCACTGGCCCCGGGGCTGGTATCGACGCGCGCTCGCGAATCCTTCCGTACGTGCGCTCGTCGACGGCGAGATGCGCGACTTCCTCGCGGTACCGATCCGCGATGACGAACACGACCGCGTCGAGTCTGCGCATCGACTTGGCTTCATCTTCCGAATTCTTACGGGATTTCCGCCTCGATACTTCTTGCGCCTCGACCCGCGCTGAGCCGTCCGACGCTAGGTCGTGAGCTCTCGCTCGGACGCAGCGGCTGCTGCGGGCGACTGATCGAACTAGGCGGTCGAGTGTCGCTGGTTCAGCGACCAGGAGACCCGGGAGAGGAACTCGTCGAGCGAGAAGGGCTTGTGGAGAAGCGGGTAGCCAATGATCTCACCGCCCTCTTCAGATCTACCCTCGAGTGATTCGGGACTCGAGTACCCCGTCATGAAGAGCACGCAGAGCTCTTGATCGCTCTCTTTTTCGAGACGACGCACGAATTCGATCCCGTCCATGTTGGGCATACGCAGGTCCGCCACGACTAGATCGAAGCACTCAACACCTCGCTCCTTTGCTCTGCAGAGGCCCTCCGCTCCATCGGCTGCCTCGGTCACGTCGTATCCAGCCTTCTGGAGTGCCCGCGCGAGGACACGGCGCAGGGACGCTTGGTCGTCGACGAGCAGAATGGACCCAGAGCATTCCTCGAGGGTCGTCGTCTGTGGGCGTTCCGACGTCTCGATCGCCTGTGGCTCGACACATGGCAGGCGAATGGAGATCGTCGTTCCCTCTCGAGGCGCCGACTTTACTTGAATAGAGCCGCCGCTCTGCGAGATCGTCCCGTGCACCATGGCCATTCCAAGGCCTGTCCCCTGCCCTTCGGCCTTGGTCGTGAAGAACGGCTCGAAGATTCGTTCTCGCGTGGGCTCGTCCATACCTTCGCCGTTGTCCGCCACGCGCACCAGCACCGATCCGTGTATGTGCCGGTCGCCTCTGGGCACGGCGGGACGCGCTTCGTCGTCCATTTCGGCCTGCTGCGTGTCTTCCCAGCACACATCGACAGCGATCCGACCACGCTCGGTCCCGGTCGCTGCGATGGCCTGACGAGCGTTGAGTACGAGGTTGGCCATCACCTGCTCGAGCTTGGCCCGATCTGCGCGGATCGGTGCGAGTGATCGTGCGATCGTGATCTTTAGCTCGATCGCGGGGCCCGTGAGCCCCTTGAGCATGGGCGTGAGCTGTTTGACCACGTCCCCGACGTCGAGCAGCTCAGGCTTCAGGATCTGGCGACGACCGAACGCGAGGAGCTGCCCCGTCAGATCTGCGGCGCGCTGCGTTGCATCGGTCACTCCCTTGAGTGACTCCAGCTGGGACTTCGTCGTGAGCTCTCCGCGCAACAGCTCGGCATACGACAGGATCACCGTGAGCATGTTGTTGAAGTCGTGAGCGACGCCACCCGCTAGGCGGCCGATTGCGTCGAGCCTCTGCGCCTGCTCGAGCCTTGCCTCGAGGGCTCGCCGATCGGCTTCGACTCGCTCGGTGGCTTGCAGCTGGGAGCGGTAGGCAAAGTGGATGAGCCCGAAGGCAGCTGGTAGAGCGATCCCCGTGAAGAGTGCGAGCCCAAGCAGCCAGGGCCTAGAGGTGGCACCATGGTCGGCGGCCAAAGCCTCCGCAGGGATATGTACGCCGATCAGCCCACCGAGCTCCGAAGAGTAGGAGAACGAGACCACCTGGTGCTCACCCGCCGACGAAATATCCTCGCCGGTCCAGTCTGCCTTTGCATCCAGCAAGTCGCCGATCGTTGGCGCGCTCGGGCTCGGTGTCGTGGCGAGGGATTGCCGCGAAAAGTCTCTCCCGACTCGTTCCGGCGATTGGGTATGAATGCCCAACTCCCCGTCTCCCCGTATGAAGCAGAGAAAGCGGCCGAGCTTTGCCACGCCGAGCTGATCCCATGCGCTCAGCACCGCTCGAGTGGAGGGAGACTCGGGTGTCGCTCGGTGAAGCTCCTCGGCGAGACGGCGCACCGCGTGGCTGAGGATCTCGTTGGACTGCTGAGCCTCTCGCGTCACGGCGCGCGTACTCGCGCGGTAGGCGCTCGCTCCTACGATGACTGCGAACACGATGACGAGTAGGAGCAGGGTGCCGGCGATACGAGTGACGCGATGCTGAGACACGGCGCGGCGGTTCGGCATTCCCACCTCGGCTGTCCTTTCCTTCGGGGCAAGCCTTCGGGGCTTCGGGGCAAGCACTCTCAGGGCAAGCACTCTCGTGGGCAGGTTGACGTTCGGCGAACTCGTTGGCGGTAGACGGATCCGAGCTCTGCGCGTGCGACGTCAACGCTTTTCGATCTTAGAGGATTTCGCGGAAAAGAGTAGCTAGTTGTGCGTCGAGCGATCTTCTTCTGGGCCGTCGATGACCGCGTCGCGAGAAAGTCGTGGGCCGCGGCTGATGGTGCCCCGGTGGCTGGCTCTGTAGCAAGTGACGCGACGGGGCCGCCCCCTCGTCACTCGAACCCTACGCTGCGGGACGCCAGAGTCAGATCGCGAGCCACGGATTCGATCACGTCGATCAGGTGACGCACGGATTCCTCCGACCGGCGAGAGCCTGATACATAGAGCAAGGAACGCGCCCGCGTGAGCGCTGAGTAGAGTGGCCGTGCGAGGACACGCCCCTGACGGGTCACGAAGCCGTCGACTCCAGGAACACAGATGATCTCCGCTTCGTATCCCTTGAAGGAGTGTGCCGTCGTGACGACGAGTGTGTCCTCGGCCTCGGAGAACGTGCCGCTGCGTTGCTCGCGGACGATCACCGAGAGCGACTCGAGGGCTGGTCGGAGTTGGTGGATCAACTGCACGCGAAAGGGCGTGCCGTTCGCAAGGATGGGAATTCGACTCGGTGCGACGCCCTCGCGCCCTATCCAGTGAACCAGTATCTCCGTCAAGGCACTCAGCTCGGCTGTCAGTGTGTCGAAGATCCGCACGCTCGGAGTGGGACCGTGCGCCTGGGCGAAGTCCGCTCGCCACCAAGAGCGCGTGTGGATGCGATCCGAAACGATCTGGCCGCGCGCTACTCGTTCCGCATGATCTGGGTCGGGGGACAGGTCCTCGAGCCGATCCAGCACGTTGAGCGCGAATTCGGCGATCGGTCGTGTACCCCGGAAGCTCTGGTCGAGCACTGCCGAGCGTCCGCGCATGTCGAGCCCGAGGCTGGACCAGCGCGGTGTGCCACGCCCGTAGATGTTCTGCGCATTGTCGTACAAGATGTGGATGGGTCGGTGAGTCGGTTGGGCCGGTGATCTGGCCGGCAGTAGGAATGCGCAGAGTTCCAGCACGCTCGGCCCGAGGTCTTGTGCCTCGTCTACGAAGGCGGCCGTTGCGAGGGGCGCGACGCGGCGCCGTCTCAACGTCTCGAGAAGGCGTTCGGCGCGCGCCTCGATGGCGTAGCGATCCAGATCCGTGAGCGTGATCGAGAAACGCGATGCGAGGAATTGGAGCCAGTCGGGGACGTGCCACAGATCTACGTAGTCCCAAGGGAACGCGCGGCTGGATTCCAGCCGGCGCCACTGAGTCTCGACGAGATCGACGATCAGGTGCCCGAGTGAGCGGTTCCCATAGAGAATCCAGAATCGCTCGTGCGATGAGGCTCGCGGCGTTCCGCTGCGGGGTGGGGTGGCGGAGCGGACTGCCTGAGCCAGCCATGCGGCCAACAGAAAGGTCTTCCCGCTCCCAGCGACACCGCGCACGAGCCGCGGTCCCCCATCGAGTCGGAGCCTGGCGAGACGCTCCTGTTCCGCACTGGGAACCGCCCGGAGGCGAGTGCGTTCCTCGAGCTGAGCGCCCAGTGTGGCCGGGTCTCTCCGCAGCCGCTCGCTGGGTACGTGGCGAACGTGCGCTTGCACCACACGCCAGACTCCGCGCTGCAGGACCCTGGGCGCGAGCAGGGTCGCGAGCGGCGACAAGTAGGGCTCGCGCATCTCGTCGCGGCTCGATACGACGACCAACAGATCGCGTGCACGGCTAATTCCGACGTTCACGAGGCGCTGCCACTCGCGGTGAGGCCACGAGGTGCTGCTTGCGTGCACGGTGTCGAAGATCACGAATCTCGCCTCGGAGCCCTGCTGCCTGTGCAAGGTGGATGCAGTCCAGTTAGAGGTTCGTGTCGCCAGCTGCGGCCGCGCGGACCCCGGGATGCGCGGATCGCGGCCGGGTCCGTGGTGTCCTCGTCGAGCACGTACCAGAGGGCACGCGGTTGACCCTGCAGCGGCGGATCGAGGTCGTGCCAGTCCAGAGTCTCGCGAACGACGACCTTGCGGCTGTCCTGCAGCTGGTCTGCATAGAGATAGCGTGAGACGACCCTACGAATCTCCGGGAGCATGCGGTGCTGCTCGCGGAGGAACTGAACTCCGGGTCGCCCGGCATCCTCGATGTCGAGATGGCCGAGTGCGCTCTCGGACAGCCAACGTGCCTGGTGCGAGGGCAACAGCCGCGCGACTCGGGAAATGGGGGCCAGCTGCCGGGGGTCTCCGACCAGGAGGAATCGGTTCGCGGCGAGCAGGCTCAGCGCCGCTGCCGCCGCTCGCGAGACCAGGCCGGCTTCGTCGAGAATCACCGTATGAAAGGGAGCTTGCTGCTGCTCCAGGGCCAGCGCGACCGCCGGATCCTGGAGCATGCGCAGGGCCGCAAAACAGGTGCAGGCGACGAGCCGGTACCTGCGCTCCAGCATTGGCGCCAGGGTGTTCCCTTGAAGGTGTCGAACGAGCTGCCGAGCGCGCCGAAGCAGTCGGGCCCTCTCGACGCCGACCGAATCGGGCTCCCGGCCTAGCTTCCGAAGAGCGCGTCCTACCTCGAGGACCGCTCCGTCGGTCGCCCGGTTCGTCGGCGAGACCAGCAGCACGCGCTCCGACGGCTGTCCGCGGAGCCGTTCTGCGACGCCGTTTCCGATCGTATAGGTCTTTCCGGTCCCCGGAGGGCCCCAGAGGATGCTCCATGCATGGTTCCAGAGCCCGCTAGGCTCGGGCGCGCGGCCACTAACGGCAGCCCCGAGACCTCTGGCCTGGCGCCACCTTGCGCTGCTCGCAGGGCAGCACAGAGACGTTCCTGGATCGGGCTCTCGGGCGCCGTTCCGTAGACGGCGTCGAGAGCGGCCAGGAAGTCGAACGGGTGAGCGATCAGCTCGCCAGGGGTCGGTTCGAGCTCGGGATCTGGGCCGTCGACGTAGATCGCGTTGGCGAGCTCGTCTACCTGGAGAACCTCGCCCTGCCAGGCGCGTTCCTTCTCTGGGCCCCAGATCGCGATCTCGTGGAGGTCGTCCCGGCCAGTCGGAACGGACGTGAGGTGAGCAGGTAGGCCGGGGCAGTGCTGCACGACGCGGGCGCCTTCCCAGGTCCAGTCTGCGTCGGGGAGCCGCTCGACCTCGAGACGGTACAGTCCAGGCTCGGCAGTGACTGCGTGCACGGCGGTGCACGCGAGCTTCTGCGGCCGCTCGCTTGCCCGGCGTTCGTCGGCGATCGCGTGCGCCACCTCACGGAGCTGCGCGAGCTCGCCCTTGGAGAGGCTCAGGGGACGCGTTCTCGGCATTCGTCGAGCGTATAGGGCGGTGAGGCTGCCCGAAAGCCGCGAGCGTGGAGTTCAGGGAGCGGACGGCTTCGCGCGGGAACCCGTGCGACGAAACGAGATCTGATGCTGCCGGTAGAACGCGCGCGCTTCCTCATGACCTTGCATGGCGGCTCGGGTCAGCCAGAGCCGACTCTCCCGGGGATCGGGCTGCACTCCAGTTCCCGAGGTATAGAGTTTTCCGAGCCAGAATTGAGCGTCGGGCTCCCCTTCGATCGCCGCCTGCCGGTAGAGCGCGACGGCGCGCGCGAGATCGCGCTCGGTCCCCACTCCCGCTTCGTAGAGCCGCCCGAGCCAGTAGCGTGCGTGTGCGTGACCGTGCTGCACCGCTTGTTCGAGCCACTTGTGAGCGTCTGCCGCAGCTTCGTCCGCGACCGGCGTGCGCAGGCCGTCGATGAGCAGATAACCGATGCGCGCTTCGGCCTGCGCGAGGCCGCCGGTCGCGGCGGTGCGGTAGAGCTCCATCGCTCGCGCTCGGTCGGCGGGAACTCCAAGGCCTGCATCGTAGAGCTGAGCCGTGCTGTACGAGGCACGCACCAGACCGCTGGCTCGGGCCCGCTCGAACCAGCGAAGTGCAGCTGTGTAGTCCTGCTCGACGCCCCAGCCTTCCACGTGGAGTCGGCCGAGCAGCTCCTGAGACCGTGGGTCTCCGTTCGAGGCGAGCTTCTGCACGACCGTCGCTCCGGCCGCGTACTCCCCGTTCCAGATCGCGAGCTGTGCCCTTCGAAAGGCTGGGGATTCACCCTTGGACGGCTCGCGCAGCTTCAGCTCGAGCTGCCCGATCCGCCTCACCCAGTGCGTGCGCTCCTCCTCGTCGAGCTCTCTGCCCCTGCGTGCGTACGTGATCGTGTGCGTCCCGGTCTCGCCTGCGATCAGCCGCATCAGGCTGTGCTGAGCGGGTTGTCCCACGCAGCCTGTGTGCCACCATTCGTAAAGCAGGTCGCCGGGGCGGCTCGGCAGGTCGCGGCTCTGCAAAGTTGGGCACTGCGCCCGCATCGAGTCGAGAAGCGCCTGCTTCGCGTTGGTCAGATCGAAGCGGCTGCGGCCGAAGGTGACGTTCCAGGCGAGCAGCTGCGTCCAGTTCGAGAGGTCTTCGTTCGGTGGGACGAACTCCTTGCGCGCATAGGACGGACTCACTCCTCGGAACGCGACGTGCCAGTCTGCAGCCGGCAGATCGAACTCTATCGACTCCGGCGGATCTTCGTACTCTGCTCCCGTCATCGCCTCGCAAGCGAGCGCGCGCGACGGTGCCCCAGCCAGCACCAAGGCCGCAAGCAACACTCTGCAGAGTCGCCCGGACCGAAACGGATCCTCCGACCTGGCGCGATGTGCTCGGTCCTTGGCCAATTTCAGCATGTGGTTCACCGCGCCCTCACCTCATTTCCATTTCGGGAGTCGTTGCCAGCTCGGGTGTCGTCGCCGCCTCGAGAGATCCGACTGCGGAGTCCGGATCCCCAGAATGCCACGCTTCCAGGCGTGTTCCCAGCGCCGTGCTGCCCCTGCAGGCGTTCAGTGTGTCTTGGAGCTGTGCACTCTCGCCTCGCGGCGCGGGCTTGTCGTCCTTAAATGATAATTGCTAACCAATGAGTTTCGGCTGCGATCTTCAGGTGCTAAGCCGATGTCCGCCAAATAACCGCATGGCGATCCGCCGCAGGCATATGCAATTCGGCTCGTTGCGACTAGACTCTCGGTGCTCGCCGCCGTATGTGGCGGCGTGGATAGGAGAAGCAAATGAAACGACAAGTAGAAATGCTCCGGACGGCAACGGCTGCCGCTGCGCTACTTCTGGCTCCGGCGCTCGCATCCGCGAACCATCCGGTCTTGGTCGAGGGTGAGCTCGATTTCGATGGCGACGGGGTCGTCGGTCTAACCGAGGATGACGACGGGGATGCGGTCTTCGGCAGCATCAACCGCGCGCTTGGCGCAGCTCCCGCGATCGGCCAGAACGGTACGGTCGTCATCGTCACCTCCGGGCGCTTCCCAGAGGTGGTCACAATCACAGGCCAGGTCACACTCGAGGCCGCACCCGGCGTAGACGCACAGATCGACGCGTTCCTCGTCCCGGCCGATGCGCGCCTGAACGAGTTTCCGACTGCTCAGGCAGATCCCTTCGCCCTGCAGGCGCGTCCCGGAATCATCATCAACGCGCCACCCAGCCGCCACGTAATTATTCGGAACGTGGGGATCGTGAACTGGACCGATGGGATCATCATCCAGGGTCAATCGAACGTGTTGCTCGAGAACGTTCGCTCCGAGCACAACATCAGCAACGGGATCAACATCCAAGACCAGGCGGTCGTTACGATCAAGAACTCCCAGGTGACCGCGAACGGGTTCCGCCTGAATCCGCGTACGGGTGATTTCCCGGGGGTTGTAGCGCCGACGCCGGGGCTGGGCATCAGTCTGGGTGCGCAGACGGTGACCGCGATCCGCGACTCCACCATCACCGGCAACTTCCTAGCAGGAATCGCTGCCGCTGCGGGTGCGCGCCTCTCGCTGAGCGATTCCCTCGTGTTCGGGAACAACCGTGTTGCTCAGCTCGGTGTGCCGACTCCTCCGCCTCCGATGATGGACGACATGATGATGATGCCCGACGACGGCGGCATGATGATGATGGACGACGGCGGTGCCATGATGGACGACGGCGGTGCCATGATGGACGACGGCGGTGCCATGATGGACGACGGCGGTGCCATGATGGATGACGGCGGTGCCATGATGGACGATGCCCCGGCGACGGACGACGGAGACGGTACCGTGTCGCTGACCGCGGATGACAGTCCAGGTGCTCGGTTGCGGGCGATCCTGAGTCGCTTGTTCCAGGACTGACCGACGCCTTATAGGCTTGTGTCCCGCGCACCGCACGGTGCGCGATGCGCAGTCCAAGCACGCCCCGTTCGCACTGCGAGCGGGGCGTGTTGCTTTGCGTGTGTGCAGGAGCCCGTCGTAGTCGCGAGGGCTCGGTGGGTTCTTGGAGGGAGCTTCAGTTCAGTCCAGCTCTGGGGCCGGCAAGTTTGGTGAGTATGCCGTGTCGTTGGGCCCAGAGGAACGATTGCCCGTCAGCAGTTCAGCCAGGCTGTCCTGGGTCGCCAGGTCGAGCGAGTCGAATCGCACGGCGTAGGAGCCAGCCGCGGTCCGCCGAACCACTGTTGCCGGTAGATCGAAGCCGGCGAGCTTTCCCTTGACGACGAGCGTCAAGATCAGCGATGCCCCGATCTCGGTTCGTACGCGCGTGTCCGAGAGCTGGGCCCCCGTCATCGAGATATCGCGAATGATTCCGCTGTCGCAGAGGTTTGCCGACTCGACGGCGACCGGGATCACCGACGGCACGCGCGGAGAGACCACCTCGACTCCATGGCTTGCGATCTCACGTCGCTCGAGCTGGCGCACGAAGCGAACGTAGTCTGCTGGTGGAGCGAGCAGATCGAGCTTGAAGCCGTCCACGGTATCCGAACGTCGGCCACGCCAGCGCACTTTCCCGTCAATGGCGATCGTCGTGGCATTGGCTTCGAGTCTGACGCGGACGGAGTCTCCGAGAGGCGGGAGCTGACCCGTGCGTACGAATGCCCCCGTTTCCGACACATTGGTGAGCCAGCCCGTGCCTCGCACGCTCGCCGCGTGAAACGTCACAGGCTTTAGCTCGCCTTGGAGCCGGGCGGATTTTGCATCGAAGGCGACGGCCATCGTACGGCGCTTCGGTGCAGTCTGCCTGATTCTTGAGCTCCTATCAGAAGCTGGTGGAAACGAGCCCAGATCGGACAGGACTGGCCCGCAAAGATTTCCATACATCTGTTTGTGTAGCGTGGAAGGGGCAAGTTTACGCTCGCTGTAGCAAGTTGAGGTGAAAAGCGAATTCCTGGTGCTCTGGATGCGACTACACTGTCGTTCCGTTATGTGCAACGGAGCGGGACTTACGCTGCATCGACACGCTTCGCCGTGTGCGAATAGACTAGAGGTACGTCTAGACGGTATTTCAACTCTCTATGAGACGAACCCTCACACTGTGAAGTGTTCGCATGGCGGGAGGCAGAGGGATCGAATGCGTCGAAAAACGATCGTAGGAATTTCGCTAGGCTTTTTGGCTTCTGGTCTGGCGATCCAGATTCAGATGGAAGGTGGTGCACTGGAATCAAGGCAAGATCCGCGTGTACGCGCATATGCGTTGACGGGTGCTCCGAAGGTCAAGCAGGCCTATCAAGCTTGGGTAACCGCTCACGAGGAACGCGGGGGTGACCGGAACATACGCTTGGCGCTCAGATACAACAGGGGACTATCGGTCGAGTTTACGGAAGCCAGCGGAACAGCTGAGCTCGATCTCATCGATGGATGGATTGCGATTCGCGTGAGTGGGCTCCCCGCCGGTGAGTTCGATGCCTGGATGGTAGACAATCGTCCAGGCGCTGGTGCCTCTGTGCGCCCTCAGCCGAGCGATGTTCGGATTCATCTCGGTAAGCTGCGGCAGGTCGATGGTGTCGCCGTGCTCGAGGCGGATCTCGAGCGCGATCTCATCGATCAGGTGCAGGCGGACCTCATCGTGATTGCGCGAGAGGGTGCAGGTAGCGAGGCGGGGCTCCTCTACGGAGCTTCTCCGCTGTTTCAGCGGATGTACACGGCGTTGAGTAATCCGTCTCTGCTTTCGGTGAGCGACTTCGTTCCTCGCTTGGAGCAGGTCGATCGGTCTTTGTTCGGCGAGAAATCCGCACTGGCCGGAGAAATCGTTGTCGATCCCGATGTCGTATTCGATGCGTTGGTTGCCCAGGGTGCCGACCTGTTCATCAACGAAACATTCGAGGGGAATGGCCGCACGTGTGCAACCTGCCACCCACTCGATCAGAATACCCAGCTAACAGTTAGTCAAATCGCAGCTCTACCGGACAACGATCCTCTGTTCGCAGCTGAGTTCATTCCGGCGCTCGCCTTCACTCCAGCTGGCCCCAAGTTCGAGGTTCCCGTGCTGATGCGCCGCTTGGCACTGATCGTCGAGAATCAGGATGGAGATGACAATCTGGCCAACAAGTTCAATATGCGAAGCATTCCGCACACGCTGGGTCTTAGCACCTCGCTGACTCCAAACCCAGGGGATCTAACCACGACGCCCCCGAATCAGAGGACGGGCTGGAGCGGTGATGGCGCTCCAGGGAACGGTACTCTGCGTGACTTTGCGACGGGCGCAGTCACGCAGCATTTCCCGCTCACGCTCGGTCGGGACGAAGAAGCGGGAGATTTTCGTTTGCCCACGGACCCGGAACTGAACGCAATGGAGGCATTTCAGCTGTCTCTCGGGCGGAGCGTCGATCCAGTTCTCCCCCTGCCCTTGTTGGATCCGATCGTCGCGAAGGGCCAGATGATCTTCATGAGCTCCGCAGCTCGCTGCAACGGTTGCCACAACAATGCGAGCGCCAACGTGTCCTCGGGAACGAACCGGAACTTCAACACGGGTGTGGAGAATCAGGTGGACCGCCCCATCTTGGTCGTTCTCCAGGCGCTCGGACTCGACCTGACTCCGGGCTTCCCCGAGAACTTGTTTCCGCGCGATGGCGGATTCGGAGCCAGTCCCGGAGATCCGGTCGCCGGCTTCGGCAACGGGACGTTCAATACCCCCCCGCTCGTCGAGGCCGCCGACACGGGCCCCTTCTTTCACGACAATCAAGTGCGTACGATCGAGGGTGCTGTGGCCTTCTACAACAGCACCGCGTTCGCGAGCTCACCGTCGGGCACGCCTGCGATCGATTTGCAGCCGACCCAGATCGAGGCCATCGCAGCGTTCCTGCGGGTACTCAATTCGCTCGAGAACATTCGCGCCAGTCGCGATCTCGCGGTGACCTTGCAGGGACTCACACCGCCCGATCGGATCTTCGTGGGGCCTGCGCTGCTTCTCCAGGCGCGCGAGGAGATCGACGACGCGATCCGGGTCCTGAGTGAGGTAGACCTGCATCCGGGAGCCGTGGCCGATCTGGCGGCCGCACGGGCTTTGATTCCCAACTCTCCCGTCGGAACAGCGATCCAGCCGAGCAATGCGAGCGCCATCATCGCCCTGCTCGATTCCGCGAGGGCACAGATGCGTTCGTAGGGTTTCGTTCGCAAAGGACGAGGGGCATCGAGTCGTCGCGACTCGATGCCCCTCTGAGAGTTTGGGCCCGCCGGAGTGCTCCGACGGGTGGTCTGTGTAGGCCTAGAAGGTGCGCTCCGCCGAGAACTGCCAGGTTCTACCGCGAGCGAAGGTCGCCTCTACGACGCCTGCGAGCGGCACATTCGCCCCGCTGACGACGTAGGTGCGATCGGTCAGGTTCCGTCCCGACAGAACCAGGCGCCATTTTCCATCGAGCGATTCCCACGCGAGAGACGCGTCATAGAGGTTCAGCTGCTCCTCGGAGAGCGCGGGCGTGTTGAACGCGTCATTCTCCACGTCAGAGCGGAAGGACCACCCGAACTGTGCGATTGCGATGCCCATGTTCCCGAGATCCAGCTCGTAGTTCAGAGCCGCTGAGGCCGAAAGGCGTGGGGTGTTGACGAACTCGTTTCCGCGCGCCACCCCGGTGCGGAACGAGTCGATCTCGGCATACTCGGCGTCGGTGACCCCCAAGCCGAAGTCGATGCGCATCTGGGGGAGTGGCACGAGCTGACCCTCGAGCTCCAGCCCCCGAATCTGCGCCTCGCCCGCATTGGCGAGAATGGGAGCGATGCCGTCGGCGACGGCGATCTGGAGATCGTCGTAGTCGGTGAAGAAGGCGGCGCTCGAGAGACGGAGGCGCCCATCCAGCATCGTCGCCTTCAGGCCGACCTCGTAGACACGAGCGGTCTCCTTTTCGAACTTGGGAGCGGTGGCGCGGGGCGGGAAGATCCGCTGCTGGAAGCCTCCGCCCTTGAATCCCTCGCTATACGAAGCGTAGGTCATGAGATCGTCGTTCCAGAAGTAGGCCAGGCTTACGTGCGGCGAAAACGCGCGATCGCGATTCGTCGACTTGTTCTCGGCCAGGACCAGATCGGCGCCCGCCTGGAAGGCGGGGTCTGGGATTGGAGCGAGGGCGAAGGTCGGAGGCATCGGCGCCACGAAGCCCACCAGGATCTGCTGACGCTGGGTGTCGAAGACCTTCTTCTCGTAGCTGTAGCGGGCCCCGGCGGTCAGCTGCAGCTTATCGGTCAGCGAATACGTCGCCTGTCCGAATGCGGCCGAGCCCTGGTTGCGGAACTTGCCGCCACTGATCAGAGCACCCGGGAGGAAGTCGACGATGTCCTTGTTGTCTCCGTTCTCCAGGAAGTAATAGGTCCCGACGGTGTAGTTGAGGCGACCGTCGCTGGTGCGGCCAGACAGCTGGAGCTCGTGGCTCGTCTGATCGGAGTCGAAGTCGTTCACGTCCTGAAGGATCGGGAGCGGGCTGTGGTCCAGATCGAGATTGAAGAAGGAGTCCAGCCGCCGATAGCTCGAGATCGACTTCAGGCTCATGGTGTCGCTCAGCTCCCAATCGAACGTCGCGCTTCCTCCCCATACGTCGAGCTCCGACTTCGGCTGCAGAGGCTTGCTCGCAGCGGAGTTCACCTCGGGGCGGTTGGCAACGAATCCGCCAGAGGTGGCGAACGGCCCATTCAGAAAGCTCGCGCGCAGCCCGCTCAGCACCTGAGCCTGGCACGCGGCGTTCGCCGGTCCGGGGACCAGACGGCACGTATCGAAGATCAGGCCTCCGACAAAGGACTGCGTCGGGGCGCCCGTCGGATCCGGGGGACCCACAGGATTGAGATCGACCAGAACGCTGGCTGCGGAGCCCTGGCGCTCGCGCGTCACGTCACCGCGCAGTGTGAGCGAGAGTGCGTCGCTCAGCAACCACTCGACAGTTCCGCGGGCTGCCCAGCTGTCCTCGTCGCCGGTGTCGGAGAGCCGTCCGGTGCGATCCTTGACGTAGCCATCCTGCTTGGTTCGAACGAAGGACCACCGGGTGAGCACGGTCTCGCTCACAGGAGCGTTCAACGTGCCCTCCCAGCGGCTCAACGAGTCCGTCCCAAAGGTCAGGCGCGCACTCCCGCCGAGCTCCGAGTCGGGGCGCTTCGAGACGACGTTGATCGCTCCACCGATGGTGTTCCGTCCGAACAACGTGCCCTGGGGCCCGCGCAACACCTCGATGCGCTCTGGATCGACCAAGTCGAGAACATTGCCGATGCTGCGGGCCAGGTAGACGCCGTCCACGTACACGCCAACGCCGGGGTCCGTCGCGAGTGCGAACTCGGACGAGCCGATGCCGCGAATGTAGATGGACGAACTCGAGCTGCTTCCGGTGAGTGGGGCGGACGTGTCGAAGATCAGGTTCGGCGTGATATCGGCGACCTGCGACAGATCCGTGACCTGGTAGTTGTTGAGAGAGTTCGCCGTCAGGGCGGTCACCGAGACAGGTGTGTCCTGCAGGCGCTCGGCGCGCTTGCGCGCGGTGACGACGATCTCCTCGACGCCCGGCTCCGATGCGGTGGCCTTCTCAGCCGCGGCGTCCTCCGCTCGGGTTGCGGTCGGCAGGATCCAGAGCCCGGCGGTCAGGCACAGGAGGAGCTGTCGCGTGAGTCGATTCGGGAAGCGAAGTGTTCCACACCGAGTGGATCCTCCCGGGTTGGCGTCCAATGAACGACCGGCTGAGCAAATCATATGCAGAAGGGCCTCTTCTAGAATTTGGAGCTTCACTGACTGAGTTGGATAACTCTTTTAACAGCATCACGCTCACAGGATAAGTGCAACAACTTATTCCATTCTCGACTCAAAGGTTTGAGCGGGCGAGATGCAGGTGATGAGCGGAGTTCGAGCTAGGCTGGCGACGGTCCGGCGACTTGGCGCACCCGAAGAGAAACTCCCGCTTGCGCAACTCTCGACTGGCTAGATTTTATTACTGAGTAACAATTGATTCCAGAGAGCGGTCTAGGCCTTGTTCGGGCCCTGCTGCAGCGGCAACGGCTGCGCAGCCTGTGCGGACTCAGTCGGTGGACCAGATACGCAGCATCTGATTGCCATTGCGCTGGAACTCGTACTCCACGCGCTGGATTTCGTGGTGAATCCCGCGAGCGGACAGCCAGGCGCACACCGGGTCCACGCGCGTAGAGCGTTCCCCGTTCACGTCCAAGAGGGGGAACAGGCGAATCTCCCGTGCGACCTCTAGCAGGGCGGCGATGCCTTCCAGGTGGAAGGCGAGCGGCAACTGACGTGAGTAGAGGAACAGAAGATGGGAACAAAGCGCTAGATCGAAGTGTCCGATTGCGGGGAGATCCGGCAGCGCGCCCGCGACATAGCGACCCTCGACGAAACCTTGAGGGAAGTCCTCCAGGAACTCGAGCATCGCCTGCATCCTCACGGCCCCGAGCGCCTCGACAGACGGGATCTCCCTCCATACGAAGCGGTGCTGTTCGCGCTCCGTCTGAGTCATTACCTCTTCGAACGTCTCGTCGATGCGCTTGCGGATCTGATCGGTCGAGAGCTCGTAGAGCGGATCTACGGAGAGCACCGAGTACCCACGTCGAGTCATCTCGGCGTTGAAGCTCGCGGGTCCGTCGCCGCAGCCGAGAATGCGGAGCTTCTGCTCGTCCTCCGTCAACGAGAACATCCGGCAGTACTCGACGAAGGAGCGACCCCAGGGGACGACCTCGTTGTAGAAGAAGGCCATGGCTCAGCCTCGCACATTCGGGTGGTGGCAGGGCGGCCGAATGGTACGGAGATCTCCAGTGGCATGCCAGTAGAGCGGCAAGCTCGGGTGCAGAGCGAAACCACCGGGATGCATCAGTGCACGCGGCGGGCCTTCGCGCGGAGCGCATCGAGTGTCGGAGCGGCGGAGTGAGAGAGCTCGGGGTCTCCGATTCGCCGAACGTATGTCTCGAGATCGGCGAGTGCGGCGCCATAGCATTCGAGGCGTGCGAAGATCCAGCCGCGCTCGCGAAGCTCGCCCACGGCCTGAGGGAGCACTTGAAGGATGCGATCGGAACATCCGAGCGCCGCGATCCAATCTTGCTGTTGCATGTAGATCTGCTTCAAGTTGCTGAGCATCCGCCCGAGAATCAGGCGCGGAGGGGTTGGGCGTAGATGCCGAGGCTCGAGCCGTGCTGAAGCGCCGGCAGCGCGCTGGAGCAGAGCCTGGCAGGCCATGTGATCGAGGCACCGCTGATCGAATGGATCGAGCAGGGTCGGGGGCTCGGCTCGCGTGCGGACGATGAAGTGGCCAGGCAGGCCGACACCGACCAGCGGTAGGTCGATCCGCTTCGCGACCTCGAGCAGGACCAGCGACAAGGTAATGGGTATCCCACGACGTCGGTCGAGCACCTCGTTCAGCATGCTGTTGCGCGGGTCGTAGTAGTCCTCGCGGTTTCCTCTGAAGCCGTGGCGAGAGTTCAACCACTGCATGAGGGCCAGGCTCCGCTCGGAAGCGGTCATCCCGCCGCCGGCTTCTCGCGCGAACTCCGCGGCCAGCCCATCGAGCCTTGCCAGATAGCCATCGAC
This sequence comes from Pseudomonadota bacterium, assembly GCA_003247575.1. Taxonomy (GTDB): domain Bacteria; phylum Myxococcota_A; class UBA9160; order SZUA-336; family SZUA-336; genus SZUA-336. The sequence continues at coordinate 151,030 of QJZC01000011.1, forward strand.
GTTTAGACCAGGCGCCGCTTCAGCGGCGATCCACAGCGCTGCGCGCCCCAGATCCACGCTGCCGTCGCCTTCGCCGAGCGCGCGATCGAGCTCGCTTCGCGCATGCTGTGTACTCGGGTCTCGCTCGGGCACGGGATGCGTCATGGCGGGCACTATAGCCTAGTGTCCTGCGGCTGAAACGCGGCGCCTATTGGACGCAGGATCCTCGCCGAGTGATCGAGCGAGGGGCTCCCCGGGATCCCTGTGAAGCCCCGAAGACCCGGAGGTCGACCAGGCTACCTAGTACAAAATCGAGGAAGGACGGCGCGCGGATCACTCGGGATGTAGGGATTTCCATTCGCTTTTAGCGAGCGCCGGCTCCGGCCCCTGTGATTCTACGGGGCTGGGTGGTAGAGTACCGGCCGTCGCTCCCTCGGCATGCTGAGCTCCAGGGACCTGAGTACTCCTCGACGGAAAGTGTTTGTCGAGTCAGGCGCTTCTCGAAGTCAGGCGTTGCTCGAAGGGCTAGGAGACCGTGATCGAGGCTCTCGCAGACCGGATCGCACGCGCGGTTCAGACGTGTCGGGGATGCGAGCTCAATCGAGTTCTCATCCTGCCCGATGCCATCAAGCTGCCGGGCTCGGAACAACTCCACTCCCTCCAGGAACTCGACCGCGCGGTGGCAATGCAGTTCGAGAATCCGAATCGCGTCTGCTTCGGCCTCGTCTTGGTGTTCGCCGGGGGAGTCGTCGCATCGATGCGCTCAGAGGACCGCGCGTGGGGACATTTGATCGAGGTCCTCGACCGTCATCCGCGCAAGATCTTGCGCTCGAACGAGTGGATGCTGTGCCTGCTCGGTAGTCGCGATCCCGAGACGACCGTAGAAGTCATCGCCTCGAAGGGGGACGTGTGAGCTCGCTCCCGTTGCTCGCGCCCTAGCCCTTCTGACGCCTCACTCGTGCCCATCATCGACTGTCAGAACCTGTCCAAGCGCTTCGGAGCGCACGCGATCTTGGATGGAGCCTCGCTCACCCTTCGACGCGGAGAGCACGTCGGGCTCATCGGTGCGAGTGGCTCTGGCAAGACCACGCTCGCCCGGATCCTGATCGGCGAGGCTGCGGCCGACACGGGTGAGATTTCGCTGCGCCGAGGTGCGCAGGTCGAGCTACTCGAGCAGGATCCCGTCCTGCCGGAGGAGGCTTCGATCCGCGAGGTCGTACTGGCGAGCTTGCGCGACTGGAGCGCGGCGCGCGCCCACCACGCAGAGCTCACCGCGCAGCTCGAGTCCGCGCCCGAACAGCGGGCCGTCGAGCTCACGCAGCTGCAGGCCCGCGCGGGTGAGGAGGTCGAGAGGCTCGGCGGGTGGGAGCGTATGCACGAGGCGGAGGCGATCGTGAGCCACCTGGGGATTCGAGATGCCGACCGTCCGATCCGCACGCTCTCGGGAGGCGAGCGGCGGCGTGCAGCGCTCGCCCGTGTGCTCGTCGGGGAGCCGGACCTCGCCATTCTGGACGAGCCGACCAACCATCTCGATCTGAGTACGATCGAGTGGCTCGAGGAGCATCTGGCGAAGCGCTTTCGCGGGGCACTGCTGTTGATCACGCATGATCGCTACTTCCTCGACCGGATCGCGACGCGTACGCTCGAGCTCTACCGAGGGACACTGACGGCCTACGAGGGCGGCTATGCGCGCTACCTCGAAGCGAAGACGTTGCGGCAGGAGCACGCGGATCGAGCGGAGCGGAATCGTCAGAACTTTCTGCGCCGCGAGCTCGAGTGGTTGAAGCGCGGGCCCAAGGCACGGGGAACCAAGCAGAAGGCCAGGATCGCGCGGGCCCGGTCGGCGCTGTCGGAGAGCGCGCCCGCGGCCGAGCGCACCGCGGATCTCAGAGCGATCTCCGCTCAACAGGGTAAGAAGATCCTGCACGTGTCCGAGCTCGGCCTGGAGCGTGGCGGGCGCACGTTGGTCGCTGGGTTGAACCTGGATCTGGTCGCCGGCGAGCGTATCGGCGTGGTCGGGAGCAATGGGAGTGGCAAGAGCAGCTGGTTCGAGTGCTTGCAAGGTTCGCTACCAGCGAGCGCCGGTGTGATCGAATTCGGGATCCACACCCGGATCGGGTACCTCGATCAGCAGCGCAGTGGACTCGATGCCGACCTCACGTTGCGGGAGGCGGTCGTCGGGGATCGCGAGGTATTGATGATCGGTGGCGAGGAGGTTCGCTCCTCGGTGTATCTGGAGCGGTTTCTCTTCGATGCGCGTACACAGCGAACTCGCGTGTCTGTGCTGTCGGGTGGAGAGCGTTCGCGCGCGTGTCTCGCCAAGCTCCTGTGCCAACGTTCCAATCTGTTGCTGCTCGACGAGCCGACCAACGATCTCGATGTTTCCACGATCACCGCGCTCGAGGCGATGCTCCTCGATTTTTCGGGCTGTGCGCTCATCATCAGTCACGATCGCTGGTTTCTGGACCGTGTAGCGACGTCGATCTTGTCGTTCGAAGCGGATGGAAAGCTCGACCTGCAGCGCGGGAACTACTCTGCCTACAGAGAGAGGAGAGACGAGCGGGAGCGTGTGGAGAGCCGGCCGCGGCAGTCCCAACAGGTGCGTCGCTCGCGCTCTAGGTCAGCACTCGACCCAGGTCCGCGGAAGCTCTCCTTCGCCGAGCGGCGAGAGCTCGAAGGATTGCTCGAAAGAATCGAGGAGGCGGAGCTCCAGCTGCGTGAGATCGAGGAGCGCTTGGCCGACCCTGCGACCTATCGCAACGAGGCGAGCGTCGTTGCCGACCTGGCTGCGGCGCTCGATCCTGCGCGCGCGCGAGTCGAGGAGCTGGTGGCGCGCTGGGAAGAGCTGGAGTTACGACGCTCAGCCGACTGACTCCGGTGTAGGTCCCGCATGGCGCGTCTCGATGCGGGCGGACGCAGGGCCCGGCCCCGCGCGCAGAATCACTCCGGCGATGCGTGCTGTTTCTCGATCTGGGCCCGGATCTGGTCCCAGAGTTCGATTCGAGCCTCGAGCGCGGCGCGACTCGCGAGGGTCGCCCGTTGCCAACGTTCTCCCTCGGACCCGCACGCGCGCGCGACGATGAGCCCAGCTGCATGCTGGTGCTCTCCGTCGTCTACCTCGATGTGACGCTCGAGGTAGAAGCGCAGCAGGCCCCAGCTGCCCGCGACCGGAGCGGCTCGGCGCATCTCCGGCTCGGCAGCGACTGCTCGGAAGCCGTCCGGATGAGCGGGCAGCGCCGGCGCGATCCGTTCCACGATGCGACCAAAGATGGGTGGAATCAAAGCTTCCCGGCTGCTGAAGAAGACCGCCGCGAGCACATGCAGGGGCGCACTCTGGGCGACCTCGAGGGTGTGCGCGATGAACGCGGGTACACCCGTGGGAGCTTGGCAGAGGTCCAGAGCACGCCGGACCGGCACCTCGGCGCGTAGCGCCGCGACGAAGTGATCGATCGACCCAGTGTCCGCGCCAACCTCGCGCATGGCTTCGAGATACAGCTCGAAGTGTGAGATCGGTCGCCCCTCCGGCGCGCGGTCGCTCTCCTCGTCGAGCACGATCTCGTTGATCAGGCGCCGATCCTCGGCCAGCCCGACAGGAACCCACGGGATGGAGTCGCCGCACAGCCTTCGCCGTAGCGCCATCAGTAACGTCATGAAGTCCCATACGCAGAAGACATGGGACTCCATGAAGACACGCAGGTCACTCGCGCGCTCGAGGCAGGAGTAGAGAGGGTGGCTCTCCAAGCGTCGCAGTAGGTCGTCGATGTCGGCACGAAGCGTCTCGATGCGCATGTGTCCGTCGCACTCTCCTCGGAGGGGCAGTTCCAGAGCGGTGTCGCTCGGATGGCGCCCCGGGGGACGGCCCCACGAGGCTCGCGACCTCCTCGGTTGGCGCGCGCGGAGGATAAGGACTTCTCTCTGCGATTGCATGTGCGCAGCGCCCACTGGCGCCGCGCTCGACTCATTTGAGTTCGACGCTTCGCAGCCAGTCGGGGCGTTGCAGGCAGATCTGACAACCGTGGACGACCGCGCGCAGCGGGTCCTGTGCGCGAAACACCTGCATGCCCGTGTGCTCGCGAAGCAGCCGGTCGAGTCCGGGGAGCAGCGAGCCCCCGCCGGTCAGCAGCAGGCCGCGCTCTGCAAGATCGCCGGCCAGCTCCGGAGGTGTACGCTCGAGGGTCGCGCGTGTTGCCAAGACGATCGAATCGATCACGTCCGTCAGCGCGTCGCACGTGTCGGCAGAGGTGATCTCTACCGTCTTCGGAACCCGTCCAAGCGGATCGTTTCCACGGACCAGCATGCTGCGGAGCTCCTCCGAGGGATCTATCCACGCGCTGCCGATCTCGATCTTGATCCGTTCGGCTGTGCTCTCGCCGATCACGAGATCCAGCTTGCGCCGAATGTAATTCTGGATGGCGAGGTCCATCGAGTCGCCGCCGACACGCACGCATTCGCTGCAGATCAGACCGCCCAGCGAGATTACCGCCACATCTGTGGTGCCACCCCCAACGTCTACGACCAAGCTTGCGCACGGCTCCATCACGGGCAGACCGGAGCCGATTGCGGCGGCCATCGGCTCGTGCACCAGGTGTACCTCGCGTGCACCTGCCGTGCGTGCGGCGTCGCGAATGGCTCGCTTCTCCACCTGCGTGATGCCAACGGGTACCGCGATGACGACGCGCGGTCGCAGGAACCGGCCACCGCGCCGACCGCTCTGAATGAACGAGCGAAGCAGCGCCTCGGCCATCTCGAAGTCTGCGATGACACCATCCCGCATCGGGCGGACGGCACGGATGCTCTCCGGTGTGCGACCGAGCATGCGCTTGGCTGCGAGGCCGACGGCGCAAAGGGTGTGTCCACCCTTTCCGTCGGAGCGAACGGCGACGACCGAGGGTTCGCTATGGATCTCGGACTCCCCGGCAACGGCGAGCAGCGTGTTCGCGGTTCCTAGATCGATCGCCAGATCGCGCGAACGAACGGCGGACGCCAAGCGCCCCGCTGCCTGCCGGATTCCGCTCCAGGCGGTGCGCCCGCTACGTCCGACGTCTCGAACTCCATGGTGGAGCTCCTGGCCTTCCGCAGACTGGTCGCGGAACTCGTCGAGCTGCAAGGGATCCACGTCGGGAAACGAACCCGAATCCGCTGCCAAATCGCGAGCGCCCGGGTCCGCCCCGCGTGCTTCCCCTGCACTCGCTGACCCTGAAGCCGCGGATACGCACCCGGTTTCTGGGTGTGCATTGGTCTTCTCGGCGGTCGGTGCCTCTCGAACTGCCGCGTCACCCACATTCGCATCGGACACGTCTGCTGTGTCTCCACTTCAGCAACTCGGTGAAAGCGTACCTGCACGGCCATGGCAAGCGCCGACCGATTCTCTGGCCGAGTATCTGAGCCTGCCGAATCGATGTCAAGCAACACTGAACCATTACACTTGGAGAAGCGATTATCCGGTCGGAATCGTTGAGTCTTCGCAAGCTCTGATTGGCTCTGCTCCGGCTGGCTACAAGCCCTCGAGGCGCTTGCTGTCCGCGGCAATCTTGCGTACGAGATCCCGGATCGCGCGCTCGGCTAGCTGCGCAAGCTCGGGAGGCCCGATCGTGAGCTGCCCGCGAGCCTGTTTGGCGGACTGCTTGGTCGCGTAATTCGCGATCGGATCATTGCCCCGCACGATCAGGGCCTGGAGCTCGAAGGTATACGCATTCGGTTCGCCGTAGTCCGCCGCCGTCAGGATCAGGCGCCAGTCTACCTGCGAGCTGCTCTCTGCCGGAGGATTCGTCGTGATGGCCGTGAACACCTTGGCCGAATCCAGCACGCGCCCGAATTGAGTCAGCATCGCCTCGGGATTCGACTTGGATCTCACGAACGAGCCTCGCTGCAAGCGTACGGACACCGGAAGCGGGCTGGTCGGTGAGACGATCTCGATCTCGTCGCTGGGCAGCTCGGGAGTGGGCGCGGGGCCTGGGGCGGCACAGCCCCAGACGAGCCAACCGAGCAGCACAATCGTGTCGAGGGATCGTGCCCTGAGCGTGGGCATCGCTTCAAGAGATCGTCGCTGGCGCATGGATGGACGCGAAGCTAGTGGCAGATCCTGGCAGATGCAACGAACTCTGCTTGCGCGCGACGATTGCGCAGTGTGTACTCGAACGAGGAGTCGCCGATGCAAGGAGCCGCTGTGCCCGGTCGCCCAGGAGGAGTCACCGACGGAGCTGCTCGGCTCGGATTCGCTTGGCAGGGATCCGGTCTGTGGCCCGCGTTGCTGTGTGCGCTCGCTCTGGTCTGCGCAGCCTCTCCTACACGTGCCGAGGGGGAGCGGGCTGCCGCTGCGGGCCTCGTCGAGCGCGGGGCAGCCGTTCAGGAGAAAGCGGATGCGGCCGAGCTCGGTGCACGCGGTGGGCACGGGCTGGCGCTCCTCGGGCGCCTGAAGTATCCGGCGGAGTTCCCTCACTTCGACTACGTGCATCCTGCTGCACCCAAGGGCGGGCGCGTTCGCGTTCCTGGATTCGGAACCTTCGACAGCTTGAATGGATTCATCCTGAAGGGACGGCCTGCCGCCGGGGTGCGGTACCTGTCGTCTCAGAACTACATCTACGACTCGCTCGCGGTCGCTTCGGCCGATGAACCGGGGTCGCGATACGGGTTGCTCGCTCGCACGCTCGAGCGCACCGAGGGGGGGCGCGGTCTGCGTGTCGAGCTGCGACCGGAGGCGCGCTGGCACGATGGGCGCCCCCTCACTGCTGACGACGTGGTCTTCACCTTTCGGATCTTGAAAGCCAAGGCCACCCCGGTGCTGCGGGTTGCGCTGGCGGGGCTGGAGTCCGTCGAGCGGCGTGGGCCGCACGAGGTCGAGTTCCGACTGGCGCGGCCTCGTGACCGTGCCACCTTGGAGACGCTCCTAGGGCTGCCTATCCTCCCACGACACTACTGGGAGGAGCGCGACTTCGAGAAGACGACGCTCGATCCGCCTCTAGGGAGTGGGCCGTACCGGGTCTCTGCCGTGGATCCCGGGCGATCGATCCATTTCGCGCGCGTCGAGGACTACTGGGCCAAGGACCTCCCGGTCAACGTCGGCCAGCACAACTTCGACGAGATCGAGGTCGAGTACTTCCTGGACACCGATGTGCGGCTCGAGGCGCTCAAGGGTGGTGCGATCGACTATGTCCTCGAGACCGTGTCGAAGACCTGGGCGCGTGGCTACGACTTTCCGGCGCGCGATCGTGGAGACTTCGAGCTCGAGGTCGTGCGCCTCACGTCTCCAGCGACGGTGCGGGCGCTCTTGTTCAACACGCGGCTCCCCAAGCTCGCGGATCGCCGCGTGCGCAAGGCTCTGGTGTACGCCTTCGATCGCGAGTGGAAGAACCGCGTCCAGACGCACGAGCTCTACGAGCTCGGCAACAGCTACTTCCCTAGCTCGGAGCTCGCGCATGAGGGGGCGCCGACCGATGCGGAGCTCGAGTTGCTCGCACCCTTTCGCGAGCAGCTTCCGAAGGAGCTCTTCGAAGGGCCTTTCGAGAACCCCGCCTCGAGCGGATTCGGCCCCAATCGCGACAACCTTCGAGTGGCGCTCCAGCTCCTTTCGGATGCCGGCTACGAAATTCGGGACGAACGACTCGTCGATCGAGAAACGGGCGAGCCGTTCACGCTCGAGCTGCTGCTCGACTCGAGTGCGCGCACGCGCATGTCCCTGCTCTTCGCGCAAGCGCTCGAGCGCCTCGGCATCGAGACCCGGATGCGGGTCGTCGAGACTGCGCAACTGGTGAACAAGCGTCGGTCTCTCGACTTCGAGATGCTGTATGGCTACTACGTGATGCGCAGTCTGCCCGGCCGCGAGCTCGCATCCTACTTCAGCTCGCAGTCCGCCGAGAATCAGAACTCGAGAAACTACGCGGGCATCTCGGATCCGGTCGTAGATCACCTGATCGAGCGTGCGCTTCGAGCGCCGGACTACGACTCCCTGGTCACCGCAGCACGCGCGCTC
>QJZC01000008.1 GCA_003247575.1 Pseudomonadota bacterium
CGAGTTCGGGGATATCGACGAGACTGGGCATCTCGGGCTCGGTCGAGCCGGCGCCGGGGTGGATGTCTATCTGACACGGAACCTGGCGCTCGGGGTGCAGGCGGCGTATTCGCGAGGGCTTGGCTCCGACTTCGAGGATCTGGCGTTTTTCACGGCTGGAACCTCGCTCATGCTGCGATTCTAGTTTTGTAGCACTTCGTCCAGTTGAATTTGAGAAGCTGAATGCGAGGCTCTCGCGGCCGGCGCGCAGTTGGGTTTTCGACGCGCCGGCGCGAGCTTCGCCACGAATCAGCGCTGGTAGGTTCCGATCAAACGGTTCATTCCGAGCACGTAGGGCTCGACCTTGTCCAAGAACTGTCCGAGCGTCAGCCCGGCCTCGAGCTGCGGGTTTCGGTCGAGCGCAAGAATCCAGAAGTAGTAGTGGTGAAGGCCGTGTCCCTCGGGAGGCATGGGCCCGCCGTAGGCCTGCTTCCCGAAGTCGGTCGCTCCGCAGGTTCCCTCAGACGTTCCTTCTTGCAGGCTAGTGACGGACGCGGGCAGGTTGTAGAGCACCCAGTGGACGAATCCGTAGGTGCCGTTCTTGATCAGAGGCGCATCCGGATCATGACAGACGACCGCGAACGACTGCGTGCCGTCGGGAGCTGCGCTCCAGGCGAGCGCCGGTGAGACATCATCGCTTTCCCCGGTGTGTTTGCTGGGGATCGCCCCACCGTTCTGAAAGGCGGAGCTCTTGAGCTGCATGTTCGAGAGCGCGAATCCCATGGGCTGTCTCCTATGCTGAGTTGAGTCGGCCCGATCCTACACCAGAGCCGCCGATCCTCCGAGTCCGCGAGGGGCGGGGGGCCGGTCGAGCCCTGCGTTCCTCCCCCGTGAGCGCACGAGTCTCTGCTGCAGGCGGAACGCGAGGCTGGCGTCGTGGGCCCGCGGGTCGGGGCTCCGATTGGCGGGTAGCTAGTCTCGGTGCCCCACTGGCTGGCTGATCCATGGACCGGGGCGTATGCTCTACGCGCGTCCGCATGGGAGTGCGCGCGTGGTGGAAGCGGCGCGGGCGTCCATTCCGTCATCCCGTTGCAATCGCGTCGTTCGAACGGAGTGGATCATGCGTCTGCCAACCCATGCACTGTGCTGCTGTCTACTGAGCCTTGGAGCGGCTGCGTGTGCCCCCGAGACGGCTCCAACGCCTGCGCCGATCGCCGAGAAGCCTGCGACAGCCGACCCGGCAGGGACGCCCGAGTCGCTCGCGCAGGGCTACTACGAGGTCCGACGCGACCTGCGCCGCTGCGCTCGTCCCCGCTGTGGCGGGTACTTCCTGCGCAGCTCGAATCTCGCCGAGACGCTCTGTGGCGACGGTCAGCGAAGCGAGCGCTGCTATGTTGCAGAGGTCGATTGGGCATCGGGCGGCCCGGATGGCGAACTGGAGGTGCGGTTTGCCGCGTCTCCCGAGCGCTTCGTGGTGCGGGGTACGCTGGAGCCCCTCGATGGGGCAGGCACGGGAGCGGGAAGCTTCTGGTCGCTCCGTGTCTCTCAGGCCTTCGAAGACTCCGAGGCCGGCGACTCCGAGGCGCGCGACTCCGGGCCCCGCGAAGAGCCGGAGGCGTCGCGGGTGGAACCGCAGACTCCCGTGGGGACTGGATCGGCGGACGAAGGTCGTGCTGCGGGCACCCTTTTTCGCGTGCGGCCCACCGAGGTCGTGTGCATCGCGTTCCCCTGTCTGTCGTTCGAGGCGAGCGAGCTCAATGCGGGAACGGCCCCAGAAGCGATCGCGGACGTCGATCTCTCTGGTCTCGGGAGCGGCGCCACGCGGGTACGAGAGGTGTGGGAAAGCTCGGGCGCGCCGCTGTTGCGGGCGACGCGGATCGAGGTGACCGGGCCCGCGGGTACGGCACCCGGGCTGCGAGTGCTGCGAGCCTACCTTCCTGCCCCGGCCCAGGGGCAGGTGGGCCCCGGAGGCGTCCAGCGGAGCTGCGGGAGCCGCGGGCTGGCGCCGTGCGAGGCGGGAAACTTCTGCGCCTATCCTCGCGGCGCGAACTGTGGTCGAGCGGATGCACCCGGGACTTGCACGCCGCGTCCCGAGATGTGTACTCAGATCTTTGCGCCGGTGTGTGGCTGTGATGGGCAGCGCTACTCGAACGAGTGCGTCGCCAATGCGGCTGGCGTCAGCGTGGACCCAGAAGGCAGCTGCGACCTTCGCTAGGTGCAGGAGTAGTGAGGAGAATCGGAGTGGCCCTCGGCAATGTGTGCGAGTGGAGTCGGGCTGGATATCGGATCAGTACCGACCCTGCGCGGATCGATCTCGATGTGGTGACGACCTATCTGGCCGAGGAGTCGTACTGGGCGCGCGGGGTTCCGCGTGGGACGGTTGCGAAGTCGATCGAGCAGGCCGTCGTGTTCGGGATCTACTCGGACCCGGGCCCACAGGTCGGCTTCGGCCGCGTGATCAGCGATCTTGCGACGATCGCCTTCGTCAGCGACGTCTTCGTGCTCGAAGACCATCGGGGGCAGGGGCTCTCGAAGTGGCTCATGGAGTGCATGATGGCGCACCCGGAGCTCCAGGGGATGCGCCGTTGGTTGCTCGTGACGCGCGATGCGCACTCGCTGTACTCGCGCTACGGCTTCAAGAGTCTGGAGGCTCCGGCCAGGTTCATGGAGATCCGACACGCTAACGCGTATGGACGGGCCGCGAATCATTGAAGAGTTGCCGTTGAACGAGCCTCGACGGTGCCGGCCATCTGCACCGCTGTCTTCCTGCGGGCCAGGCGCAGAGACGCACTCAGAAGTGTGGAAGCGGCCTTGGAGGAGCCATGTTGGGTAGCGTTCGATTCCTGCTGGCCCTGCTCGTGATGCTGTCCCACTTTCCGCCGAATGGTTTGCCCCTGAATGTGGGAGTGGTCGCGGTGATCTGCTTCTACTTCATTTCCGGATTCCTGATGCGGAGAAGCTATGAGAGGTTCGAGTCGAACTCCAACCACCCGATCTGGACGTTCTACGTCGATCGCGTCCTGCGACTGTTTCCCCAGTATTTGCTCGTCTGTTGGGCTTCCTTCGCGCTGATCTACCTACTCGGGCGTGAAACGCGGGTTCCGTATCTTGCGCAGGAGATCACGCCGCTCAAGGTCGTGCTCAACACTCTGCTCCTGCCCACGAACTACGTATTTCCTCCGTTCGTGGTCCCGGCACTGCTGCCGCATCCCATCATTCCGCCGGCGTGGTCGCTGGCTTCCGAGTTCCATTTCTATCTGCTGTTGCCTCTCCTCTTCAGAGCGCGAGAAGGGGTTTGGATGGCCTGGTTGATCGGGGCTGCGGCGATTCAGTGGGGCGGTTTCTGGTCCACGAACCCGACTTTCGCAACGGCCGCCATCGGCTACCGCTACATCCTGGGAGTGCTCGTCGTCTTTCTGTTCGGGTACGGATTCGCGGAGACAGGTACTCGAAAGTCGTACGCAGCCTGGGGTGTCTGGGCTGGTTATCTCGTGCATCTGCTCTTGTCGTGCGCTCTCCTGGGCCTTCGCTCACATCCCTTGGTTCTCGAGGTCGCGCTGGGTGGGGCGATCGCCTTGCCGCTCACGCACTTGTCGATGCGGTGGACCTGGCGCAGCCGGACGTGGCAAACGGTCGATCGGGTCCTCGGGGATCTGGCCTATCCGATCTTCATCTCGCACTTCCTTGCCTACTACCTCGTCGAGCAGCTTTTCGGGCTCGGATATGCGCGGCCCGTTTCTTTCTTTCTGGTGTCTCTGTCGTTCTGCTCCGCCGTCTCTTGGGGGCTCATGCGCACGCAGCGCAGATTCGATGCCTATCGAATCGATCGCCGCGGATTCGAGAGTTTGACTCGAGGTCAGGTCGTCTCCGCCTAGGGGGGAGAATCGCGGCAGTCGGCCCGTGGCAGAGTGCAGGGAGCGTTGAGTTCTCGAGGGGGCTCCACTTACAATCGTGAGATGCCAGTCCAAGGGAGCAGAGTATGGCCACCCCGGCGATGATCGCGGCGCAGGAGCCCGGTCGCTTGGCCATCGTGTTCGAGGATGGTGAGCTCCGGGAGACGTACGGGGAGCTCGAAGCGCGCTCGCGCCGCATCGCCGTTGCGCTTCGGCGCGCCGGGCTCCAGCACGGGGACAACGTGGCGGTACTGGTGCCGAACCACCCTTGCTTCTTCGACATCTTCTGGGCTTGCCACCGTGCCGGTCTCTATTTCACGCCAGTCAATTGGCACCTGCAGCAGAGCGAGCTCGACTACATCATCGAGAACAGCGATGCGAGCGCCTTCTTTGCGGCGCACGAGTTCGGGGAAGTGGCTTCCCGGGTTCCGCTCGGGAGGGCCCTTACGCGTGTCAGCCTCGGGGGGGCGATCGACGGCTTTGCGCCGTTAGAGCAATGGATCGAGAACGTACCGGAGGACGCAAAGCTAGAAGAGGAGCTCGAAGGGGCCGTCATGCTCTACTCCTCGGGTACGACTGGACGACCCAAGGGGGTGCGGCGGCCCTTGCTGCGACTGCCTGCAGGGGATCCGATCGCAGCCCTCGGCTCGAGCGCGCTGGTGGGGATGTTCGGCATGAGCTCGGAGACGATCTATCTGAGCCCGGCCCCTCTCTACCATGCCGCTCCGCTCACCTTTGCGGCGGGGCTGATGCGGCTCGGTGCCTGCGTCGTCATCATGCGGCGCTTTGATCCAGAGCGAGCCCTGCACCTGATCCAAGCGCAGGGGGTTACGGCATCGCAATGGGTTCCGACTCACTTCAAGCGCCTGTTGATGCTGCCTGCCGAGGTGCGAGCGAGGTACGACGTTTCGAGGCTCGAGCTTGCGGTTCACGCCGCCGCTCCCTGTCCCTTGGCGGTCAAGCGCGACATGATCGAGTGGTGGGGGCGAGACGTGATCGTCGAGTACTACGCTGGGACCGAGGGCGGGGGTACGCTGATTCGTGGCAGCGAATGGCTCGATCACGTGGGGAGTGTCGGCCGCCACTGGACGGGCGGGCGCATCCACATTTTGGACGAGCGAGGAGAAGAGATCACGCAGGCAGGTCGGGAAGGTGCAGTTTACTTCGAGGCCCCCGCGAATCCTGAACAGCGCTTCCGCTACTACAAGGATCCTGAGAAGACCGCAGGGAGCTACCGCGGGGCGCTGTTCACCTTGGGCGACATCGGATACCTGGACGCGGGAGGCTATCTGTACCTCACCGATCGCCAGTCCAACATGATCATCTCTGGTGGAGTGAACATCTATCCGCAGGAGATCGAGAATCAGCTTCTTACACACTCTCATGTGGCCGATTGCGCCGTCATCGGTGTGCCGAACGACGACATGGGCGAAGAAGTGAAGGCCGTCGTGGTGCCGCGCGCGGGAGTGGTGGCTGGGCGCGAGCTGGAGCGCCTCCTGATCGCCTACTGTCGCGAGCACATCGCTCACTACAAGGCCCCGCGTTCGGTCGACTTCGTCTCGGAGTTGCCACGCACGGAAACCGGGAAGATGGCCAAGCGCTTGCTTCGGGACCGCTACTGGAGCTCTGTCGAAACGTAGCGTTGCAGCGCAGTTCGATCCGACGGGGCTCTCTCCACCCGATGGGTGTGGTTTCGTGTGAGCATGCGCGGTTGGGCGCTGCGCTCGCGATCTGAATCAAATCAGTCACGTTCGATGGCTTCAAATCGCATGCTGTATCAGCTGCGTTCGAGCTCTATAATTTGCTGCGTACACCGAGCTAGGAAGCAGGATACGAGAGAAACTACGAGAGGAACTGGCAACAAAGAAGCGTGAAGGGCCGGACGCAGCGTCCGGCCGCGACTTCGAGTGGGACCGATCGTCTCGCTCCTCGGCCGTGCCCACGGTGCGCCTCAAGCCGTGGGCACGGCTTATTGCTTAATGGCTCGGGGCGATCCACTTGCCTCCGGGCGATTCGCTGAGTGCGCTCGTTCACCGTGGTGCCATCGGTGTCGAGCTGTAGCTGTTGGGTGTAGGACGCTACATCTTGCGATGTGAGGGGCCATCTCTGCAGAGAGAAGCATTCCGCGAGATTTCAGATTGCGCGTTGATCTGCAGGGCGTAGCCGAGTCCGTGCTCGAATGTCGTGTTCTTCTAAAGATTCAATGTTTAGCGAAATTTCAGTGCACCGATGCATGTGTATGCAGTGAGATGTGGTGTGGTGGCTCTATGAAAACATCTCGACCAACTCTCACAAGGGCGGCAACGTGCCTCGCATCTGGGAAACGCGCGGCCCGAGGAGGTTTGCACTGATGAGTTCGAGGCGGTTCTCAGTACTTTTCTCGATTGCTCTGTTGGGCGGAGCGGCTTGCGACATGCAGCCGTTCGTATCGACGCCCGACGTGAACCAAGGCTTCATCAACTTCGAGACGATTCCGACGCGGGCGGTCGCTACGTCCTCCGATGGAACACGCCTATTCGTGAACAACGTTCCCGATGGGCGACTCGAGATCTTTGATGTCTCTCCAGCGGGACTCAGTCCCGCCGGAAGCGTTCAGGTAGGGCTCGATCCGATCTCGCTAGCCGTTCGCAACGACAGCGAGGTCTGGGTAGTCAACCATCTGTCCGATAGTGTGAGCATCGTCGATGTAGGTTCTACTCCACCGCGTGTAACGCAGACGTTGCTCGTGGGGGATGAGCCGCGCGACATCGTGTTTGCGGGACCCGCTGGCGAGTTCGCGTTCATCACCGCGGCGCGACGGGGTCAGAATCACCCAACCAATACCGTCGAGCTGACACAGGTACGCGGCGAACCGCGCGCCGACGTGTGGGTATTCGAATCGGACAGTCCCGGATCGGATCTCGGAGGATCTCCGCTCACGATCCTGCCCCTGTTCTCCGACAAGCCTGGCTCTCTGGCGGCGACTCCGGACGGAGGGACGGTCTTCGTCTCGGTGTTCACGTCGGGGAACAAGACGACGGTGATCAGCGACAACGCCGTCTGCAGCGGCCCCGGTCCACTCGCGGGGAGCGCTCAGGCATCGGCGCAGAATGATGGGCCGTGCATGCTCGAGAACGGTTCCACGTCTCCTGGTGGTGTTCCGGGGCCGAACGTGAATCAGGCCGACGGGGCTCCGAATCCTCGCGTAGGGATCATTGCAACGAACAATCCAGTGACTGGCGCATGGCTCGATGCGGCGGGCCGGGACTTTCGCGCGGCCGTTCCGTTCACTATTCCGGACAATGACGTGTTCACGATCGATGCGACGGGTCCCGTGCCGGTGGTGTCGGGCTCGTTTCAAGGTGTGAGCACACTCAACTTCAACATCGTGGTGCATCCGACCAATGGGCGCGCCTACATGGCGACGATCGACGCGATCAATCAGAACCGCTTCATCTCGCTCCCCGGAATGGGGCTGGGGCCGAATCCGGGCGGGCCTGGACCCCTTCAGGCGGATCCGGTCACGGGAGAGACGCTTCGTGGACATCTGTATGAGTCCCGAGTCGCAATTCTGAATCCCGATGGCTCCTTCGTCACGCGGCACCTGAACAAGCACATCGACTATGAAGCGTTCCCCGTTCCTGCAGGAACGAAGGCACGCAGCATTGCTCAGCCGCAGTCCCTCGTGTTCTCTCCGGATGGAGAGACTCTGCTCTTCGCCGGACTCGGCTCGAACAAGATCGTTCCATTCGATCGCCAGGCGCTGGAGGACGATTCGTTCGTCCCCGATGCCTCGACGCATATCTCGCTGAGTGGGAACGGCGGGCCTGCAGATCTGGTGCTCGATCCGAACGATCCGAGCCGCCTGTTCGTGTACAAGCGCTTCGACAACTCGGTCGCGGTCGTCGACCTCGATGCTCAGGCGGAGATCGATGATGTGCCGCTGTTCAACCCCGAGCCGAGCATCGTCAGCACCGGGCGCAAGTTCTTCTACGATGCGAATTTGGGCTCGGACAACGGCGAAGCCAACTGCAGTGTCTGCCATCCGTCGGCAGACAAGGACGACCTGGCTTGGAATCTGGGCGCGCCATTCCTCGGCTTGGGTGCAAACCCGAACCAATTCGTAGCCGGAATCGCGATCGGACTCGGCGGAGACAATCAGCCGACGGTCCAGTTCAACCCGATCAAGGGGCCGATGACTGTGCTCACGTTGCGTGGGCTCAAGGACTCGGGCCCGATGTTCTGGCGCGGAGACATGACCACGCCAGGGGACGTGCTGAATACGCGTGCGAACTTCATGCTGTTCAACATCGTCTTCGACGCCTTGAATGGAAGGACGGGCGGGATCGCCGACAGCGACATGGCCGATCTGACCAGTTGGGCCCTTACGTTGGTCCCGCCGCCCAATCCACATCGTCCGCTGGACAACTCCTTGACTCCGGATCAGGAGGCGGGCCGTGGGATCTTCACCAACACAGGCGTCGGCGCAAGCGGAACCACCGACGTGATCTTCGTCTGCAACAGCTGTCACGCGTTCAATCGCGGACAGGGGCAGTTCGGGGCAGGCGGTCAGATGTCCACCGAGGGGGAGACTCAGTTCTTCAAGGTGACCCAGCTCCGCACGACCTACGACAAGGTCGGCATGTTCGGTCACACCTTCGGGGACAATGGCGATCCCCGGACCTTGGGCGGACCCCGGGTGAATGTGGGCGATCAGGTGCGAGCAACGGGCACCCTACACGACGGCTCAGCCGCCGGCGCAGAGGAGTTCTTGACTGCGGGGGTGTTCCAGCTGACTGCTCCGGAGCTCAAGCAGGTGGTAGATTTTACCTACGCCTTCGAGAGCAACGTTGCACCGATCGTCGGTCAGCAGGTCACGATCGGTCCGAACAGCGATGCTGCAGCGCTCGATCGAGTCGCGCTGCTCGAGCAGCGAGCGGGGAGTCCGTTCGTGATGACGGGGCCGCTGCAGACGACCGAGTGCGATCTGATCGCCAAGGGCGTCGTCGCAGGGGACCAGATCGGGTACCTCTTCCAGCCCGGGTCAGGGAATTATTTGGATGATACGGGGAACTCGATCTCGGCAGCGGGCTTGCGGGCTCAGGCCCAGGTCTCGGGTCAGGAGGTAACCTTCACCTGCATCTACCCAGGCGGTGGAACTCGTGTGGGTATCGACCGCGACCAGGACGGAATCCTCGACGGTGGCGTGCCGAATCCTGGCGGGGGTCCAGGTCCAGGTCCGGGCCCCGGCCCGGGACCCGCGCCGACCGGGAATCCGCTGATCGACTTCCTGAACGACCTCTTCGCAGGGCTCTTCGGCTAGTCAGGGCCCGTAGTCGGGCCCCGGTCTGGGGCTGGGGCCCGACCTTGCACCCGGTTTTCCTCTCCTGGGAGCCGCCGGGTGCGTAGAGCGGCGGGCTCCGTGGGCACTGTCCTGCGGAGAACCCGCCGCATTCGCTTTCCTCTGGCGGCGCCCCACGGAGGAACCACTCGCAGACCCGAGCACCGAGGAAGCGCAGGATTCTGAGAGGATTTGTTCAGGCTAGTCGGCGATCAGGAACTCGGTTCGCGGGCGGTGGAAGGTATCCGGATCGAACAGCGTGTCGGGAGCCTCCGCTGGGAGTAGCTGGTGACGAATGGATACGGTGATCTGCTGATTGCTGGAGGGCGCATCATAGACGATCCGAGTCGGGAGTAGATGAGCGCCCAGGGGCTGGATGTCCCTGCGATCGACGCGCGCGATCAGCGAGGGGTCGCGATCGTTCTGCCGGGCGAAGTGGCGGAACTCGAGGATCGCAAAGTCGCGCTCTGCGATCGCGAGCTCGGTGCGATCGAAACCGCGATCTGCTCTGGACCGCACCACGATTCGGTGAACGCGTTCGCCCTCGAACTCTGCCGGGCGGCGGCTCAGGATCTGAAAGCGGGGTTTGAATCCCGGGCGGAGGGAAGTCATGGAGCCGGTCACTCGGTTCCCGTCCGGCTGATCGAACCATGTGCCCGTGAATGGATCCGCAAGCCGGAACGTCGTCGGAAATGGATCGGATCCCGCAGTGCGCACGAAGGCGAACGTACGTGTCTGGCCGTCCTGAGCTTCGACCTGGAGCGTCCGGCTTCCGGCAATGGCACGGGGCTCCAGGTTTTCGATCAAGGTCCGCTCCTCGCCATCGATCGAGCGCTGGAACACGAGGAATCGCGAGATGCTCGGCTCCGCCGCACCTCCGGTACGGGTCGTCTCGATCTGCATGATGTGTTCGGCGGGGAGCAGCTTCGCGTAAGCTGTCTGGACGATCTCGGCTGCGGACATGGCGTCGATCGGAGAGCGTGCGGATGTCGTCGAGCGAAAGAGCTCCGCGACCTCCTGCGCCTGCACGCTAGCTCCTTCACCCACTACACCCAGCAGACATGCCAGTCCGAGAATCCCTGGGGCGAGATAGCGCAATTGAACCTCCGATGGCCATTATCGCCAATCAAGGGGTGAAAGTGGTGACCGGGAGCACTTCTGTGAGTGAGTAGTGAGCGCGGGTTGCTCGGGCAATGGGGGGACTACCCGGGCGGAGCCCGCCAATGCGATCATGGCGGCCCGGTTTTGCTGACGTAGGGGGAGCATCGCGTGCCGAGTGACGCCGAGATCGCACAGGCTGCCAGGCTCGAGCCGATCGCGCGTGTGGCGGCTCGACTGGGGCTGGATGAGTCACAGCTCGAGCTCTACGGACCGCACATTGCCAAGGTGGATGGAGCCGTGCTCGAGCGGCCGAGATCGCGGCGCGAGGCGCCGCGGCTCGTGCTCGTGTCGGCGATTACCCCGACCTCGGCAGGTGAGGGGAAAACGACCACCAGCATCGGGCTGGCGGATGCACTCTCGAGTTTGGGTAGCTCTGTCTGTCTCGCACTCCGGGAGCCTTCGCTCGGTCCGGCTTTTGGGCTGAAAGGGGGTGCGACGGGAGGTGGATACAGCCAGCTCGTTCCCATGGAGCGAATCAATCTCCACTTCACGGGAGACTTCCACGCGGTCGGGGCGGCGAACAACCTACTCGCTGCGCTGATCGACAACCACCTCCAGCACGGAAACCAGCTCGGGCTCGACCCCAAGGCGATCACCTGGCGACGTGTGCTCGACATGAACGATCGCAGCTTGCGTCGCATCGTGGTGGGCCTGGGTGCGCCGGCCGACGGAGTCACTCGCGAGACCGGGTTCGACATCACCGCAGCATCCGAGGTGATGGCCATGCTGTGTCTCGCAGACGATTCCGAGGATCTGCGCGCGAGGCTCGTGCGGACGCTCGTCGGGTTCACGCGCTCCGGTGATCCCGTGACCGCTGGGCAGCTGGGTGCCGCGGGTGCGATGCTCGCCCTCCTGCGCGACGCGCTCAAGCCCAATCTCGTACAAACGCTCGAGGGCACCCCTGCGCTCGTGCACGGGGGTCCCTTCGCGAACATCGCGCACGGCTGCAACAGCGTGCTGGCTACGCGTCTGGCTCTGCACTGTGCGGACTGGGTGGTGACCGAAGCGGGGTTCGGATTCGACCTGGGTGCGGAGAAGTTCTTCGACATCAAGTGTGCCTCGGCAGGGCTGGATACTGCGGCCGTCGTGCTGGTGGCCACCTGTCGTGCGCTCAAGCTGCACGGCGGCGTCGCTCGGCGCGATCTCTTGCGACCGGATGCGGGCGCGGTCGAACGTGGGCTCGTCAACCTGGAGAAGCATGTCCAGAACATCCGCGCTTTCGGCGAGACTCCAGTCGTCGCATTGAACCGCTTCGCGAGCGACACGGATCTGGAGCGCCAGGTGGTCGCTCGCCGCTGCGACGACCTCGGAGTTCCGTTCGCGGAGTCGGAGCACTACGCGCAGGGTGGACGCGGTGCGCGCGCGCTCGCAGACGTCGTCCAGCGTCACGCGGAGAAGAGCCGGGTTCCGTACACTCCGCTCTACGCGTGGAGCGATCCGGTCGAGTCGAAGATCGCTGCGATCGCGACGCGGATGTACGGGGCAGGATCGGTCGTGTACACGCGTCAGGCGAAGCGCGACCTTGCTCGGGTCAGCCGGCTCGGATACGACGGACTGCCGATCTGTGTCGCCAAGATCCCTGGTTCTCTCTCCGACGACCCGAATCTCAGGGGAGCGCCACGGGGCTTCGAGCTCACTGTACGCGGCATCGAGATCAATGCCGGGGCTGGCTTCTTGGTGGTTCTCTCGGGTGAGATCATGCGCATGCCGGGACTCCCCAAGCAGCCGCTCGCGCAGCGTATCGACGTCGCCGAGGGTCGCATCGTCGGCCTGGAGTGAGCACCGCACCAGCGATTCCCTGCGCGCCTCGGCAGGCCCGGGCGGGAAGGGAGTCGAACCGACTCCTAGGCACGAAGCATGCACCGCGTATTCCTGCGTGGTCGACGTACAGCTCGGCCAGGCCCTAGCGAGAATAGAGAGGACAACGGCCGCGTCGAATCGTCATGCGCACGGGTGTCGAGATCGAGATTGCCATCAAGCCCGCGTGGTCGTGACACCCACTCGCAACCGGGCAACCCGGCGGAAGGAACCTCGAGAATGGAACAGCTCGTTCGAGCGATGCAGACGACGCGGGCTTGGCGCGCGTGCGCGGGATGGATCGCGGTCAGTGTCGCGCCCTCGGCCTTGCAGCGCTCGGCCGCTAGGCTGGGCAGAAGGCCAGCTCGCTCGCCGGGACGCGCGATTGCCGGCGTGGTGTCGGCCGTCTATCTAGCGGCCTCGATCTCTGGGTGTACGAGCACGAACCCGTTCACCGGAGAGAGCGAAACGAGCAAGACGACGAAGGGAGCCGTCCTGGGTGGGCTCGCAGGGGCCGCTGCTGGCGCCCTCACCGGCAAGGACAGTCGAGATCGACGCAAGCGCGCTTTGATCGGAGCAGGAATCGGTGCGCTTGCGGGCGGAGCCGTCGGTCGCTACATGGACCTCCAGGAAGCCGCCTTGCGAGAGCGACTGGCCCGGACAGGTGTTGGAGTTGCGCGCTCGGGCGACGAGATACAGCTCTTGATGCCCGGCAACGTCACCTTCGAGACCGATCGCGACGCGATCCGAGCCGAGTTCTTTCAGGTTCTGAGCGATGTCGCGCTCGTTCTGAACGAGTATGAGAAGACGCTGATCGAGATCACCGGATTCACCGACAGCACCGGTGAAGATGCCTATAACCAACGGCTCTCGGAGCGGCGGGCGGAATCGGTGCGGAGCTACCTGTCGGCGCAGGGGGTGCGCCCGGTGCGGCTCGTGGCCCGCGGTCTGGGAGAGCGAATGCCGATCGCATCCAATGACACGCCGGAGGGGAGAAGACAGAACCGGCGGGTCGAGATCCAGCTGATTCCGCTCACCGAGTGAGCGCTACCGACCTAGAGCAAAGGAGCTTCCATCATGTTCGAACCACTGACGACCTGTGATGTTGCTGGCCCGCTTCGACGAGGCGCCCAGGCTCTGCGCGAACTCGCGCGTTCGATTCCTCGGGTGGCCGCGGCTGTTGCGCTGGTGGCCGTGGCGGCCCCCGGAGTGCGGGCCGAGGAAGAGGAGTCCTTTCAGCGTGCCGTGATCAACTTCGTCGATCTGGGCGGAATCGACGACTGGCGCGCGGACGGATCGGACGCGATCTTGATCAAGGGGCGCAACAAGTCCTGGTTCCGCGCCACCTTCTTCGGAGCTTGCATCGGTCTCCAGTTTGCCGAGACGATCGGTTTCATTACCGATTCGAGCGGTGCGCTCGACAAGTTCAGCTCGATCCTGGTGGATGGTGAGCGCTGCTGGTTCCGCACGTTCGTGAAGATCCCGGATCCCGAACTCGAGAAGAAGCGCGAGAGCGAGAGCTGAGCCCCGGCCAGCGTCGCAGGACTCGAGCTCGGGGGGGAGACTGCGGATCGCACGGGGCACGCGCGGGCCAGTGCGTGCGTCCACCCCTCAGTCCAGATCGCTGGCTTGATGGCGTTCGGGAACACGCGTCTCCTCGTTCCCGAAGGTGCGATTCACGCGCTGTCCCCGCTTCACCGCTGGTCTCTCCTTGATCTCGCTCGCCCAACGGCGTACGTGGCTGTAGGACTCGACGTCGAGGAACTCAGCGGCTTCGTAGAGTCTTCCCAGGGCCATCGCGCCGTACCACGGGTATGTGGCGATATCGGCGATCGTATACTCGTCGCCGGCCAGATAGCGGTGTTCGGAGAGACGCCGATCCAGCACGTCCAGCTGGCGTTTGACCTCCATGGCGAAGCGGTTGATCGGGTATTCCCACTTCTCGGGGGCATAGGCGTAGAAATGACCGAAGCCACCGCCGAGAAACGGTGCGCTCCCCATCTGCCAGAAGAGCCAGGACAATGTCTCGGCGCGCTCGATCGGTGTGTTGGGCAGGAAGTGGCCGAACTTCTCGGCCAGGTGCATCAAGATCGCGCCCGACTCGAAGACGCGTAGGGGTGGAGAGGTGCTCCGATCGAGCAGGGCCGGGATCTTCGAGTTGGGGTTGATGGCGACGAAGCCGCTGCTGAACTGGTCACCCTCCTGGATGTTGATCAGCCAGGCGTCGTACTCCGCTTCCTTCTCGCCGAGGGCGAGGAGTTCCTCGAGCATGACGGTCACCTTCACCCCGTTGGGTGTGGCGAGCGAGTAGAGCTGCAACGGATGCTTCCCGATGGGGAGTTCCTTCTCGTGCGTCGCACCTGCGATCGGCCGATTGATGTGCGCAAAGCGCCCACCGCTCTCGCTCTCCCACCTCCAGACCTTGGGGGGAACATAAGCTCCTGGCGCGTTGGACTGTGAATCGGTCATGCTTGCCTCCTGTCGCGGGACGTGGTGCCTGGAAGGTCGGGACGTGGGGCCGAGCGGGCGTCCTGCCACGTGGGCGCCCTGCCATGCGAGCGCCCTGACTGGACTCCGCATCATGTGGACTCCGCATTGTGGCAGAACTGCGAGCGCGCGTCCTCGCTCCAGGCCGTGCGCGCGGGCGCTCGCGCGCTGGAGGTACAGAAGGATGCTCGGTCGCAGCTGAATTCTAAAGGAATGATGAAATCCGACGTGTGCGCCGACGCGATCTGTCCAGGGACTCTGATGGCCCGAAGTTGGAAGCTCAAACTCGCTTCTGGATTTCACTAAGATGTACGTCGAGGTGAGGAGGGAATCCGATGCTAGCTCGAGTCACACGATCCATATTCCTCGGGGGCACAGGTCTCCGTTGCACAGGTCTCGAAGTCAGCTCTCTTTGGCTTTGGGCTGCACTGGTTCTCTGGACGTCGCTACCTGTCACGGGTGCAAACGCGCAAGGTGCTGCCGACACGAGCGAGGCCCAAGCCGCCCCGGGACCCTCCTCGGAGCCTGTCGATGGCGCGCCGGCTGGCATCGAAGAGATCACCGTTACCGCGCGCAAGCGTGAGGAGAGCCTCCAGGCGACGCCGATCTCGATGATCGCGTTCGACGAGGAGGAGCTCGAGGGACGACAGATCGTCCGCATCACCGATATCGGAGAAGCGGTCGCGAACCTCAAGCTCGATACCGGCAACGGCAGTAACAACCAGACTCGGATCTACATCCGGGGAGTCGGGCAGGACGACTTCCGGGACAATGTCGACCCGGGTGTGGGTTTGTATGTCGATGGTGTGTATCTGCCCCGCTTGACGGGAAGCGTCGTGAGCACGCTCGATGTGGAGGGAATCGAGGTCCTGCGGGGGCCCCAGGGCACCCTCTTCGGCAAGAACACGGTCGGTGGAGTCGTCTCGATCCGCACCCGCAAGCCGCAGCCCGAGTTCGGTGGCTCAGCACTGCTGCGCGCGGGCAGCCTGGGGCAGCTCGACACGCAGGCGACCCTCAATGTCCCGCTGATCGCCGAGCGAGCCTTCTCTCGCCTGACCTTCGAGACGCAGACCGATGATGGCTACACGCGCAACCGGACCAAGGACTCCCGAAGCGGAGACAACAAGCTGCTCAAGGCTCGGCTGGCGTTGCGTCTGCTGCCGCGCGACGACATGACCCTGGATCTTTCCTACGAGCAAACCAAGGAGGATGAGCAGGTTCCCACTCCGGAGTGTCGTCTCGGAAATCCCTTCGCGTCGGGCCGCTTTCTGTCCGACAACTTGGCCGCTGGCCCGAGCTCGGAGTCCTTCGTCGATGCCTGTGTGGGCGACCGCGCAGACGATTCCCCGCGCACGGCGGGGGCCGACTTCGACCAGCAGGATGACGTCGATACGAGCTTCGCCACCGCCACCTTCAGTTGGGACCTGTCCGAACGCGTGACGTTCCGCTCCGTTTCGTCGTGGAGACGAGTAGACGTGCGCACCAAGCGCGCCGATCTCGATGCCACCGCGGCGGATGCCTTCGGAATCGGCACCCTTCGGAATCAAGACGACGCCCTCAGCCAGGAGCTGCAGATCACGGGTCGCGCCCTCGACGATCGTCTCGACTACACCGTGGGCGCCTATGCGTTTCTAGAGAAGGGCCACAGTCTGACTCGGTTGTCTGCTCTCTCGAACCTACTGGACGCCATTCGCGCGGGGACGACGGGTAGCTTCGTGCTGCGGGATTCCGTCTTCACCTTCGATCTACTGGACGTCGATGGTGGGCTCACGGACGCCGTGCTCGGACTGAATGGGGCGGGGACCACGCGCTTCGATACCCGTAGCTATGCGGGCTTTGCAGAGGCGACCTACGACCTCACCTCGAAGTTGAGCCTGACCGCGGGTGCGCGCTTCACCACGGAGCGCAAGGAACGCCAGGGAAAGACGGTGCCGTTGCCGGATGCGGCGCAGTTCGCCTCGCGCGCGGACCGCGCGCAGCCCACCCTGGGCGTGCCGGTCAGCTCGAGATTCGGCCGCTGGACTCCGCGCGTGCAGCTCGAGTACCAGGCTACGGACAGGCTGTTCGGATACGCCAGCTACAGCCGCGGCTTCAAGAGCGGTGGCTTCAACCGGAGCGTCGTGTCGGCGCTCGATCGACGTTCCGGTGGCTTGCGCTCCAGCCCGGAAGACCCCGGCGAGTTCGACGAGGAGGTGCTCGACAGCTACGAGGTGGGGCTCAAGACACAGTGGCTGGACAACCGGCTAGTGGTGAACCTCGCCGGGTTCTACAACAAGTACCGCGACATCCAGCTCACAACGGTGCAGATCGATGAGGATGGTGTACCAGTCGCGCAGATCAACAACGTGGCGAAGGCCGCGATCTACGGGCTGGAGCTCGACCTGATCTTCCGCCCGCTGGCTCAGCTGACCGTGACCGGAGGGCTCGGCTTGACTCGGTCCGAGTATCGAGACTTCACGGCTCGCATCGATACGGGGACCGAGCTGCTCCGAAGCGGACGGATCAACCCGGAGACGTGCCGAGATCTGACCCCGGCGAACTGCGACCCGGTCTCGTTCCTCAACGCCACGGGCTTCGTGTTTGCACCCATGAATCTTCCCATGGCCGACTTCTCGGACGAGGACCGTACCAACACGCCGAACTTCAATGCGAACGTCTCCGTGAACTACATCCTCGATCTCGGAGGGTGGGGCACCGCGGCGGCCCGCGCGACCTACTTCGTGCAGGGGGACGTCGAGTACGCGACGTTCAACGACGACCAGGTGCGCCAGTCCACCTATGGACTGTTGAACGGGCGCATTGCGTGGGAGCTACCCGATGGCGCTACGACGATCTCCGTCTCGGGGCGCAATCTGCTGAATCGCAGCTATGTGACGGGTGGATTCAGCCTCGATGATACGAACGGTGTCAAGACCGCGTATCGCTCGCGGCCACGCACCTGGAGCATCGAGGTCTCGCGCCGCTTCTGACGGGTCGGTTGGCCGCCGGAGTCGGTGCGAAGGTCAGCTCCCCAAGCAGGCGGCGATCTGAGCCGCGATCTCGTCGCTGAGCGCCGTGAGGCCGGCCGCGTTCGGGTGTACGGTGTCGATTTCCCCGGGCTGCATGAAGAATCCCTCTTCGAACCAAGGATCGGCGCTGCCCGGGCGATGCGGATCACTGAGCTTCTCGAAGTCTATCAGCCGAAGGCGGGATGGATCGGATGCGACGACGGCGCGGATGAGCTGGTTCAGCTTCCGTTGCCGTGCGAGCAGACGCGCGTCGCCCCATGGGGCTTGGTCGGCTCCGGCCGTGCGCACCGTCATGAACACGCGGCAGGGAATCGGAGCGGTGGCGGAGCGCATGCGCCGAAGCGTGTCCGCGACACGCTGTTCGAACTGATCCAGGGTCTCGTTCGGAGGGGATCCGTAGACATCGTTGGTGCCCAGCTCCAGGACGAGCACGTCGGGAATCGATGGGCCTCTCGCAGCGGGATCTCGGATGCCCGCGGCGATGCCTCGGGCTGCGGCGAGCATCGACAACAGGCTCTGGCCTGACTGGACATCGAGGAAGAGCTGGCGGTCGGTGAACTGCTCGACGAGGCGCGACGCCATCTGAACGCCGATGCTGTCGCCGAGGAAGGCGACCCTCGCAGTCTCGGCTGGACCTGCGTAGCAGCCGAGGTACACGTTGCAGCGATCTCGCGTACGTCCGAGTCGATCCTCCGGGTCCGTCTCCGTCGGAGTCCTGCGGCGGCTGCGAAACTGGATGCGAGGATTCGAGCGCGGGCTACGCGACGTCATCAGGATCGCGTCGCGTCCAGCTACATCCTCCCACCACATCTCGTAGCCTGCTTGATCGAATGCAAGCGTCACGAAGGGAAAGGCGAACCCGTCATTCAGCCTGGAGAACAGCCCCTCGATGGTCGCTGGCGTCCACGATTCGAGGCGAGCGAATGTGTCTGCGTCGTCGACGAAGGGGCCGTATGCGGCATCGGGTGCGGACCGATACTCGAGGTTCACTACCTGGATGCGAGCTTCGTCCTCGCTGGTCGAACCGAGCTGATACGTCACGCGGTAGGCGCGCCCGTCAGGCTCGCTGCAGGTGCCGGTCTGGACTCTGCCGGCTGGTTCGGATGATTGCTCGCTGCTGAGGTCCGAATTACAGGCAAGTGCCAGCAAGCTCGTGATGATCGCGAACAGAGGGATTCGGCGGGGTACGAGTCTCATGGCTACTTCTTCTCTCGATCGGCAGGGTGAGCCGCTGCGAGCTGCATCGCTCCGAGACCACAGGATTCCACAGATCGATGGGTGCGCCTATGCTCGGGATGCCGTCGGGAGCTCAGACGGATTTCAGCCCGTGCTTCTGGATACGTTGCTGGCAGCGAATCGTGGCCTTGCGGACGTGCTTCTCGACCATGCTGCGGGAAATCGCAAGTCGCGCCGCGATGCTGTCGTGCGTCAGTCCGTACAAGCGGTGCATCACGAAGACTTCGCGGCAGCGCGGGGGCAGCTGCTCGATCTCGTCGGCGAGGATCCCGACGACTTGGCGCGCCGCGGCGATGCGGTCGGGACCCGGGGTGCCGCATTCGAGATCGCGTTCCCACTCGAGCGGAGAGAGGACTTCGAGCTGCATTCGCATCTCCCGGGCGCGACTTCGGACGATGTTGAGTGCGACCCGAAAGAGGTAGGGTCGCGCCGTTGCTGCCTCGAGCGCCGGCTGGTATCGGAGCAAGCGAGCGAACGCGTCCTGCGCGACGTCTTGGGCCGTGGCCTCACACTGCAGCAGCCGTAGCAGGTAGTGCTCTAGCGCGTTTCGGTGCATCGCATAGAGCTGTTCCACGAGACCGCGGTTGGAGGTTTGGCGTGGTGGTGAGGCTCCCCGATCCGTGGACTCCGTGTCGAGGACGAGGGACGAACTGGCAGACATCTCTGATTCCTATCAATGGACGGCCAACGGAGAGGGTACATTATTCAGATCTTGAAATTCAATTTCAATATCATTGTGTAAGGTAGAGGCGCTTGCTGGAATGCCGGCCCGATCAGACGGAGAGAAGGGGAGAACGAGGCTCAGGCGCCGAGCAGGTAGCTCCGCTGGTAGCGGCTGGTCCGGTTCTCGATGATGAGTTGGATGCCCCCCTCGGGTGTCGAGGCATACGTCTCGACGATCTCCTGATCCAGAGGAACCCGGTCGAGAGCGATCCCGGTGAGCTCGTCGCGATCCGCGAGCGCCGGGTCATAGGGAAACCGCACCTCCGTGCACGGGAGCAGATTCCCGGCCGGCTGCCCCTGGTCATCGACGTCACTGCATTCGACGAAGCGCAGGTGACCTACCCTGTGCGCGGGGCGATAGCTGCGCGTGGCGAGCACCCGCGATTGCTCTCGCGGCGCCGCATCCTTGGGGAGAATGGGATCGAAGATCTTCTCGTGGCCCGAGTCGGACTCGCGCCAGACGCCCAAGTGTCGAGTGATCGCCTCGCGCACGAAGATGTCGGCGGATGCGTCACCGGCGACGGCGAGCCCGATCGCGGTCGCGGCGTGTGGCTGCGGAGCCAAGCGCAGCTTGCGCCCCACACGCTCTCGTAGCTTGCGTCCGACGATGGGCAGTGCGGAGGCGCCACCGACGAGGTAGAGCGCCGCGAGGGCCTGAGGATCTGAGATCTCCGGTGCCGTGCGGGTGAGGCGCTCGAGTAACTGGTCCACGATGGTGAACGTCTGAGACACGAGCGCTTCGCAGCGCGTGTAGAAATCTGCGACTTCGACGATTGCGCTGCCCAACTCGCCATCGATTGCGGAGAAGTCCAGTAGCAAGCGCCTCGTGTTGGGTCTGAGAGCTTCTTTCGCCTCGCGACAGACCTCGAGCACGCGAACTCTATCCCCTGGAGTCAGGCCAGAGGTCGTGATCCCCAGAGGCTCACAAGCCAACTCGAGGAGCAGCTCGTCGAACTCGCTGCCCCCGAGCTTGGGAAGCCCGGCGCTCTGCAGGAGCTCGAAGCGACGACCCGTGAAGCGAATGGCTGCGGTGTCGAAGGTGCCTCCGCCGAGGTCATAGACGACCACATACTGCTTGGGGCTGCGGGCAGAGAGTACAGTGCGATGGCGATGTGCGAACTCGATCGCCGCGGCTGTCGGCTCGTTCAACATGCCGCGCACGTCGAAGCCCGCCAGTCGGAATGCTTCTAGGGTGAGATAGCGCTGCCGTGTCCCGGCCAGCGCAGGAACGGCAACCATGGCCGGAATGGGCGCGGTAGTCGCCAGAGTGAGATTGCTCGATCCGAGCAGCATCTCTCGGATCCAATCGAGGTACGCCGCGAGGAGCTCTAGCGCGGTGGTCGGAGCCAGGGCATCCACGACGTCGTCTGGCGCGAGCCCGGAGATCGCGCGTTTCACCGACGAGACACAGGCTGACTTACCCTGGGACATCGCGTCTCGCGCAAGGTCGCCGAAACACAGCGCGTTGGACTCCAGTACGGCCCAACCCGGTAGGTGGTCGCGGAACTCGCCTCCGATATCGAAGTGGACCACGGGGTAGTCGCCGGCGCTTACGTCCGCGATCACCGTTCGAGTCGTTCCCAGATCCACCCCGAGAAGCATGTGGACCAGAGTTTCGCGCAGTTGGTGGGGCGTGCGCCAGCTCGAGTTTCACCCCATGCGCCTCTCGTCTCACGGATGGGTGACGCCCTTGCGCCGATGGTGACGGTAGAAGGAAGCTCTACCCGTATTCGGACGCCCGAGTGCGTGGGGTCAGGCGGAAACGGGCAGCATGCCGAGCTTGGGACCGTAGACGGCGATGTAGCGGAGCATGCGCGCGCGATCCTCCTCGGAGTATCGGTCCTCGAGCTGGACGATCGCCGGGCCGTCGAAGCGCGCGACCTCGTCGAGCTCGAACACGAGATCCGGCGCTTCGGGGTGCGTGTAGCTCACGCGTCCCCGGATCTCGACGACCGATCCGTCGCTGCCGGATTGCGTCAGACGTAGGAGCTCGGGTGAGCGTGTTGCGAAGCGACGATCGAATCCATCGAGAATCTGGCGCAGGTAGCTGACGATCGCATCGCGACCTTCGAAGTAGCCGCCGAGCGGGGCTGGGAAGGGGACACGGTAGCTCGCACCTTCGGCAAAGTGTGCGGCGACCGCGTCCCAGTCATCGGATTCGAAGGCGCGCTCGAAAGCGGTTGCATAGGCGATGAACTGGGCTACGTAGTCCATGGGCTCCCTTGCGCGGCATCAGCCATTCGCGTGAAGCTCCGCTTCGTTCGCACTGGAGACTCGACTCGCGTTGTGCTGGAACAGCTCATTTCGGCGTACGTCGATCACGCGAGCGGTGCCGCGCATTGCGTCCCAGACGCGGATGGTGCCGTCTCGACTCCCCGAGATCAGGCGTCCGTCCGAATTCCATTCCAGGGTGCTCACCTCTCGCTGATGTCCGTCGAGAGTGTGCAACGGATGCCCGCTGGATGCATCCCAGATTCGTACGGACGTGTCGAACGAAGAAGTGGCGATGTAGCGTCCATCGGGCGAGAAGGCGATTCCCCAGATCGTGCGTGTGTGCCCGTGGAGCTCGGTCAGCAGCGCGCCTGTGTGCGACCAGATCCGGCCCACTGTGTCGCGTCCCCCACTCGCCAGCTTCTCGCCGGTCGGAGACCAGGACAGGCAGATCACCGGATCCGCATGTCCCGTGAGCTCCGTCTGCACAGAGAGAGGTGTTCCTGTACATAGCGCGATGTGTGTGTTTCGCCCCGCAGCGGCCAGCAGCTCTTTACGGGGGGACCAAGCAACGGCATAGATCGCCTGGTCGAAGATCGGGGTGCGGCCCAGCGGTTGACCCGTATCGCAGTCGAACAGCTCGATCGAGCCGTCTTCGCAGCCGATGGCGATTCGGCGTCGCACGACGTCCAGGGACAGGCTGTGCGAGGGTGCGCCCAAGCGGTGCTGGGAGTTGAGCGCGAGGTCGTCGAGTTGCCACTGGCGCAGCCAGCCATCGAGGCCGGCCGTCCAGACGGTCTGGGTTGCTGGGTCCACACACAGCGCTCGGCTGGTGCGCTCGTGGGCTTCCCTTCTGGATTCCGATCCGTACCCCTCTGCGGCGAGCACGCGCAGGCTGCGATCTCCCTGCATGAAGACGATGCGCCGATCGCTCGTTCCGACCACCCCGGTTACCGCGCGGTTGGCGCCGACACTGCACTGTTCGATGCTCGCTCGTTGGACATCGAGGATGCGTATGCAGCCGTCGATCGATGCCGTGGCCAAGCGGTCGCCCGCTCGGTTCCAGGAAACCCACTCGACCTCGTCGCGATGGCCTTCGATCTGTCCGAGCGGCATGCCGGTGACGGCGGACCAGAGGCGCACGCTGCGATCGTGGGAGCAGCTCGCAATGATGCGTCCATCGGGGGACACGGCAGCAGCGTCGATGTCGTCGTCGTGCGCCGCGATGCAGATCAGCTCGCGCCCGCTGGGGACATCCCAGACGCGTACGCTGCGATCGTGTGAGCAGGAGATCAGGCGCTGTTCGTCCGGAGTCCAGGCCACGGTGTTCACGTTGTGGAGGTGGCCGCCGAGTGTGCGGACGAGCCGGAAGGATCTCATGTCGAAGAGTCGGATCGATCCGTCGTCACAGCTCGTCGCGAGCATCTGACCGCTCGGTGAGAATCGCACGTCCTTGACCAGGCCGCCGTGTCCTTCCAGCACAGCCAGGCACTCGCCTGTCCATGCGGACCAGAGCCGCGCGGTTCGATCGGCGGAGCCGGTGGCCACGCACTCTCCGTCGGGAGCGAAGCAGGTTGCCCAGATCGGGCCCTCGTGTCCGCTCAGCCAGTACATGCGCATGCCCGTCGAGGACTCCCAGATCCCGGCTTTGGCATCGTTGCTTCCGGTTGCAATGCGCGATCCATCGCTGCTCCAGGTGGCCGACCAGACGCCGTCCTGATGACCGACGAGGCGTCGCTTCGGGGACAGGTCGCGGGCTCCCCAGATGATCGCGCTTCCGTCCTCGGATGCGGATACGATTCGATCGGAGCGCGGCGACCAGTTCACCATCCAGGCGGGCGCACTGTGTCCGCCCTTCACCGACTCGAGGCGGTTGATGTCGTTCATGCTCTCATCTCCACGCATTCGGCCGGTGCCCTCCCGCGGATCCATAGTGCGACCAGGCCGATGGGAACCCGGAGCACCAGGAGGCTGAAGGTATAGGCCAGTCCAAAGGCCAGCAGACGTTCCTGAGATGCGAAGTCTCGGAAGAAGAAGGCGATCGCTGCCTGCGCCGTGCCCACACTCCCGACCGATATCGGGAGCGCGCCGATCGCAAGCACCAGGGGGGTCTGTGCGATCGCGGGTCCCCACGGAAGGATGGCTCCGAAACAGGCGGAGCCCAACACGATGAACACGGCGAAGCTCGCGTGCATCGACGCCCGCATGAATAGGGCGATCCAAAGACGTCGAGGCGGCAGCTCGCTCAGAACCCGCAGTAGCGGCTGGCGCTTCAGCCATCTGCGAGTTCCCCGGGTGGCGACGACGATCAGAATCGCGGCGCACGCCAGCGCAGCGAGCGGGCCGCGGATCTGAAGCTGACTGGCATCGAGGGTGAATGAGCCGAGAAGTGCGAGCCCGGTGAGAGCGATCAGGTCGAGAGAGTAGTAGGCGAGCAGACTCCCGCTCGCCCTGGCCAACCCAATGCGCAGCTCGTGGCCCAAGGTAGCGGCCAGAGCGGCACTCGCAGCGTGGAAGTTGAGGGCGAGAAAGGGGTAGCTCGCGGCGCGCAGGAGGGCCAAGGTACGTAGACTCGGAACCGGAGCACCCTCTGGCAGTAGTGCGCGCAAGGCGAGCACGTCGAGTGTGAGCCAGATTCCGATGAAGACGAGGGAGAGAGATAGGTAGCGCGCGAATGATGCTGTCGCGAGCGCCTGTAGCATCGCTGCGCCGTCCACCCGTGCGAGCAGCACGGCGAGAATCGTCAGCCCCACGATCCAGGGGCCTATCCAGCGCAGTGTCTTCACGAGGCCAGGAAGCCTATGCCGTGGACGTCTACGCAGGAGCCGTTGATGCAGACCCCGTCGGGAGATGCCAGGTAGAGGACGGCGCGCGCGACGTCCCGCGAGAGGACCTTCTGCGGGCCGGCTACACGGTCCGGCGTCGCGGCGTAGCTGAGCTCCTTGTCGACCTCTGCTGGACACACGGCGTTGACCGTAATGGATTTGTCCCAGAGCTCCTTCGCGAGCGCCTTGGTGAAGCCGATCAGGCCTGCCTTCGACGCACACTGCGCGACGAGTTTGGCGAAGCCCACCTGTCCGTCGATCGATGCGATGTTGACGATGCGCGCGTCGCTGCTCTCGAGAAGCAACGGAAGCAGAGATTGAGTCACGTTGAAGACTGCCGTCAGATTGGTGTCGATCGTCTGGTCCCACTCCTCCGGGGTGTACTCGAGGAATGGACGCTCCATCCAGACCCCCGCATTGTTCACCAGGACGTCCAGCCCGCCGAGCTCGGCTTCTACGTCCTGACGTAGGGCGCGAACCTGCTGGCGGTCACAGATGTCGGCCACAGTCACCGAGACTCCGAGCTCTTGCCGAAGCTCCTCGAGCTCGTGCTTCGTGCGCGAAGTGGCATGCACTCGCGCGCCGGCTTCACAGAAGGCTTCGCAGATCGCGCGGCCGATGCCACGGCCGGCGCCGGTGATCAGGACGCGCTGGGGATCGGGCATCATCAGTCTCCCTGCTTTCGGCCCAGCCAGAGCCGCGTGTATGGAAGCACCGGGGATACGTCGATCTGCTTCAAGCCAGCTTCCGTCATCCAAGACACGATCTGCTCGCTGTCGTGTACCTGGCCCCCGGTGTTGAGCAGCATGTCGAGTCCGAGGAGCGCTCCGACCCGAGACTCCTGTGCGAAGTCGTGGATGACCAGATGGCCTCCAGTGGGGAGAGCTGCGGCGATCCGCTGGATGACCCGCCGAGCCTGTTCGGGAGGAAAGCCCATCAGCACGCGCGACAGGATTGCCACGTCATACGGAGCGGCGAGCGCGCCACTCGAGAGGTCTCCATGTTCGAAGTTGAGCGCGAGCTGCTCGATCCTCTCGGCGAGTCCAACCGCCTCGATTCGATCTCGTGCGTGTTCGAGCGCGAAGTGGTGTTCTACGAGGACGCTGCGAACGTCCGGGAGCAGTCTACACAGCGCGATCAGCAGCTCGCCGTCACCGCCTCCGAAGTCGACGACGCGCTTCGGGGACAGCTTGGAGATACGCCGTGCAATCTCTGCGAATGCCGGCCGACCGCTCTCGTGCATCGCGAGTACGTAGTTCGGTAGGAAGCGGCGTAGAACCTCGGGGTCCGAGAGGTGACGGTCGTTCGCCCAGTTTGCAGTGGGCTCTCCCGTGCGGATGCTGTCCGAGAGACCGCCCCAACGCGTCCAGTGCCAATGGTCGTGTTGTAGCAGGTGTCCCAGATGGTCGGGGCTGTCCGGATCGAAGCAACCGGCCGACTCGGGCGAGATCTGCCAGACAGGGGCGCCTGCGTCGTGCCCGGGCTTCCGCTCCAACACGCCGTAGCAGGTGAGGGCATCGAGCCAGACGCGGAGTGCTCGCGGGTCGAGTCCGCAACGACGCGAGAGCTCCTCGGAGCATTGCGGAGCGTGCCGCAACGCGTCGAAGAGTCCGGTCTCCAGTCCGGCGAAGATTGCCGCTGCAAAGCGAAACCCGAAGACGCGTCGATGGAGCTCGCCCGGGGTCATGCGGCTACCGACATCCGTGCTACGTCGTTGCCCGAGGAGTCGACGACGATCAGGCTGCCCGCTCGGTCCCACGCAGAAACCAGGAAGCCTCGATCGTAGGGGGCGATCTTGGACAGGCTGGCCTCTGCAACCGTGCGGAGCTGCGTCTCTCCGGTCTGGGGATTCCACAGACCCACGGTGCCATCGTAGTAGCTGGCTCCGATCCGGCTTCCATCGCCAGCGAAGGCGACGCTCTTGGCAGAGCACGGATGCGCGCTGAAAGCTCCGATCAGTTCGCCCGAGGTTTGCCATAGCTGCACACCGTCGCGGCGCGAAGCGGTCGCGAGGCGCTCACCCGACAGGCTGACGTCGTTCAAGATGGTGCTTCCCGCGCGAAAGCAGCGCGCACGACCGCGCTCGAAGGACTTCACGCGTCCATCGCGCCCCACGCTGACGATTCCGTTCTTGGACGCAGCGATGGATTTTACCGACCCCTGGTGCTTCCCCAGCACGCGGGTAGAGTTGCGCTCGAGATCCCAGGCGATGATGTCCCCGTTGAAAGTTCCCGCAAAGAGGTGGTTCCCGGTCGCATCGAACGCGATCGCGTTGACAGGATCTCCGAGTCCTTGCCATTCCGCGATCGGGTCCTTGCTGTTTCGGTCCCAGACGAGGATCCTGCGGTCCCACGACCCCGTCGCGAATCGGGAGCCATCTCGCGTTGCCGTTACGCAGAGCACGGCGGCTCGGTGGTGTGCGACCTGGCCGAGCGAACATCGCCGCGCGAGATCCATCGCGTAGACCCCCCCGTCATCGCTGCAGATCAAGGCTGTATCATTCCCGGCGAGCGTAAAGGAGTTGATCCCGTGATTGGACTGCCGTCCGAGGTCGCGAGCGCCGTCCTCGGCGAGCAAGCTGGGTCCACTGGCGAAGCTGCCGGTCAACCAGCCTCGGGGGGTCCAGGCAAGCGTCCGATTCCAGAGCCCCTCGTGTCGAAGGGTCGCGCGTAGGGAGAAGCGCTGGGTCTCGTAGATGCGAATGCAGCCATCGTAGGCGGCGCTGGCCAGCTCGCTTCCATCGGGTGAGAACGCCACCGCCTTGACCACGCAACGTGCATCGTCGATGTGGAAGCGACGTTCGCCACTCACGGTATCCCAGATCGAGAGGCTCCCGTCGAGGCAAGCCGACGCGAGCATGCGTCCAGTAGGGTCGATGGCGATGTCGTCCACCCAGTCGAGATGGCCGCCGAGGACCTTGCGGATGCGGCCATCGCCGACGTCGAAGACCGAGACCGTTCGATCATCGGAGCAGGCCGCGAGCCGCCGGCCGTCGGGGAACCAGGCAACCGAGTTCACATCGGCCGCGTGGTGGCCTGCGATCAGAAGGCACTGGCCCTTCACGCTCCACACGCGCACGGTTCCATCGAACGATGCGGTGGCGACGTGGTTTCCCGAGGGCGAGAAGCGAATCGCGTTCACGTCATCTCGATGGCCCTCGAGAAGCGCGAGCTCACGCCCCGACGAAGCGTCCCAAATGCGTGCGGTGTGGTCACTGCTCGCCGAGCCGATCATCTGACCATCTGGTGACCAATCCACACCATTGACGAGAGCGGTATGCCCTGACAGGCGTCGAATCGGCTCGCCCCGCTCGCTGTCCCACAGGATGATCGAGCGATCATAGCTGCCCGATGCGATGGCAGTCCCGGAAGGCGAGCTGCAGGCGCACGAAGTGGGGGCGGTGTGTCCATGTGGATGTGTCATCTCATTGCTCCCGAAGCAGGCGCTCGACGATCTTGCGTTTGCCGCCGGGCCCGCGCGTCAGTGTCGCCACGATGGCGACTTCTACCTGCGCATCCCCCCCGAGGATGCGCTCGAGATTGCGCTGGCTCTCGAGCTTGCAGCTCTCCAAGTGATCTCTGTGGCGCCCAGGTACGATCTGGACGCGGACCTTCGTCGGGCTTTCCTGCGTGATTCGATAGTCGCGATAGATCTGCTCGCCGGGATGGCTGAAGCAGGGTCGCTTCACCGCTACCGTGAGCTTCGATGGGTGGATCCGGCGACCGTTTCGAAGCTCTACGTAGTCGTCGTCGCGTCCTTCGAGGCGCTGGAGCACCGGAAGGGTCAGCCCGCACGTACAGGGCGACGTCTCCGCCTCCCAGGCTGCCAGATCTCCCAGGCGATAGCGGATGAAGGGTTGGGCGAAGTTGTTGAGTGAGGTGACCAGTACGTGGCCGACCTCTCCCCGCGGTACGGCTCGGCCTGCGGAGTCGACGATCTCCAGCACGACGTTGTCGGGGAACTGATGTAGCGATCCCTGTTTGCACTCTGCGGCGATCGCCCAGACCTCGTTGCAATAGTAGTTGCACGAGATGGGGCAGCCGAAGCGGGCCTCGATGTAGCTGCGCTCGTCTTGGGACAGGGGCTCGGAGTGGACGCAGATGCGTTCGAGCTCGAGTCCGGTCAGGTCGTGATCGATGCGCTCGAGTAGCTCGAAGAGATCGCTGGGTGTCGCTGCGAGCAGATGCGGACGGAATGCACGCAGCTGCGCTACGATGCGCTCGGGCGGATCGTTGGTCGAGATGTGCCGATTCCTGTAGAGACCTACGTTCTTCTGGAGGGGGAGCGGATAGGGGAACAAGTACGCCATCCGCTTCCAGAACTTGAAGCCGACGAGGCCATAGACGCGCTGTGTGAACAGGGTGCGCTGGTCGTCGGTGAATCGGTCGATCGCGATCTCCATACATTGTCCAGACGAGCCCGAGGTCTGCTGGATTCGACACCGGTCCAAGCGAACACCTTCTGTCAGGCACGCGTTCGGGAAGGCATCACGCACGTCGTCCTTCTCGGTGATCGGGAAGCGTTCGAGGTCCGCGAGCGTTGCCAGCGCGTCGGGATGGACGCCTGCTTTGTCGAAGAGCTCCCTGTAGAGGGGCACCTCCGAGTACGCGGAGTGGAGCGTTCGGCGCAGACGCTGTAGCTGGTACGCCGCCAGTGCTTCGGGCGAGAGACGCAGCCGACCTTGGGTCAATGGGAGCTGCATGAGCTTGTTCAGGGTCGAGATGATCGTTCTCATGATTCCTCCGCCGCAAGTTCCAGTCCCGGTACGCGGGTACGATGCATCAGGCGCAGTCCGGCTGGGAGCACTACGAGATCGCCGACGAGGGCCGCCAGGATCGCGCAGCAGACTAATGTCCCGAAGTGCGCGGTGGGCTTGAATCCCGACAACGTGAGAGCAGCGAATCCGCTCACGAGAACGAGCGAGCTGACGATCACTGCGCGCCCGGCGATTTCGAGTGCGCGTCGCATCGCGTGGCTCTCACTGAGGCCGAGTGCCAAGCCGCGTTGGAAGGCGCGGCAGAGGTGGATCGTGTCGTCCACGATGATCCCCATCGCGATCGAGGCGACCATCACCGTGACGACGTCGAGGCGGATGCTCGAGAACCCCATGACGGCTGCGAGGCAGGCTACGGGGACGAGATTCGCGAGGAGTGCCACCAGGGCCAGGCGCAGGGAGCGCAGCAGGACGAGAAAGACCAAGGTAATGCCCAGGATCGCGACCCCGTAACTGGCCAGCTGCCCCTCGACCAGATACTGCTCCATCTGCGAGAAGACGGGGACGAGTCCGGTCGGGCGTGCGCTCCAGCCCGCAGGAAGGATCTCCTGGCCGCGTGAGCGAACCATGGCGATCAGTTCTTCGCTGCGGGCCGAGGTCATGCCTTCGGCACGCGTACTGATTCGCAGCCGGGGAGGCGAGTCGTGGACGAAGCGCTCCACCTCGCTCGGCGCGACGGCTTGGGTGAGGAAGAGCGCGCGTTCGAGCGCCCGTGGATCCTCAGAGTCGACTCCGGGGTAGGCGGTCTCGACCAGGTCCATGAGAGAGTGGCCGCGCGAGAGCTCGGGAATCTTGGCGAGCTCGTCCTGCATCCGCCTGACTGCGAGCAGGCTGGCGCCGGTCCGCAGGTTTTGAGCCGAGTCTGGGACGAGCTCGATCTCGAAGGGGGTGATTCCTCTCATGTGGTGCTCGAGCACACGATAGGCACGGTTGATGGGATGCTGCTCGGCGAAGAACTCACCGTCGTGCGTCGCCACCTCTACGCGCGGAATCGCGGCCGCAGCCAAGGCGAGCGACACGGCGACCAGCGACGCCGCCCAGTAGGGCCGCCGTGCGAGCCCGTTCAGACTGCCGAGCCATGCCCAGTCCGTGCGGAGGGTGGCTGCGGCCTCGAGCGGCATGCGACACATGAGTGCTGGCAATGTGACCAGCGCATGAAACAGAGCGCAGGTCACCCCGAGTACTGCAAAGAGGCCGAAGGTTTGCACGCTCGAGATCTTCACGAGGCCGAGCGATGCGAAGCCAACGGCGGTGGTCACCGACGTCCAGACGCAGGATGGGCCGATCTCGCGCAGGGTCCACGCGATGGCGTCCTCACGGGAGTCTCCGTCGGACAAGCGATGGATGTAGCAGTCCAGCACGTGAATGGCGTCGGCGGCCGCGATCACCATCAGCAGCGGGGGAAGCAGCGACGTGGTGATGTTCATCGGAACTCCGAGCCAGCCCATCAACCCCTGGGTCCAGAGAACCGTGGCCCCGATGACGAGCAGGCTCAGGAAGCTGGGCAGTGGACGGCGGAACAAGAGACCGGTTCCGAGGGTGACGATCAGGAGCGCGAGCGGAGTGAAGATTGCGTTGTCGCGCTGGTTCAGCACTGCGAGTTCCCGGTTGAACACGGGGGAGCCAGCGGCGAGGGGCGCAAGCTCCGCGAACTCGCTGCGCGCCAGGATCTCATCGATCCCAGCGAGTGCCTTCTGCTCGGTGTCGGAGTTGTCTAGCTCGTTCCCTGCGAGCTGCACCGCCAGGAGGAGCATGCGTCCGTCGCCGGATACCAGGCTGTCCCGTACGAACGGGCTCTCGAGCGCGCGTGTCCGCAGATCCTCAGCGTCGTCCAGATCATCCGGCACGAGGGGACGGCTGAACGGGCCGAAAGGACCCACGTCGACCGTCGATACCGTGTCGAGTGAGCTGACCCAGCGGACCTCGGGAAGCTCGAGCAGTGCATCCGTCAGGTCTCGCAGGCGCGCCAGCTCCGCAGGAGCGAAGGCGTCGTCCACCTCGTAGCCGAGGATGATGAGGTCGTCGCTCCCCCAGCGCTGCACGAAATCGCGATAGTTCTCGAGCTCGTCGCTGCCCTCGAGCGTGATTACCTCGGGGTCGTTCGTCCATGCGACGCGCAGATATCCGATGGCCAGCAATCCGCTCAGGATGGCGACCAGCACGAGCGCGATGCGGCCGTGCTGGGTGACGAGTCGGGAAAGCGAGTCCATCTCAGTCCACCGCCCAGCGAATCACCGACCGGCTGCGGGCGTCGAGGCGGTCGGCAGGCTCGGACATGAAAGCGATACGTGCGAGACTGGCGACAGGGCGCAGCGCTAGATCCGCGATCAGGCTTCCAGCGAGGACGCGACCGGGAATGCGGGATGTATACACGGACGGGTGGATGAGAGCGTCGCGCATGAACTCGAGCGGATCCATCGGTAGGAGCGGGCCCGTATCCGTGTCGTGGAGCAACGGGTTGAGCTCACTCATCTCTGTCTGCAGGTACCACTCGGCCTCGAGCCCGTGGCTCCCGAGAATCGCTTCGCTCCCCGAGACGTGCAGCAGGTACGCAGTGCGTGACAGAGCCTTGCTGAAGGTCGCCTTGAAGACGTGTTGCGTGGTCAGGTTGTCGTCGACGATCCCGACGATGTCCGAGGCCGCCATCAGGAGCTGACCCGCGGTGAGCGCGACCTCGGCGAACACGCCGGTTTGAAGGTCAGTCGCGCAATCGGTCAAGCCGACGAAGCCGTCGCGCATCTCCCGCAACCATGTCTGGGCCGTGCCCTGCGGCTCTTCCTCGACGTGCCAATCCAGGGACTCTGCCGCCGCGCGTGGAGCGGGCAACATGCAGGCCAGCAGAGCGGCGATCGTGCAGAGCACTCGCGTCATTCAGCGTCTCCGCCGGCGGCGTCGTCGGCCATCCTGAGTGTTTTTGTAGGCTTCGACCTGGGCGCTCTCCCACACCGCATAGCGTGCCATCTGGTCCTCGGAAAGCACGCTGCGAAGCTGGTCGTGGCTACGCGACTGACCGGCGAGGACCAGATCCCGCATCTGCTGCTCCTTGCTGGACTCGCTGAGCTCGCTCCGGTTCACGACCTCGACGATCTCGGCGTAGACGTCGAGCGCCACGCTCTTGTAGATCGCGAGCATCCGAGTGCGTTGCTCCGGCGCGAGGGCGATGTCCTCCACGTTCTCCTCGACCGCCGCGAGTGTACGCGTGGCCATGTCCTCGGACAGTCGCTCGACCTGATCCGGCTCGAGGCGAATCCCGTTGATCTCCCACACCTTCGGGTTTTCGGTGGAATCTGGCACCCGCGCGGCGCGGACCTCCTCCGCCTGCACCGCCGGGGAGGACGGCAGGAGGGAGAAGGCACTGCCGAGGAGTAGGAGAGTCAGCAGTCTCTTGAGGATCCTCCGCAGAGTCATGCTTCGGGCTCCTGAAAGCCATCGCGCGAGTACCAGCAGACGTTGTCGGGCGTCTCGGCGAGCAGCATCGCAGCGTGCTCCTGGTCTACTCGATCGAGTGGAGTGAGAGCCGGCAAGGCCAGGATGCGCCGCAGCTCGCGAGTCGCACGGAGTCGATCATCGTCGCGATCGCGGCAAGCGTACTCCACGGCCAGCTCCAGTCCGAAGTCGATGCGCTTCGGTTGCAGCCGGATCGCCAGAGCGATGAGCTCGAGCGCGCGGTCGAGATCCCCGCGAGTTCCCGCCACCGCCATGTACCAAGCATCGGGTGCGAGTCGGTAGAACTGGGCGAGCGCGTAGAGCGCATCCGCTCGGGTCGAGCTGCCGAAGAATGCGTACTCGTAGGGGAGAGTCGTGGCCCGTTCCAAAGCCTCCGCGATCTCGGCGGGCCCGCCCGCTCCGAGCATCGTGCGGAGTGCGACTCGGAAGTTGCCGAGCGCCGTCGCGCGCCGCCCTAGGGCGATCCCGCGCCATAGGTACCCTTCTGCCAGGGTGGGAGCGCGCGCGATGGCGGCATCGGCGAAGTCGAGGGCTCGAGCGAATGCGGCGCTGCGCTCCGCGGGACCGAGCTCGCGCTCGTCTTCCTCGATCTCCAGAAAGCACAGGCGCGCGAGCATCCAGTGTGGAACTGGTGACTCCTTGCGAAGCGCACGGGCCTGCTCGAGCTTTCGACGCGCCGCTTCGAATTGCCGATCGTAGAGAAGCTCCTCGGCGGACAAGAGCAGGTCGTCGAATGCGGCGAGCTGACCCAGATCGCCGGATTCCGGGGGTAGAGACACGCGTTCATAGCGGATGGTGCGGGTGCAGGGTAGGTCGAGTCCGCTCAGGTACCGCGATCGATACTCCGGCTCGATGGGTACATCGATGTGTACGGTGAGCGTCTCGCTCCGATGGTCGCTGCTCAGCCGCGAGGTGACTTGGATGCGACCCGATCCGACCCGATAGCTGCGGATGGACCGATCGTCGACGAACGTGCTCGGGCGGTCCAGATTCCAGAAGTGGGCGCGCACGTCGACGGCATGGTTGTCCGAAAGCGATAGCTCGCGGGGCATCTCTGAGTCCGGAAGCCCCGGACATCCCGTCGATTCTGCGGGGGTCAGGACTTCGCGCTCGAGCAAGCGCGTCGGACTGCTGGAATCGGAGCCTTCTGGCTCTGCCTGTGTGGCGCGTCCGCCCGCGAAGGCCCCCACGATCCCGAGCGCGACGGGCAGCCATTTCATTCCGTGCGCACCTGCTGTCCCTGTATCCGAATCGTGCGAGGTGCCCAGAGATAATAGCCATAGAAGGCGCCGGGAATCACCGAGATGAAAACATCGAACTCCGAGAACCGAGTCTCCACGGCGAGGTTCTGGATCCTCGCCGGCGGCGCATCCTGCGGCGCCAAGTCCTCTACGCTGAAGCTCGAGTATGGGAACAGTCCCGCCAGGAACCAGTTCTTGTGGGCCTCTTCATCGAAGCTCTGAACGCGCTCGCCACTGCGGGTAGGGAGCTTGCCGAAGTAGCTGCCCTTCGGCAGCTGATGCTCGACCGTGAAGCAGCCGGAACAGAGCATCCCGAGGCTCAGTCCGTAGGCGACTCCGCGAACCACACTGCGCAAACGCTTCGATCTCTGCATCATCGAGTCTCCTCGAGGTCAACGACGTCCCCCTCCGCCCATGCGGACCAGCTCCCACACAGGATCCCGAGACCGCACGGGATGTGAATCAGCGCGTCGATCACGTCCTGTCCGTCTCCGATTCGAAGATTCACCACGCCGTCATGGTCTCCGATCTCGCGCGCAGCGAGTTCGGCCGCATTCAGCGGTTCGCCCGTGGGGATGCCACCGTGGATCCAGAAGAATTGACGTTGCCGCACCGAAAAGTGTCGGACCTTCTTGGCGGAGAAGCCCGGGACCTCGGCATCGGGAGTCAGCAGCTTCGGACCATCGTAGCCATGTTGGACCGTGAAACACCCGGAGATGACCAAGCCGAGCGCAGCCGTCAGGGGAATGAGTCTAGCCGAACGAGTCATGAGTTGGCTCCTGGAGTGATCGCCGTGGGTATCGTCGATTCGACCATGAGTATCGTCCTTTTGTTCTGAACGACATGAAGGAAGGATGAAGCCCCTTGTCTAATTCTGAACCTGTGCGAGGGCTGTCGAAGGCGCTTGGCGTCGCAGGGTTGACAGATGCTGGAGATGACCCAAGCTGGCAATTGTGTCCTCTATCGACCCTATTCTCCTATCGAATCGGCTTCCCGCGATGCGCGCCTGGATCGAGCGACTTCCGAGTGCAGAGTGCGGCCGCGCGGTAGAACTCTTGCTGGGCGTGGTCGAGCGGGCGGACGAGCCGCTGATGGTGCGGATCTCAGCGGGAAACGCGTTGGGAATGCTTGGAGATCCTCGGATCGACACGCTACGCCCGGCGATGTGCCGCGTGCAAGGTTCCACGTTCGACATGGGGACGGCAACCGCAGAGGCCGCGCGCATAGCCCGCGTGTACGGCATTCCTGCTCACTGGATGACGAAGTCGACGCCGCGGCACCGGGTCGAGGTCGATTCGTTCGAGATCGGGCGCTATCTCGTCACGGAGTTCGAGTACTGCGCGTTTCTCGAGGCTACGGGCTTCCACGACCGCCCGTCGCACTGGGTCAAGGGAGAGCCGTCTCCGTACCGCCGCAACCACCCGATCTACGGGATCGGATGGCAAGGTGTGCTGCTCTACGTGGAGTGGCTTCGCGAGGAGACGAGCCTGAACTACCGGGTCGCGACGGAGGCAGAATGGGAGCTGGCTGCGAGTGGGGGCGATGGACGCGCCTTTCCTTGGGGCGGGACGTTCGATGCCGGCTGCTGCAACACGCGCGAAGGGGGCATCGGGGGGACGACGCCTGTAGGCGTATACCCTCATGGCGCCTCTCCGGTGGGAGCGCTGGATCTGGCGGGGAACGTCGAGGAGTACACGGCCGACCTCTATCGGGCGTATCCGGGCAGCGAGTTCGATGATCCTGACTATGGAAGCTACAGGATGACACGCGGGGGGACGTTCTCGCTGGACGCAGACCTGGCGCGCTGCGACCGTCGGCACGGAGATCTGTATGGGAGCGAGATCGGCTTCCGGCTCGCGCGCAGCGTGGCGGGTGGCTGGTCCGACTGATTTCGGAGTGCCGAGGCACTCCACCACCGCTCGCGGGTCCTGTTTATGGCTTCCGGTGCCATCGGTTCTCAGACCAGCGCTTCCCTCGAGGCTCAGGAGCAAGCGCGGAGTACGAGCACCGCGTTGTGACCTCCGAAGCCGAAGCTGTTACTGATCGCCGTCGAGATCCTGCGCGTGCGGGCAGATCCAGGCACATAGTCGAGGTCGCACTCCGGATCGGGATTTTCGAGGTTGCGCGTGGGAGGCACGATCCCGTGCTTGAGTGACAGGGCGGTGAAGATCAGCTCCACCGCCCCTGCGGCTCCGATCAGATGACCGATCATGCTCTTGTTGCTGCTGATCCAGAGATTCGCAGCGTGGCTGCCGAAAGCTCGCTTGATGGCCCGCGTCTCGGCGATGTCGTTCTGAAGGGTGCCCGTTCCGTGTGCATTGACGTATTCGATCGCCTCGGGTGGAAGCCGCGCGGCGCGTAGCGCACCGATGATCGCACGGGCGGCGCCGTCGCCATCTGCGGCGGGCTGAGTCTGATGCAGTGCATCGGCGGTCGCGGCGTAGCCCGCCACTTCGGCGTAGGGCGTGACACCGCGACCTCGCGCGGTCTCGAGACGTTCGAGGATCAGCACTCCTGCACCTTCGCCCAGCACGAAGCCGTCTCGATCGCGGTCGAACGGTCGGCATGCTCGATCCGGCTGGGCGT
Organism: Pseudomonadota bacterium; assembly: GCA_003247575.1. Classification (GTDB taxonomy): domain Bacteria; phylum Myxococcota_A; class UBA9160; order SZUA-336; family SZUA-336; genus SZUA-336. The sequence goes on from QJZC01000008.1 coordinate 36,689, forward strand.
TGTTGCGGGAGAGTGCGCCGAGACGCTCGAAGCCGGCGAGCCCTTGAGGGGTGACGATGGCTTCGCTTCCACCGGTGATCACCTGGTCGAGAGAGCCCTGGCGCAACTTCTCGACGGCCTCGCCGATTGCGTGCGCGGAGCTGGCGCAGGAAGCCGCGATCGTGTAGCACGGGCCGCGCGCGTTCAGGTCGATGGCGACCTGTGCCGCGGCCATGTTCGGAATCAGTGCGGGGATGTCGAGGGGAGAGCCAGCTCTGGGCCCGCCGCGCGCCATGCGGTCGAACGAGTCGTATAGAGTGTCGAGTCCCCCGAGACCGACCCCCAGAAGTACTCCGATCCGCTCGCGTGGCTCCCCCGAGTCGTCGAGCTTCGCATCCGCGGCCGCCTGCCGGGCCGCTCCTACGGCCAGGTGAACGAAGCGGGAGAAGCGCCGCGCAGCCCTCCTCCCCAGGATCTCTTCACCCTGCCAGTTCCGGACTTCTGCGGCGATCCGGCACTCGCTGTCGGCGTGCAGGTCGAAGCCGGTCGCGGCGACGCCGCTCTCGCCCTGGACCAGGCCGGCGAACGAGGACTCGGCGTCGTGGCCGAGCGGGGTGATCGCGCCGATTCCGCTGATGACGACCCGCTGATCCACGGAGTCCGGACTCACGGCGAGCTTTCGCAACGCAGAGATCGGGCCGCAGGGGCTCTCTGGCTGGGTCCGGGCTTCCTGAGAGGACTGCTAGGCATGTCCCTCGAGGCGCTTCGACAGATAGATCTCGGCGGCGCCGATCGTGAGCATCTGCGGGATGTCCTCTTCGGGAATCCGAATGGCAAAATGCTCCTCTAGCGTCAGGGCGAGATCCGCCAGGTCGAGCGAGTCGGCCTCGAGGTCATCGACCAGCGAGGTCTCCGGCGTCAGGGCTTCGGGCCGGACGTCCAGCCGATCTGCGATGACTCCGATGATGCGCGCGCGAATTTCGGGATCCAACGCGTCTGCCTCCCTAACCGCATGTGCGTATGGCGCATGTGCGTATGGCGCATGTGCGTATGGCCTTTGCGTCTGCGCATTCGGGCTGACGCTGAAGTAGTGTAGCGCCGCGTGTTGCGAGCCGCCTGAAGCCAGGGTTAAGTCGGTCGACTCGCCGTTCTAGCCCGATCCATAGGCAACGAGGATTCCCAAGACCAAGGCGACGATCGTGGTCATGATCGTCGCATCGAGACTGCTCAGGGTGTGGTCCTCTTCGAGCAGGGTGACCAGTACGAAGAACACCGGGAAGAGCAATAGAAAGAGTAGGGTCGCGGATAGGTTGAAGGCAATCGGCAGGTCGGGATGACTCTCGGGCCCGATCGCCTGGAAGAGAGCGATCGCGAGCAAGGTAAACGGCATCACCAGGAACATCACCTGGGTGATCCCGCCGAAGGCATTGGCGAGCGCGATGCGGTGTTGGCCCTTGCGGTGGGCCTTCCAGAGGATCACGTACTCACTCATCCCGGCGAAGCCAGCGAGCAGGATCGACGTCGTGATCAGATCGAGTCCGAGGTCTCCCACCGCCTCCTCCGCAACCAGGGCGATGCGTTCTCCACCGACGAAGGCGGCGACGACGCCGAGCAGCAGCAGGCCGACCAGGTTCAGGCTGGATACCTCTTTGACATCTTCGTAGACGAGCTCGCGGCGTCTCTCGGTCGCTCTAGCATCGAGCCCGAGCGCGTCTCGGACGGAGCCTTCCTCGCGCGAGTAGGCATGCAGGAGGTTTACGACGTAGACGACGAAGACCAGCAGCATGGAGAGGCCGAGCACGGCCAGGTCGATTGGGTGAAAGCTCTGCTTGGTGGTGCCCTCGATCGAGAAGACGAGCAGCACGAGTCCTACGATGCTCCCGAGCGCCGCTCCTGCGATCAGGATCTGCGTGCCTGCGCCCGTGATCGCTGTGGGCATGAGAAACTGCCCCTTCTGGTCCTTTGGCAAGAAGTACGAGTACAGGCTGAAGATCAGCGCATTGTTGTAGATCGTGACCAGTGCGATGACGAGGGCTGCCCAGGGACTGACGGGAACGATGAAGCCAATCACGACGAGCTCGGGCAGGGTGGAGAGAATCTCTGCCACGCTGCCCGCTACGTAGTGATCCCACTCCAGCCGTGCGGCCAACCTCTCGCTTGCAGTCACCAGTGCATCGCATGCTCCCTGCAACACGAGCAGGCCGACTGTGAGAGAAGCGAGGACATTGAGCCAGCCTCCTCGAAGGACGAGTTGTCTCTCGAGCAGGACCAGCGTTCCCCAAAGCAGGAGTCCGCCCACGATGCGCCTACCCCAGCGAGGATAGCCACGCCAAAGCAGGTGACCGGGGCGCCCGAGCCGAGAAATGGAGAGTCGGCGTGGGTCGATCCCGCGGCTGCGCAGCTGTTGTTCTGCTTCGGGCGATGCGCCTCTCAGCCCGACGGCAAGGGGCTCGTGCGGGCTTGCCCCGGCCGGACCATGGGGATCCGCCGATGTCCGCCGCGAGTCCTCGCTGAAGCCGTCTGCGCTTGCGGGGTGACCAGCGCTTGCGTCGGACTTGACGTCCTCGCCTTCAGTCATCGCCGAATCCCATATCGTCGATACGCACGCGCTCAGCTCTGGACAGGGGAGCGACCGAAGGCATGCGGATGTATACCCAGTATGAGCTCATCTTTGCAAGCCGATGACGAATGCCCGAGCAGGATCGCGAAAGATGAGCGTGGCCATTGCTCGTTTGCTCTCTGCATTGGAGCGACAGAGGTTCCGACGTTGCAACAGTCGTGAGCGCGAGGCTGTGTTCTGCCGTCGTTGCTGAGCAAACGTCCTCCCGCTTGCTAGGTGCAGCCTCTCGCGCGAAGAGCATGAGAGTCAACTCATCAGGCCTAGGGAGCGTGCCGGAAACGATCTGGTAACTGCCTAGACGAGTTTTTGAAGCGAGGAGCGCGTGATGCGGATCACTCCTGCGGCTATGCTGCTTGCGTTCGCTCGCGGAGATCTCATAGTCTCCTGCCATGCTGATTCGAGCTCTCGCTGCGATCAAGCAGGCTTCGTCCTGTAGACGGCTGTCGGTGGCCGCACGTCTGCTGATGTTGGGAGCCGTGCTGTCGATCTTCTCGGCCGCGGTTCAGCCGGTGTACGCAGCTGACGAGCTGGAACCTCGCGCGGACTCCCCGTGGGTGGAAGTCGTGGCATGGATCGAAGCCGTCGCAGACGCAGGTCTGGGCGACAGCTCCGACGATGCTTCGGGACATTCCCCACATCCACTCGTGCTCACTCCCCTCGTCGATTCGGACCGCGTTCCCTCCAAGCTCGCATTTCGGAGCCCCGTCAGGAAAGTTCGCGTTCCGTTTGCCTCTGTCGGCCAGATCGGTGGTCGTGCTCCTCCCTGCTTCGACGCCTTCGTCCTCGACGCCTTCACCTTCGGCGCGTAACGCGCCAATCCAGCATCCCAAAGAATAAAGAATCGCGATCTCGTCGAGTGCTGCCACATCGGTAGCGCATCGGACACCCGTGCGTGCCTGCACGAGGCCCGAATTCTCGCGATCGCAAGCCTGCGCGCGTATGACTCACGTACGCGGCCTAGGAGATCTGTCTGCATGGAGAATCAGGATTCTCGTTCGCCAGCAGCCGTTGAACTGGAAACTTCGACCACTGGTTCCGCGTCGTTCAGATCGGATCTGACCTCGGGCTTCCTGGTCTCTCTGATCGCACTTCCCCTGTGCCTGGGAATTTCGATGGCCAGCAACTTTCCTCCGATGGCCGGCCTGATCACAGCCATCGGAGGCGGGCTCATCGCAACGTGGCTGTCGAACTCGCAGCTGACGATCAAGGGCCCCGCTGCCGGGCTGATCGTGATTGCGCTCGGAGCCGTGATCGATCTCGGACAAGGCGACCTCGCGGCCGGATATCGCATGGCGCTCGCAGTCGGCGTCGTTGCGGGGATGTTGCAGGTCGCTCTCGGAGTCTTTCGGCTGGGGACGATCGGAGAGCTGTTTCCCACCTCGGCGGTCCACGGCATGCTCGTCGCCATCGGGGTGATCATCGCGAGCAAGCAGGCGTATGTGATGATCGGCGTTGCGCCGGAGGGGGGGGAGCCGATCTCGTTGCTCGCGCACCTTCCCCACGCCCTGCTGGAGCTGAACCCAGCTGTAGCGGCCATCGGGTTCACGAGCCTTGCGCTGCTGTTCGGGCTGCCCGCGGCGAGGCAGGCATGGCTTCGTCGGGTGCCTGCGCCCATCCTCGTGCTCCTGTTGTCGATCGGTGCAGGAGTCGCGCTCGGCTTCGCGCAGCCACACAGCTACGAGTTCATCGGATCGCGCTACACGATCGGCCCGGACCTGTTGGTTCAGATCTCCGACAGCCCTCTGTCGATCTTCGCGTTCCCAGATTTCTCGGCCTTGACCTCGTTTGCTGGCTGGAAGTACGTCCTCATGTTCACCTTGGTCGGGTCGCTGGAATCCCTTCTCAGCGCCAAGGCGATCGACCTGCTGGATCCTTATCAGCGCCGCTGCGATCTGAATCGCGACCTGGTCGCGGTAGGCGCCGCCAACACCTTGGTCGCTCTGGTCGGCGGGCTTCCGATGATCAGCGAGATCGTGCGTAGTTCGGCCAACATCAGCAACGGTGCTCGCACGCGACACGCGAATCTCTACCACGGCCTGTTCCTCCTGGCCTACGTGGCGTTGCTCTCGCCGGTGATGCAGCTCATCCCGCTGGCGGCGCTCGCGGCGATGCTGGTCTATACGGGATGCCGGCTCGCTTCGATCCGGGAGTGGGTGCACATGGCGCAGGTTGGATCCGAACAGCTTGCAATCTTTCTCACGACCTTGGTGGTGACCCTTGCGACGGACCTGCTCGTGGGCGTAGGCAGCGGTATCGCGCTCAAGATGATCATCCACATGCGCAATGGGGTGCCCCTGCGCGCGTTCTTGCGTCCGGATCTTCACATCCAGGAGGAGTCGGACTCGAAGCATCGCGTGTATGTGCGTGATGCGGCGATCTTCTCCAACTGGCTCCGGCTCAAGGAGGCGCTCGAAACGTATGCCAGGCCCGCGGTTGTGTTGGATCTTTCGCACTCGATCTACGTCGATCACACGGTGATGTCGAAGCTCGACGAGCTACGCAACGAATTCAAGCGCTCCGATCGCTCGCTCGAGGTCATCGGTCTTGCACAGCACAGCTCGCTCTCGACCCATCACCTGGCTGCGCGTCGGCGCGCGACGGCCTAGGGCGCAGGAGGAGGGCATGGGTGCTCCGAAGATCAGCGTCACTCCCATTGGAGTGGAAGGAGATCGAATGCACGCGCAAGCAGACGCCTCGCTGGACAACGACCGAGTTGCCGAACTCGAAGCTGCCGTCGCTGAAGCCGCGCGATGGCTCCCGCATCAGGGGCCGATCGGAGTCTTCGTCCACCACAACACGCTCGTAGAGCTCGAGGATCGGCCGTTTCACGACGCGATTCTCGAAGCGCATGCTCGGTTGGGAGCCGAGCCCTACTGGAGTGAAGTGGAGTATCGTCGTGCGCACCAGAACGGGCGCATCGACCCTGAGGATCTACGCTACGCACTCGATCGTGTGCTGGATCGCCGTCGTTCCCGCAAGCGGCGGCTCTGTGGGGGCCGGCTGTCTCTTGAGGAGCTGCGCGAACTGGCCCTGCATCACGACCTGGATCCCTTGGAGGCGCCCGCGGCGGAGTTCCTGCTGCGATCCGGCACGTTCTCGTCGGCGATCGTGCGCGCGGCACTTCTGCGGGCGAGCGAGCCTCTCGGGGTACCGCTTACCTCGGCCTCGCGGCGTCCACTCGAGCGGCCTCGCGACGTGTGCGTGCGTCTCGGGTGGAGCGATCCGGATTCCCGCGTACACGAAGTGCTGATCCCCGCGTGTGCCGCGTTCTGCGACCGTGGGGTGGCCAACCGCGCCTGGCCGGAGCGGGAGCTCGGGTTCTACGCTTCGATCCGAAGACTCTGGCAGGGACATCCACCAGGGGACTTCGGACGTGAGCTGGTCGCCGAGTTCGCGGCGCAGGAGTCTGAAGGACTCGACGCGCGCGCGGCTACGCTGAGATCACTCGATGCGCTCGAGATTCCCCCGAAGGAATGGGGCACGTTCATCGCTGCGACCTTCCTCGCGTTGCCCGGCTGGTTCGGGATCATGCGCTGGATCGAACACGAGAGCGGAGAGGTCCCCATCGGCGAACCGGTTCTGATCCAGCTCTTGGCCGTGCGCCTGACCCTGGACTTGCTGTCCCTGTCGCGTACGCTCGCAGAGTGCGGAGAGAGCTCCGATTCCCCCGCTCGCTTGTTCGAGCTGGCGATGCGCGAGCGCGAGCAGGTGCCGACGCGGGTGAGTGGCGCGGCGAGAGCGCTTCAGCTCGCCAGATTGGCCGATCTATGTGGCTGGGATGCGCCCGTAATCGAGGGGCTTGCGAACTCCGACCTGAGGGCTCTCTTCCAGGCGCTCGATCACTTCGATGGGCTGGTGAGACGTCGTGTCTGGCACGAGGCCTATGAGCGGCACTACCGGCGAGAGATTCTGCTGGCGATTCGGGCAAAGTCGCGAATGCCGGACGATACGCCGCGGACGCCTCGTGCTCAGGTCGTCGTCTGCATCGATGAGCGTGAGGAATCCTTTCGCCGCCACATCGAAGAGGTCTGCCCCGAGATCGAGACGGTCGGTACGGCCGGATTCTTCGGAGTCGCCATCGACTATCGCGGGCTCGACGACCATGGCTATGCACCGCTGTGTCCGGTGGTGGTGGCACCGGAACATGCGATCGAGGAGCGCGCCCACGAAGAAGATGTCCATCTGGTTCCGAAGCGAGTGCTCATGCGGGGTCTCTGGTTTCGTGGCCTTCATCGTGGGCGAGTCGCGGCACACAGCTACGGACATAGCTTCTGGGTCACGGCGCTGCTCGGCTGGGTCGCTGCGCTCCCGCTCGTGTTCTCGGTCCTGGCTCCTCGCTTTGCCGCGCGCATGGCGCGCGCAGCAAGCCGTGCGCTCAGCCCCAAGCCCCGGACGCGGCTCGAGAGAACCTATTCGGGTGCCCAGAACGCACATGGAAAGCCACTGGGCTTTCGGCTCGAGGAGCAAATCGAACGTGTCGCCGGCCTCCTGCGTGGTGCCGGAATGGCGGAGCGCCTCTCCCAGGTGGTCCTGGTGCTCGGACACGGTTCGACGAGTCTCAACAATCCCCACGAGTCTGCGCATGATTGTGGAGCTTGCGGTGGACGCCAGGGTGGGGCGAACGCGCGCATCATCGCCGATATGGCGAACGATCCGGCAGTCCGTGCTGGGGTACGGGCCAAGGGAATCTCCATTCCCGACTCGGTCTGGTTCGTCGGTGGGCTCCATGACACGTGTAGTGACAATGTGGTCCTGTACGATCTCGATCTGGTGCCGAGCTCGCACCGGAGCGAGGTCGAGGCGCTGGCGGGTATTCTCGATGAGGCCCGGGCACGAAATGCGCATGAGCGCTGTAGGCGCTTCGACTTTGCGCCCCGATCTCCGTCGTATGCATCCGCACTGAGGCATGTGGAACGACGTGCGACCGCACTCGACGAGCCGCGGCCGGAGTACGGTCACGCCACGAATGCGATCTGCGTGGTCGGCCGGCGCAGGCTGACGCGACGGCTCTTTCTCGACCGGCGCGCCTTCCTGACGTCGTACGATCCAGTCGGAGATGTCGATGGCGCGATCCTGGCGGCAACCCTGGGAGCTGTGGTGCCCGTCTGCGCCGGGATCAACCTGGAGTACTACTTCTCGTTCGTGGACAACGAACGCTACGGCTGTGGAACCAAACTGCCGCATAACCTGACGGGCTGGCTCGGAGTCATGAACGGTTCGAAGAGCGACCTACGCACGGGGCTGCCCTGGCAAATGGTCGAGATTCACGAACCCGTGCGGCTGCTCTTCGTGATCGAAGCCACGCCCGCCCGGATCTCCGAGATCGCCCACGCGAACCCAGCGATCGCCCGAATGTTCTTCAACGGGTGGGTGCAGGTCGCCAGTGTGCATCCCGAGACAGGGCGCATCGCAGAGCTGCGGGGTGACGTCTGGCAAGCGCTGAGTGATGCACCGATTCGGCTGCTCCAGGCGCGCTCGTCTCCGGAGTGGTATCAGGGCCGGCGCGATGCGCTCGGGCCGGCATATGTCGGGCCGCTCGGCGGCAAGTGAGCTCGCTCCCCAGTTTCTAGTCCGGAGGTGTGTCGATGTTTTCGGATTTGGCTTCGAGCCTGTCTGTGATCGCGGTGATCGCCGCTGGTATCCTGATCGGCAGTTCGCTCGTGGGAGTTCTCAGCATCGCCGGGCCGTGGCTCTTGATGCGCGAGGTCTCCGAAGCTTCTCGTCTGCGCGTCTTGTTCTATCTCCAGCTCGCGGGCTGGCTCGCCAGTCTGGTGCTCGCGGCCTGTGTGTTCGAGAGCGAGTCGGGTCAGCGAATGGCCGCGTCGATCCACTGGCGGCCCGCCGAGGCGGTGGAACTCGAGCTGGGAGTCGTGATCGATGGCCTCGCCGCGAGCCTCCTGGTCGGGATCACGAGCCTCACCGGGATCGTGCAGCACTTCTCCTTCAGGTACCTGCACCGCGATGGTGGCAACGCGCGTTTCTTCTTCCTGCTCGAGCTCTTCCAGCTAGGGATGATCCTGCTCGTGTCGGCGTCCCACCTCGTGGGTCTGATCGCTGGATGGGAGCTCGTGGGCCTATCGTCCACGTTCCTCATCGCCTACTTCCAGGAGCGGCGGGTGCCGGTCGAGAACGCGATGGTTGCCTTCGTCTCCTATCGGCTCTGCGACGTCGGGCTCGTGCTCGGCTCGGCGCTGCTCGTGCACGCACTGGGGAGCTCGAGCATCGCCGACTGGCCGACTCTGATGGACTCGGCGCGCCTCCATGCTTTCGAGTTGGAGCTGGCTGGCATCTGCTTTGTGGTTGCGACCTTGGGAAAGTCTGCACAGCTTCCTGCGAGCTCCTGGCTGCCGCGAGCGATGGAAGGGCCGACGCCGTCGAGTGCGATCTTCTACGGTGCGCTGTCGATCCATGCAGGAGTCTATCTGCTGATCCGGCTGCAGCCCCTGCTCGCGGTGGCGGTGAGTGCGCGCGTGCTCCTGCTGATCGTCGGGGGCGTGACCGCGCTCTATGCTGCGTTCGTCGGGCGGGTCGAGGCGGACGTGAAGTCGCGCTTGGCTCACGCTTCCATGGCGCAGGCCGGGTTCATGCTCATCGAGATTGGGCTCGGGCTTTCGACTTTGGCTGCCTGGCACTTGGGAGCGCACGCATGTTGGCGTACCTGGCAGTTTCTACGGGCTCCTTCGGCGCTGCACGATGCTCATCGCGCTCATCCCTTTCTGTCGCATACCCACGAGACGGAGGCTTCGGCCGGGCGAGCCTCCGCCACGGTACGCTGGTATGCCTTGCGTTTGGACCATTTCGGTCTCGATGAGGTCGTCTCGCGCGTGCTCATCCGGCCGGCGCGCAATCTGGCGGAGTTGCTCCAGCAGCTGGATCCATGGTCCGACCGCGCTAGGCGCGCCGCGAGGGGGACCCGATGATTCGCACAGATGTCACGCTGGGCTTGGGGCTCTGGAGTTGCTTGGTTCCGCTGTTGGCAGGTCTTTGGCTCGTGGTTCGAGGGGCGCAGCAGCGCAACCCGATCGCTCTGTCGTCGTGTGCCGCGGCTGCGGCCTGGCTCGGCTGTGTCGCTCTCGAGTTCTGGCCGGCTTCGCAGTCTGATCTCGGCCGGGCAGCGCAGAGTCTGACGTATGACCCGATCGGCACCACTCTGGCTCTCGCCCTTGCGACCGCAGGGCTCGCTCTCGCGCTGGGGCTTCCCGCAACGGAGCGCACCGCGCGCGATCGCGGATGGCTTCTGATGAGCGAAGGCGCGCTGCTCACCCTCTATCTCGCAGATCGCTATCTGGTCTCCCCGAAGGCGCTCGAGGCTCTCGCGGTTCTGGCCGCGACCCTGCCCCTCGTGCTGACCCTGCGCGCGGGCCCGTTGGAGCGTGTCCGTGCGGCGAGTGCTGTCGGTGTGGCGCTGAGCTCGGCCTTACTGATCAGCATCGCGTGGGTTGCCGGGCTCGACCGCCTCTTGTGGCTGGGTGCGTTCATCCGCCTGGCGGCGTTTCCCCTGTACGGCTGGATGCTCTATCTGGCCGCTCGTGCGGATCTCGGGCTGTTCTGCCTCTTCGTCGTGAGTCAGCCCGGTCTATACCTCATTTCACATGGGGCGAACGCATCGATGGCGGAGCAGCCCATGCTGGTGGGAGCTCTCCAGCTCGGGGCGCTCGGAAGTGCCCTCTGTGGCGCCCTGCTGGGTAGCTTCGAGTCCGATCTCCGTCGTCAGCTCGGAGCCCTCGGAATGATCATGGGGGGGATTCTGGGGGCCAGCGTTCTCCACGCCCCGCAGGTCGCCTTGCCGGCACTCCTTGGGACCTGGTTTGCGCTCATCCTGGGAGTGGCCGGTCTTGCCCTCGTCATCTCGGCGCTGGAAGCCAGAGTGCACTCCTCGGAGACGCGAAGAATTGGACATCTCGGGCTGGACGCGCCAGCGCTGGGTGTCCTTGCGCTGACCTTCAGTCTGGCGGTGGCCGGTCTACCGGGCACGCTGGGGTTCGTCGCCGGTGAGCTGATGATCGAGGACTGGTTGGCGACTCGACCGGCGAGCGCGGCGCTCCTGGCGCTTTGTCTTGCCCTGACTGGCATTAACTGGGTCCGCGCGATCGCACGCATGTTGCCGAGTGTGGCTACCTTGAGACTGCCGCTCGACCTGATCCCGCGGGAGCGCTGCGCCGCGTTGCTGCTGGTGGCTCCGCTGATCGGCTTCGGGATTGCCCCTGGCTGGATCCTGGCGGCGCCGGCTCCTGGAGCGGAGCGAGCAGATCTGAACTTCCGAGACGGTTGCTGCGTCTATATGTGCTGCGAGAGAGGACTGGAGAGCGGTTCCCATGAAGCTTCGAACTTGGATCGTCAGTGTCCTTGGTGCCTTGGTGGGTTCCTTCCCGATCGCCTCTTGGAGTTTGGAGCCTCTGGAAGAGGAGGCTGCCAGCGAGGAACTGCGGCGTGGGACGGGGATCTCGGATCGGGAGGCTGCGGCGGCGGAGGCATGCCTCTTCCCGCTGAAGCCACTTCCGCTGAACCCCTTTCCGCTGAATCCGGAAGGGAGTGCGCTGGATCGAATTCTCGCGTCCTATGGCGAGGCCACGATGCAGCGCGACGGGGTGCACGCAGGAACGAACGTTGCCCGGATGCTCGAGATTCTGCCCGAACAGATCCGTACCTGCACGGTCTGCGAGTGGGCAGTCTCTCCTAGCGACGAGTTGCGGATGGCTGTAGTTGCCAGCACGGTCTACCCGCTGCATATCGTCGGCCTGAACTCGGCACTCGAATACCTGTCGCAGGATCCGAATCCGCGCATCCGCTCGGGTGCGCGCCGCGCACTCGAGAGACAGAAGGGATTGCGCCGCAACACTGTCAGTTTGGCAGGTCGCGCCCAACCCCTGCAGAGGTAGTCTGCCGAGCGAGCCCAAAGCTCTGACCCTCGTGCCGAGGGGAGTGTTCTATTCTCGCAGGCGTAGTCCGAGCTCTCGAAGCTGTGCCGCGTCTACTCGGCTCGGAGACCTCGTGAAGGAGTCCTGCGCGCGTTGGGTCTTCGGAAACGCGATCACGTCGCGCAGGCTCTGGCCCCCGGCCAGCATCAGAGCGAAGCGATCGAAGCCGAATGCGAAGCCGCCATGTGGTGGAGCGCCGGCATCCAGGGCGTCGAGCATGAATCCGAAGCGGTCTCGCGCCTCTTGCTCGCTGTAGCCCATGATGGCCAGGATTCTGAGCTGTAGGTCGGAGCGGTGGTTGCGCAGACTCCCCGAGCCGAGCTCGACACCGTTGAGCACCAGATCATAGTGGGTCGCGATCACCTCGGCAGGGTTCGTGTCGAGCTTGTCGATCTCGTTTTCGAGCGGAGCCACGAACGGCATGTGCATATAGGTCAGCTTGCCGTCGTCAGTCTGCTCGAAGAGCGGGAACCCTACGACGAAATGTGTGTCCCAGGGACGGCCATCGTAGCGGTCCAGCCGGGCTCCGAGCTCGAGTCGCAAGCGTCCCAGCACCTCGCACACGACCTTCTCGCGATCGGCTCCGAACAAGATCACGTGGCCGGGTTGCAGGCCGGCTCGCTCGCTGATATTGCTGCGCTCGTCGTCGGTCAAGAACTTTGCGATCGGAGATTGCCAGCTTCCATCGGCCGCGACGCGCACCCAGGCGAGACCCTTGGCACCGAAGGTCTTCGCAGTCTCTGCCAGTCGGTCTAGATCACCGCGGGTGAGCGCGTCCGCTTCTGGAATGGGCAGGCCGCGAACCACACCCCCCGAGGCGAGGGCAGCCGAGAAGACCTTGAAGTCGCTCGTTGCCAGCACGTCGGACAGCTCCACGATCTCGAGTTCTATACGTCGTTCGGGCTTGTCCGAGCCATAGCGAAGCATCGCCTCGCGATAGTCGAGGCGGTCGAAGGGCCGTGCGAGCTCCACGCCGAGCACATCGCGGAATGCGCGCACGGTGATGTGTTCGAGTAGCTCGAGCACATCGTCCATACCTACGAACGACAGCTCCAGATCGAGCTGGGTGAACTCGAGCTGTCGGTCTGCGCGTTGGTCCTCGTCGCGAAAGCAGCGCGCGAGCTGAAAGTATCCATCGAAGCCGGCGACCATGAGCATCTGCTTCATGATCTGCGGGGACTGTGGCAGCGCGTAGAAGCTGCCTGGATGGACGCGGCTAGGCACCAGGAAGTCGCGCGCACCCTCGGGCGTTGCGCGTGCCAGAACCGGTGTCTCGATCTCGATCAATCCACGTTCGCAGCAGGCTGCCCGGAGCGACTGTGCGAGATCGTGCCGTGTGCGCAACCGGCGCTGCATGACCGGACGTCGCAGGTCGTGGATCCTGTGCTCGAGTCGCACAGCCTCGTCGATCACCACCTCGTCCTCGATCTCGAACGGCGGAGTCGTAGCCGTGTTGAGGATCCTGAGCTCCTCGGCGAGGACCTCGACCTCGCCGGTCGGGAGATTCGGATTGACGGCGTCGTTCTCGCGCCTCTCGAGGCGGCCTCGCGCCACCAGCACCCACTCGTTGCGGATGGCCTGGGCTCGCTCGTGCGCTTCCGGAGCGGTGTCGGGCTTGAAGACGACTTGGACGATTCCGCTCCGATCTCGCAGATCCACGAAGATCACGCCACCGTGATCGCGCCGAGTGCGTACCCAGCCGCAGACGGTGACCGTCTCGCCGATGTCGCCGGCGCGCACTTCTCCGCACGCGTGAGTCCGTCGGAGGGCGCCCAATGGGTCGAGGGTAGTCAAGCCGCGCAGGCTAGCAGGGCCTCTCGGTGGGGTCAAAGGGAGTGGTGCTGGCGGCGCATCGCGGCAGCGCGGCCGGAACGTACACAAGAGGTGAGAAATGTCACAGTCTCCCCATCTGGGCTTCGCTACTCGTCTATACGGGGTTACGCGGGCGCCAGCCTGCACCCGCGCGGGACACCGCCAGGGCAGCCCACAGGACAGGGCACCCCCCAGGAGACCCGCAGAGGAGGTTCGACCATGCATGAGACACTGCAGCAGGACTCACGACCGAAGGAGTTGCCCACCCACTCGCACCCTGCGGAGGGTCTGTCACGCGCGTCGCGTCGGGCGGCTCGCCGCTGGCTGGGGATTGCCGGGGTTGCGCTCCTCGCTGGAATCTCCGCAGGGCCCGCGTCTGCCGAGGACGATCGCGACTCGCAGATTTTGAAGAATGCGCGCGAGGATCGCAGCGTGGCCGACGTCCTGCTGTTCTATGTACCCAATCGAATCTTCGATGTGCTGGATCTCGTGCGCGCGCGTGTGCGCGTGGGCCCCGGAGTTGCCGTGCGCGCGCGTGCGACAGAGGGGTTGGACGTCGGGCTCGGCTCCTACGCCTCGGTGTATGCCGGCCTCCCTGGGCCGCGTCAGGAGGTATCGGTTCCGCTCCCCGTCGGCCTCGAGACCTACACTGGGATCGAACTGGGCCCAGGAGATGCCGAGCTCGAGGGCGGATCGCCACCGAACTACTCGGTCACGGAGTTCGGGATCAGTGTCCAAGCGGTGTTGGTCGGAATCGACGTGGGAGTGGACCCGTTAGAGGTTCTGGATCTGGTTGCCGGGCTGCTGTTGATCGACCTACGGAGCGACGACTTCTAGTTGTGATGCATCCGGGGGACGGCGCCTCGCGGCGTGCCCAGGCGGACGTCACGCGCAGGTCAAACTCCTGCGACGGAACGGTACAGATCGCGAAGTCGTGACGCCGAAGCAGACCACGACAAGATCTCCGCTCGCTTCGATCCACGCTCGCGCAGATCGTCGGCCAGCTCGCGATCTTCGATCACGCGTTCTAGCCCCGCCCGAAGGGAGTCGACGTCGAGCGCATCGACCATGCACGCCGCGTCCCCCGCGACTTCCGGCAAGGAAGCGGCCTTCGAGCAGACGACGGGCGTCTCGCAGGCCATCGCTTCGAGAACGGTCAGCCCGAATCCCTCGTACAGGCTAGGCACAGCAAAGACCTCGGCAGCCGCAATCAGGTCGTTGAGATCATCCAGCGGAATCCTCTCGAGTAGGTGTACGCGTGCTTGCAGGGCGCAGCGTCCGATCGCTGCATGCACCTCTTCCGCGCCGTCGCTGGGCCGCCCGATCAAGACTAGATTGACGTTGCTCAGCCGGGCGACGGCTTCGATCAGTCGAGCGAAGTTCTTGCGCGGGGTCAGAAGCCCGATCGAGAGAACGTAGCGCCCGAAGCGCGCTCGTAGCGCCGCGCGCCGTTCGTCAGCGATGGGGTGAAAGCGGGCTCGGTCGACGCCCAACGGAACCGGATGGACCCGACTGGGCTCGAGGTCGTACTGCTCGCGTAGCTCCCGCGCGGTAAAATCACTATACGTGACGATGTGGTCCGCTCGCCGAATGGCTAGCTCGATGCGTTCGCTTCGGTGGGTGTGCCAGTGCTCGCTGACCCAGTGGTGGTTGCGCACCGCATTCAGATCGTGAATCGTGACGATCTTAGGAATACGGGGCGTCGCCGGGAGGAACACGCTCATCGAGTGCAGTAACGCGGCGTCGCGCAGAAACCAGCCGTTCAAGGGATCGAGGAGCACACGGGTGCACGAATTGGGTGCTGCGCAGTCGAGCACCTGCCCGCGCCGCCAGCGCGAGAAGCGCGAGCACAACGCATAGGTCGTCGTCGGGTCGAGCCGAACCAGATGTTCCACGAGATTGCGAATCGCGCCCGGGACTCCGCCGAAGCTCTTTCCCGCACCAGAGCTGACTTCGAGTGCGATCATCCGATTCATCCCCGCTGCCCAAGGCCGCTCGATAAGCGCTACGAGGAGTCTACGATGTCCTCGTAGCTCGGCAGACGAAACCACTAGTGTGCAGGGAGAACGGAGTCAAGGCCCGCGGTGCGCAGACCTGTGCGTGCTCGACCCGGCGACCTCGGAGGCGGGTCGTCGTCCGGTCGAAGCGCTGGATCGGGTGGAGTCGTGGCTCGGGTCCGTACCGGACCCGAGCCGGACCCGATCACCGGTTTTCGGGGGAGGCGGCTGGCTGCCCGTCAGGAAAGAAGAGAACCAGATTGTTCAGGAAGGCGAGCACGTCGTCCTGATCCGCGGTTCCGAGCGCACGAAAGCTGTCCCTCGAATCCGCAGCCTCGCCTCCGTGCTCGAGGATGGCCTCCTCGATCGTGGTCGCGCGCCCATCGTGTAGGTATGGCGCGCTGCTCCCGACTCCCCAGAGGGGCTCGGTGAGGAAGACCGACGGAGGAATCACGACCGAAGGATCGAGCGGCTCGGGTTGGGCAATGGATTCCGCCAGCGCCTGTCCCATCTCGTGACGCTTCAGGTCGGAGAAAGCGCGCACGAGCGCGCCGCCATTGGGGCTGCTCTCGAGAGGACCAAGACGGCGCACCACCCGGTTTCCGATGCGGATGCTGATCCTGCCGAAGTTGAAGCTCAGGCTGGCATCGATGACGTTGTTCGGTTGATCGCGCGTGATATCGAAGGTGAGTGGCGCCGCAGGGTCTACGAGCAGCGGGAAGCTCGGATCCCGGCCGAAGTCGACACGGAACTCGGGATTCGGGCTCGGCTCGGCGAACGTCGTGCGGTCGAGTTCCAACGTGGGCCGATGGCAGTCCGCGCAGCCGATGTCCGCGAACAGGCCCGCTCCACGGTTGATTTGAGCGCGTTCTGCGTCGCTGAGCGATGGAATGCCGAATCTCTGAATGGCGTCGGTGCCCGCAACACCCAGTCGCATCAGCTCGTCGAAGAGGTCATCGAGCTCGAGTAGCGACACCGGTCTCGGCTGTGATGCAAGATACACAGTCATCGCGGACACGTCCTGCACGGTGATCTCGTCCGCGACCCCGTCGAAGTCGCCGTCTACGCCCGGCCCGACGAGCTCGGTCGGAGTCATTCCGAGTGCGTTGTGAAAGGCGACGGCGTTGAAGACACGCAATGCCGCCACCGTACCCTTCCAGCCAAACGCCTTCACCACGAGATCGGCGTCCACTCCCTGCACTCCCGAAGTGTCGATCATCGGGTCTGGGCAACCCATCGGAGTGACCGTGATGCTCCCGAAGCTCACTCCCTTGCTCGCGAGAGGCTGAGTGACCGTCTGCATCTGCGCGCAGGCCGAGTCTACGGCGCTATCTCGGATGGCGACGAGGTCCCTCGTCATCTCCTCGGCCGCAAGCTGGATGCCTCCCGGCGCAAACAGGTGCGGCGGGTTTCGATTCAGAAAGTTCTTCGGATCTGCGAGTCCTCGCACACCGACGACATCCGAGATGATATTGGAGACCGCCAGGCCTGGACCATCGCCGCCCCCTCCGATTTGAGCGCCAGGATGGCACTCGGTGCAGCCTCCGGCACTCGGTCCATCGGTGCGTTTGGGCATGATTCGCGCGTACTCGTCCAGGTCGAAGCGGGGTGTGCGGGTGAATCGTTGGCCTTGGCCTACATCCGCACCGACTCCGTCGACCGCGGTGAAAGTGCTCTCGAACAACTCGTCGCCGCAGTCGAAGATCTTCAGGAAGTCGCGCGCCGCGACATCTTCATCGCAGTGCTCGATCACTCCTGGCGCATTGTCTGCGACATCGCGCAGCTGATCCGGATCGTTGACTCCCGCAGTCGCCAAACTCCAAGGAGCTGCAGAGCTACCTGCAGCAACTAGAGTAAATACAGCACAGTTACGAAATAGCATCGCCAGTCCCCTATCAGTTCCCCAACAGCCCCGTCGAGGTCCGACCTGGCATCCCCAGTAGCCAGAGTTCCGCGTCCAAGACGCGTCAGAGACCCCTTCGATCGATGCTATGACTATATAGGCTGGCCAGGCGGGGGTGTTGCGCCGTATCTAAAATGCTGATTAGAATCGCAATAGAGACACAGTGTTGTTTTGTTCACTCGATCAACGCGAGGGAGGGTCGCTCGCGTGCTCGGTGCATCAGGGCCTCAGGTGAGTCGCGCGAAGCTTGCGGGTGACTTCCCCGTGAGACACCGATCAGTGGAGAATTCCCTGGAGGGAGCGGCTCGGCGGCTTTCGGGTCGGCTGGCACTGGATGGGGCCGAGTTCCGCCGTGGTTGCAGCTTGCCTGAGGCTTCGCTTGGTCGCGCTCCCGCGCGGGCCCGCGTATGCTCCGGTCATGCCAAGGAAAGAGTTCCAGCTGAGTCACCGAATTCGCGTGCGATGGAGCGAGGTCGATCCGCAGGGGATCGTCTTCAACGCACACTACTTGACCTACTTCGACGTCGCGGCGGCAGAGTACTGGCGCGCACTCGGCGAGAGCTACCCAGAGAGCTTCCATCGCCACTCCATCGACACGTTCGTGGTCAAGGCTACGCTCGAGTACCATCGCTCTGCGCACTATGACGACGAGCTGGAAGTCTGCGCTCGTGTCGTGCGCATCGGGCGGACGAGTCTGTCCTTTGCGCTCGAGATCCACCGGGGAACCGACCATCTTCTGAGTGGCGAGCTGATCTACGTGATCGGCAATCTAGAGACGCAGGCGCCCGTGCGGGTGCCGGACTGGCTGCGACGGGCGATCGCCGCCTACGAGGTGACTCCGCCCGAAGGGGTCTGAGGCGTGGGCGCGCATGCGAAGGGAAGCGATCGCAGACCGGAAGCAATCGAGGGGGGGGAGAGTGATGCAACGGGTGCTGATCACGAGTGCGCTGCCCTACATCAATGGAGTGAAACATCTCGGAAATCTGATTGGTTCGATGCTTCCGGCAGACGTCTATGCACGATTTCTGCGCTTGCGGGGGCAGGACGTGCTCTATATCTGCGCGACCGACGAGCACGGAACCCCCGCCGAGCTGGCAGCGCTCGAGGCTGGGCTCGACGTCGCGGACTACTGCAGTCAGCAGCACGATCTGCAGGCATCGATCTACGAGCGATTCCATCTGTCCTTCGATCACTTCGGGCGGAGCTCGTCGCCACAGAACGCTGCTCTCACCCAGCACTTCTGTCGAAAGCTGAGTGAGTCGGGATTCATAGAAGAACGTATCGTGCGGCAAGTCTATTCCAATGCTGACCAGCGCTACCTGCCCGATCGATACATCGTGGGCACGTGTCCCCACTGCGGCTATGAGCGTGCGCGTGGGGACCAATGCGAGAGCTGTACGCGGGTGCTCGACCCTCTGGACCTGATCGCTCCCCGCTCGGCACTTTCTGGGAGTTGCGACCTAGAGGAGCGCGAATCCCGCCATCTGTTCCTGAGGCAATCTGCCTTCGCGGAACGACTGCGCGCATGGATCGACGACCACCCGGAGTGGCCGGTGCTGGTGCGGTCGATCGCGTACAAATGGTTGGACGAGGGGCTCCTCGATCGGTGTATCACGCGCGATCTGCGCTGGGGGGTGCCGGTCGATCGCGAGGGATTCGAGGGAAAGGTCTTCTACGTGTGGTTCGACGCACCCATCTCGTACATCGCGGCGACACGAGAGTGGGCGGATCGAGCTCCCCAGTCGCGAGACTGGAAGCGATGGTGGCAAGCTGGAGAGGGTGTTCGGTACGTGCAGTTTCTGGCAAAGGACAACGTGCCCTTCCACACTGTGAGCTTTCCCTGCACGATCCTGGGGTCCGGCGAGGAGTGGAAGCTGGCGGACTACATCAAGGGGTTCAACTGGCTTACGTACTATGGTGGAAAGTTCTCGACCAGCGAGAAGCGTGGCATCTTCATGGACGCGGCTCTCGACGAGTTCCCAGCAGACTACTATCGCTACTGGCTGCTCGCGAATGCACCCGAGAGTGATGACGCCAGCTTTACCTGGGCTGCGTTCGCCCAGGCGATCAACAAAGATCTCGCGGACGTACTCGGGAACTTCGTCAATCGCTGTCTTCGCTTTGCGAAGAGCCGCTTCGGCGAACGGGTACCCGAGGGAGGCGCGCCCGGGAAGTTGGAAGACGAGCTCGCTGCCGACCTCGAGCGTTCACTGGCGAGCTACACGCACTGCCTGGAGCAGCTCCAGTTTCGGCGTGCGCTAGCGGATCTTCGCTCGATCTGGACCCTCGGCAACGCGTATATGGATCGCGCAGCGCCTTGGGCAACCATCAAGACCGACCGCGACGCGGCTGCCCTCGCGCTCCGCACCGCCATCAACCTCATGCGAGTGATCGCCATCGTCTCGGAGCCGGTGATCCCGAAGATCGCCAAGCTCCTTGCGGACACCCTCGAATTGGGGACCACGCGGCGAGGCTGGCCCGACCCCTTCACGCGCGGTGTGCTCGAGGCTCTGCCGCCAGGCCACGCCTTCCGCGCGCCACCGATTCTGGTCGAGAAGATCGATGACGAGGTGGTCGCGAGTTTGATCGAGCGCTACGGGGGAGCGGAGTTGGACCCTCTCTGAGTGCAAGAGCTCTCAGAGCGTGCCGAAGCGACGTAGCTCGCGAATCAGGTGGGGCTGGTCGCTGTAGCCGAGGCGCGCGGCCAGCTGGGCGGGCTTGTCGCCGCGGGCGAGGGCGCGCCTTGCCGTATCGTAGCGGACGACTTGCGCGTACATCTTCGGAGTGCAGCCGACATGCTGTCGAAACGCTCGCTCGAGCCGCTTCAGCCCGACGAATTGTGCCGTTGCAAGTCGAGCGATCGAGATCGAACCCTGTGCCCGGTGGATCGACAGGAGTGCGCGATCGACGAAATGGGGTGGTGGATCGCAGTCCGCGCGTTCGAGGAGCAGTTGGGCGAGCTGCCGCTGCAGGTTGCGCAGGGAACCCGCGGCACCCAGCTGCTCGTACACAGACTCGGGTCGCCCGATCAGAGCGTGCAACGGGAGAGCAGAGTTCGCGAGTTCCGAGGCGTCGAGCCCGAACAGACGCCGGAGCCGGCCCGGTCGGAAATTGAAGGCCATCTGCAGCTTCGGAGGCCCTCCACCGGCTTGGATCGGCCGCGTCTTGAAGCCGAAGACTTCCGCTTGGCAATGGCCGCTCTCGAGATCGATCGACACGATCAGGTCTGCGCCGCGCGGGTCGGGAAGTACGGTGACCTCGGCAGAATCACGAGCGGGGCCGATTGGATCGCAGGAGAACGCCACGCTCTGCACCACCCCAAGCAAGGTGGGCGGGGCGGCGGCCTCCCAGTAGCTCGCGCGAGCCTCGGCGTCCGAGCGACTCGCTTGGAGGGAAGGCCAGTGCAAAGGTGGGGACCTGCGGACCGGGATCACCCGGTTAGCATCTCACCCTGTCGATTTCTTTCAAGCCCCGCGAGAGGCCCGCGAGCGAAGCTCACGCTCGTCGGCGTGAGATGCGCCTCGTGCACCACACTGGGAGACCTATGACCAAGATGGAGCCTCGACTGAGCCTGATCACCCTTGGAGTTGCGGATCTGGATCGAGCGATTCGCTTCTACCGCGAGGGCCTGGGATTGCCACAGCGAGAGAGCCCGCCCTCGATTGCGTTCTTCGAGACCCGCGGCACCTGGCTCTCTCTCTACGCTCGCAAGAGCCTGGCGGAGGACGCGCAGCTCGCCAACACCGGTGAGGGATGGGGCGGATTCAGCATCGCCCACAACGTTCGCACAGAGGAGGAGGTGCAACCCCTGATCGATCGCGCCGTGGAGAGCGGAGGTACACTCGTCAAGCCCGCCCAGCGCGCCGACTGGGGAGGATGGTCGGGCTACTTCCTCGATCCCGACGGATTTCTATGGGAGGTTGCGCACAACCCTTACTTCTGGATCGAGTAGCTCTGGAACCATCGGGCCCACGTCGGAATGTCCCACGCCGAGAGTCAGAGCGGGGGATGCGCGTTGCGCATCAGCTCGCGGAACTGCTCGGACGACCAAGCGCCCGAGATCGGTGTGTTCGCGAGCGCCCCTGTCTGGCTGTTGCCGTTGCGCTCATTACCACCGTAGCTCGGGTCGCACATTCGGTCGAATCCCTTTCCCTCGTCGTTCGGGATCTGCTGGCTCGAGCCGTCGGATTCCCCCGGTGGTTTGACCCAGACATAGGCATCGATCCCGGGCGCTGGGTTCGCTCGCGGGCGCTCCCCGAGTCCGGCGCCGGATTGATTGCACCAGTTGCCCACGTGGATACGCCGATCGATTCGTGACTGCTCGACGAAGGAATTCAGATCGGTGGCAGCGCTTCGCGCGGTCGGACGCCCGGGCCCTCCCCAGCCATTGCGCGAAGTGTCGATCAGCATGCCGATCCGTTCGTCGAACCCGAGCGAGACGAGCTTCGTGCGAAAGGCCTGTGCGAAGCTGAGCTCGTCTACGTAGTCGTTCCAATCAACCCACTTGGATTGTCGGATGGATGCGCCGCCGACGGATTCGCCTGCGTTCATGAATGGCTCGGACAGAGCGGAGTAGTTTGCCGTGTTGGTGATGAAGCCCTGGATCGTTCCCATGCCGGCAGACTGGCCCACCGCGGCGAAGAGCTGAGCGGCCGGGTCGAAGTTGCTCGTCCAGCCCAACCATCCGTGATGTCCTGCATCGACGTAGTTGTAGGTGTTGGGTAGCGATCCGAGCCGCTTCAGCGCGTAGCTGACCCCTTCGACGTAACCGCCGTTCGCCTGCATCTGGGAGCAGTTGGCGACATTCAGGTTCGTAATGAGGTTGGGGAGGGAGTCGATCTCGATGATGTTGATGATTCGGAGCGGGCGGTACTTCCGATCGGACATGATCGCGACGATCGGATCGATGTACTCGGATCGGTAGCGCGGCAGATCATCGGGCCCGAGCTCCCCATTCGACGCGAGTGCGGCGCAGTCGCGACCGGGAAGGTTATAGATGACGAACTGGATGTACCCGGCACCCTGCTCGAGCGCCGCATCCAGGTGATCGCGCACTCCCATGGGACCATTGGAGGTGCTGTTGGCAGTGCCCTCGATGGCCGCAATGCGGTCGAGCCAGACTGCAGTCGGAGTGTTTGCAATGCGCGCTCCTCCGGGTTCGGCGGCGGCCTTCGCCTGCCACTCCGGATTCACGTAGCCGCGGGCCCCAGCATAGGGATTGTCTACTCGCTCGGGTCCCCGGCGCCCCGAGGTTTCCGTGCTCTGGGTGACACGCTCTGGAGTTGGAAGCTGAACCTCTCGAGAGCTCGTCGAGTGGGCGGGCGAGGTGACGAGCAGGGCACGCGTAGCGATCGGCTCGCGAGCGACGTGCGCAAGCGTGGTGGACCTTCCGCTCGGGATCGGTCGTTCGCTGCCGCTCGCGACCTGCGCGAGGATGAGTAGCGACAGTGCGAGCACGGTAGCCATCGGGCGCGGATCGGCGCACATAGAGGGGCTCCCTATCAAGTAGAGGTTGTCAGAAATGTTAAACAAGGAACAGTTGAGGCTCAGTGGCAGCATGCGTCGGGCGGTTGTGGCCGCGCCGATTTTAGCCAGCAAGCCTACTAGCAGCCGTGGTGGTACGCCAGGATGGATCGTCTGTTCCCGTGAGATGACCCTCCGGATCCGATGGATCTCGTTGGACTCGCGCCCAGATGTCTGAGCGAATCCTGCACTCAGACCTGTCTCTGGATCTGACTGGACGTTTCACCAGGCCTCTGCAGGGGCTCTGAAATCGCGGCTGCCGGGCCTAGTCGCGGACTCGAACGGCCCGGCGGCCGCGATTCCAGAGCCTCGGTCGTTCGGGGTGGGCCTGGAGGGCGGCTGCTTCGTGGAGAGCTCGGCTTGCTCGGTGCTGTTCCCATACGTCTGGGGCCCTTGTGGGACCCAAGGCTGTGGCGAAGAGGGGGCAGTCTGCGGTGGGCCGGGGCGTGAGCCCCATGCGTGCGGCCGAGATCCGGCCGGTGGAGTTTTCGACCTTCCCAAAGAAGAGCGGCGGGTCATCCGCAGACCTTGCGATCTGCGGAGCCCGCCGCTCGGGAATGCACACCGCCGACGATCCGGCTGGTGCACAGCTGCGTCGGCCGCTAGGCCGACGCAGCTGTTTAGGCTGGACTAACCGAAGAGGCCTCCGAAGAGAGCGTTCAGGAAGTCGAGCAGCGGGTTGCCGGTGCCACCACCGTTGTTGTTGTTCCCGCCGCCGTTGTTGTTGCCACCACCACCGGGGTTGGCCGCACCGCCGTCGAGGGTGCCGTTCTGGTCTCGGTCGAGACCGACGCGCACGCCGCCGCCGGGATAGATGCAGGTGAAGGTGACTTCCTGACCCGGCTGCTGAGCCTGCTGACGCAGGGCAGCGGCCGAGATGGTGCCGCCTTCATCGGTGCGGTAGTTCCCTGCTCCGGGCTGGAACAGGAACCCCTTCTGGTCGCCATCGACGACGCCCTTCGCGACCAGGTCGCACTCGGTGGTCTCGAGCGGTCCAGTCATGGTGAAGGCGGCGCCCGCACGCTGCTCCAGGAGAGCGACGCGAGCGAGGGTGGCGTTGTCGCTGTTCGGTCCGAGGGTGACCTGCTGGCCAACGATCGGGGCGACGTTGCTCTCCATGCCGTAGACGAAGTCCACGACCTGCTTGAGCTCCGGAGCCGTCAGCTGGAAGACGCCAGCGGTCAGGAACTCTTCGGCACCGGCGGCCGAGCCATCGTGCAGAGTGCCCGTGGCGCGGACCTGATCCCCAACGTCGACTCGCGGCCCGCCGAGAGTGCGCGGATCGCCGTTGTCGCCGAAGGTGTGGCCGAACATGCCGACCTTGTCGTAGGTCGTACGCAGCTGGGTCACCTTGAAGAACTGCGTCTCACCCTCGGTGGACATCTGGCCACCTGCACCGAACTGACCACGACTGCGGTCGAGGGCGTGACAGGTGTTGCAGACGAAGATGACGTCCGTGTTGCCCGAAGCGCCCGCTCCGGAATTGGTGAAGATGCCGCGACCCAGGTTCTGATCACCCGTCAACGAGTTGTCGAGCGGCCGATGCGGGTTGGGCGGCGGAACCAGGGTCAGGATCCAGTCGGTCAGCATGGCGA
This sequence comes from Pseudomonadota bacterium, assembly GCA_003247575.1. Taxonomy (GTDB): domain Bacteria; phylum Myxococcota_A; class UBA9160; order SZUA-336; family SZUA-336; genus SZUA-336. Next base: position 61,036 of record QJZC01000008.1, read on the forward strand.
AGTCGGAGTCCGACAGAGCACCGGTCTTGCCATTCAGCGCGTCGAACACCAGGTTGAAGTTGTTCGTGAAGTTCGCGCGCACGTTCAGGACATCGCCCGGCGTGGTGGCGTCACCGCGCCAGAACAGCGGACCGGAGTCCTTGATGCCGCGGAGCGTGAGCACCGTCATTGGCCCCTTGAGCGGGTTGAACTGGACGGTGGGCTGATTGTCCCCGCCCAGTCCGAGGGCGATGCCCGAAACGAACTGGTTCGGATTCTGGGACATGCCGAGGAACGGCGTGCCGAGGTTCCAAGCCAGGTCGTCCTTGTCGGCCGATGGATGGCAGACGCTGCAGTTTGCTTCGCCGTTGTCCGAGCCCGTGGTCGCGTCGTAGAAGAACTTGCGTCCTGCGCTGACGATGCGGGGCTCCGGGTTGAACAGCGGAACGTCTGCAACCTCGGTCTTGGCTGCGAGGTCTACGATCGCGACCGAGTTGTCGAAGCGCTTGTACACGAACACGCGATTCGAGTCGTTCGGGTCGAGGACCAGGTCAGCCGGACCGCCATTCCCAGAGAGGGGAATGTTGTTGGCAGCATTCGGAACGAACGAGTCGTTCAAGATCTCCTGGCGGTCGTAGGTCACCAGCTTGTTCGAGCCCAGACCCGCGAAGATGATCGTGTCACCATCGGCTGAGAGAATGAGCGACTGGGGCTGCGCGATGCTGCGCTCCTTGGTACCCGCGGGTACGGGGAACGCCTCGTAGTCGATGTGCTTGTTCAGGTGCCGAGTGACGGCCGAGCCATCGGGGTTGAGGATCGCGACGCGCGACTCGTAGAGGTGACCTCGCAGGGTCCGACCGCTGACCGGGTCGGCCTGTACCGGGCCGGGGCCACTCGGATTCGGGCCGAGGCCCATGCCGGGCAGCGAGACGAAGCGATTCTGGTTGATCGCATCGATCGTCGACATGAAGGCCTGGCCATTCGGGTGGAACACGATGTTGAAGTTGAGCGTGCTCAGGCCCTGGAAGGCGCGGACGACGCGCGGGGTCCCGTTACCATTGGCGATCTCGAACACGTCGTTGTCCGGGAACGTGAACGGCACTGCGTCACGGAAGTCGCGGCCCGCACCATCGAGCCAAGCCCCGGTCCTGGGGTTGTTGGTGGCGATGATGCCGGTGCGCGGATTCGGAGTTCCGTCGGCCTGGTTCACGTTCGGGCCGGGAACGCCGCCCGGTCCGCGTCCACCGTTCTCCAGGGTGCAGGGCCCGTCGTTCTGGCGGGAGGTCTGCGCGGAGCCGGCAGGTCCAGGTCCACTACAAACGGCGGCGTCGCTGATGACGGTGGTGCCGTTGCCCGAGGTGAAGATCGAGACCAGCACGCGGCTGCCATCGGGCGAGGCTGCCAGCGAGCCCGGCTTGTCCGAAAATAGCGGAAGAATCGTGAGCGGGGTACCGCCCAGATCCGTTCCCGGATTCGCCGCATTGAAGACCCACACGTCGGCTCGGGGCTCACCCTCGACCTGGGTCAGCTCGACGGTGTTCGTCGGATGATTCTGACCGCGACGCGCCGCCGTGATGAATGCGCGGCCGTTCGCGAAGACGATGTCGCGCGGCTCGTCGCCGACGAGCAGGGTCTGCGTGACCCGCGCCGGCGTCGATCCGACGTCGACGATGCTGACGCTGTCCGAGAGGTGGTTGACCACCCAGACTTCGTTGTCGTTGCGCACCGCCAGGGAGATCGGATCGAGACCGACCTGGACGCTACCCGCGGGCGTGATGCCTCCAGGGGTGACGTCGAAGATCTCGAGCCGTCCGTCCGGAACGTTGTTCACGAACAGGCGCGAACCGTCCGAAGACATCGCGACCGCTCGCGTCGGGATGGTCTCGAAGTTGATGAAGCCTTGGTTGACGTCCGGAGTCGACCTAAACGGCTGCGGAGCGTCACAGGCGACACCAGCCAAGAGCGCCATAGAAAAGAGTGTTGAGAACCGCCTCAATCGCATCTGATGCAAACCTCCTAGGGCTGGCAGCCCCCTCAAATTGCGTGGTCTCTGCCGCCCTTGTGACTAGTCGTCAATCGCTATCTGACCCCAGATCCGGCCAGACGTGCGCTGAAATCGCTCTTAGGTTTGGATTCCCTAGGCTTCCAGAACGATTGGATCCGGAGCTTGCGACCGCTCAGGAACCTGCGAGCTCAGGAGCCGGCGACGTCTACGTTCCGCCCCAGGTTGATCCCCAGAGCGAGCGCGGACGCGCGGGCCGATTGGTCGAGCTTGCGCGCACGCGCGCACTGCTGTTCATCGCCCTCTGCGAGCATCCTAGCATAGGCGCGCTTGGTCGAGAGGACCGCTGGAGCTGCGCCTAGCTGGGTATTGAAGTGCAGCGCTTGCTCGAAGAGCTCGATGGCCGCTTCGCGCCTGCCGAGCAGATGACAAAGCCGCGCCATCGGGAAGGCGGCCGAGCCGAAGTAGCAGTAGAGCTGGTTGACCACGTTGAGATCCCTGAAGGGGCGTAGCAGATCGAGCAATGTCTCCGCTCTCGCGCGATCTTTCAAGTACGCACAGACATCTGCACAGGTTGCGATATACCAGAGCCAGCTGGGCTCGTTCGCCAGCGGCGCGAAGTCCTCTCTCGCCAGAGACTCGAAGTACTCCGAACAGTGATCTGTGTCACCGGAGAGCATGCAGAAGTAGGCGGCAGTGGCGGTGTCGCCGCTGCGCGCCTCTCGCACCATGCTCCCCCAATCCAGGGCTTTCGAAAGCTCTTGCGCCTGTCCTTGGACTGCGTGGATCCAGAACTCGATGGCACGCGAGGACCAGCCGATGCGTCTGTCCTCGGCCTTCTCTCCCAGCAATCGCGACTTCTGGAGGAGCTCGTGCGCCCGAGGTAGGTCTCCGTCGCCGAGCGCGCGCGCCAGCTGGAAGCGCGTGACGGAGTAGCCATAGGCGGGCACGCGATGATGGCGGGCGATCTCGGACGCCGCTTCGATGTCGTGATCGACGGCGGAGACGTCTCCCACCGAAAGCAAGAGCGGAATACGCATCTCGTAGGCAGCAAAGATGCGCGGAGAGGCACCGAGAGACACGGCGAGCTCGGTGGCCTCGGATGCGAGGGCCAGGGCTGCTCGTACGTGACGCGGACCTGCAAGCGCGGCCATGCGCGCCATCAGGCTGTGGAAGAGGGCGCGACGATCGCCACTGGCCCGCGCGAGTTCGACCGCTTCGGAGGCCCACTCTCGGCGTTGCGCCTCTTCGACCGTGCCGCGGTTGGTGCGAACCAGCACACCGAGCAGCCTGGAGCGAAGCGCGGGATTGCTTGCGCCGATGCCGCGCAGGGCCTCGCGCGCGAGTCTAGAGATGCGCGCCGCATCCGAGTCCGTGACCGCCGTTCGGCTCCTGAGCCGGTTGAAGCGTGGCCAGCCGACCATCCCCAGGACGGTGTACCCGAGCAAGTCGGGGCGTTGCAGGGCCCGCGCCACGCCGGCCGCATGCTGAAAGGCCTCCTCCGCGCGCGCGTAGTAACCCGCTCGCCAGAGCGCACTCGCACGTGCCATGACCAGTGAGCAGTAGCGGGTATCGTCTCGCGGCAAGCGCAGCTCCTCTGCGCGCAGCGCTCGCTCGAGCTGTTTGACTTCGGACTCGTACGCGTAGCGACGACGCGAGTGCCGGGCCGCGCGCAAACAGGTCCGCACGGCCCGGTCGATCTCGCCGCCAGGTGCGGCCTCGAAGAAGTGCCAGGCGAGTTCGAAGATGTGATCTCGATCCATGCCGAAGGAGACATCCAGGGCTTCGGCGACTTTCTGATGCCGCAACACCCGCTCTGGACCGCTGAGCTCCTCGTAGAGGGTCTCGCGGATCAAGCTGTGGACGAAGCAGAAGGTCTCGAGGCCCGATGCCGTCTTTCCGCCCACCGGAGCGACGATCTCGGCATCCTGGGCTTCGAGGAGTCGCAGTCGAAGCTCGTCCGGAGGCTGCGCGAGCACTTGAGCGAGCACCTGGATCGAGAATTCGTTGCCGATGACGCTGGCCCAGTCGAGCAACTGGGAGCAGGCATCGGACAGCCCCATCATGCGCCGCCGCACGGCCTCTCGAACTCCGAGCGGGAGGCCGAGAGCCGTTGGATTCACCGGTTCCTCGCCCTCCTGCTTGGCGATCAGCAGGCGAACGGTTTCCCGGAGGAAGAAGGGGTTTCCGCGCGTGCGCTCGAATAGCGCGTCTGCCCAACCCTCGCGCGCGGGCTGACCCGTCTCGACCCGTAGGAAGGCAGCGATCGCGCTGCGATCCAGGCCGGTGAGTGCAATCTTGCGCACCGAGCGTAGATCGAGGAGTGCGTGGAGTGGGTGGCTCTGCCCTCCTTCGCGGCGGCGCGGGAGGCTTCGCGCTCCGAGGAGTGCGAAGACCGGGAGTACCTCGAGCTCCCTCAGGAACTCCTCGAAGACCTGAATACTCCCGGCGTCCGCGCAGTGCAGGTCGTCGATCACCAGCGCCACCGGTGCAATCGCGCTCAGCGACGTCAGCCACTGCATGGCGGTGCGCGCGACGCGCAGGCGACCTGGCTCCTGCTCGAGCGCCTCGGCGCCATCTCCGCGGAACAGCTCGGCGAGTCGGCGCTGGACCTGCTCGAAGCGTCGTTGGCCTGCGCGGTCGGCGAAACTGGCGGAGCTCAGGATCGCGTCCACCTCGCTCATCAAGCAGGAGATCGGCCAGAAAGGGGGTGCGCCGGGGTCGTCGGGACAGCGCACCTGCAGCACGATCGCGTCGCACGTGCGGGCAGCTCGGGTGAACTCGTCCAGTACACGAGTCTTACCGATTCCTGCCTCACCACTGAGCAGAATCGCACTTCCGTCTCCCTTCAAGGCTTCGCGAAAGTGCTGATCGAGCTCCGCCATGACGGATGCGCGTCCGACGAAGCCGGGGCGCGCGGCGTGCGGCGTGCTGGGCTGCAGGTCGGGGATCTGGCGCTCGACTGGGCATGCGATGCGGTATCCCCGTCCTCGGACGGTCTTCAGGATCTCGCCGGAGCCCCCTTCTCCGAAGGCTTCTCGGATGTGCCATGCGGCTACAGGCAGGGCGGAAGGGGAGATGTTTTCGCCCGGCCAGAGAACCTCAAGCAGCTCCTGCTTCTGGACTACCCGGCTCGCATTCTCGAGCAGATAACGCAGCAGGTCGAAGCTCCGTTGGGGCAGCGGCAGGAGCTCGCTCCCGCGGCGCAGCTCGCGTCGGACCGGGTCGAGCACATACACATCAAAGCGATAGGCGGAGTCCATCCTTGTTTGCACCCTGGCCGAAGCGGTGAAGGTCGCTCCTTGAAGCGACCGAGTCGTCTAGCGGAGCTGCGTGTCATTAAACCCCAAGAGCCGTGGACTCGGGTCGAAATTCCGCGGCCACGGAGAATTCTGGCCCCATGGCTGCGGCTTCCACACATGACGGTACACGATCGGATTCCGGAAGCTGGCGCGTCACTTCCAGCAAGAGGTGCACACGAAGATAGGTAGCTACTGGAAGCCTTCTGTTCCGGATGAAGCGCTGCAAGATGATTGTAAACTGGGTGAATGCTGCTCCTCGGAGGCGCTGTGAGGAGGATGCCTGCAGCGGCGCTTCAGCTCCCGGCCGCGCCACTCACGGAGCGGGCTGGGTGGACGTGCTCGCCGCGTCGGCGGGCCAGGCTTCGATCGTGCGAGAGTCTCCGCGCTCGATGTGGAGTACCACCTGTCCGACGTAGATCCCGAAGAAGTACATGTCCACCAGGTTGATGATGCTGTCCGAGTCCACGAGATGCATGACGTCGTTCGCAGAGATCCGAACGCGCCCGTACGCATTCGTATCCACGCGCATGGAGTAGGTCCAGTGCGCGATGTTCCCCGAAGTCTGCCCGGTGGCCGGGGAGGTCAGGTCGTCCTCGAATCCGCGCCAGCGCCCGTTCGGTAGCTTCTCCCAGCGCCATAAGCGGGGTTCGACCTCCCCGTCGTCCCAGTACCAGGTCTCCGCTACGGTCAGCGCCTGCTCTTCCTCCGACCAACTGCCGTCGCCCTTGGCTCGAAAGCGGCGAATGACATTTCCGGATCGATCGCTCAGTGTTCCGACCGCAGTGGTAGGTCCCGAGAAGAAGTCCTCGAGGGCGAGCCGGGGTTCGTTCGCCGCATAGATTGCGTAGTCGGGTGACGCGCACGCGAGCGTCAAGCCGCCGACGAGAGCCAGGCTCAGACCCGCGAAGGCCGTGTGTAGAGCCTCTGGATACCGCGTCATTCGCTGCCTCCGTGAGTGCTTGTGTGCGTCTGCTCGATGCGCCCCGGCTCCGTCGTCGTCGCGCTCGGTAAGGGCCAGCGCTCTCCGATGGCGAGCACTCGGATACGCTTTTCATCGCCGTCGGCACGTGAGACGGCTCGCTCGAGTTCGAGCGGCGGATGGTCCAAGGGTTCGTCGGTCAGGTCGAAGGTCCCCCAGTGCGACGCGATCATGTACCGAGCCCGCAAGTCTTCGAAGGCTCGGTAGGCCTCGTCCGGGTCCATGTGCTGATAGGACATGATCCAGCGAGGGGCGTACGCACCGATGGGGAGAAGCGCGACATCGATGTCCGGCCACATCCGCCCGAACTCGGCAAAGCCTGTGAAGTAGCCGGTGTCGCCTGCGAAGTAGTAGCGGTGGTCCTGGGAGTCGACCAGCCAGGAGCACCAGAGCGTCGAGTTTGCGGGCTGACCGATGCGAAGGGACCAATGCTGCGATGGAAGACAGGTGATCGTGAAACGACCGCGCTTCGCGCTCTGCCACCAGTCGAGCTCCGTCACGGCCTCGCGGCCTCGATCGCGGAACCATTCCCCGAGACCTACGGGTACGTAGTACTCGATGCTCTCGGGGAGAGCTTCGATCGAGAACTCGTCCAAGTGGTCGTAGTGGTTGTGTGAGAGAACCGCGAAAGCATCCTCAGGAATGGCTTCGAGCGGAAGTCCGGGGGGCGTCTTTCGGTCCGGGAGCAGCGCACGCTTTCCGAAGTGCGGGTCCGTCAGGAAGACATCCTCGCGATCTTGCACTACGAAGGTTGCATGGCCCACCCAGGTGATCGATGTCGAACCGTCGGGCTCGCTCAGATAACTGCCGTCGTTCGGAACGCGAGGGACGTTGGGCTGCTTGCTCTTGTCGTACGCATTGCGCGAGAAGAGCTGCCAACGAAGGTACATCCATACGCTTCGGTCGAAGCGCTCCCAGGGATTGAAGAATCCCGACTCGTCGCGATGCACGGATCGGATGTCGCCGGACGCTCCCCCCTCGGACTGTGACGTGCGGCAGCTCGATGTCGAGATCAGACAACACATGCCCAACAGCAGGACTTGCGCTACGGGCATTGCGCGCGCGTAGCCATCGTGCGCCTTCCACATGTTCCTGCCTGCTGCTCCTGCCACTGGACCATTCTGACGGCCGAGATCCTAACATGCCTGAGTCCTCGGGCTGACGATCGACGGACCTCGAGAGTGCGTTCTCGTGCACTCATTATCTGGGTCCATATACACCCGTCAAGCGTATGGCGCAGCAGAATAGCCTCCGACAGTCGCATCGCCCGATGCGCGCGCCAGTGCCTCCGCTCTCGTAGGGTAGTGCGGTCCGAAGGAGGAGCCATTTCGCGCGGCCTCTGGCGACTAGCCAGATTCGGACACGGTGTGAGGGAGTGCGTCGGGGGATGGCCCGGATGTACGCTGTCCGCTCGCGTCGCCGGCAGTCTGCGCGCTGCGCGCGGGCCCGCCCAGGATCAGATAGGTAGCCAGTGCAGCGGTCACGAGACCCGGGAGTGGGGGGAAGAAAGCGATTGCCGCGCCGCCGAGCATGACCACGCCACGTTCTGCGGGAGTCGTCGGGATGTCCATCGCGACGTAGGCACAAGCGAATCCGGTCAGCATCAGTGTCAGAGCGAGGGCGATGGGAAACATGGGCTGCAAGCCAGTCGTGATGGGAAGCAGGAAGAGAAGCACGGGCGGACCAAACGTGTAGTAGGACGCAATGCCGGAGTGCAGCGAATTCATCTGATCGCGTCCGAGAGACCAACGATTGACGATGATCACGTGCACTCCGGTCCATAGCGCTCCCTGCGTAGGGAAGAAGGGTGCGGTCAAGCCCATGAAGAAGTTGCGAATTCCCACGCTCAGGTGGCTGCGCGTCGCGTCGAAGTCGATCCGCTCGTCGGGGCGGCTGCGTGCGGCGCTGCGGAGTACCTCGATCCCGGTGACGATGTCCCCGAACAGGATCACGTACGCGATGAAGGCGAGCGGGAGCGCCTCGATGAACATGCTCAGGCTAGGAAACCCAATGCGAAAGGGCGAAACCTGTGCAGAGAGTGACTCTAGCGGGAGGCTCATGATCTCCCAGCGGATCGTGCTCTGACCTGTCGCGGGATCGATCCACGATAGCTCTCCGATCAGGGCGCCAATGATGCCCGCCACGAGGAATCCGGGTAGAAGTCCGAGAGAGGCCACGTAGTTGAGCCAGGGAATCTGTTGCCGCCAGCGCTGCATGGGGACGGAGAATGCGAGCACCAGGCAGAGCGTGATCGCGAGTCCGATCGATACGGGAAGCTTCAGCAGATTGTCCGGAGCATCGTCGACCAGCACGCGCTTGATGGCTGCGATCGCCGCCCCCATGATCAGCGCGCCAGTGAGTGCTGGGGGAAGGGCGTCGATCAGGCGTTTTCCCAGCCCTGTCACACCCATCACGATCAGGATGGCCGCGAGACTGAGCGCGAGGGCCGTCATCATCTGGAACTTCGCGGTCGGAGTGGGGAACTGCTCCGAGAGAACGAAGTTCAGGACCAGGGGCAGGGCGGGGGTGATCCATCCGGGTGCGAAGGGCTCTCCGAAGATGATGGGGCCGCTTGCAACCAGGAAGCCGGAGATGATCGACATCAGGACCGCTTCTTCGAAGCCGAGCCCGAACTGTGCCGTCATGAGGGGCACGAGAGCCAATCCGGTGGCCGCGGACACGAGCACGCCCTGAAGGAACTCCGGTGCTTCGAAGCCGGTATGAACGAAGGGAATTCGGAGGGTGAAGGGCCCCCAGGCGATGCCGGGTTGGGCATCGCCGTCGCGGCGCTCGCTGGGCATGTTGCGTCCTACTGCTGGCGGTGTGCACGGTCCGTACCCAGTCGTGAGTACGGCAGTCGTGGGTACGGCGTTCCATCTTACCGGCAACCGGCTGGATGCGGAAGCAGCATCCACAGCGCGCGCTCACGTCGTGTATCGGATCAGATCAAGAAAAGAATCTTCGATCTCCTGATCGGAGAGGTCGCTGCTGGCGTCACCGATCACGACTTCGCCATAGCAGGTACCCAGATCCAGACCGGGAGCGAAGAAATCGAACAGCCAGATTCCGGTGCTCTCCGCTACTCGATCGCGGGCTATGGACATCCGCTCCGGAGCCACCTGAAAGTAGACATGGAACATGTTCGTATGCGGAGGGTCGGGGAACAGCCGGATCTCTCCTAGCTTGCCGAGGACTTCGGCCAAGCGGATGGCTCGCGCATGATACGACGCGAAGAGGTGTCTCCGCTGCTCGTAGCACTGGGCTGCCGGTACGGCGAGGGGATAGGCTTCGACGATGCGCGCTCCGAAGCGAGGCTGCCATTCGCGCGCGGCCGCGATGAACTCGCGGGAGCCTGCCAGCAGTGCGCCCGTTGTACTGCCTATACCCTTGTAGAACGACACGTATACCGAGCTGGTTCCCTGGCACAACTCGGCGACCTCCCTCCTGTACGCGGCGGCCGCCTCCCAGATGCGTGCGCCATCCAGGTGCAACGGGGTCGCGCTCGCCTGCGCCCACTCTTGAATAGCCCGCCACTCCTCCCAGCTGGGAAGTGCTCCTCCGAGTGAGCGCAGCGGAAGCTCGTACAGGAGGCAGCCAGCGTCACAGTCGGCGATTTGTTCCAGAGTCAAGGGCCGCGACTCGTCTCCAAGCCAGAGCGGGCTCAGGCGATTGACGCGTTCGAAGCCACGACCCTCACGCAGAGCGATGTGACTGCGTGGATGTAGCGCCAGGTTCGAGCGCCCGCGACTCTCGCACCAGACCCGAGCCGCGATCAGCTGTGCGAGTCCTCCGGTCGCTAGGAAGAGCCCGGCTTCCATCCCGAGCTCGCGCGCGATCTTCGCCTCGAAGCCCGCGAGAAAGCCTCCCTCGCCGTAGCGATCGCTGCCGACTGCGTTTCGTTCGGCGTACGCGCTCGCCTGACGCAGGCGGTCTGCGGGATCGATCGGATGGTGCCAGCTCAGGCGTCGGGGCCGATCGCCCACTTCAGCGATCGAACTTCCGTGGAATGTCGCCGGAGGACGTCGGTTCTCGAGCCGTCTCTGGCTCGGGTGCGATCGCGCGTCGGGTCGCGCTGCTCGGCGCATCTGGCTTCAGCACGAGATGTCCGTCACGACGCTCGACGCCGAGCTCCGACCAGAGTGCATCGAGGTCTACCGGGGCAGGGCTCGCGCGCATCTTCTCGTAGAGCTCCATGAGCACCGGGACTCCGGTTGCTTCGTCGCCGATGCGCAGGGCCTTCTCGAGCGGCCAGCGCACCTTCATGCTGCCCCCCGCCGCTCGAATCCCGCGCAGTGCATCGCGCAAGCCGCGTTGGTTCTCGGTGCGCTTCCGGATCTCGAGATCCGCCAGGAAGCAGAACAACGCGCCACCCCAGTAGGTCCGCCCCCACGTGGGCGTGAAATCGAGGCCTCGGTCCCCCGCCTGCGGAAGCCCCTTCGGCAGTCCGTCGAGGAGATCGTGCCAAACGGTTTCGGGAGGCACCTCGCCGATCTCGAGGCGAGCGAGAGGCTCTACATACGTCGCAAGTCCTTCCTCGATCCAGTGGTGTCTGCTGGGAACGGAAGGAAACGCGAGGTGGACGAGTTCGTGGACCATGATCCAGTCGCGCTCGAGATCTGCGCGATCGGTGAGAGTGCCGACCTGCACGCGCACGCGTGCCCCGTCCCAGGCTTCGGTTCGGCCGGTGATCACTCCCTTGCCTCGCCGAGGAATGAGTGTGACGCGCACATGATCGACCGGGAAGCCAGCGTAGAACGTCTCGACCGCGCGTGCCGAAGTGCGGACCCAGTCGATCAAATCCTCTGCCGGTAGCTGGAACTCGTCGGCATCGAAATCGAGCTCGACCTTTCCACCGTCGAGCTCCAAGAGCGCAGTGCGAAGGGCAGACGGTGTGGCGTGCACGCGAACTCCGAGCAGCACGCCTGCTGCGCAGAGCATCAGCGCGACAGCGCGGAGAACGGGTGTGAGGGGAGAACGCGCTCGCGGATAGGTTGCCACCCTTGGATTAGAACATTCGTCGAGGTGCGCGTCGAGCGCAGTGCGTATGGCCGCGTGTCAAGCCGGTGAGCTCAGCAGCTCTTCGAGCGCATCGAGTCCGGCGCGACAGGCGCGCTCATCGTACGACGGCCCATCGTGACTGAAGCCGTGGAGCGCACCGGGGTGAACGACGATCGAGGCATCTGGATGGTTCCTGAAGGCAGCTTGGATCGCCTCGATCGCGGCCGGTGGACTGATCGGATCGTCGCTTCCGAAATGCAAGCGCAACGGACACGCGATCTGGGATGCGCTGGCTAGGAAGTTCTCCATGCGGCTCCCATGCCAGGTAACCACGCCGGCTAGGGCGCCCTCGGCGGCGAAGCGCAGCATGAAGGGACCACCGAAGCAGATTCCCAGCCCGTGAACCCGCCCATTGCAACGGGCCCGAGTCCACTCGAGTGCTGTGCGCAGATCCTCCGTGCAGGTTGCGAGATCGAAGCCCTGGAGTCGCGCGAGTGCGGTCTGGTGGTCGCTGTACGGGATCGTGCCCCCGCCGAGCCGCCAGAACGGGTCGGGGACGACGATCAACGCTCGGTCTGCGAACGGTGAGAGTCGTTCGATCAGATCGCGGGCGGGACCGAAGATCGAAGGGACGACGATCAAGCCTGGGAGTCTGTCCGTGGGCTCGTGCCCCAGAACGACCACCGGTAGGGATCCGCCCGCTACATCGATGTCGAGGTGCTTGGGTAGTTCTTGCATGCGCGTAGCATAGCGACTGTGCCCGAGCGGTTGGGAATGCTGACGATTTGAGAGGGTCAGATGGGTTCGAGGTAGCGCAAGGCCTGGCTGATCCGGCGCTCCACCTCTGGGTCGTCCGAGTCGATCTCGAGACCGGCGCGACTGCCCCGACTCCAGACGACGCGCGCGGCGAACGGGCCTACCCGATTGAAGCCGACTGCAACGGTTACAGGTAGGCAGGTTCCCTCTGGAATCGGCCGAGACAGGCCCTGAATTCCGAGCCCGCCGTGTGAGATGTCGCACAGATGCGCGACTCCCGTTTGACTTGGCACCGAGTACAGGACGTCGCACTCTCGAGGGAAGCGTGGAAACCGGCGTTCACGCGTAAAGGGCCGCTGCATCCTCCCTTCATCGGCCGCCCGCGCGCTGGCCTGAGCTCAGATGGAGAGGGCACGACGAGCCGCCGGTCTCCACGGGGTGCAGCTCCGCGCTCGGGGAGGCATGACGTCCCACGCGCTTCAGGATTCGGTCATGGCCAGGCGCGACCGGAGCGCGCGCAGCCCGCGGCGGCGTGCCTCATCCAGCTCCGTCGCGGTCAGCCCTAGGCGCTCGGCCACTTCGGGCGTGGGACTGGCGTGTACGTAGAGCCCCTCCAGCACACACCGCTCCGTTGGCTCGAGCTCGACCAGCATGCGCGCGAGTCGATCCAGCCAGCCGATGCGTGCTCGAGTGGGTGTCGTGGCTGGTGTCCGATGTCGCCGGGCGGTCGCTTCGATCGCGTCGAGCAGCTGCTGCGGAGCGTGGAGTGCGCCCGATCGGACCCGCTGTCCGACCGATGCCACGACGGCCGAGAGGATCTCTGTGCGCTCGTCACGGGAGATCCCCGAGAGGCGTGTTTGGAGCAGGGAGCTCACCAGGCATGTCAGGCGACCGACCGCCTCCGGCTCGCTCGTGCGGACCCCACGCAGGAGCTCGGCGAAGCTGTGCTCGGCGCTGGGGGGCGCCGACGTGTCCAAGGGAGACGGATGGCTCGGCGGTCGGTGCCTGGCGCAGGTGTCAGCGAGTGGAGCGGGCTTTCGAGTTGGGCGAACAATGCTTTCCATGGGTGGGAGGCTAGCCGAAGCCTGCACAGCGAATCCTTAGGGGAATCCTAGGTGCGCGCGCCTCTCATGGGAGCGTCCCGCCCTTTGTTTGGCTTTCGCTCCCAGGGGCCCCCGCGAGTGGAGTGGTCTGAGTCGGCCACTGCTGTGCTAGCCTGCGGAAATGTCCAGTCTGAGTTCGACGAGAGCCTTGGAGCTGCGCTCGATCGCGCAGCAGTTCGGAACCCCCTGCTACGTGTATGACGCCGAGCGGATCCGCGCTCGGATCCGGCAGCTGGCGGCCTTCGACGTGGTCCGCTACGCGCAGAAGGCGTGCTCCAACGTGCATATCCTGGAGCTGATGCGCGCTCATGGCGTGTGCGTCGACGCCGTATCACTGGGTGAGATCGAGCGCGCGCTCCGCGCTGGCTACGTCACTGGAGAGGAACCCGCCGAGATCGTATTCACAGCCGACGTGTTGGACCAGCGGACCTTGCGGCGGCTGGTCGAGCTGCATCTTCCGATCAATGCGGGGTCTCCGGACATGCTGCGTCAGCTCGGTGCCGTGAGCCCCGGACATCCCGTGTGGCTCCGGATCAATCCCGGCTTCGGGCACGGACACAGCCGCAAGACGAACACCGGTGGCGACTCGAGCAAGCACGGAATTTGGTACGAGCACCTGGCGGAGGCGCTCGAGCCGATCGACCGATACGACCTCGACCTGATCGGGCTCCACATGCATATCGGTTCTGGCACCGATCTCGAGCACCTCTCGCAGGTCGCCAATGCGATGGTCGAGCAGGTGCGAATGCTCG
>QJZC01000009.1 GCA_003247575.1 Pseudomonadota bacterium
CGCGACTGCGGGCCCGTTGGGAGTCCGCGACCAGGGCCCGCAGCCGCGATCCCAGACGCCCTACCCCCCAGACCTTCAGCGGACGCGTGCCTTACGACTGACGCTGCTTGACCGCGATTCCGACAGCCTCGATCCCGTGCTTCTTCACCACACCGAGCACCTCGACAAAGCGGCCATGCGAAACCGCCTTGTCCGCTCGGATCTCCACCGACTGGATGTTGTCGTTGCCCTGCTCAGTCTCGAGGGTTCGATCGAGCCGATCCAGGGTGACGAGCTCTCCGTTCAGAGCGAGGCCGCCGTCCTGACTGACCTCGATCGTGAACTTCTTCTTCTCTTCCGGCACGGACGAGGCATCCGCCTCTGGAAGCTTCAGCTCGAGCTCCCGATCTACGAAGGCCGTCGTCACGATGTAGAAGATCAGCAGCAGGAGCACGATGTCCACCAGGGGCGTCATCGTGAGCCCGGCTTCCTCCTCCGAAGAACCTCGGCGCGCCATTCCTGTCAGGCTCCAGCCGGAGCAAAGCTTCCGGTGTCATGAGCGGGACGCTTCTCGGGTACTTGCACACCGCCAGGGCGGCTCAGCTCCTCGATCAAGCGAAACGAGGTCTCCTCGAGGTTGATTTCGAGCACCTCGACCCGCCGCTTCAGGAACGAGTGCGCACCGACCGCGGAGATTCCGACGATGAGACCGGCGGCCGTCGTGATCAAGGCCTGAAAGATGCCGCCGGCAACGATGCTGGCATCGCCAGTGCCCGTCTTGGCGATGACGTCGAAGGCCTGGATCATACCGAGCACCGTACCCAGCAGGCCGACCATCGTCGCGATGTTGCCGAGTGACGAAATCAGACCGAGATTGCGCCGCAGCAAGGTCGCTTCGTGATCGCCCGCGGTGCCAACGGCATCCTCGACGCGAGCCAGCCCCTCGTCCAGATGAATGAGTCCTGCGCGCAAGACACGCGCGATCGACACCTGCGAGTTCGCGCACAGCTTGGTCACCGCCGTCAGATCGCCCCGGCGCCACGGCTCCATGAGCTGACGCATGAACCGACGCGGAATGACCGCGTTCGTACGCAGGGCGACCATCCGCTCGAGAATCAGAGTGAGCACGATGATCGAGAGACCCGCTAGCACGTACATGATAAACCCGCCGTAGTCCCAGAGCTCTCGAAGCGTGCGCTGTCCTTCCGCAAGCTCCTCCTCGCCCTCGGCGGGAACCAACCCTTGTGCCCCATCGGCCTCCAGGGTGTCGCTCGCCGTCGCGCCGATCGCCGGCTCGTCTTCCTGCGCGCGCGGTGAATCCGCGACGAAGAATGACGCACCGAAACCCAACGCCAACGCAAGAATCATGGTACCCAGCTTGTTCACGGATTCGTCTCCTCGTCCTCTTGATCCTCGTCGTTCTCGACTTCCAGGGTGAGCGCACGTTCGCGCTCCTGGCGACGGAACGCATCCTGACGACGACGTTCCGTCAATATCTGAATATCGCGATTGCGATCCCGAACTCGATCCAGCTCCGCTCGGAGCTCGGTGTCTGACAGGTCCTGGAGCTGGTAGGTCACTTCGAACTCGGTCGAGCCACGGGTCCCATCCGAAGCAAGCGCGGACACGCGGATCCGGTTGAGGCCCTGGGCTACCGGCACGAAGCCGCGAAAGGATCCATCGGGCAACAGCTCGATGTCCTGGGGCCCCGATTCCTGACCCAGGGTCAGATTGACCGCCACGACGTCGGCGACTTCGGCGAAGGAGACTCCCGAGAGCAAGGTGACGACGTCACCGGGCTTGCGCACGGGCACGAAGCTCCCACCGGTCAGCTGTGAGACCTTGAATGCTGCCTGGGGGTAATCTCCCGCCCTCGGGCCCAGCCCGAAGACGTTGATCAACACCCCCGCGTCCGCGGCGAGCTGTCCCGCCGCCACCGTCGCCTCGATGTCCTCGGGGTCTTGAACCGTAACCTCGCCGAAGGGAAGCGAAGGCAGCCCATCCGTCAGGAGCAGGACGACGCGGCGAGACCCAGGCCGCGAGGCGGACTGCGCGCCCTCCAGACCCGCCAGCTCGGAGACGGCCAGCTTGAGCCCCGCCTGCATGTCCGTACCGCCGCTGGCCCCCCGTAGCAGGACCGCCTGCAGCGCGCGGCGGACCGAGTCGAAGTCGTCGCTGAGAGGGTGTTCGACGCGCGCGGAGGGCTCCGTTTCGCTCGGCTGCTTGGTCACCGGGTTCACGAAGCCCGAGAAGCTCACCAGGCCCACACGCACCCGCTGCGGCTCAAGCGACTCGAGCAGGCGCTCCGCAGCGGTGATCTCGGCGGCTAGGATCGAGTCCTCGGGGTCCGTGTTGCGCTTCCCCGGGAGGCCAGGAATCAGGGCGGGCTCGGTAACCCCGAACACGCCGTCGCCGTCCACGTCGACTCCGCTCGGGTACGCGGTAGAGGCAGAGACGTCTACGACGAGCACCACGTCGAAGACCGCTTGCCGCTCGCCTGCCTCCGCGAGTCCCGCGAGACGCATCATGTCGAAGCGCCCACGCACGAGCTCGCCCGGGTTGGGACTCTGCACCTCGATCCGCACCGCCTCTGGAACCGCGTCAGACCGCACGTCGGGCTTCGGATCGGACTCCGCGGCGCGAGCGGCGCTAACCCCGGCGGCAGTCGAGACGACCACGAACAGCACGACACGCCAGAGTTGCATTGCGCGATACAAAGGAAAGGATCCTCTCGGTTCACGGGCGCGCGCTACACCAGAGCTGCCCGTCGATCTCGCTCGAAAGCCGATTGATCTAGTAGTTGGACGAATCCTCGAATACTTCCCTATCGGGGCGAATTTCGATCTCGACGCGGCGGTTCTGCTGACGACCTGCCGAGCTCGCGTTGGAAGCCACCGGCATGGACTCGCCGAAGCCGATGGCGGTGATCCGAGTTGGAGCGACCTGCTCGCTGATCAGGAAGCTGCGGACGCGATCCGCACGCTCTTCGGAGAGGCGCTGGTTGTAATCCGTGGAGCCTTCGGAATCCGTGTGTCCCTTGATGATCACGGAGCTCTTCGGGTAGTTGTTGAGAGTCGTGGCGAGCGTGCGCAGCCGGTCGTAGGCACCTGGCTGCAGCTGATTCTGTCCAGAGTCGAACAGGAGCTGGCTGGAGAAGTTCACGAGCAGCGAGTCATCGCGGCGCTGCACCTCGGCACCCGGAATCGCGTCGAGCTCGCGGGCCTGGTTGTCCAGGTAACGCCCGATCAGGCCACCTGCGACGGCACCCGTCGCTGCGCCGATGAGTGCGCCCGTTCCGCGATTGTCCTTCCCACCAATTGCCGCCCCGGCGAGAGCACCGCCCAGAGCTCCGAGCACGGCGCCCTGCTTGGTCTTCGTATCCAGCGCCGCACAGCCCGAGCTGATCATTCCGGTAATGGCAATACTCGCGATCAAAGCAGACGGACCACGCATGAGATTCCCCTTTATGGATTGATTCTGGCGAAGCAAGCCCCGCGCATATTGTAGGCCCAAGAACGCAACTTCGGGGAGCATTGTACTCCCGCCCTCGCGCGAGCCTGGCTTCGACCGTTGGACGCGCGCGACGGGTGCGTCGGGTTACACGGCCTAGTCCCGGGACAGCAGCATACCCCCGTTCCCGGAAACACGCACGCAGTCAAACTGCGAATCAACCCACTCCTGTCATCCGATGCCTGTGTCGCGTCAGAATGACAGCTATCGGGGATCTGCGCCCTCGGAGGAGCTGGCTTGCCGATCGCCGTCCCGGCGGGACGCGAATTCGGGGGTCTCGAGTCGGCGGACCAACTCGACCGCTGCGTGGCCGACACGCTTCAGGCTGTCTTCCGAGACGGCCGTGAGGTCGTCCTGCGCAGTGTGCCAGAGCGGCCCAGGCGACCTGCGTGCACCGAACTGGAAGTCGATCAGCGCCAAGACCGAGGTCACACCCCGTTCCACGAACGGCAGATGATCGTCGACGAGCGTCAGACGATGACTCGGATCGACGAGACGGTCAGACACGCTTTCGAGCATATCTCGCAGTTTCGAGGAAGAGCGCGAGTCGATGGCCAGGTTGAGGTCGCGATCGGCGACCATGTCAAACAGAACCAGGGCGCGCACGCGGGCGAGTTCGCCTCGCTGTGCCATTCGCTGCGCATATTCGCGGCTGCCGTAGAGGCCATCTTCCTGCGTGATCGAGGCTCCGAACGCCTCCTCGCCGTCGAAGAACACGAGGCGGAGCGTGAGCGGCCCGGGCTCCGGGCCCAGCGCCCGGGCAAGTTCGAGCAGCACAGAAACTCCCGAAGCCCCATCATTTGCGCCCACGAAGCGCACTCCGGGGATGTCCTTGGTGTCATAGTGCGCTCCGAGGAGCAGCAGCTCGTCGCTCGCACCGGGACGCGTCGCCACCAGGTTGGTCATCGAGACGATCTGGCCGTCCGAACGCGTCACCGCGAAGGGCTGCTCCTCGATAATCCACCCAGCCGCCTCGACCCGCTCACGAATCAGCTGGCGGGTTCGCACCGCCCCCGGAGACCCCGACGGGCGGGGTCCGATCTCGACCTGCGCGCGCAGATCTCGAAACGCGCGCGCGGCATCGAAGTCCGACTGCGCCTCCGCACAACCGAGTACGCAGCCGAATGCGAGCGCCCCAGTCGTGAGACCGCGCAGCCGTGCCAGCCAGCTCCTCCATCCGCTCTCCATCGTCTTGCGCACTCCCCTCCTCTACCCTGCACTCATGGCTCCCCACCGAGTGGTGCGCCTCGAATTCAGGAGTATAGGCGCGCTCCTCCAGCGCGCCGGGACATCCCGGCAGAAGAGAGGTAGGATCCCCGCAGATCGAATCGAACCTCACCCCAGGCGAAGTGAGGGATTCGGACATGATGAGTCGAACACGAGGTGCGACCCTGTGGGCGCTGGCAGGCGCCGCAGTCTCAGTGGAGGTGGATTGCGGGCGCGGCCTCCCCTGCTTTCAGATCGTGGGCCAGCCAGATCGGGTGATCCAGGAGAGTCGAGACCGCATCCGCGCGGCCTTTCGACATTCAGGGCTCGACTTTCCCTCCAGCCGAGTGAGTGTGAACCTCGCACCGAGCGAGCTCCCCAAGACCGGGTCGAGCCTCGATCTAGCGATCGCCGTCGGCATCGCGGCTGCAGCGGGCCACGTTCCGATCGAGGCAGCGGCAGAGCCTCTCCTGATCGGAGAGCTCGGCTTCGACGGCTCGCTGCGGCCGGTGCGCGGCACTCTCGCCCTCGCGAGCCAGGATCGCTGGAGCGGCGCGGATGGACCGACTCGAGGCCGTGCACCGACTAGCTATGTGGTCGTGGCCAGCCAAGCCGGCCCTGAGGCGGCCCTGTGCCCCGACCTCGAGGTACGCACGGCGAGCTCCCTGAAGGAGGTCGTGCAGCATCTCCGAGGCGAGGACCAGCTGGCTCGAGCCACGGCTCCCGCAAGCGCCGCGCGGGGTAAGGAGGGTCTCGACCTGCACGACATCCTCGGACACGAGTCCGCCAAGCGCGCGCTCGAAATCGCCGCCGCCGGCTCGCATCACATGCTGCTCGTGGGTCCACCGGGTAGCGGCAAGACCCTGCTCGCGGCGCGCCTACCGGAGCTACTTCCGGACCTCTGTGATGCGCACGCACTCGAGGTCGCGCGGTTGCACAGCCTCGCGAGCTCGGAGCCGATCCGCTCGGTGGTTCGCCAGCCACCGCTGCGCACGCCGCACCACACGATTTCGGAAGCGGGATTCGTGGGCGGCGGCCGCCCGATCCGCCCAGGAGAGCTCTCGCTGGCGCACCGCGGAGTCCTGTTCCTCGACGAGCTGCCGGAGTTCCGGCGGAACGTGCTGGAAGCACTGCGTCAGCCCCTCGAGAGCGGCACGGTTCATCTGGCGCGTGCCCAGGCCTCGCACGCGCTCCCCGCGAGTGTGCAGCTCATCGCGGCGATGAACCCCTGCCCCTGCGGGTATGCAGGCGATCCCGCACGCCCCTGCGAATGCGACCCTGCAGCTCGACGACGCTACCGAAGCAGACTGTCCGGTCCGCTGCTCGACCGAATCGACCTCCACCTGCACGTTCCCCGCGTGCCATCGAGCCAGCAGCTGCCTCGAGGAGGCTCCTCGAGCGAGCAGGTCCGGAAACGCGTAGCGCGAGCCCGACAGCTGGCGGACGAGGCCCACGCCTGCGCCTCCCAACCGATCGCGGACGCGCGCGACGCCACCCGAGAGTCGCTTCGTACCAGCGGGGCGCGCACCCAGATGGAGAAGGTGCAGCTGGAAGGCGAGCTGCGCATGCGGCTGGGTCCTTCGGACCGCGCTTGGCTGAACTCGGCACTCGAGCGTCTCGGGCTGTCGCTGCGCGCGTCTGGCCGAATCCTGCGGGTCGCCCACACGATCGCGTTGCTGGACCTACGCGAGATCCTGCGGCGCGACGACCTGGCCGAGGCGCTGGGCTATCGGTGGCTCGATCGCACGGCTGGCCAGCTCGACTGACGGAGACAGCTGCGCAAGACAGCGGATAAGAAAGAGCCCCTCGGGGGGGACTACCCGAGGGGCTCGCTCTCAGAGGAGGGAGACGATTCGCTAGCTATGGAGTACGACGCCCGGCCAGGCACGATATTCATTCCTCGTCTTCGGCATGCTCCATGGCGAGCATGTGAGGCTCGACCTCTTCGAGCTGGTAGAGCTTACCGCGGCCGATGCCCTCGCAGAGGGCGCGCGCTTCCGGCGTCCAAGCTCCATCCTCGACCAGGTCCCTCCAGAACGGAAACGTGCGGCACTGGAGCGGGCGGACCGGATAGATCTGGCACGAAGCACGGTCATCGCCCAGAAAGACACACTGATCTTGGAGCACCACCTGGGTCCAGCCGTACTCGTCGAGGAAGGTGTAACGCTGGCGAAACTCATGGGGGAGCAAGCCGAGGAAGCGGGCGATGTCCGCCACCTCGCGGTCGTTCAGATACACGTAGCCGTAGTCGCCTCGGCTAGTGCAACACTTCCCACACTTGGTGCACTCGAAGCGCAGTCCGGCACCAACTTCGCTCACCGCGAGATCCCCATCAGCCGCTCCAATCCGGACTCGATGTCCCCCCGATCCACGTCCAGGTGAGTCACCGCCCGCACGTGCCGCGAATCGAGGGCGTTGACCCAGATCGCTCGCTCGTGGGCCCGCGCGACGAAGTCTCGGGCATCGGAGACCTCGAACACGACGATGTTCGTCTCGGGCTGCCGCACCGCCTTCACGGCGGGTACGCGTGCCAGGCCGTCGGCAAACGCAGCGGCGTTGGCGTGGTCGAGAGCCAGTCGCTCGACGTGATGCTCGAGCGCGTAGGAGCCGGCAGCCGCCAGAACACCGGCCTGCCGCATGCCTCCGCCGAGCATCTTGCGGACGCGGTGGGCCTGGTCGATCAGCTCGCGGCTCCCACAGAGCAGCGAGCCTACCGGCGCACCCAGCCCCTTCGACAGACAGAACGAGACCGAATCGAAGGGCAAGGTGAGGGCCTGCGGCGTGGTTCCCTGGGCGCACGCCGCATTGAAGATGCGCGCTCCGTCCAGATGCAGGCGCAGCCCGAGCTTGCGGCACGTGCGCGCGATCTCGAGCTGATCCAGCTGTGGAAACACCCGCCCACCGCTGCGGTTGTGGGTGTTCTCGATGCACACCAGGCGCGGGCGCGCGAAGTGCGCATCGGAGGGATAGAGCGCCGCCTCGAGTTCGTCCGCATCGAATAGCCCTCCGCGCCCCACGATCACCGAGTGCACACCAGCCAGCGCAGCCGCCCCGCCGCCCTCGTAGAGATAGACATGCGCGCCCTCGCCCGCGAGCATCGCATCCCCCGGCTGCGTATGGCAGCGCACCGCGATCAGGTTGGCCATGGTTCCGGAAGGAACGAACAGCGCCCTCTCCTTGCCCATGAGCTCCGCCGCACGGCGCTCGAGCTGGGTGACGCTCGGATCTTCCCCGTAGACGTCGTCACCGACGTGCGCGTGAGCCATCGCCTGACGCATCCCAGTGGTGGGCTGGGTCACCGTGTCGCTGCGAAGATCGAGCGGCTTCATGGCCGTGCCGTTCGCGATCCGCGCGGCGAAGGTGCGTTCGAGACCGAGCGATCCGTCGCACGCGATTCGTCCGAGCCCGTCCTGGGGTGCATGCCGGGGCCATTGCGCTGGCCGATCTCGAGCACCCGTCTACCGAGACCCAGCCAGCGCTCCCTGCGCCCGGACGGGAACTCGACCCACTGCTTCCGACCGCGGCTGCCTTCGTGGATTCGATACCGAATCGAGCATGCCCCGCTCCGAAGCGCGCGCCATACGACTTCCGGATCGAGCTGCGGAGCGTCGCACACCGTCTGAACCGCGGAGAAGACGCGCGCGTAGGGGTCGAGGCGCCAGCCGAGAATGGAGACATTGCGGTGCGCATCGGCGCCGGAGAACGCGACGACGGAACGCTCGGCCAAGAGCGTCTCGAAGCGTTCGAGTTCGCGCTCGGGGCGGCGCAGCATGAAGCGCAGCACGCTCTTCGGTGCGATGGCGGAGGCGATCACGGCCGGCGGAATCAGCAGACCCAGCTGCGAGAAAGCAGACGCATTATTGTGTACTTCGAGCCCATCGAAGGGTGCCTCCCAGTCGCGCCAGCCACCATGCGAGAACGGATGCGGCACGACCGCGAAGCCCCCGAGTGCATGCACCGAGTCGATGGCGGCGGCCCCGGAGACATCCTTCCCGGAGCGGGGCAGCTCGCGGACGTCGAGCGCCAGCAGATGTCCATCGCTCGTGCCCACCTCCGCACCCACGAGCACCAGCAGCGATTCGCCCTCTGGGCCCGTATACAGCCCGGCCCGCTCCGCAGCCGGCAGCGGACCTACCGCGCCAGGAGGAGCGTGGTCCGTCAGCACCACGAAGTCGAGCTCGGCTTCGAACGCCGCCGCCAGGACCTCCTCGAACGGGGCGCTGCTATCGTGAGAGGGCGCGTGGTGGACGTGGACCACACCCACCAGGGCGGACAACGCCGGCAGCAGCCATGCCAGGGAGCTCACGTCGATCAGGAAATTCCCGCCTGGGTCCGCGCCGCCTGGGCGGCCGCCTCCTCGGCTTCGGGAATCTTCCCCTGCCGCTGCAGGAAGCGCGACAGGCTGGTGAGGTAGAGCGGCTCGCTGGGCTCGATCTCGATCGCGCGCCGGATCGCCTCGATCGCCAGGTCGAGATCCCCACGCCGACCATACGCCTCCGACAGGGCTTGATAGGCCAGGCTGTACTCGGGATTCGTCTCGATCACCTCCAGGTACGCCGCGATGGCGCCGTCCACATCTCCCTCGGCGAACAGGCGAAACGCGTCCTTGTACATCGAAACCACGTCCGTCATGCATCCCTCCCTGCGAGAACTGGCCCTATGGTAGCCCGCCCGCGATCCGATGCCGCCCCAAGCGGCGCTGAAGTAGCTAAAGTCCCGCCATGCAGCGATTTCTGAGTGAGCCGGAGCAGCAGACCCTCGGGGTCATCCTCAAGGTCGCCGACCTGAACCCCTTCGCACTGGATACACGTGCCGCGCTGGAGCGGGAGGCGCTCGAGCGCGCAGCGCTCACAGCCGTCGAACGCCCCTCGGCCGTACAGCCGCCCGAAGCCGACGAGTCCGTCGTGCGCGCGTATCTGCGCCAGGTCGCGGAGCGGCTCGCCGATACACTGCGCGGGCGACTCGGCGCGGGCACGCGCGCGACGCCCAGCGAGCTCGAGGGGTATCACTCGCTCGTCCGATACGTGCTCTATGAACGCTATCAGACGGTCTTCCTGTCGCTGATCGAACGCGGCGAACGCGGAGAGCCGACGACCATTCGTATTCCCGAGTACCGGAACTACCGTCGCGACCTCGCTCACTACCTGGAGCTTCCCGACGTCAGCTTCCCCGGTGCGGTGCCCGCTGCGCAGCTCTTCGCATGGGGCTTCCAGATCCGGCGCGCCTACTTCCACACGTTCCGCCAGATCTACGGCGCGTCGAAGCCGGCCGCGCGGCTGCGAGCCACTGTGTGGCAGTCGATCTTTACTCACGACATCGATCGCTACCGCCGAGCGCTCTACTTGCGCATGGGCGACATCACGACCTTGATCCTCGGCGAGTCCGGCAGCGGCAAGGAGCTCGTGGCACGCGCGATCGGACGCTCCCGCTACGTTCCGTTCGATGAAGAGCGACTGACGTTCACGCATGACGCCGCGGCCGAGTTCTATCCGGTGAACCTCTCGGCGCTGTCCTCCAACCTGATCGAGTCTGAGCTCTTCGGCCATCGGCGCGGTGCGTTCACGGGTGCACACGCCGACCATGCCGGCTGGCTCGAGGTCTGCGCCAAGGTAGGTACGGTCTTTCTCGACGAGATCGGTGAGCTCGATGAGCCGCTTCAGGTCAAGTTGCTGCGCGTGCTGCAGGAAAGGCGCTTCTACCGCGTGGGAGATACGCAGGAGCGCGCCTTCACAGGCAAGATCGTCGCTGCAACGAATCGGAACCTGCCGGAAGAGATCGCGCGCGGGCGCTTTCGAGCGGACTTCTACTACCGACTGTGTGCAGACGTGATCCACGCGCCGAGTCTTCGAGAACAGCTCGCTGACGCGCCCGAAGACCTGCCCCGACTCGTGCACGTCCTCTGCACCAAGATCGTGGGCGAGGCGGAAGCCGATGGTCTGACACGCGAGGTGACGCGCTGGATCGAGGAGCGGCTAGGGCCGGAGTATGCGTGGCCGGGCAACGTGCGCGAGCTCGAGCAGTGCGTGCGGAACATCCTCGTACGCGGCGAGTACCGCCCCGAGGGAAGCCGCATGCAGCCGGGCCGCGAGCTCCTGAATCAGCTCCAAGCAGGAGCCCTGAGCGCAGATGCGATCCTGCGTCACTACTGCACGCTCGTCTATGCACGCACTGGAAGCTACGAAGAAGCAGCGCGCCGGCTCGGCCTCGACCGACGCACCGTCAAGGCCCGTATCGACGCAGAGCAGCTGGAACGCCTGCAACGCGACCAGCCCCGGGACGCACCACCGGCTTAGCTTGCGCAGGCAGGTCCCGAGGGACAACGAGACGACGAGGGACTAGATCTCCCCTTTGCGCAGGCGCTTTCGGAGCGTCTCGATCTGCTCGGGGACATTGGAGAGAAATGGATGCACCTCGAGCGCACGCTCGAACCAGCGCATCGCCGGCGCATCGGCGCCGAGCTCGCTGTAGATCAGGCCCATGCCGGAGAGCGCGGCAAAGTGGCGCGGCTCGAGTCGAAGCACCTCTTCCACGTCTCGGATGGAGCCTTCGTAGTTCTGCATCTGGTAGTAGGCCGTCGCCCGCTTGTTCCATCCTTCGGCGAAGTTGCGATCGCGGTCGATGATGCGCGAGAAGAGCTCCACCGCACGCAGGAGCTCCCCTCGGTCCAGTGCCTGGCTCCCCTCGCGCATCAGCTCATTCAAGCTCTCGTCGTTCGGCGTGTTCCAGATCGCCCAGATATCGCGGGTGGCTGCCGCCGCGACCTGCGGCGTCTCGGCGCTGCGAAGCTGCTCGAAGAGGTCATCCAGCCGCGGGTCTCGCTGATCTGCCAAACAGGCAGCCGGCGACCAGGCGAAGAGGACCAGCAATGCAGCGCCACAGACGAGCTTGCGTGCGAGCAGGCCTAGGTCGGCACACCGCCAGGAGAATGCACTCATGCACTACACCTTAGATGCCCGACTCCCCGTCTGACAAGCGCAGCGGCGCGGCTGCCGTCAGCGGGGGCAAAAGGCGCTAAGCTGGCGGAGTGAGTTTCCAACCGTTCCCAGATCCCCCCCCGGAGCGCCCGCTCGAGGTTCTCGACCAATGGCTTTCGGAGGCCATCGACAGCTTGGGATCCGATCACCGCAATCCGACGGCGATGACCTTGGCCACGTGCGGTGCCGACCAGGTGCCAGACGCCCGCATCGTCCTGTGCCGGGGCTTCGACGCGACGCGCGGAGTCCTCACCTACTTCACGGACCGCTCGAGCGCCAAGGGTCGCCAGCTGCAGGAAAATCCGCGCGCCGCCGTGGTCTTCTACTGGGAGCCCCTGTATCGACAGGTGCGCATCGTCGGGCCGACCAGCTTCGTACCCGACTCCGTCTCCGACACCTACTTCGCCTCTCGGATGCCGGGAGCGCAGGCATCGGCCCTCAGCAGCTTCCAGAGCCAGACCGTCGCCAGTCGGGCCGAGCTCGAGGAACGCCACGCCAAACACATGCGCGCTCTGCAACACGCCGAAGGCAGCTTGCCGCGCCCGGAGCGATGGGGCGGCTATCACATCTGGATCGAGCGGCTCGAGTTCTGGACCGGGCGCACGGACCGCCTGCACGACCGCATGCTCTACGAGCGCTCGCTGGAGCCCGCGTCACCCTCGGGCTCCCCGGGCGAGTTCGAGGCGTCCGGCTGGCGAGTAACCCGGCTGCAGCCCTGACCTCCTCGCCGGTCGCTGGCGGAGTCGGCGCCCGGGCGACATCGCTGGCGCCAGCGGACGGTGGAGTTGCCCCCTTTTCCATGCGCCCCGAGCGCGCGCCGATACCTTTCTCCGGCTATGAGAGCGCTCCCGGGAGTACCGGACACTCCAGCTCGACGATCTACCGAAGGGACCACCAGCAGATGCTCACCCGGCGCTCACTGCTGAAGATGCTCCCCTGGGGACTGATCGCGCTCGCCTCCTCGAGCGAGCTGTTCCTGCTGGACTGGGCACTCTTGGCGACGAATGGACCCTCGCTGACTCTGGGCGGAGCCGCCGGCGCGCTACTCGGCATGCTGTGCTTCCACGTCGCGTGGACCTTGCTGGCGCGACGTCTGCACGAGCGTCCCTCGCCGTCTCGGGTCTTCGGGATCGAGGGCTTGCTGTTCTCGCTCGGGATCGTCTTCAGTGGCGGTCTGGTCGGTCTCGTCTTCGTGGGCGTGCATCTCCTCGGAGCCTGGCTTCCCGAGCTCCCGAAGGATCAATGGCTGCTCATCGGGGGAGCGATGGCGCTCGCGACGGGAGTGGGCGCGCTCGTCTACAGCATGACCTTCGGCCAGGCACGCCTCGCGCTGGAGCAGATCGATGCCCCGATGCGCGACCTGGATCCGCGACTGCAGGGAGTGCGCGTCGCGCACATCAGCGACCTGCACATCGGCAGGCACATGCGCGCCGCGGCTCTGCGGCGCTTCGTCGACCGGGTCAACGCAACACAGCCGGATCTGATCGTGATCACGGGCGACATCTTCGACTTCGATTCAAGCTACATCGAGGAAGGCTGCCGCGAGCTCGCGAAGCTGTCAGCACCGCATGGCACGTTCGCGATCCTCGGCAACCACGACGTCTATACGGGAGCCGACGCGGTGGCGCGCGGATTGGCCAGCCTGACCTCGATCCAGCTCTTGCGCGATGGCTGCTGCCGCCTCGAGATCGCGGGAGCCGCGCTCTGGATGGTCGGAATCGAGGACGGCGGCGAGAGTATGGCGGACCGTGGCATCGAGAGCCCCGTTCTCGAGAGTCTGGCACGCGACGTACCGCGCGAAGCGGATCAGATCCTGCTCGTGCACCGGCCGAACTACCTGCCCCAGATCGCGCGCCTCGGGTTTCCGCTCGCGCTGGCGGGACACACGCACGGCGGCCAGGTCTCCCTGCCGCCGCCGATCCACCACTGGAACGTTGCCCGGCTGCTGACTCCCTGGACGCGCGGTCTCTTCGAACTCGGAGCGACACGCCTCTACGTCAATCGGGGCCTGGGCGTAGGAGGACTCGCGATCCGCTGGAACTGTGTTCGCGAGATCGCCGTGCTCACCTTGGTCGATGCAACGGACGCGCTCGAGTGAGCGCCGGAGCTGCGCACCCCTCGGTTGGTCGATGCGCATGCGAGCGGTAGACTTCGCCGCCTTGGCTGGGTGAGGAAGCCTGCTCGATCCAGAGAGAATCATCCAACACCCGCGGAGTCGTCTATATGGTGCAACGTCGCGTTACGATCCTTCTCGCTCTCGTCATCGCGGGCGCGATCGCCTACTCGCTGCTTTCCTCGGGACCCCAGGTTCCCGAACGCAGCGTGCTTGCCATCGAGCTCTCGGGAGACCTACCCGATGCGCCGGTGACCGGGCTCGCCGCCCAGCTGCGCGGCGGTGGGGGGCTGGCCCTCCCGACCCTGCAACTGCAGCTCGACAAGGCCGCGCGCGACGAACGCATCGAAGGGGTCCTGCTGCACATCCGGGGGCTCCAACTCGGCTTGGGCCGACGCCGTGAGCTTCACGACATGATCGCGCGGGTGCGCGACTCGGGGAAGCAGGTCGTCGCGCTGATCGATATGGAGCGGATCAACTCCTCGACCGAGGCGTACGTCGCCGCTGCCGCCTCGAAGGTGTACGTCGTGCCCGGCTTCATGGGACCGGTGACGGGGATCGCGGGCGAGGTCCTTCTCCTCGGCGGGCTGCTGGAACGGGTCGGCGTCGATCTCGAATACGAGCGCATCGGCGCCTACAAGTCCGCTCCCGAATCCTACGCGGCGACAGAGCTCAGCGCCCCGGCCCGCGAGATGTACGCAGAGATTATGGACGGCCTCTTCGCCGACTTCATCGAGGTGATCGCCGCGGGTCGGAAGCTCTCCCCCGAGCGGGTGCGCGAGCTGGTTTCGCAAGGCCCGAGCACCGGCTCGGAGTGGGTCGAAGCGGGCATCGCGGACGGAATCAGCAGCCGCAGCGACGTGCTCGAGATGGCCGGCTTCGAGGACGCGAAGGAGCTCGAGCTCTCCGACTACATGAACGTGGATGCGCGCGCGCTCGGGCTGCGAGACGGGGCTCCCATCGCGCTCGTCTTTGGCGAGGGCGCGATCGTCACCGGCGGCGGGGCGACGGGCTTCAGCGCCGACCGGATCAGCAAGGCGATCGATCGAGCGAGTGAGGACGAGAGCATCCGCGCGATCGTCTTGCGCGTGAACTCGCCCGGCGGATCGCCGCTCGCCTCGGACCAGGTCTGGCGTTCCGTGCGGGCGGCGCGCGAGAACAAGCCCGTGGTCGTGTCGATGAGCGACACGGCCGCTTCGGGGGGCTATTACGTGGCCAGCGCTGCCACGTCGGTGGTCGCGCAGCCGACCACGCAGACCGGCTCTATCGGCGTCTTCATCCTACGCCCGTCGATCGGCGAGCTGCTGGAAAAGCTCGGAGTGAGTGCAGAGCCTTTGCAACGAGGCGAGCTCGCAGGTCTCGGCGGCGCCAGTAGACCGCTCACCGAGCCGCAGCGTTCGCTCCTCGAACGACTGGTCCGGAGTGCCTATGCCGACTTCCTTGCACGCGTGTCCGAGGGGCGCGAGCTGCCGACCGAGGAGGTCGACAAGGTCGGGCAGGGGCGCGTGTGGCTCGGCTCTCGTGCGCTGGAGCTCAAGCTGGTCGATCAGCTCGGTGGACTCGACACCGCGATCGAGCTGGCGAAGCAGGCCGCGAAGATCCCCGCAGACGAGGACCCCGCACGGATCGTGCTGCCTGAGGCGCCGCCGCTGCGCGACCAGCTGCGTCAGCTGATCGGCATGACGGCGGCCCGCGCCCCGTGGCCTCTCGAGTGGGTCCTCACCCAGCTGCCGAACGAGTGGCGCGGAATCGAAGAAATCCCGCCGGGGATCGTCCAGTTGGTGCCGCACTGGGTGCGACTCCAGTAGCTCCGATGCTCGCCGCGGCTGTTGGGACGGATTCGGGACGAGAGGGTACACTCCACCGGTGGCCGGAACGACCTTGGAAATCATGGATACGACCCTGCGGGACGGAGAGCAGACCCCGCACGTCTCGTATACCCCTTCCGAGAAGGTCCAGCTCGCGCAGCTGCTCCTGCGCGAGGTGCACGTAGATCGGATCGAGATCGCCAGCGCTCACGTCTCCGAGGGCGAAGCCGAGGCGGTGCGGCGCATTACCGCCTGGGCGGCCAAGACCAAGAACGAGCAGCGAATCGAGATCCTCGGCTACACCGATGGACAGCGAAGCGTCGACTGGATACTCGCCAACGGCGGGCGCGTGATGAACCTGCTCACGAAGGGATCCAGGCTCCACTGCGAGCAGCAGCTCCACCTGGCGCCGGAGCATCACTTCAAGGCGATTGCCTCGACCATCCGCACGGCACGCAAGCGTGGACTGCGCGTGAACGTCTTTCTCGAAGACTGGTCGAGCGGTGTGCGAAACAGCTTCGATTACGTATTCGCGCACATCACCAACCTGAAAGGGCTCGGCGTCGATCGAGTCTTTCTACCCGACACGCTCGGTATCCTCTCGCCAGACGACACGGAGCGGTACGTCGCGCTGATGACACGCACGTGGCCCGAGCTCCACTTCGAGTTCCATGCACACAACGACTACGGTGTGGCCACGGCCAACTGCCTGGCCGCGGCTCGGGCAGGTGCGCGCGGACTCCACACGAGCGTCAACAACATGGGGGAGCGCGCGGGCAACGCGAGTCTGGCGCAGGTCGTCGCCGCGCTCCACGACCTGAGCCCATACAAGACGCGCGTTCGCGAGAAACGACTCGCTTCGATCAGCGAGATGGTCGCCGCGTTCTCAGGCAAGGCTCTCGCGGACAACTCCCCGATCGTGGGTCGCGACGTCTTCACTCAAACCGCGGGAATCCACGCCGACGGCGACTCGAAGGCGAATCTGTACGCGAACCGGCTGGTCCCGACCCGCTTCGGCAGACGTCGCAGTTACGCGCTCGGAAAGCTCGCGGGGAAGGCCTCGCTCGAACAGAACCTGAACGACCTCGGCATCAAGCTCGCGCCCGAGAATCGAGACCTGGTGCTGGCACGCATCGTCGAGCTCGGAGACAAGAAGCACACCGTTACCCGCGAGGATCTCCCGCTCATCATCGCCGACGTGCTCGGGACTCCCGCCGAGCGCAGACTCCGCATCGAGAGCCACGAGTTCCACACGCAGAGCGGCACTCCGCCCCGCGCGCGCGTCTCGCTGTCGTATCGCGGTGAGTCCGTGCAGGCTGAGGCCACCGGCGATGGAGGCTACGACGCCTTCATGAAGGCCGTCGGGCGAGCCGCGCGCAAGCATGGGCTGAAGCTGCCATCCCTCGAAGATTACAAGGTGCGCATTCCACCGGGGGGTCGCTCGGAAGCCCTGGTCGAGACGCGCATCACCTGGCGCCTCGCGCGC
This sequence comes from Pseudomonadota bacterium, assembly GCA_003247575.1. GTDB lineage: Bacteria > Myxococcota_A > UBA9160 > SZUA-336 > SZUA-336 > SZUA-336. The sequence goes on from QJZC01000009.1 coordinate 17,077, forward strand.
AAGGCTCCGCCCTTCGCAACCTTTGGAGTCGATCCCGATCAGCTCACGGCAGCGGTCATCGCGACCGAAAAGATGCTCAACTGGGTGGCTAATCAAAACAGCGAGGAGGACTGATGCGAAGAGGGCTCCTGCATCGGAGGATAGTTGGAGTCGCTCTCGGACTGGCTCTAGCCTCGGCCGCATGCTCCTCGGCGCCACCCGCAAGCGATCCGCGCTATCGACCGACCGAGAGCGTGCTCGAGGTTGCGGCGACCTTGCGGCTGCACATCGACGACGACACGTATCGACGCCAACCCGCACGGGACTTCACGGGCAAGAACATCTATCGAGCATCCTTCTCGCGTCTCGAGAGCCTCGAGACCAGCTACGCATCGAAGTTTCGCTCCGGATACCTACAGGACGTGATCTGGTTTGCGATGGCACGCTCTGCCGAGCGGATGACCGAGTACGAACTGGCCAACAAGCTCTATGCCAAGGTCGCCACCTTGGATTCCGAGCTCGCACAGCCGGCCATGCGAGGCAGCGAGATCTCTGCGGAACTCGCGCGCGCCATCGTCCTCGAGCCGAAGCCGGAGGCGTCGCCTCAGCAAGCCCTCGACGTGTACGCCAGTCGCTTGGCAATCCTGGACCAGCTGCTTCCCGAGGTCCGCGGCACACACTTCGAGTTCATCGTACGCGAGGAGCGCGAGCGCGCAGACCACGCGCGTGCACGCTGGTTCGGCGCACGCCGGCGCCTCGATCGCTCGCTCGACACGACCGCACTCCAGGCCTATCAGCAGCTCGTCCAGAACCATCCGGAGAGCAAGAACCGAAGCCGAAACCTGCTCGAGCTGGCAGGATTTTACGAAGAGCTGGCGCGCGACTATGTCGAGCGCTGCCCAGCCATCTCGCTGTGCTTCGACTCGGCGACGTTCGACGAGTACACGTTCAGCGCTTCGCGCATCTACGAGTCCGTTTCGCAGCAGGACGGATCGATCGAGAAGATCGAAGCCGCGCGCAAGCTCGAGGCGCTGATCGCTTTCATTCTTAGGGTGTACGATGACAAGCTCCCAGCCAGATCCTGAGACTCGCGCCGCAGCGCACACCCGGGTCCGCGATTCCGGCAGCCGACGGAAGCCTTGCCGCACCGCTCGAGACCTGAGCTTCGCAATCCTTCTCGTGGGCTCGCTCGCAGGCTGCTTCGGTGCACGCAGTCTGAGTGTGGCCGAGGTCGTCCCCGTCGAACGGAGCTCCGCACGCCAGGAACCACTTCCCGACGACGCCGAGCTCAGTGCGGGACGCCTGATGGCCCTGAGCCTGGGCGGAGCGGATCCACGACTCAGCCAGGAAGAGCTGGCTCAGCTGCGCGAGATTCAGGTAGACCTTCCCAAGGCCCTCTTCGACAACGCGCTCGATCTCTATCAAGCGAGCCTCGGTCGCGAGAAGTACGAGGACTACGTAAGGCAGAGCCTCGCAAAGGACGAGATTGACGACGTCCTGCGCATGAAGTTCGAGCGCTACCTCGCAGGCAATCCACTGGCACTCGCCCAGCGCCGCATGTCAGAGAACCGCACGCTCCGCTTCGGCCAGATCTTCAATCAGCTGGCCTCTCCCGCTGCCTCGGCGGCTGCGGGGAATCCCGTGAGCGCGATCTCTTCGGGACGCGCGGCGATCCTCGCGCTGATCGTGCTGTCTACGTCTCCCGAGATGACCACGCAGCAGCGTCAGGCTCTACGCGCCTACAAGACCTTCCTGCAGGACTCACCCGAGGCCCCCGAGGCGGGCGAGGTCGCGCGCACGGTGGAAAAGCTCGAGACACGCCTGCGCGAAACCCGCATCGAATCGGCGCAGGAGCTCGCCGAGAAGGCGCTGACCGCCGGCCGTCCCGATGCCGCGCTGATCCATCTGGCGCGCGCGCGTCGCATCGATCCGGACACCCGACGTACCCAGCAGCTGTCGCGCACCGCTCAGCGATTGCAGGAGCGCCGCGAGGAGAACCTGCGCCGCAGCATCGGTGCCGAGCCGCGCAGCGACCCCAACTTCCGAGCAGTCGCGGGAGCACCGGGTGACGCCCTCGCTGCCCAGATCCTGACGGCCCCGCTCGACGAGCTCCCGAAGCTGGCGGTCGAGTGGGCGGAGGAGGCTCCGGAGCTCGGGCTCGAGGACGAGCTCGACTTTCTCGCGGCCGCCGGGCGCCTGGCGTCGGGGGACGAAGACGGCTACTTCGAGGCGATGCGGCTGCACGCGGAGCGCAACGCCGCCGAGACCAACATGGGACGTCACGCGCTGCCGATCGCAACGGTGCAGAACCCGTACGCGCAGTATCGAGCGGCTCGGAGTCTCGCCATGCGCAACACGCTCGGATTCGTACTGACCGGTGGACCGAGTGCACGCTTCGCTCAGATCTCCGAGATTCCCCTCGCGCTGCGCCCGCTGGCCTTGGTGCTCGAGCTTCCGAGCTTCGTCGTCTCGGTGGCGACGACTCCGTTCCGCCTGCTCGGACTTCCGGCGGCGCGCGCGCGCTTCGCCGCGCCCGTTCTCCAAGCGGGTGAGTCCTATCTGACGAAGTTCCCCGAGGGCGTCCACTCGACCGAGATCCATCGCGATCTCGAATCGCTCTATGCCGCTCGCAGTCAGTGGGGACAAGCGCTCGAGCACCACCGCGCCAGCGGTCGCAAGCGCCCGGCAAAGATCGCGGAGTACCGTGAGCTGATCGCAGCGCGGCTGCTCGAGGCCGCACGCGCTCCGCGACGCGCCGACATCCAGCTCTCGCTCTACAGCAACCTGCTCGACGAATTCGGAGATACCGCAGCCGCGCGCAGCGCGACTGCCGAGGTCGAGAAGCTGCGTACGGAGCTCACCCCGCAATCGATACGCATCTCGCGGAAATTCCTGCTGGAGAATCCCGAGCTGACACAGCCCGGTGCACTCGCACTTCGCCCCGAGTTGCTGGACGACGACAAGGACAATGGTGAGCTCGCGGACGAGGGTGTACTGCTCATCGGGCGCACGTTCGTACGCGTCCTCCTCGAGGGGCGCAATCCGGTCGAGAGCGATCTGGGCGAGGCAGCGTTCGCGCGCTTCAGCGGCCTGCTCGAACGCGCCTACGAACGCGGCCTGCAACGCGACTCACGAGCACGTCCCATTTCCGATCCTCAGCGCGATCAGTTCTTCGAACGCGCGCGGCTGGGCCTGCTGGACGAGGCGGATTTCAGGGTGGCAGCAGCCTCGTCGTTCGAGTTCCTGGGCATGAACGAGCGCTACGGCCCAGGAGGCTACCGCGACTCGATCCTTCCGGTCGAGCTGGTGGTTCGTGGAGGCGTGCAGGACCTGGGGATCGCAGCGGTGCCCAAGATCCGCATGCCGAAGGAATCCGAGGACGCCTTCCTCTACAAATAGGCCCCCGCTCCACGGATGGCCACGAGCCCGTAACCTCGATCGGCGTAGCGAACACCGCCTGCAACACCTTCGCCAGGCTGCGGGCCACTTCCGTGCATGGAGCTCATCGCCGTCCAGCAGCGGAACGGTCCCGAATCTGGCCCAGCGAGAGGGGCGTGGGTCCGCCTTTCATGCCTGGCGCTGCTAGCCTGCACACTCGTGGGCTGCAGCACCTTGCGCGCCTACGATGGGCCTGCACGCACCCGAGCGGAAGTCGCGCGTCTGAAGCCCGCGATCCTGCCACGGCGTCAGATCCTGATTCAGTCGATCGATGGGCTGGAGCTCAATCCGCTGCAAGATCGAGTCGAGATGCTCCCCGGATCCCACGTCATCGAGATCGCAGTGACCCTCCAGAGTCAGGTCGAGCACGCGTTCTTCCTCCACACGCTCGAGTTCTCCGCACAAGCGGGGCGCGACTACACGTTGCTCGCCGAAGTCGACCTGTATGGACCGCGTAGCTTCATCATCGACGAACACAACGGACATGTCGTAGCCGAAGAAGTGACCCACAGCGCCGCTCGCTGATTCGAGTTCGACACGGAGTCGCTGCATCGGAAAGGACGCTCATCGGAAGGGTGCGCTCGATGGACCGTAGACGCGAAAAACCCCGAGGTGCTGCGGTGATCCTCTCAGCTTCCAGCTTCTGGCTACCGATCCGACCGAAGCTGCTCGACGCAGCTCGATCCAATCGTTGCTTCCGCGGAGTGTCGTCGCAAGCTCGTTGCGACGACAGAGACGACTCACGCGCCCGCCCGGCGACCAAGCGGACCCTCGGGGTTCGGTGGCTACCTGGGCACTAGGCCCTTCCACCGTTGGTCGGTAGGACTGACCTAGGTCGAAACCACCTCACGCGTCACCGTTCTACTATCAGACACTAGATCACCTCCCTTCTGGCTGCTGTTATTGCACGCGGAGCCCAGACTCCGCCCCGGTCGCAGCCCGCCTATTCGGTCGCGACCGGGCCAGCCCATCAGAATGCGGCGTTGTCGCATCGCAGGCTGGTACCACGCACCTGATGGTATAGCCCGTCTGCCGAAGCATCAACCGGAACCATCCGGGTCCAAAGCCAGGACAGAAAGGGCACCCCCCGGAGCCTCTGCCGACGGCTGGACTTCGCCGACGTTGTGGAAGCGAAAGCCGAATGCCGCCCAGCGCGCAAGATCCCAGCTGACGACCCCAGCGCACGGCGCGTCACATTTTACGCGTGCGAGTCGCATGGCAACATCTGCGCAACCGCCATGCTCGAGGTCGACCTCCCGGCCTTCCGCGCCAATCAGGTCCAGCGAGGCCAGATGCAGACCCAGAGCGACCACGAAGCTGGCGTGACCGAACTGCTCGGAGAATTGGCGCGTATGCTCCTGGGCTAGGATCCACAAATCGAGAGCACACCGCAGCGCCACGTTGACCTCACTGGCGGGAGCCTCGCGATGCGCTACCGGCCAGTACGCGATCAGGACGTCTCGTGGAACCGGATCGATGTCGGCGCCGTGTCGCTCGAGTAAGCTGCGAACCTCTTCCCACCATGCATCGATCCACTCTTGGATCGGTGCACCAGGAAGCTGCTGAGCCAGGCTGGCGCACGCAGGCGTCTCGCACGCCAGCGAGATCGCGAATATCTCATGCGGCTCACCCCTTTCGGCGGCGGCGACTCCGAGCGAGTGGAGCGCATGATCGGTCTCGTGCGAGCGCGGCGCCCCTGCTTCGTGCAGGAACACCAGATCCACCTCGCCCAGTGTGATGCGATCGCCATGATGGATAAGGGTCGGGGCCTGGATCTGACGACCGTTGACGCGCGCACCATTCAGACTGCCGAGATCCGACACGACGAAGGAACCATCGGAAGCCCGGAGCAGCTCGGCGTGATGCCGCGAGATACTCGGATGATCGATCACGACCACGTTGTCCGCATCGCGCCCCAATGTCCCGCCGTCGTTCACGGGTACCTCCCGCACGGCCTCTCCTTCGAGTCGGACGCGTATCCGGGGAGCGGGAGCATTCGGGTCGTCGATCACCTCGGTACGATGGGGTAGACCCTTGGCCGCGGCAAGCTCGCACTCCGCCAGCAATCGAGAGCCCCACCCCCGCAACACCACGGCAATGTCGCGTGAATCTCCCCCTGACCACTCGCAGTTATTCGTGGCGACGGCGACACTCGGATTGACCGCAGTCAGCGGGGCAGATTACCATCGCGGCCGATGGCAATTCCTGCGGCTACAGATACGACGCTCTCGAGTAGAGACAAGATCCTCGACACCGCCGAGCCTCTGTTCGCACGCTTCGGCTTTGCCGGGGTGGGGCTACGCGAGGTCGCTGATCGCGTCGGCATGGGAAAATCGTCGCTCTTCCATCACTTCCCGAGCAAGGTTCAGCTGTACGTGGCTGTCATGGAGCGCGTCTTCCAAGAATTCGACGCCCGGCTCGAAGCAGAGGCACAGGGTGAGTCGTCTCCAATCGACCAGCTGCATGCCTGGACGAGTGCCTCTGTGCGCATGCTGGCCGAACACCCTCATTGGGCCGCCCTCTTGCTCCGCTCGATCATCGAGGGAGAAGTGATCACGGAAGAAGACAGCGAGCGCATCGATCGCCTGTATGAGCAGATCGTGAATCGTGTCTCGGAGGCACTCCAGAGCGGAATTGCCGCGGGCATGCTCCGAACCGTGTCGATTCCTCACACGATCCAGACCTTCATCGGTATGACGATCTTCCACTTCGCCTCTGGCGAGCTCGGTGAGGATCTGGTGGGAGCATCGGTGTACGAGCCAACGCAGGTAGAAGCCCAGCTGGCGCACATCCGCGACTACATCGAATTCGGGCTGCGCTCTTCCCCTTCCGCCGCCTGCTGAGGGAATTGATTTTCGCCTTCTATTCGCCTACGCTTCATCCATGCGCCAGAGCAGCCCCGGAGCGAGCCCGGCAAATTCTCTCTTCGGCTCCCCTGTTCCGCACGTCCGTGGACGACACATTCGTGGACGAGGCAGTGCGGAGCAGCCACCGAATCGCTTCGAGCCGATCCATCTGGTGCCAGAGCGGAGCGTCGGTGAGGAGCCGCACGCGCCTGGCACGCAGGTGTTCGTGGATCGGACTCGCTCGATCTTCTCCCACAACCAGAGCCCCGACGTTCCGTTCGACACCAGCCTCAACCCCTATCGGGGCTGCGAGCACGGCTGCAGCTACTGCTACGCGCGCCCGACGCACGAGTACCTGGGATGGTCCGCCGGCCTGGACTTCGAGACCAAGCTGATCGCGAAGCCAGAGGCGCCCACGCTGGTTCGGCGCCAGCTGGCTCGTTCGAGCTGGAAGCCTCGCGTGCTGGCCCTGTCGGGTGTGACCGACCCCTATCAACCGATCGAGCGGCAGCTACGCCTCACCCGCGGCTGCCTCGAAGTATTGGCAGAGCAGCAGCACCCGGTCGCACTGATCACCAAGAGCGGCTTGGTCGAGCGCGACCTCGATCTCCTGTCGCGACTTGCCGCGGTGGGGGCAGTGCAGGTGCAGCTCTCGCTGACGACGCTCGACCGAGAGCTCGCGCGGCGTATGGAGCCGCGTGCAGCCCAGCCGCGCGCGCGCCTGGCCGCGATTCGCGCCCTGGCCGCTGCCAAGGTCCCGGTCGGCGTGAGCCTGGCCCCGTTGATCCCCGGGCTGAACGACCACGAAGTCCCCCGAATTCTCGAGGCAGCGGCCGACCTCGGAGCCCGCTGGGCTCAGCTCCTCGTCCTGCGCTTACCCGGCGTAGTCGAGCCACTCTTCGGAAGCTGGCTCGCCCGGCACTACCCAGACCGAAAGAAACGCGTGCTGTCGCTGCTCGCGAGCATGCGGGACGGCAAGCTTCAAGAGGCGCGCTTCGGGCTGCGGATGAGCGGAACGGGCGCCTTCTTCGACCAGCTGCGCGCCCTCTTCGAACTATCCCGCAGACGCTACCGTCTGGATGCACACGGCCCTGAGCTCAGGTGCGACGCCTTTCGCAGGCCGCATGCGGCCGCGATCCAGCTATCCCTGTTTCCCGGATCGAGCGGCAACTCTGTCGGATGAGCTCGCTCTCAGCCCTTGGCCAGCGACGCGAGCACCTGCCAGTCGAGGACGCTGGTCGTGTTCCCTTCATCATCGAGAAAGGCCACCGGACCGAAGTTCGTGAAGTAGAACTCGGTCTCCTCTGGGAAGTGGGTCTGCTCGTGGACGACGCCGCTCGGTTCGTAGCCGTAGTCTCCGGCGAAGGCGGTCACGCCCCCGGCCTCTCGGCCACCTCGAACCTCCATCTTGCCCTTGAGCATCAGATATTCGCCCGCCCCGAGATGCTGATGCGACGCGAACGCGCTCCCCGGCATGCAGTGAAAGAGGACCGTCCATGTGCCCGTCTCCGGACTCACGCGGAGCAGACGGAAGCGGATTCCATCGGAGAACGGAACCCACGGTAAGGTGCTGGGAGAGATGTAGACATCCTCGAGGCGATTGGACTGCATGGGACCTCCTACTATAGAGGGGCAGCTGGGCGCACCCTCGATCTCGAAACTGGCTGCCCAGGGCCGCCTAGTGTACTACGGCTGGGCGCTCGCTCACCTCGCTCCGTCCCGCGCCGCCGCTCGTTACGACCCTCGAGCACCTCATCACATTCGCGCACTCGACTCGCAGCTTACCGGAAGGCGGGAAGTGCGTGCTATCCTCACTGCAGAACGAGGACCGCGCACTCATGACGAAGATGCTTCAGCGACGCCTGCTCCCGCACCTGAGGGGCAAGTTTCACCTGTACCAGTCAAACGAGGAGCGCCTCGAGATCATCGACGAGATCCTGGTCACGGAGCCCGGATTCGGCGACATGACGAAGGCAGCGCGCGAGCTGCTCGCCAAAGACGTGATCTCCCTCGCCCCCGTGGACGAGTACGCGGACGACACGAGCGTCGAAGACATCATGATCAACGGCACGGCGCCGATCTACGTGTATCACGAGCAGCTCGGCATGGTTCAGACGAGCCGGCGCTTCACCGCGCTCGACGAGCTCGAATTCTTCGTCGAGAAGCTGATCACCCTATCCGGAAAGCTCGAGAGCGACGGGATCCTGGACCTACAGCTGCCGGGCCACCTGCGCGTGAACATCGTGCGTTCTCCGTACGGACCCCAGGTAACGATCCGGCGCATGAAGGAGATTCCACCGAGTATCCTCGATCTCGTCGCCTGGCAAGCGCTCGACATGAAGACAGCAGCCGAGCTCTGGCTCTACTGCGATGGCCTCGGAGTCCGGCCCGCGAACATCTTCATCGGTGGAGCCCCCGGCTCCGGCAAGACGACGTTGCTGAACGCGATGTTCAGCTTCTTCGGTGCCCACCAGCGCATCGTCACCATCGAAGAGACACTCGAGCTCAATACGAACACGGCCGAGAACTGCGCCCGGCTCGAGGTCAACGAGTCGCTCGGCGCGGATGTGCTCGTGAAGAACTCGTTGCGGATGCGCCCCGACCGCATCATCGTGGGCGAGGTGCGCGGCGCGGAAGCTCGTCACCTGCTCACGGCCATGAACATCGGCGCGTGTTGCATGGGAACGATCCACACCGATACCGCACGCAACATCATTACTCGCTTGCGCAATCCCCCGATGAGCATCCCGACCGACATGCTCGCTCTGCTCGACGTGCTCATCGTGGTCAAGGCCTTCAAGGACGGCACCCGCATTCACCGAGCAGTCGTCGAAATCGTCGAGACCGGAGGTGTCGAGGGGGAAGTCGTGCTGATGAGCGAGCCCCAAGTCTACAACCTACAGGAAAAGCATCTGTCGGAGCGCGCTGCGGGCCGCACGCACTTCCGCGATCGAGTCGCTCGGGCAACCGGCCGCAGCGGGAAGGAGATCCTGCAGGAACTCGCCCAGCGCGAGAAGGTGCTCAAGACACTCCTCGAGCTGGAGATCCGCTCGATGCCTCACATCGCACAGTTCATCCGCGACTACAATGAGAACCCACGCGGTGCGATGGAGAAGATCGGGATGACCGAGGAATAGAGAATCCGAGGAACGGAGACTCGGAACACCGGGGCCCTCGCTACCCGCCGTATGCGCGGTCGAGTAGCTCGACCGGATGTACGACCTGGATGGCGAGTTTGGCTTCGGAGATGCCGCGCTTCAGCTGGAGTATGCAGCCGGGATTGCCCGTGGCTAGATAATCTGGCTTGGTGCGTCGCAATGCCTCCACCTTGCGTTCGAGCAGGCGACCTGACATTTCGGGGTGCGTGAGGCTGTAGATTCCTGCTGCGCCACAGCACTCCGCCGCGCCCGGCAGGTCGAATAGCTCGAGTCCCGGGATCGCTCTGAGCAGCGCTCGCGGTTGTTCCGAGACCTTCTGACCGTGCAGCAGATGGCACGGGTCATCGTAGGCGACACGAGCATAGATGTGCGCGGAGGGCTGCTCGAGTCCGGCGTCGACCAGGAACTCGCTCACGTCCCGTACCGCATGTCCCAGCTCGTCGGCGCGATCGCGCATGCAGGCGCCGCAGCCAGCCGAGTTGACGACAACAGCATCGACACCGTCCAGACGAAACGCAGACCGGTTGCGACGCGCGAGCTTCTCGGCCGCATCCAGATCGCCCGAGTGACTCTGTAGCGCCCCACAGCAGCCCTGCCGCGGTGGAATCTCGACTTCGAAGCCATTTCGACTGAGCACGCGCACGGTCGCCTCGTTCACACCGGCAAACATCTCCGACATGATGCAGCCGCTGAAGAGGGCGACACGCCCGCGGCGGGTTCCCCGCGCAGGTACCAGGATCGGTGGACGGAAGGGATCGGGCAGCGGCGGCAGGCTCTCCGCCGCTCGAGCCAGTCGCGGAAACGCCCGCAGGATGCCGCTGTTGCGTACGACGCGCTCGAAACCACTGCGCTGATAGGCTCGGAGCAGGCCCGCTGCAAACCGCAGATTTCGTGGCACTCCGACGACATGGCGCAGCAGCAGTCGCTCACGAAGGCGCGCGCGCCACGAGCGCGCACCCCGTCGGTCGACCTCGCTCCGCATCGTCTCTACGAGATGCCCGTACCGAACCCCCGCAGGACAGGCCGACTCACATGCGCGGCAGGCCAGGCAGAAGTACATCTCGTCGGCAATCTCGCGCGACAGCTCCACCCGCCCCTCGGCGACGCCGCGCATCACGTAGATGCGACCGCGAGGTGAGCTGGCCTCGCTACCGGTCTCTTGATAGGTAGGACAAACCGGCAGACAGAGACCGCAATGAACACAATCAAGCGTAGATTCGTAATCGATCCTCGAGCTCACCCTAGATCCGCCCCCAGAAGCGCCCGGGCGCCAGTATGCCTACAGGATCGAAGCGACGTTTGAGGTCCGCCATCAGCCGCAGCGCCTGAGGCGCGGGACCGAGCCCGTCCAGGTCGCCCACGCGGCCCTCGGGTCTGGACTCGAACACCCAGATCCAGCCGCGCGCTTCCACTTCCTGGCACAGGCTCTCCAGCCCCTCCACATCGCCTTCGGCCCAGTACCAGCCGGAGAGCGGATACACCGCGCGTCGTGTCGACACACCGGACCAGCGCTCGAGCACGGCCAGCACCGCGAGCAGATCGGCGGGGCGCGCTCCGATTCGAAGTCGCACGCTCGGCGCGGTTGCGTCAGACGCCGATCCTGCTCGACCACTCCCCGCCTCCGAACGGCTAGACTCCTCCACGGGTGAAGCCGCCTCGAAGATCCAGGCACTCGCTCGCGTCACCGCGCAGCGCCACTCGGCCGGATCGTCGAACCGATCGAGCTCGACCTTGTCGGAGAGCGCGGCGAGCCGCTCGGCTACGTCGTCGTGCGTACCTCGCAGTTCTCCGTAGATGCGCCACGTACCCTCGCGCCCTTCCACCAAGGCGAAATCGAGCGGATTCGCGCCACCACAACACACTGCACAGAGTCTCTGGAGCTCGGGCAGTGAATCGCCAGTCCACACGAGGTGCGCTCGTGCGTCCAGTAGCGGACGTAGCCTCAGTGTCGCTTGCGTGACGATCCCGAGGGAACCGAGCGAGCCGCAGTAAAGACGCGCGAGATCGAAGCCGGTCACGTTTTTGACGACCGTTCCTCCGCAGCGCGTGAGCGTGCCCGGAGACACGGCCACCTCGAGTCCGAGGATGTCTTGTCGAAGCTCGTGCGCCAGGCTGCGACTCGGACCCGGAGGATCGGCCGCGATGCTGCCGCCGAGGGTGGCCCCAGGATAGAACGACGGCAGCGCGATCTCGCGACCCACCGCTTTCAACTCTGCCGCAAGCTCCGCAACCTGCGTCCCCGCCTGGGCCTGAACGATGCCCTCGTCGGCATCCAACCGAAGCACGCGGTCGAGCCGTGCGAGGCTGAGCACGGTCCAGCGCTCCGCACTTCCGCGATTTCCCCAACCGAGCTTGCTCCCACCACCGCGCGCGAGCAGCGAGACACGGTCTCGCTGGGCGAGCGCGAGGCACTCCGCCAGCTCCTCCGCAGTCGCAGGCGAAACGACCTCGTCGATGGGAACTCCGGCGAGGGACTCGGTCCGAGCAGAGTCTACGTAGTCTGCACCCACGATCGCTTCGAATGGACTGCCCATGTCTCGCCACGCACTCCAAGCCGCTCAATGGAATCAGAACTCGACCTTAGCGTAGCCGCGATGCTTCGGGTTGCTCTCCGTACACGCGCGAGGCGCGGGGACCACCTTTCCAGGGTTGCAGCGATCCTCGGGATCGAAGCTGTCGTGCAGCCAGCGCATCGGCACGAGGTCGGCTTCGTCGAACAGCAGGTGCATGTAGTCGCGCTTCTCCACGCCGATTCCGTGCTCTCCCGACAAGACTCCGCCTGCGGCGACACAGATGCGTAGGATCTCGGCTCCGAGCTCGCGCACCTTCTCCAGCTCCTCTGAATTCCGCCGGTCGAAGGAGATGTTCGGATGCAGGTTTCCATCACCGGCATGAAGAATGTTGGCCAGGCGCACTCCACGCTGCTCGGCTGCCGAATTGATCGCTTCGACCACCTCGGGCAGTCGAGTCCGCGGGACGACGGCGTCGTGTACATACAGGTCAGGGGCGATGCGGCCCATCGCGCCGAAGGCACCCTTGCGTCCGCGCCACAAGGCCAAGCGCTCGGCCGAATCCTTGGCGACGCGTACCTCGAGGGCACCGTGACTGCGGGCGAGCGCCTCGACCTGTTCTCGCTCGTGCTCGACCGCGCACTTGCGCCCATCGAGCTCGACCAGCAGTACAGCGCGGGCATCACGCGGATATCCCGCAGCGAACACCGAGGCCTCGACGGCGTCGATCGTCCGATCGTCGAGCAGCTCGAGGGCAGCTGGAACGATGCCGGCACCGATCACGGCCGACACGGCCCGGCACGCCTCGACGAGCGTAGGAAAGGGAGCGAGCATGGTGCACACGGTCTCGGGCAGGGCCACCAAGCGCACGACCGCCTGGGTCACGATCCCCAGAGTTCCCTCCGACCCGACGAAGGCACCGCGCAGATCGTATCCCGCGCAATGCCCATCGCGCCGCCCGAGCTGGACCAGACTGCCGTCGGGCAGAACCACTTCGAGCTCGAGCACGTGCGGACTGGTGGTTCCATACTTGAGTGTATGCGGCCCACCGCTGTTCTCTGCGATGTTGCCACCAATCGTGCAAGCCGACTGGCTCGACGGATCTGGGGCATAGTAGAGACCCAGTGGAGCAACGTGTTCCGACAGCTGGGCGTTGATCACCCCCGGCTGCACCGTGGCCGTATTCCCCACGGCATCGACCGCGAGCACCCGGTTCATGCAGGCGCATTCGATGATGACACAGCCGTCGACGGGCGTGGCTCCACCGGAGAGTCCGGTGCCCGAGCCGCGCGGGACGAACGCCCGGCCCGCCGCGTTGCAGACCTCGACGATCGCTACCACCGCCTCGCGATCGCGTGGAAAGACCACTGCGACCGGACGTCCTCGCAGCAAGGTCAGCCCATCGGCCTCGTACGGGAACAGCTCCGCTGGCTGAGCCAGCACGCGCTCGACACCGCGCAGCTGGCGCAGGCGATCGAGGAAGATCTCGTCCGGCGGAGACCCGGCCTCAACCAAGGCCGAGGCGCTCGAGCTCGGCTTCGTCCAGCCCCAGGTAGTGACCGATCTCGTGCTTCACCGTCACCTGCACCTGCTCGATCAGCTCCTCGCGGTTGGTTGCCACCTTCTCGAGATTGCGCTTGAACAGCACGATGCGATCGACCCCGATGCGGGGGGCTTGGCCCAAGACGGCGGACATTCCGTCCTCGTTCACCGGCGTGCCGACGAAGAGGCCAAGGAGCTGCGGAGAGACTCCCTGCCCCTCGTAGATGGATCGATCCGGCAGCTCCTCGATCACGATCGGGCAGTTGCGCACGTAGTGACGGATGCGCTCGGGCAAGCTTTGCACGGCGTCTTGGGCCGTCTTCTCGAACTCACCAGGGTCCATGCGCACGGGGCGCGGGTAGAGCTCCGGCTGGGCGCTGGCCGCCTGCGCGAAGAGGTCTTCGGCGGCCGCATAGTCACGGTCGTGCTCCGCGATCAGGGCCAGATGATACAGGGTGTGCGCCGAGTCGCTCTCGAGCTGCGCAGCCCGCTGGAGGTTCTGGCGCGCCTCTTCCAGACGGCCCAGCTCGAGCAGGATCTGGCCCTCGAAGCCGCGGTACACCGCCGCCTCGCCCTGCGTGCGAATCGCACGCCGCAGGAGGAAGAGGGCCCCGTCGAGGTCGTCGAGATAGAAGAGCGCCTTGGCCTTGAGATAGAAGATCTCGCCCTCGATGCGATTCTCGAGCCCGTCCGCAAGCAACTCATCGGCAAGTTCGAGCGTCTCGTCGTACTCGCCGAACTCCTCGATCAGGATCTCGAGCCGGTTGAGATGCGCGCAGTAGTGCTCCGGGTCGGCCTCGATGGCGATGTTGAACTCGCGGAGCGCCTCGTCGAAGTTGCCGTTGTCCCACAGGAGCTCACCTCGATGGTTCCGAGCCTCGGGAGATTGCGGGTTGTAGCGCAACGCCTGGTTCAGCCAGGAGAGCGCCTCGTCGCTGCGCCCCTGCGAGCTGGCCCGATCGAACTCCTGCATGCAGCGGTGGTACGAACTCTCATGGTCTAGCATCGACTCTTCCTCGAAATCTCCGCCCTTCGCCCCCCCACCGAGGCGCCAGATTCTAGCAGATTCGCACGTTGTCTCGAACCCGTCCAATTCGGACGAAAAAACTGCAACTTATCGAATTAATTACACTTTTATAGACAGCGCCGAAGGCGGCCGCGGGCGAGGCGGAGGCGGCCCGAAAACACTGCCCAGAGGCACGCAGCGGCCCGCGAGAGCGACATCATAGACGTGCGCAACCCCTATGTAAGCCTCGCGCAGGATCGTCTCCATGCCTCAGGGCTTGCGCCTCAGAGGGTTTCTCCGATCCGATCCCCTCGCCGGCATGGGCGCGCACGAAACGGAGTGGCGCGTGACCCGGGCTTGGTGGCGGGCGGACGCAGGACGCGCAGCCCGATCGAGCTCACTGCTCGTCGTCGACGATCAGAATGCGGCCGCAGTTTCCGCAGTGGTGCAGCTCGCCCGCACGAAGCAGGTTGACCGTCTGCAGCGGCACGTCGCGGTGGCAGCGTCCGCAGCTATGGTTCGCGACCACAGACGTTCCAAGGCCACCCTCGCGACACACGCGCTCGAAGCGCGCACGGGTGGACTCCGGCAGCTCCGCGATCAGCCCGATCCGCTCGGACTCGCGAGCGCTGAGGTCCAGAGCGACCTGCTCCAGCTCGGCGCGCAGCTTCTTGGCTTCCTCGAGGTGCAGACGCTCGCTCGCGCTCTGCTCGGAAGCTACCTGCTTCAGCTGCTCCGAGGTGAGATCCACTCGCTCCAAGGCCTCGAGGATCTGGGTCTCGATCTCAGAGATGAGCTCGCCCGCCTGGTCGATCTCGTGCAGCAGGGTGGTGTACTCGGTGTTGGTCTTGACCAGCGCCGTCTGCGCCTGGAACTTGGTGCGCCGCCCCTCGACCTCCTGCAGCTCACGTTCTTTGGCCCGGTGCTGGGACTCCGCGTCCTCGAGTCGCTTGCGCTGGTCGGCCACGATGTCGCGCGCCACCTGTGCCCGGCCCTCGGCCTCTTCGATCAGTCCCGGCAGGCGAGCGTGCTGACGGCGAAGCTCACCAACCGCCAGTTCGCAGCGGGCCAAGGCGAACAGTGTCTCCGCGAGCTCTGCCACTCGTGGGAGAGTTTCATGGAACGCGCGCGCGGTCAACCAAGCACGCGCGAGCAGTTCACCCCTGATCGCGATGAACGGTGTCTGGCGAGAACGCGGGCAGGCAGATCGCCACGTACTCAGCGCCATCCGGGTTCGGGCTGCTGTACTGCACCCACTCGCCCGCGCGCGCGATCACCGCCTGTCCGGCGCGAACATCCAACTCCTCGGTCTGCGTGCGAACGTGTAGACAGCCAGCCAGGACCAAGGTGTATTCGTCGAACTCGGGAGTCTGGCCCGGCTCGGACCATCCGCTCGGGCTGCGCATGTGTGCCACACTCAGCTGGTCGTGCCCGCTGTTGACGCGACCGACGTACTCGTCGATCAGCTTGGGCGGTGTCCCCGCAGCTTCGATCCGCGTGGCTGCCTTGATCAAGGTTGGCATGGAACTCCCTTTCCTAAGTAATGGAGCGAAGTGATTGAGCTCGGTGATCGAGCGGCTTCGGAGTCAGCGGCCCCGTAGGGTACGAAGCTCGCGCCGCTCGCGCTTGGTAGGCCGCCCACTCCCGCGGTCCCTGCGAGGCACGTCCTCGAGGCGCTCCTCGGCCGGAGGAGGCGCGGGCGTATGATCCAGGTAGAGCTCGCGCGCGAGCGGCGCCGACAAGCGCTTCTCGGCGAGACCGACGACCTCGAGCTCGCGCAGGCCGCGAGGCGTCATCACCAGCAGGCGGTCACCCACACGCAAGAGCAGATGGGACTTGGCGTGCAGCTCGTTCACTCGGACGTGTCCACCCACGCACGCCTGTGCTGCCTGCGTGCGCGACTTGAACACGCGCGCAGCACACAGCCAGCGATCCACCCGGACGGCATCCATGGCGCGAAAGTCTAGCCGGTCGCGCGCGATCCTTCCGAGCCTTCCGTCGCGCCGCGCCCGGCACACGATCGCTCGGGTCCCTCGGGTCGCACCGCAGCGGCTCCCCGGAGCCGCAACGTGCCGGCCCGAATGGGCGGGTCACTCGTCGAGCTTCTGCCGAAGCTCCGCTAGGCCTGGATAGCTCGGGTCGAAAACCTCGATCCGGTTCAGGCATTCGCGCACGGCGGCGCGATCTCCGAGCTGGTGCTGGAGGCCCGCCAAGGTGAACGCGAAGTCGAGATTGCCTGGGTGGGCGTCCACGAAGCGCTTCAGATGTGCCACCGGGATCGCGAACTCTCCGGTCTGGAAGCCCGCCTGGACCAGCCCGAACAGTGCCGCCTGCCCCTCCGGATCCAGCTCGAGCGCCGACTCGAGCGGAGCCAGAGCCTCCCGAAAGCGGCCCTGGGCGCTCAGTGCGAGGCCGAGACCCGACCAAGCGCGACCGGACTTCTCGATGTCGAGGGCCGTGCGGAACTGCCTCTCGGCGGAGACACCATCTCCCGCGTGCAGATCGAGCGACCCGAGGCCGATCCAGATCTCTGCCAGATCACGGCATAGCTGCTCCGCCTCCTCGAACTCTTCGCGAGCGAGCGCGAACTCTCCGCGCTCGACGTCTACACGTGCCCGCTCGCAAAGCGCCTTGGCAGCCCCCTCTCGCCCGAGGGCCACGGCGCGTTCGGCAGCATTCAGCGCGGCTTCCAGATCCCCGCGGCGACGCTGGATCGAAGCCAACAGCGCAAATCCCTCGGCCGACGGATAGGCGTCGAGATGCTCGCGAAGCTCGCGGCTGGCCTGCTCGGTCTCGCCGAAGGCGGTGCGCGCCTCGATGCGAGCGAACACTTCGCGGCCCTTCGCCTGGCCGGCCCGAAAGGCGCGTCCAGGGTCCTGCACGACCTCTTGGATCAGACCTGCGATGCGTGCAGCCGCCCCACCATCCGCGCGCAAGGCATCGATGTCTCCGGCCAGCTGCGACTCCGGCCGTGAGAGCAGCGCGTCTACCGCCTGCGAGAACTCTGGACCCACACCTGCTTCAGCGCTCGCAAGTAGAGCGTGGTCGAAGCCCAACGGGGCGGACCGTTCGTCCACGCTGAGGGTCCGGATCCCGAGCGCACGCGCCTCCCAGATGTCGCCCGATGGATCCCCGATCACCAGATCCGCGGCGAGCAAGGCGTCCGTGCGCACGTCCTCCTCCAGCAGGAGTAACCCGGCGCGGGCAGCGGCCCAGCGGAGGTGCGACTCGACCTGCTCGCTGGGCCAGCCCTGCCCGAGCATCAGCACCACACGATCGGGCGCGCAGAGATCGCAAATCCGTTCGCCGATCAGGGGTAGCGCCGAGTCGCTCGAGTGCCCGCTCGGCGCATAGACCAACACCTTCGCCGCTTCCGAGAGCCCGAGCCGCTGGCGCGCCTGGCGACGAGCGGCCTCGCGTCCCTCGAGCAGCACATCGAGCCGCGGCAGCCCAGTACCCTCAATACGGCCGGAGAAGCGCAGCTCCAGCGCGCGCGCATGCGCGGCTCCCGGGGCCGCAATCGCACGCAGCGAGTCCACCTCGGCCAGGAGATTCGAGCTTCCGACGCTCCGCTCGATCGGCACCAGGCTGTCCCAGAGCACGACGAGCGGTGCGCCATCGCGCGGCACGCCGCGCAGCAGCTCCGCTCCCGTCTCGACCACCGCCCGTAGACTGCACGGGCCGGAGCGCTGGCTCACCCCGATCGCGTCGCACGCGGGTAAATCTGGCGCCAGGCGTAGCTCGCCACGGACTCCGAGGGGCTTCAACGCTTGCGCAACGGCCCGAAGTGTGACCACATCCGACGGGCGCCGCACACAGAGCTCGATCATCGTCTCGTCCACATCTCCCCCTCTTTCGCGCGCAACTGGCGCACGCAAGTCCCATCGGCAGTGGGGTCTTGCGACATTAGTTAGGGACGGCCCCGACGAATCCGAAGCAGAGGGTGATGGAAGTGGCACCAGAGAGGAGAAGAGGCGTTCGGACGTCCGCAGCAGCGTCCCCAGCCCTCAGGGGGTGGACAGCCGGACCGTTGGAACTAATCCTGGACTGGGTGCGGGCGACTTGCCCGCAAGCCGGGGCGAAGCTATCGAGAGACGCTCCCGCTAGGTGAGAACCAGCGCACCGGGAGCGGAGGGGCAGAGGCGGAAGGAGCTAATGGCGAAGAGCCTGGTCATCACGGAGAAGCCGAGTGTCGCGCGAGACATCGTGGAGGCTCTCGGAGGATTCGAGGAACACGATGGCTACTGGGAGAACGACGCCTACGTCGTCACCTTCTCGGTCGGCCACATCCTCGAGCTCCTGTCTCCGGAGGATGTCGATCCTCAGTACAAACGTTGGGTTCTGGACACGCTCCCGATCCTACCGGAGGAGTTCAAGCTCAAGAAGAAGGCGGGACACGCGGATCGTCACCGCATCATCAAGAAGCTGCTCGCCCGCGACGACGTAAGCGACGTGATCAATGCCTGCGATGCGGGCCGCGAGGGCGAGCTGATCTTTCGCGAGATCCTCCAGTATCTCGGCAACCCCAAGCCCCACAGCCGGCTCTGGCTCCAGTCGATGACCAAGGCGGCCATCCGTCAAGGCTTCAACCAGCTCGAGCCGGGCGAGCGCTACGACAACCTGGGTGCTGCGGCTGCCTGCCGATCTCAGTCCGACTGGTTGATCGGAATGAACGCGACCCGAGCGCTGACCCGGCGGCTGAAGTCCCGCAAGGAGAAGACTGCGTGGTCCGCGGGGAGGGTCCAGACCCCGACCCTGGCGCTCGTGGTCGAGCGCGAGCTCGAAGTGCTCTCGCACGTCCCGAAGCCCTACAGCCGCATCGATGCGCGCTTCCAGGCCGCTGGGCACGAGTATGCCGCCGCGTGGTTCGATCCGGACTTCACCCCCGACGAAGCACAGCCGGAGCTCAAGGACGACCGCATCTTCGACGAGATGGAGGCACGCGCGATCCGCGACCGCGTAGCCGGCCAGGCGGGTGAAGCGAGAGAGACTCGCAAGCCGAGCCGCGAGGCCGCACCGCCGCTCTTCGATCTCACCTCGCTGCAGCGTGAAGCGAACCGTCGCTTCTCGTGGTCGGCCCGGCGCACCTTGAACGCTGCGCAGCGCTGCTACGAACGCCACAAGATCCTGACCTACCCACGCACCTCGTCTCGCGCCCTACCGGAAGACTACCGGGAGACGGTCGACGAGGTGATCACGCAGCTCAAGAACGCCGAGACCTACAGCGAGCTGGCCGAGAGCATCGAGAGTCGTGGCATGGAGAACGTCGCCCGCACCTTCGACGACTCGAAGGTATCGGACCACTTCGCGATCATTCCCACAGGAAGCCTGCCCGAAGAGGCGCTCTCCGGGGACGACGCGCGCCTGTTCGATCTGGTGGTACGGCGCTTCCTCGGAAATTTCATGCCCGCAGCGCTCTGGAACCGAGTCGAGCGGATCACCACCGTAGCCGGTGCTTCGTTCCGCACCCGCTCCCGCACCCTGGAGGAACCGGGCTGGCGCGCGGCGCTCGGACAGTCGGAGCAGGAGAACGAGCAGCTACCGCCCTTGGTCCCCGGTCAGAGTGAGGCCGAGGGTATCGCAGCGCAGAACCTCGAGGCCGAGCAGCTCGCCGAGAGGACCAAGCCGCCCGCCCGCTACACCGAAGCGCGTTTGCTTTCGCTGATGGAGAACGCGGGGCGCGAGATCGAGGACGACGACTTTGCCGAGGCCCTGCGCGACAAGGGGATCGGTACCTCGGCCACGCGCGCCGACATCATCGAGAACCTGATCGCGAAGGGCTACCTGGTCCGCGGCGGAGGTGGTCTGCGACCTACGGTCAAAGGCATCCGGCTGGTCGACGTGCTCAAGCAGATCGAGATCGACCACCTGGCCTCCGCACAACTCAGCGGAAAGCTCGAACATCGGCTGCTCGAAGTCGAACGCGGTGACCGAACCGCGCAGGCCTACATCGACGAGATCAAGCGCATAACGTGCGAGATCGTCGACAAGGCACGCACCTTCGACTACGAGGATCTGTACAAGAACGACGCACCGATCGGAAAGTGCCCGCTCTGCTCTCGACCGGTGTACCAGCAGTCCTGGTTCTATCGCTGTCAGAAGGATGAGAGCGTCCCGGACGAAGAGGACTGCCCTTTCCGAATCTGGAAGGACAAGGCGGGACGCTACATCGACGTCGAGACCGCACGCACCCTGCTCGAGAAGGGTGAGACGGGTGAGCTCGAGGGCTTCTCGTCACGCGATGGACGCATCTACTCGGGCATCCTGAAGCTCGAGGAAGACGGCTCGATCACACTGACCTCGATTGCGGGAAGCACTTCGGACCACACCAGCGACAACCCCGAGTACGAGATCGACGAACGCCCTCTCGGCCCGTGTCCGATGGGATGCAAGAGCGACGTGATCGAGACGGTGACGCACTTCGTGTGCCGCGCCGGCTACGAGCGAGCTCAAGAGATCGAGCAGGAGCGTGAGGCGCTGATCGCAAAGGCCAAGGCCGAGGGAAAGAAGCGGCCCCGCATCGCTCAGCCCGAGGACAAGCCGTGTCCGTTCGTGCTCCCCCGCACCGTGTGCAAGCGCGAGATCACCCGCGAGGAGGCGATCCGCTACATCACCGAGAAGAAGACGGAGCCGCTGACCGAGTTCACGTCGCGCTTCGGGCGCCCCTTCGGGGCCACCCTGTTCCTGAAGGAGAATGGTCGCCACGGGTTCGAGTTCGCCCCGCGCGAACGCAAGTCCGATGCGACCGAGGACGACGCCGAGCAGACCCCGCGCAAGAAGGCGGCCAAGCGCAAGACCTCGACCAAGAAGACCGCCTCGAAGAAGAAGACGACGGCGGCGACTGCGTCCAAGAAGGTCGCGCGCAAGAAGAGCGCCGCGAAGAAGACGAGCACCAAGAAGGCGACGGCGCGCACGAAGTCCGCCCGCAAGAAGGCTAGCCCCAAGGGCCAAACGAAGGCGTAACTCCCATGTCCCGTCCGCCGCTCCGGAACCTGCGGCTCGGCCTGGTGCAGAGTGCACCCTTGGCTGACCCGAGCGAGAACGTCAAACGCGCCGAGGAATCGATTCGGCAGGCCGCCGCGCAGGGCGCCCAGCTGATCTGTCTACCCGAGCTGTTTCGCACGCCCTACTTTCCGCAGGAGGAGACTGCCGAACACTTCGAGTTCGCGGAACCGATTCCCGGCCCCACGACCGAGCGGCTCTCACCGCTGGCGCGCGAGCTCGAGGTCGTGTTGATTGCCTCGCTGTTCGAACGCCGCGCCGCAGGCATCTACCACAACACGACGGTCGTGCTGGATACCGACGGCAGCACGGCTGGCATCTACCGCAAAATGCACATCCCCGACGATCCCCTCTTCTTCGAGAAGTTCTACTTCACACCGGGAGACCTCGGCTTCGATGCGATCGAAACGGCCGTCGGACGCATCGGCGTGCTGATCTGCTGGGATCAGTGGTTCCCGGAGGCCGCGCGCCTGGTCGCACTCGATGGAGCCGAGATCATCTTCTATCCGACGGCGATCGGATGGCTCGACGGCGAGACCGAATCCGAGAACGCAGCTCAGCGAGAAGCCTGGATCACGGCCCAACGAGCTCACGCGATCTCGAACGGCGTCTTCGTAGCTGCGGTCAACCGGACGGGGCGCGAGGGCAAACTGAGCTTCTTCGGCAGCTCCTTCGTCGCAGACCCTCAGGGGCGCATGATCGCCCAGGCCGCGATGGATCGGGAGGAGCTGCTGCTCGTCGATTGCAATCCCGCACGGATCGAACAGGAGCGGCGCGCGTGGCCCTTTCTGCGCGACCGGCGTATCGACGCCTATGGTGACCTGACGCGGCGCTATCGCCGAGGTTGAACCGTGCCCAGAACGCGCATGCACGAGGCCCGGACACCCGCATTCCGCACACCCGCACAGTTCCGAGTGCCCGCACAGTTCCGAATGCCCGCAGAATGGGAGCCGCACACTGCCACCTGGCTCGTCTGGCCCCACGCCAGAGACACCTGGCCGGGCTGTCTCGATCATGCGCGCGATGAGTTCGAACAGCTGATTCGGGCCATCGCCCGCTTCGAAGCCGTCGAACTCCTGGTCCCCGATGACGTCCAGCAGAGGACGGTCGAAGCTCTGCTCCGCCGCACGCCGACACAATTCCCGGTACACATCCACATCGTCCCGAGCGACGATTCCTGGGTTCGCGACACCGGTCCCACCTTCGTCCATCGCAGCGACGGCTCCCTCGCAGCACTCGATTGGAGATTCAACGCTTGGGGGGGCAAGTACCCCCCTTGGGAGCGCGATCAAGCAGTAGCCCGTCAGATCGCAGAGCTCGCGGGCGTCGAACGAATCGAGAGCGGCTTGACCCTCGAGGGAGGTGCAATCGAGGTCGATGGCGAAGGAACGTTCGTCGCCACGAGTTCGTGCGTGATCGACGAGAATCGAAATCCAGGCACATCGCGTGAGCAGATCGAGCGTGAGCTCTCCGAACGGCTCGGCGTCGAGCGATTCCTCTGGGTCGACGCGAGCTTGACCGGAGACGACACCGATGGGCACGTCGACAACCTGGTACGCTTCGTCGCTCCCGGGCACGTGCTGTGCGCAGTGGCAGGTGATGCATCGCACCCGGATCACGACTCGCTCGAGACCTTGCGCGCGAGCCTCGAGGATACGCACGACGCGCGCGGACGTCGCCTCCGCGTGACTCCGCTTCCCCTACCCTCTCTCATCGAGTGCGAAGGGCGAACCTTACCCGCGAGCTACGCAAACTTCCTGATCACCAACGGGGGAGTCGTGGCGCCCTGCTTCGGAGTGGCGAGCGACGAGAGTGCGCTCGATCTGCTGCGCAAGTGTTTTCCCACGCGCACCGTCGTGGGAGTCTCTGCGCGCATCTTGGTGCGCGGCTTTGGCGGGCCACACTGCCTGAGCCAGCAGCAGCCGGCTCCACAGCCAAGTGTCGAGCCCTTGGATCCGGAGCGACGCGGCGTCCTCGGACCCCCGTGAGCCGCGCGCATGACATCGCGACGTCGGTACGCGGCTTCGTGATTCGGAATCCGCCCGCGGTCGGCGCGGTCTACCTGTTCTGCCTCTTCATGTGCTTCGTCTATCTGCCGTACGACTTCATGGTGAAGCCGCTCTTCAGGGGGATCGAAGCAGCGGAAGAGGTGTGGTTCGGGTACATGCTGCGCGGCTTCAGTGCAAAGCTCACCGAGCCGTTGCACTGGGCGATCTACGCAGCGCTCGCTTACGGATTCTCGCGCGAGCGAAGCTGGGCTTGGACCTGCGCCGCGCTCTATATCGTGCAGGTCGCGATTGGGAGCGTCGTCTGGGTGTGGCTCTATGCGGACTATGGTCCGCTCGGGTACGCGCTCACCCCCGTCGTCGTTGCGGGCTTCTTGGGCCTAGCTTGGCTCGTCGCTCGCGCACGCCCCTGAGGGGAGCTGCGGTCCGATCACCAACGTGGGAACGCCGAGCGGCTCTCCGCGAACCGTGAAGACCTCTGTGCCTGACTTGTTGCCCGCACGGACAGGCGAAAGATCGAAGCGCGACTCGCGTAGGCGCGCGTGGGCACGCCGCGGCTCTGCCACCTGGTAGGCGACGCCCCAAAGGAAGTCGGGCCGTGACGTATCCTCTGCCGATCCCTCGGCTCCCAGAGACGCTGCGGGTACTGCGAGCTCCAAGGTGACACCGCCCACACGAAAAAAGATCAGGCGCACGCGGCGCGCCGGGAAGGTTCGATCGAGCGCGAGACGAATTCCGAGCCCGTCGCGCAGCAAGCGAATGGCACGTTCGGGAGCACGCGTACGAATGACGATGTGATCGATCCCAACGACGCGACCCTCAGCAGCCGCGCTCGCCGCTCCAGTCTCGGCGCGAGCGTCCGAGCCGCGGTCACTCGAGTCTCGGATACAGATGTGTAGACCCGCCGTGCGCGTCGGATCGAGCACGCGCAGACCCGCTCCTGGAGAGGCGATCGGGTCCACCAGCGAATCGATGCCGCGCCGGGAGAGTTCGAGAGCACAGCGCTCGAGATCGTCGCACTCGAGCGAGAACCCGAAGACTCCAGGACCGTGCTTCTCCAGGCGTTCGCGCATCGCGGCCGCATGTGCGCCGATGCCCAGCTCTGCCGCCGGCAGCGGAGATCCGGACGTCGGAGCGCACAGGTCGACATTTGCATTCGAGAGGGCAAACCGCGCTTCGTGACCCAGAACGGGCTCGTGCCCTGACAACGCGGCAAAGTGCGAAAGCGCCGAGGCGAGGTCATCGACCGCGATGTAGACCTCACCGAAGCGACGCCACATGGCAGTTAGCTCTTGCGCTTGCGCATGTTCGAGGCCAGCACCCTCTTGCGCAGCCGCAGGGAGCAGGGCGTGACCTCCAGGAGCTCATCATCCTCGATCCAGACCAGAGCCCACTCGATCGTTACCTGGCGCGGCGGAGTGAGGATCGCCGCATCGTCCTTGCCAGCAGCACGGATGTTGGTCAGCTTCTTGGCGCGACAGACGTTCACGTTGAGGTCGTTACCGCGGCTGTGCTCGCCGACCACCTGCCCCTCGTACACGGGAACACCGGCACCGATGAACATGGCGGCGCGCTCCTGGATGCCGAAAATCGCATGTGCCGTCGTCTTGCCCGCCTCGCTCACGACGATCGCACCCCCCGCACGGCGCTGTAGCGCGCCAGCGACCGGCTCGTAGCCCCGCACACGACGATACATGACTCCCTCGCCGCGCGTGTCTCCGAGAAACTCAGTCCGATACCCGAACAGTCCACGGCTCGGCGCCACGAACTCGAGCCGCGTGCGGCCGCTGCGCGGCTCCATGTGGGTGAGCCGCGCCTTGCGCAGCGAGAGCTTCTCCATCACGGTGCCGGCGGCCGCCTCCGGCACCTCGACACAGACTTCTTCAAACGGCTCGCAAGCGACCCCGTCAACCTCTCTCGGAATGATCTGCGGACGCGACACGCCGAACTCGTAGCCTTCGCGGCGCATCGTCTCGATCAACACCGCGAGCTGTAGCTCACCGCGGCCAGCGACCTCGAAGCTCTCTGGAGACGGCCCATCGCGCAGGTCGATCGACACGTTGACGAGCGCCTCGCGTTCGAGGCGATCTCGGATCTGGCGGCTGGTGAGGAACTTTCCTTCCTGCCCGGCGAACGGCGAAGAGTTGACCGAGATGTGAACCTGCACCGTGGGAGGATCGATGGGAATACGGGGCAGCCCTTCCGGAGTGCCCGGATCGCAGATCGTGTCGCCGACCTCGATCACGTCCACTCCCGCCAGCAGCGCCAGCTCGCCCGCTCGCACGGCGTCGAGCTCGACCCGCTCGAGGCCGCGCGGCCCGAACAGCTTGGTCACCCGCAAGGTCTCGGACTTCCCACCTCGCCCCACGCGCACGACCGGAGAGCCGCGGCGCAGCACCCCTCGGTGCACGCGCCCGATGACCAGGCGGCCGACGTACTCGTCGTAGTCGAGCGTAACGGCCTGGAACTGCAGCGGTGCCTCTGGATCCCCGTGCGGCGCAGGCGCGTGCGCGAGCAGCATGTCGAGCAGGGGTCGCAGGTCTGTGCGCTCGCCTTCGAGTTCGGCACTCGCGGCCCCCTGCTTGCCCGAAGCATAGACCACGGGGAAGTCGAGCTGCTCGTCGTTCGCCCCCAGCTCGACCAACAGATCGAATACCTCATCGGGAATCTCGCTGGCGCGTTGCTCCGGGCGATCCACTTTGTTCACCACGAGCATCGGGCGCAGCCCCTGAGCCAGCGCCTTCTCGACGACGAAGCGCGTCTGCGGCATGACTCCCTCGACGGCGTCGACCAGCAACAGACACGCATCTACCATGCCCAACACCCGCTCGACCTCGCCGCCGAAGTCGGCATGCCCAGGCGTGTCGACCAGGAAGATCCGCGTCCCCTGGTACTCGACGGCCGTGTTCTTGGAGCGGATCGTGATCCCGCGCTCGCGCTCGAGGTCGTCGTGGTCCATCGCACGCGTCTCGAGCGGACGCTGGGACTGCCAGGCGCCGGTTTGACGCAACAAGCCATCGATCAGGGTCGTCTTGCCATGATCGACGTGCGCGATGATCGCCACGCTGCGGATATCTGGATTCGGGTCACTCATGAGGCGCGCGCAAGCTAGCAGACCTCCGAGCGGGGGGATAGCCCGCGCACCACTTCGAGTCCAATCGCGGTAGAATGCGGCCATGACATCGACCAAGCACTCTCCAGCTGCCTCCCAGGTCCCCGTCACCGGGCGGCTCGCCGACAAGCGGGCGATCATCACCGGCGCCGCCAGCGGCATTGGACGCGCCAGCGCTCTGCTCTTCGTGCGTGCCGGCGCGCGCGTGGTCATCGTCGACCGCGACTCCGCAGCCCTCGAGCAAGTCGGGAAGGAGATCCACGAGCTCGGTGGCGAAGCCATCTCCATGGTCGGAGACGCCGGGAACGAGGCCGACGTGAAGAGCTGGGTCGAGCGCTGCAACGACACCTGGGGGGGAGTGGACGTCGGCTTCGCCAACGCGGGCGTCAGCGGCGGCTGGGTGCCCCTGGAAGACCAGACCCCCGAGTTCTGGATGGACGTGATGCGCGTCAACCTGCTGGGGCCGTTCCTGCTGATCAAGCATGCGGCACGGCCGATCCGCAAGGCCGGAGGCGGCTCGCTGATCGTTACGAGCTCGGTCGCGAGCATGCGCGCGCATGCTGGCGGCCTCGCCTACAGCGCGAGCAAGGCAGCGCTGAACAGCCTGGTCCAGACGAGTTCCAACGAACTCGCGGGAACCGGGGTGCGAGTCAATGCGGTGTGTCCAGGCCTGATCGAGACGGGCATGACGCAGCCCCTGTTCGCATTCGCGCGGGCGCGCGCCACCGAAGATCGACTCGGCTCACACACACCCGCGCGCCGCCCCGGATTCCCCGACGACGTCGCGCACGTAGTGCTCTTTCTCGCCACGGACGAGAGCAGCTACGTCAACGGCCAGGCGATCGCCGTCGATGGCGGACTCACGAGCACCCATCCGTTCAACCCGCAGTCACGCGCCCGTCGAGTGGTGACCACTAGCGAGCCGAACGATTCGTGATCGGTCTTCGCGGTCGCCGAGCTCGAGCGCGACAGCGCGAGCCACAGTACGACTAGCGGCGAGCCTCTGCGCGTAGAGCCACGTCGCGCGCCAGCTTTACCAAGTAGGGAACGCGATCGCCGAGCTCGGCGAAGCGGGCATCCGACGTCTGTCCGCGTACGTAGCGGATGTATATCTGCTGAATGATCACCGCGATCTTCCAGAGCGCGAACGCCTCGTACCAGTCGATCGTTGCGACATCGATGCCGCGTCGCTCGGCGTAGCGCTCGGCGATCTCCGCGCGCGTCGCAAAGCCGGGCTGGGCAGTCATCGCCGCTCCGGGCGCCCGCAGCGGCGGATCGGTCGCCTCGACCCAGTAGGCGAGCAAGGTGCCGAGATCCATGAGTGGATCTCCGAGCGTGGTCATGTCCCAATCCAGGATCGCCACGATCTTGTCCGGATTGCCGTATTCGAACATCGTGTTGTCGAACTTGTAGTCGTTGTGCACGAGCGACGACTGGGTCGCTCGTGGGAGATTCGCGCGCAGCCACTCGTAGTGCGCGTAGAACTCCGGGGACTCCTGGTGCTTCGCAAGGTCGAAGCGGCTCTTCCAGCCCTCGACCTGGCGCGCGGCGAACCCCTCGGGTCGTCCGAGATCCGAGAGCCCGGCTGCGACGTAATCGATCGAGTGGAAATCGGCCAGGGTATCGACCAGGGCCCAACACATGCGCTTTCGCGCGTCTGGAGCCCGATCGAGATCCCCGGGTACCTCTCCCCGCGCGACGGTTCCACGGCAGCGCTCCATCACGATGAAGGTCGCCCCGAGGATCGACGGATCCTCGCACAGCGCGTAGGCCTTGGGCGCGGCGGGAAAGACTCCGTCCAGGCCACTCAGCACCCTGTACTCGCGGGACATGTCGTGAGATTTCGGGGCAACAGGACCGAGCGGGGGTCTGCGCACGACGAGCTCCTGGTCGCCGAAGCGGACGCAATAGGTCAGGTTGGCGTGTCCACCTGGAAACTGGAGCAACTCCATCTTGCCCGAGAGCCCTGGGATCTCGGCCCGGAGATACGCTTCTAGCTTGGCTTCGTCGAGCTCTTCGCCTGGCCGAACAGCTGCGACGTCGGTCACCGGCAAGAATTGTGCGCTTTCGGACACGTCGGGGTCTCCCAGGCAGAGATTCGAGATCGCCTCGCGCCAGGCTACCACAGCGCGCGTCCGAGGCCGCCGTCCAGCCATCTAGCCTTGGATGCGGCGCTCCTTGCCCTGCCACTCGCGCTCACGCAAGCGGAACTTCTGGATCTTTCCGGTGGCCGTCTTGGGTAGCTCGCAGAACTCGACCGACTTGGGGCACTTGTAGCGCGCGATGTGGGCGCGGGCGAATTCGATGATCGATGCCTCCGTCGCCTGGGCTCCCGGACGCAAGGTTACGAACGCCTTCGGGACCTCGCCCCAGTGATCGTGTGGGACCCCGACCACCGCGACTTCCTGCACGTCGGGGTGCTCGTAGAGCGCGTTCTCGACCTCGATCGTCGAGATGTTCTCGCCTCCCGAGATGATGATGTCCTTGCTGCGGTCGCGCAGCTCGATGTATCCGTCCGGATGCATCACGCCGACGTCCCCAGAGTGGAACCAGCCCCCACGGAACGCCCGCGCGGTCGCCTCGGGGTCGTCGAAATATCCGAGCATGACGTTGTTGCCACGCATCACGACCTCGCCCATCGTCTCTCCGTCGCTCGGCACGTCCCGCATCTCGTCGTCGACCACACGCAGGTACACGGAGTGCACGTAGGGAACCCCCTGCCGCGACAGAACCCGCGCGCGTCCGGCCGCGTCCAGCCGGTCCCAGCCGGGTTGAGGCTCGCACAGCACGTGAGGTCCGTAGGTCTCCGTCAGACCGTAGAGGTGGGTGATCTGGATCCCGAGCTTCTCCATGCCCTCGAGCAAGGTGGGTGACGGTGGAGCCCCGCCGGTACACACGCGCAGGCGAGGCTCGAAAGGGGTCTGGGGCACCTCTGGGTGGCTCGCGAGCATGAGCAGGACGGTCGGCGCCGCATTGAAATGGGTGACGCGTTCCTGGCCGATCAGCCGAAAGATCTCGGGCGGATCGATCGAACGTAAACACACGTGTGTCCCCCCTGCAGCGGTGACGGCCCAGGGCATGCACCAGCCGTTGCAGTGGAACATGGGCAGGGTCCACAGGAACACCGCGTCGCTGGTCAGTGACATGGCCGCCATCTGACCGAGAGCGTTCAGCGCCGCCCCCCGATGCGTGAACACCACCCCCTTGGGCATACCCGTCGTGCCCGAGGTGTAGTTGATGGAGAGAGGGGTCAGCTCATCGTCGAGCTCGCTCCGGATGGGCTTGATTGGTGCACTCCCAGCCTCGACGACGTAGTCGCGCGCCTCCGGGCGCGAAGCAACCTCGGGATCCGGCAGCTCGAGCACGTGCTCGATGGACGACCACCTCGCGCGCTCGGCATCGAGCGGCTTCGCAAGCTCGGGGTCCACCAGCAGCACGCGAGCCCCCGAGTGGTTCAGAATGTAGCTGACCTCCTTGGGGGCCAGACGGGTGTTGATCGACACCAAGGGCGCGCGCAGAAGCGGCATCGCGAAATGCGCGACCAAGTGCCAGGGCGTATTCGGCGACAAGACCGCGACGCGATCGCCGGGCCTGATGCCGAGCGACTCCAGGAAGCCAGCCATGCGGCCGACCTCTTCGGCCAGCTCCGCGTAGCACAGCCGTCGATCCCCGTAGACCACCGCCGTGCGCGCTCCGAACACCCTCAGGCTCCGCTCCAGATAGACGATGGGTGTCAGCGGGTCGTACGACACCGAAGCTCCGCGGGTCTCCGGCACACCGGCGGCACTCGCTATCGCGGGGCCGGATACCCTCATTTCGTCCGAATGTTCGCTCGTGTTGGTCATCGTCGGTCCTCTACTCATTCGTAGCCCCGCGTGGTCCGTAGCCCGGCAGACTCTCTCGTAGCCGTCTTCTCGTAGCCATCTTCTCGTAGCCATCTGACTCGACAGTTGCGCGATCCCCCGCGCGCAAGCACCACGCCGCGCGCGGGGCTCCATCGTACCCAGAGCGTACGCTCGTGGGCTATGCATCCGCGCGCGCTCCCCTCGCCGCAGCGGGCGGGCCAGGGCGCGGCAAGCGGGCCAGCCGGTCGGCCGCGGGCAACAGAGTGTTCGCGAGCGCGACACCGATCGAGGCTTTGCCAAGCCCTTTCCCCAGGTGGTAGGGTGTAGCCGAGCGCGGGCACGATACCTCATGAGGAGCTGCGGAGTCAGGTGGTTCACTTCCCACTGCGGCTCAAACTCGCCCTGTTAGCGAGTCTCTTGCTGATCGGAACGATCGGAACGGTGTCGTTGCTCGTGCTGGAGCGGCTGACCGCCACGGTCGAGCACGAAGCGCGCGAGCGGCTTCTCTTCATGGCCACGAATCTCGCGGACAACGCGCGCGATGCCGTGCTCGCGCAAGAGGAGCTCGTGGTGGATCAGCTGCTGCGCACGATCGCGCAGCAGCCCGGCGTCGGCACCGCGCGCGTGGTCGACGAGCAGGGAGCCGTGATCGGCTCGTCCGACCCAGAAGACGAAGGCCGCAAGGTCAAGCGGTTGGCCACCGCGGAGCCCGTCGTCATTCTGCGCGAAGGCGACTCACTCGCCGTATTCGTGCGCATGCGTTTCTCGGACGTCGATATCGGTGAAGCACAGGTCGCCCTGGATCTGGGCAGCATCATCGGCCCCGTGCTCGCAACCACGGCGCTCGACATCGCGCTCGCCTCGAGCGCACTGCTGATCCTCGGAATCCTTATCGCATTCGCGATGTCTGCACGCATCACCCAACCTCTGCGACGCCTGCGGCTCGCGGTCAACGCGTTGGCAGCGGGGGACACCTCGGCACGTGTACCCGTGACGACGCGAGACGAGGTCGCCGACCTGACCGTCGCCTTCAACGAGATGAGCCGGAACCTGCACGAGAAGGAGCGCGTCGAGAGCGCTTTCCGTCGCTATGTGAGTGATCACGTGTTGCGCGAGGTCCTCGAGAATCCCGAGAAGATTCAACTCCACGGCGAGCGGCGCGAAGTCACCGTGCTCTTCATCGACATTCGCAAGTTCACGCGCCTGACGACCGAGATGGGTCCCGAGCGCTTGATGGCGTATCTGAACTCCGCACTCGGCTTGATCACGAATCGGCTGCTCGACCACGGTGCGACGGTGGACAAGTATCTCGGCGACGCGGTGCTCGCATACTTCGGCACACCGATCCACACTCCCGATCATCCGCAACGCGCGGTGGCCTGCGCGATCGCGATCCAGCGCTCGATCCGCGAGCACAACGCCAAGATGGAGACCTCCGGCGAGCCATTTCAGCGCCTCGACGTCGGAATCGGCATTCAGACGGGAGAGGTGGTAGTGGGTAACGTGGGTTCCGAGCTCAAGATGGACTACACCGCCATCGGTGACGCGGTGAACGTAGCCAGCCGGCTACAGGCGTTGGCCAAGGCGGGCGAGATCCTGATCACGGGCACGACGCTCGAACGTGTCGGTGATCTGGTCGAAACGCACGCGCTCGGCCCGCACGAGCTCGAGGGGCGTGAGGAACCCGTAGATCTCTACCGTGTGATCTACTGAACCGCTCCCGAGGCGAACGTGTGGCCTGCGGTCGCACCCTGTCCTACGTCTCCGCGCACGGACCCAGGGAGGTCCGCAGGGTCTCGAGGACCGGGATCGGGCCGCTCGAGCCGTCCGACCCGATTCTTCTCGGCGCAGGTGCACCGCATTCGATCGAGCGGGCTAGAATTGTGGGCATGTATGCCTCCGGCCGCCGCGCGCGCGCGTTCGCCGTCCAGCAGATTTGGGCTCGGTCGTCTCGCGTCCGGCAGATTTGCGCCCAGCAGACGCGCGCCGACCAGATCCGAGATCCAGAGACCCGAGCTCCGCAGATCGGAGCGGTTCGGCAGTCCTGGGGCCGATCGCGTTCCGATCTCACGATCGAGCTTCCCCCGCCGATCCTGGGGCGCTACGCGCGCATTCTGCTGCTCTTGCCGGCTCTCGTGGGGCTCGCTTCCGCCTGCGTGACCCGCTACGAGGTCGGCTCGAACCTCTATCGTGAAGGCGATCTTCGAGGGGCGCTGGAGACTTGGCGCGGGATCCAACCCGGAGAGGCAGACCACGAGCTCGCCAAGACGCAGATCACGGTCGTGGAAGCCGAGTTCGGGCGCATGCTGCGACGCTACGAGAAGCGCGCCGAGTTCTACGAAAGGGAGAACCGTCTGGCCGAGGCGCTGCTCTCCTACCGTCTCGCACTCAAGCTCGCCCCCGACCAGCCGACTCTGCTGGCCCGGGTGCAGACACTCGTGCGCAAGCTCGACAAGGCTGAGCGCGAGACCCTCGCCACCATGCGTACCCAGCTCCAGGCCGGGAAGCTCAAGGACGCCAACGAGTCGGCGCGACAGTTGGAGGAGCTCAACCCATTCAATCCGAGCCTACAGGTCGACGTGCGCCAGGTACGTGCGGCCCTCGGGGAACGGGTGCTCCGCTACCTGGAGGAGGGAAAGGCCGAGATCGGCAAGGCCATCTACGCCGATTCGCGCGAACGCGCCCGCACGAACTTTCAAAGGGTCCTCGACCTCGATCCCAAGAACAAGGCAGCACTCGGCTATCTGTCCTATCTGGAGGAACTGACTGAAGCGCGAAAGAACGCGCGCGGCGGCGATGGCTCTGAAGTAGCGACGCAGATGCCAACTCCGGCACAGTCCGAGATCCTCGCCGAGGGCCACTACACATCCGCCCGACGGGCGGAGCGAAATGGCGATCCTTTTGCCGCGCTCGTTCAGTACGATCAGGCACTACGCTTGAATCCGAAGCACCCGCGCGCCGGCGCGGCTCGCGACGATCTCCGCGCGCAGCTGCAGCCCAAGATCGACGAGCTCGAAGCGCGTGCGAAGCGGTACTTCCAGGAGGAGGATCTCCAGAACGCGGTGCTCATGTGGCGACGCGTGCTTCTGATCCAACCGCGGCGCGAGAGTGCCGCGTACAACCTGGCGCGAGCGGAGCGGATGCTGGCACGGCTGGAGGAGCTGCAGGCGGGTGAAAGTGGGTCCTGAGCGGGCGCGAAGCGGCCCCCTACATCGCGCTACCGGTCCCGATTCGAGCTGGCAAATCCACCTTCGCACCGCCGAACCGAGCTGGCCCGAGCTCTCTTGGGCCAGGAGCGCCCCGACCGCCCGGATCTCTGTGCTGGTCCTGATCTGGCTGCTCGGGCTGGGCGGATGCGCCAACACGGGCAGCCAGGTCGAGAGACTCCTGTCCGTCGAGCCCATGATCCTGAGCTCCGACCGCCCTTCCGACCTGATTCCCCCGGAAGGGCTGCGCGTCACGTCCACCGAGCAGCGCCAGGTCGCGCTCGCTTGGGACCCGGTGCTCGTAGGCGACGTCAAGGGCTACGCCATCAAACGCTCGCGCGCGCCCGAAGGAGATCACGTACTGATCGGCCAGACGGCGTCTCGCTTCGCCACGGTGTTCATCGACTCGGGGTCCGGGCCCGAACGCCTGGGCGATGGTCAGACGTACTCCTACCGCGTGCACCCGTTCGACAGCTATGGGCGCATCAGTCGCAGCCACGCCCACATCTCAGCGACGACTGAGGCGCGGCCGCCGATTCCCACCGGGCTCCAGAGCTACTCGAACCTGCCGCGCAAGGTGGCGCTCTCGTGGCAGCCCAGCCCATCCCGATCCGTGGTCGGGTACGCGATCTATCGGAGCCCGACCCCATCCGGTCAGTGGGCCCAGGTCGGCTTCGCCGAGGGGAGGCTCAATACGGTCTGGGAAGACCCCGTGAACGGGGATCTACGGCTCATGCACTACCGGATCGAGGCGATCAACGCCTTCGGTGCGGCGAGCGATCCGAGCAGCTTCGTGCGGGCGGTGACCAAGGCCGAGCCGTTGCCTCCGATCGGGCTGGAAGCGGAGCAGAGCGCGCTCGGCGAGCTCGAGCTGCGCTGGGATCCCAATGTCGAACGCGACCTGGAGCGCTATGAAGTCTTTCGCGCCGACGGTCCCACCCATACGGTCAGTCTCGCGAACCTCGACTCGGACACGTCCGTCACCACCCCCTCCCCGAGGGATTCATCCGAGTTCACGAAGGAGCGGCGAGTTGGGCAGGTCTCCGCCAATGAGCTGCGCTTCGTAGACCCGAACGTCGGCTGCGGCCAATTCGTCCGCTACCGCGTGCGGGTGATCGATCGAGACCGGCTGATGAGCGCCTACTCCGAGCCTCTGATGGTGGAAGGTGCCACCATGAACTTCGAGCTCGACACCTCGGGGCCCACCCCCCGAGTCGTCTGGGATCGAGACCTGCTGGCCCGCTGGCCCTCCGCCGAGATCTCCGAGACGCGGCAGGCTCTCCCCGACCGGGCTGTCGGGAAGGTCACGGGGCGCAACGACTACGACCTGCAGGGGCTTCCGCCGGGGCTTCACACCCTGCGCATCACCCTGTTCAACGCGTCCGACGAGCCCGACGTGCGCCGCGAGGAGTCGCCGACCTGCACGATCGAGGTCTCCATCCCTCAGGCCGGTGCAGATACCCCTTGAATCCGGCGCCAGCATCCGTAGACTGCCAGTCCCTGATCATCTTGGTCCTCGGTAGCTCAGTTGGTAGAGCGGGTGGCTGTTAACCACTAGGTCGTAGGTTCGAGTCCTACCCGAGGAGCCACTCCCTGGCGGCCTCCGAGGCTCGTCACCGCCCGCGCAAGCCTGCGCGCTGCAAGACCAGAGCCCTTGCTCCATTCTGGCTCACGACTTCTCGCTCCCAGATGGCTGCCTGAGCCCCGTCCGCAACCTGCAGATGACAGCTCACTTCTCGAGTTCGTCGCGAATCGAGTACATGAGCTGGCGGCCGTCCACGATGAATACATCGAGGTTGCGCCGATGGTTGGCAAACAGACCGTCTGGGCTCGAGTCGAGCACGATCAGCGGTTTGAGCGTTGCCGCCCGACTGAGCGAGCGCTCTACCTGCTCGAGTAGCTGCAGCACCGTTGCTCGCTCGCGCAGCTCGGGCCCGTACTCCAGCTCGATCGCGCGCGCGATGTGAGCCATGACGTGGGCCATGCCCTGCGCGTGATAGAACTGGTCGTCGGTCTCGAAGAAGGAGACGTCCTGCGCATACAGATTCGCGTGCGCGCTGCCCAAGAGATCGGTCCAGGTCTGGAACAGGCGAATCAGCTCGACGTTGCGCCGATTCATCGGCTTGGACGTCTGCGGGCTGCTGGTCAGGCCCTCCACGTAGCGCCGGAGCGCCGCCGCTCCCTCGCCGAAACGGTTCTCGGCGGACGGAAACCAGAGCTTGTACTCGTCGTTGCGCAGCTTCGTATCCGCGTCGACGAGATTCTGGTCGTACTCGGTGGCGGAAACCTTTGTCAGGTTGTCACGCAGCACGCGCGTCGTCTCGCGCACCGTCTGGATGATGCCGAGCTGTCGGTTCGAGTTGTTATCGGCCCAGATACCCGGCCCCCAGACGACGATATCGTTCGGACGCCAGCCAAACGGTGCATCGAGCTCGTGCTCGACGATCGCCGCGAGGGTACCCGCGAAGACCTCTCCTGGAACCCGCTCATCCCCACCCGCGAGGGAGGCTTCGAAATCCAGGCGCAGCTGATCGTGCATTCGCTGCATGAAATGCAGCACGATCGGTACCGCGAGCAGTAGGAGCAGCAGCAAGACCGCACCCCCGCCCCAAAGACGGGAGCGACGATGAACGCGGACCTCTCCCTCCGACGTCATCCTCGCTCCTGCGCTCGAGCATCCTTGAGGTCGTTCAATGACCGCTTCACCTCGTGTGCCTCATCTTCTCGGAGATCTTCGGGCTCGTCGCGCACACTCGGAAAATCCGAGAAAGGAAAAGGCACCCTCGCCTGGTTGTAGGCAATGTAGCGCCAGATCTCATACGAGTAGGCGATCACCCAGCTCGAGAAGGCCCGTAGCCTATACGGGGGGGCCTCCCGAGTGATGAGCGTCCAGAGGAAGCAGAAGACGATCACGATCCCGAGGACCGACTTGATCACCGCCCAGATCCCGAGCATGAGCAGGGTCAACAGAATTCGTATCCCGGTGTCGCTGCGCTGGATGCGCGCGCCCTCGCTGTACGGGCCGTGGTGCTCCGGGTCGCTCTTCGGGTCCATCGTCGCTCTCCTCTCGGCCACGTGCGAGTTCGAACGTCGATCACACGAGGCCCGACGGTCTGATCCTCGGAGACCCCTGACATTGCACTTCGCATGCCACGCGGTTCGCGGACATACGGCGCGCGCGGGCCGTCCCTACCCGCAGAGTGTCACCTGGAGCAGTGCAGGTGCAATCTGATTCCTGCAGGTAGGGGGGAGATGCACGCACTCGAGGGCGGCTGCGGCCGCGAGGCCGCGCACACCCGAGTGGAAGCTGCGCTCAGCTGGAGCAACCCGTGGGCGCAGGGACGAAGTAGTTTCGGTCCGCTGGAGCCTCTCGACGCGTGAAGCTCTCTTGATACTCGGGATCGTACAGGTCCGAGATGCGGTACGTTCCACTCGTGATCCAGCTCTTTCCGTCCCAGCTCCCGCTGGCATCGAGCTGCTTCTCGATCGTGAGAGTTTGGATCATCGCGTGTCCCCAGAAGAGCCACTTTCCCTCGATGTTGTGCACGTAGTACACGCGCACCGGATCGAGCTGAAAGATCCTCGCGCTCGGTTTGTTCCGAAACTCGAAGATGCGATCGGCCAGATCCTCGAGCCGGATCGGCGCCTCCCGATGTTTCTTCAGGTCGAGCAGATCGGCAGGGAACCCCTGATCCGTGGTGAGTTGGAGAGTATCATTGATCTCGACGTAGCTTCCCATGGTGCCTCCCTACAAGCAGATCTCGAACGGATGCTTCCGTAGCAGCCTTCATCCCCGATCACGCGCAGGGAAAGCGCTCCTGCAGCGCCCGGAATCCATTCCAGTAGAACTCGCTGAGCGCGTCCTCAGTGTAGTAGAAGCGACCAGTCCACTGCATCACCGAGCGACCGCTGTTGTCCAGGTCGCAGACACGAATGCGTGCCCGATACTGCTGCACGCGCTCCCCCCAGTCGCCCGAGTGCCAACGATAGCGGTAGTCGAAGTCGTCCTCACACAGAGAGACGAGCTCCTCCGTGGTCGGCGCCTGTCCCGGGAACGTCAACACGCGACGCAGCTTCGGCTGATCGAGCTGATCCTTCGGAACATCGGTACGCTCGATGTCCGGGTGCCACAGATGGATCGTGTAAAAGCCACCGACGACCTCCCACACCGCGGCCGCCGAGGCGCCGAGCTCTACGCTCTGTGTGACCACCCAATCGCTGTATTGCTTGTCCGCACTCATGCCGTGACCTCCACACGCCTGAAGCAAGGCCCATAGTGTTCGCCCGCTCGGCCGGGGATCTCGATGCGCATGAGCGCTTTTGCCACCGGCTCGAGCTCGAACATCTTGTCGATCGCACGCACCAAATTGGCCTGCCCTCCCCGGCCCCACATCCCCTGGAGAAAGCCAAGCAGTTGCGTATAGAGCACGTCGAAGCGTTCGAGTAAGTTCCAAACCTCGGGCGAAACGTCGGACTGCAGGTAGCCACCCTTCGGGATGGGTGCGACGGGATGCACCTCGGGCCACGGGATCGGGGCACCGTGCACGAATTTGTGCCGCTTCTCATCCCACTCGAGCTTGCGGCCCTCGAGTATCTCCTCGAAGCGATAGTAGTGCGCCAGGTCGCCGACCCCGCGATCCTCGGGGCTGGCTTCCGAGCCTTCCCCCTGGCGCTTGATCAGGTCGATTGCCGCGTCGACGTCCCTCAGGTTGCGAATCACCGACCAGGCGAGTGGCCCCGCAATCTGGTGATCAGTGGACAGATCGGGTGCCAGCTCATGAAACGCCACACCGATGCAGTCATAGAACTCGCCAATGGTCCGATCGGGGGCCGCATCGGCCTCACTCTCGTGCCCCTCGTGCTCGAGAGGCCTTTCCGGGCGCTCGATCCGCATGAAGGTAGACAACGCATCACGCGTGAGCCCGGACAGCTGCACCACCAGCCCAGGGTGAACTCCCATCGGCAACGCTCCCGGGTAGCTGGGCACCGCGTCCAGGACCTGCGGCTGACCGCCAATCGCACTCAGCATGTTCGCGGCGAGAGCCATGTGAAGCATCTCTTCCTGAACGATCTCACGAATCGACTTGGCGACCGGATGCAGCTCGTCGCGCACCGACCAGAGCGCGCACAGATACGGAGGAATCGTCGCGAACTCCAGGGTCACCGCCGACTGGAGGGCCTTGTGCAGCCACACCTCGTGGCAGCTGCTGCGTTCCTTTGCCTCCACTCCCGCAAGGTCTCCCTGGATTTCCCGGAGCGTGCGCGCCAGGTGTGCGAGGGTGGGCTCGGAGCCAGTCAGCCGGTCCGCCAAGGCTTTCGCGCGCTCAAGCATCGGAACCTCCTTGCGTGAAGGTCGCGCCGCCGCTCCGCGACGCGAGGTGATTCCCGAGACGCAGCGCCATCGCCGCCAACGTCAACGTTGGATTCACCGCGGAGCCCGTTGGAAACGCAGCGTTCGAGCATACGTATAGGTTGTCCGTGCCGTGCACCTTCATGTCGCCGTCGGTGACCCCAATCTCAGGGCTCACACCCATGCGACACGTTCCCGTCGTGTGATGCCCCCCCGGATCCTCGAGCGCCTTGTACACGACCTTGTAGCCCATGCACTCGATCACCTTCTCCAAGAGGTTCAAGCGATCTTGACCCGCCGCCCGGCCGGCAGGGGTGCGATTGAAGTCGATCTTCATACGCGGGAGGCCAAAGCGGTTGCGGCCGGGAGCCAGAGTCAGCCGGTTCTCGTAGCGACCCTTCTCCTCGAGGAACGCTTGCACCTCTTGAAGCCGCGGCCCACCGACCGCTGCCTCGATCTCGGAGCGCGAAAGGCCCTGGATCATCAGCCCCGCAATGTCGATATTCGGCAATGCCCGGTTCTTGAAGATGAAGATCTTCCCGTCTTTCTGCATTTCTGGCGTGTCGTAGCTGCGCGACATCAAGGTGGGAAAGTCGTACTCCTGGAACCAGTGCTCGTCGTTCCGAACAGACTCTCCTCGGACCTTGAGCATCGAATGTGATACGACGTAGCGGCCGACCAGATCGAGATCGTTGCCAATTCCATTCGGCCATTCTGCGGGGGTGGAGACCAGGAGCAGCTTCGGAACCTCATAGGCGCCCGACGCCAGAACGACGGTCTGCGCGAATACCTCGTGCTCGTCCCCGGTCTTCGCATCGACGTAGCGTACGCCCGAGATGCTCTGCTTGGAGCGCGTCAGGATCTGGGAAGCTGCCGAGTTGCAACGGATCTCGAAGCCCGAGTGGCGCGAATCTGCTCGCAGCTCGTCATTGATATACTGAGCATTGAAGCGCGCTCCAATCGGACAGTATTTGCAGGTCCCGGTCGTCATGCACTTTCGATAACGAGCGATCGGCATCTTGCCGGGTTTGATGCCGAGCTCCTCGAAGGCATCGATCATCTCCTGGTCCGCCGCGGTCCAGTAAAAGGGCGGTCGCGGGTACGGCTTGCTGCGAGGCATCCAATCCTCACTGGCGTCCCCGCATACGGACAAGTACTCCTCGGCGAGACAGTAGTAGGGCTCTAGATGATCGTAGGAAAACGGCCAGTCACCGCCCTCCCCAGTGCGGGAATAGAGTTCGAAATCCTCGGGCTTGTAGCGCAAGCACCAGCCACCCCAGTGCATCGTCGAGCCACCGTACGCGTTCACCCGCGTGCCCTCGATCAGGTAATTCGTGTTCCCAATCGAGCGGTTCTCGCCTGGCTGATCGTACGTGAAGGCATAGGGCTTGCGGTCGTTCACGACGTAGTCCCACCAGTAGCGACGATTCTTTGCCTCTACCTCGGGCCCTGCTTCGAGCATCAGGATGGACGCCGACCGATTCCGCTCCAAGAGCTGCTTGGCCACGGTGATCCCCGCAACTCCGGACCCAACGATCACCGTATCGAACTCACTTCGCATCTCGCTCACCCCCCCTCGCTCGAAGCCGCGTTCGCGGCCCTTCGAATCGCCCATCGGTCGCCGTCGCCCCAGTCGCCGTCTCCCATTCCCAGGCGAACGTTCAGCGATCAGGTCCGCACGGTCGGCCGCGTGCGATAGCGCGAACCTGCGATGTATCCCTTGTAGTTGACGCCCCCGTACGACTTGAATCCGCTCGCGAGCACGTGAACTCGAATGAACTCGTCGACCACGTACCTCTTTGCATGAGCCAGACGCGTCAACGGCGGGCCATCTGGAATTCCGTTGCGCAAGAACAACAACGAGAAGGCGTTCTGTTTCCCGTAGATCGCGATCAGCTCCTCTACACAAGAGACCGCGTTCGAGTATTCGGCAACATAGGTAGGCTCGTGCTCCGTCTTGGCCTGCACGAACTCGAGCCAGCTGCTCCTGAGATTCGCGGAATCGTGCACCACGTCTTCCCAGCAGCGTCCAATCTCGACAAAGAGCTCCCAGAGCACGTTCATCTCGTGCGCGGACAGGATCTGCCCCTCGCGAGGCAACAGAGTCGCAGCCAGAGAGTCCTTGCAGAAATCGCCACCGATCAATTCCAGATGCTCCGTCACAGACATGCAGACCTCCTAACTAGGCCGCGCTTCTGCCGCGGCGCTTCGGGGCTCGCTTGGACTTCGGGGCCGGCGCGCCCTTTCCACGCCCACGACGTGCAGGCTCTGACCCCGAGAAGAATTCGCGCTCTTGCGCGTCGGCAGACCCCTCGACGAAGAAGCGATTGGTCCACGACTGATCGGGCACCAGATACTTCGCAAAACGGCTCTTCTTCTTGTCGTAGCTTGCGTTCAGCTTGTTGCGGAACTCGAAGTGCGAGAAAAGCCGCATGAATTCGGTCAGATAGACATCGACCACACCTGGACAGGATCGAACGATGACCATGTTCTCGTCGTTCTTCGTCGTCGATGCCTCGCTGAAGTTCGCAGAGCCTGTGATCAGCGTTTCGTCCGGCCCAAAAGGATCGATCAGCATGTACTTCGTATGCACGTACTTCACATGATCGTTGAGCCCCGTCAGGCGCTCCTGGTGCCAGTTGTCGAGCTCTCCATCCGCACGGACGACATCGCCCAGCGCGATACGATTATTCTTGACCTTTCGTGCATCGCGATAATTCTGGCGGTTCCCCTTCTGACCTGTATTGTCCATGAGAACGTAGCGCAGGTACGTCTTCTGCTTGACGAGCACATCGCGCAACTCGTCACTGATCCCGAATGCCGCGGTCAGGAAGACGGGCCCAGCGGACCGATCCATCATCTCCGCGTAGGTGTCGAGAGCATCGAGTGAGCTACGCGGGCTGAAGATCGGCTGGTGATGGAGCGAGTCCGCGTCGAGGGGAGAGATCTTCTCGTTCGTTTGCCGTAGATCCTTGCCAGACGGGTCGCCTTCGAGAGCCTCCCAGTAGGCCATGTACGTAGCCGCCAGCTGGGGATCGCGAATCAGATGACCTACGTTCGAGTGCCCGAAGATCGCGCCCTCGGTCACGTTGGTAGACCCGGTCCAGACAGCGACAGGTCGGTCCCTCTCGAGCAACACGATAAACTTGTTGTGCGAGATGGCGCTCTTGAAGTTGGTACGTGGGATGGTCAGACGTCGAATACCCGCCTGC
This sequence comes from Pseudomonadota bacterium, assembly GCA_003247575.1. Taxonomy (GTDB): domain Bacteria; phylum Myxococcota_A; class UBA9160; order SZUA-336; family SZUA-336; genus SZUA-336. Next base: position 59,289 of record QJZC01000009.1, read on the forward strand.
TTGATCGCCTTCATGTTTTCTTTGCCAGGCTCACCATCCGGGTGCTTGTAGTCGAAGATCACTTTGACATCGGCACCGCGCTTGGCTGCCGACTTGAAGGCGCGAAGCACAGGCATGTAGCTGAATTCATAGAGAGACGCGCGCAGCTTGAAGCGCTCGTCGGCGGCCTCTCCAATGAAGGCCAGCAGACCCTCCTCGAGGCCTCGAGACAACCAGCGAAGTGCTTCCCCGTCAGCGACGTCGTCGGGACGCTGGTCGCCAAAGCGACGCAGATACCCCTGCGAGCCTGCGACTCCCCGATTGAAGAACACGCTGTCTCCGCGCTGATGGACGGGCTCGGTCGTGACCTCTACGGTCACGGGCTCGGCCAGCTTAGTCTTCCCTGGAGAGCCATAGACCGCGTGGATCTCATACGTATAACGGTGACCAGGCTCTGCCTGGAAGTCACTCCAGCGGAAGTCTTGAATTGGGTGGTCGCGCGGGTCCGCGATGTCTTCGCCAGCTCGATGCGTGTGAGCCAGCGCTTCGAACGTAAGACTACCGCTCAGCCATCCGTCCACTCCCGAGGTGTGGTCGTTTCGATAGATCGCAAATCCGAGCAGTCCACTGCGCGCGCGCGCTGTCGCATCCATCCCAAGCATGACAACATGATTTCCAGCAATCGCTCGAACCGAGATTCCGTTGCGCTTCGCGCTTGCCCGCATCTACGCCTCCATTTGTACTGTCTACCCAAACACTTCCTACCCGAAACGGGGAGACGAACATATCCAACCCCTCAGCACAGGGACAGTGGAGCGCCCGCAGGCAGAACTTGTCGCGACGCCAATGAGTTCGTTGCACTTCCAAATGCACCGGATGGCGTCGTTTCCTCCCAGGGAAGCTGGGCGATCACACTGGTGCGCGGCCGAACTCCGCCGCGACTGGCGGGACCAGGACCGGCGCACCCAGAGGCGCGCGCGGAAGCTCCATTCCCCGTCTTGCAATTTGCTTCTCGATGCGATCCTCTCCGGGATACAATGGATCTCAGGCAGCGCGAGGGAGGATGCATGCGACAAATATCCATCGGGATCAACTGGCAGGGAAGCTTCGACCTCGACAATGTGATCGAGCAAGCCAAGGTCGCAGACGACGGCGGCGTTCATTCACTGTTCGTTGCCGAAGCCTGGGGACGGGACGCGTTCACCATTCTTACCGTATTGGCGCGCGAGACCTGACGCATCAAGCTCGGAACGTCGATCGTCAACATCTTCTCACGCAGCCCGGCTGCTCTCGCACAACACTTCGCGACACTCGACGAGCTCTCCGAGGGTCGCATGATCATAGGGCTGGGAACTTCAGGGCACCGAGTGATCGAGCACTTCCATGGTGTCTCCTTCCGACTACCCTTGCGGCGTACACGCGAGTACGTCGAGATCATTCGCTGCCTGCTGCGCGGCGAGCCGCTTCACCACCACGGCCGAATCTTCGAGCTCGAGCGCGGTTTCACCCTTCGATTCGAACCCGTCCGCAAGGAGATCCCGATCTGGCTTGCCTCGGTGACACCGAAGTCCGTCAAGCAAACCGCAGAAATCGCAGATGGCTGGTTTCCGATCTTCATTCCACGCCCTCATTGGAAGGAGCAGCTCGACGCCTTTCACAGTGCGGTTCGCACAGCTGGGAGGGCACCAGAAGACGTAACCGTGCGCAATCCGAGCCCCGTGGTGCTCACCGATCACCCTGAACGCGCACGCGCCGCCACGGCAGCCAATACGGCGTTCTATATCGCCCGCATGGGCGACTTCTACTACGATCACTTCGTACGACTCGGATACCGAGAGGTCGCCGATGCCGTGCGCGAGGCATGGGCATCGGGAGGCGCAGCGGCTGGGGCGTCAGCGATTCCAGCCGAGCTGTTGACAGAGCTCGGTACAGCGGGCGATCTCACCACCTGCCTGGAGGGTCTCGAGGCGGCGGAGGAAGCGGGCTTCCGAGTTCATTCGGTGTCCGTCTCCGAGTCGGACCCTCACAAGCGACGCGCAGCCTTCGAGAGGCTCGCAGCCAGCTGACAGCCAACCAGCGACTCCAGTTGCCACCCGCGCCGGTCCTGGATAGGATTCGGAGTCGAGTAGCTGAGCCTACTCACAAAGGACGCCCCGCCCTATGACACCCGCGCAGTAGCCAGATCTCGCCTCCAATCGTTCGGCTACTTCACTGACGTTCAACGTCATTGGCGGAGTGGTGTGGCGTGAGGCCGGGGTCTGGCTGCGCAGAATCCGCGGATGTCTCGCGCTCGCTGTGCCAGACCCGGCCCTACCCTGGCGACCACTTGAGCTCCACCCCGAGCTTCGACCGGGATCACCACGCACTCCGCGGAACCTTCGCACGAGGTCCAGCCCCAGCCCATGAGCTCCCTCCGCGCGGAGCTCATGCATGCATGGTCTCGTCTGGCGGATCCTACCCGCGGCGGCCCCGGAATTCCCCGCTCGCTGCTCGCACTGCACCCATCCTTCACTCGCCTGCACCGGTCGATTTCGTGTCAACTCGAGCGCGGCGCTCTACGACATATGGCTGATCTATCGCTGCGCAGCGTGCGGCAGGCGCTGGAAGCGATCGATCGAGCGGCGCGTCTCACGCGATCGGCTTGGCAGCCGTCTCGACGGCTACCGAGCCGATGACCCGCACTTGGTGCTTCGACACGCGTTCGCTGGCGTCACGCCGAAGAGCCCCCTTCCCTACCGAGTCCTTCACGTTCCTGGCAGCGCGAACCCGCGCCCGGAAGCAGAGAGAAAAGCCCCTGACACTCCGGGTCAGGCCGAGGCGGGGCCTTCGGCTACGCTCGAACTCGCTGGACCCGACTGGGTCCAGGTCGAACAGCCTTTCCACTGTGGAGTTCGCTGGGATCGGCTCCTCGCGAGGGAGCTAGGCTGGTCGCGAGCCCGCATTGACGAGCTCTGGAGAAGTGGGAGGATCGAACTTGCTCCTGAGCGAAAGCTGCGCGCGCGTGTGCGCGACGGCGATCGAGCTCGCATCGCCGATCTCGCAGCCGTCGATCTCGCAGCCGTTGGGCCGTGGATGGGAGATGCAGGCCAGGTCGGCGAGACCCCGAAGGGCTAGCGATCTCGATTCCGGCGTGCCTCTCTGCGCTGCTCGAGTTCATCGAGTGTGCGCGGCCAGTCCTGCTTGAGCAGCCGCGACAATGCCCGATCTGCCAACAGGCGTCCCGCATTCTGACAGCGCGCGCAGTAGTTCGACTCGTTGCTCGCATAGACGATGCGCTGTACAGGGGCCGCGCAGCGCGGACAGGGCTGCCCGAAGCGCCCGTGCACTGCCATCTCAGGTCGAAAGGGAGTCACCTTCTCCGGAAAGCCGTCGCCCGATTCCAGACGCAACCGTTCGATCCACTCGAGCAGCACGCTACGCACCGCCTCGAACAAAGCAGAGGCTTCGTCGGGTGTGAGCGCCGTCGTGAGCTTGAATGGCGAAAGGCACGCTCGATGCAAGATCTCATCTGAATAGGCGTTTCCGATCCCGCTCACGAGCCGCGGATCCGTAAGCGCACGCTTCAGCGTATGCCTCTCGCTGCTCAGGCGCTCAACAAAGGCAGCTTCATCGGCAGCCAGCACATCCAGCCCACCCCGGTCGTACTCCCGCAGCGATGAGCCTCCCGCAAGCGCATGAAGCGAGGCCCGCCGCTTCGTCCCTGCCTCGGTCAAGCAGAGGCAGCCATCCGCAAACTCGAAACGCGCGAGCTCAGCGCGCGTGGGACGCCTGCGTCCTCCGGATTTCGTCAACGGACGCCAATGCAGACGACCTGCGATCATGAGATGGATCAGCAGGTACAGATCCCCCTCGAAGGAGAGCACGATGCGCTTCCCAAGATGCGAGGCGCGCACCACGCGCACCGCCTCGAACCGATCCAGTGTCGGCTCGACCGTGCGCAGAACGAACGGACTCGCGATCTCGATACGCAACAGCTCCTGCCCCACGACCTTGCGATCGAGCGCGGCGACGTAGGTCAGAATGTCAGGAAGCTCCGGCACGACCCGAGTATACGCGCTCGCCTCGCCACCGAACGCGCCCGGCTCTGGTAGACTGAAGGCCACGGGTTCCCATGCGCGCCTGCAAGAAGGCCGATGACTGGATGCATTTCTGGGACGCCCTGGGACAGCTTCGAAACGGAGACGAGATGTCGAACGAAGATGCGACGCCGCCGAGCGCAGAGCCGGAGCTCTCCTCTCGAGAGAGCCTCATCACTCAAGACATGCACGAACGCAAGGGGATCTGGGCAGGCGAGCGCCTCTCACCTCCGATCTCCGAGTCCGACATTCGGAAATGGGCGATCGCCACCTACTGGCCCGAGAGGCCACCACCGATTTACTGGGATGCCGATTATGCGAAGACCACTCGCTACGAAGGCATCATCGCCCCCCCGGACTTCAACCCGTTCGCATGGCCGATCGAGCGGGCGCACCCGCATCTTAGGGCCCTAGGCGCACGCCGCGGCGGCGCGCGCACACGCGGCATGAACGGCGGCCAGACGGATACATACGGGGTGCCGATGCGCCCAGGCGACATCATCCGCAGCCGGACCCGCCTGCGAAACTGGGAGGAACGCGAAGGTCGACTCGGCCTGACACTCTACACCTACACCGAGACCGAGTGGACGAATCAACAGTCCGAGCTGGTGCGACGTCGGATCTCTACCGGCATCCGCTATCGGGTCTAGAGGAGCCTCGCGATGACCTTCAATGTCTACTTCGAAGACGTGCGAGTGGGCGACGAGATCCCTCCGTGGTCGCGCAAGACCGACTTCATGAACTGGAACCGCTACGCAGCCGTGAATGACGAGTTCGTACCGTTTCATATGGACGACGAAGCGGGACGTGCGGCCAAGAACGAGCAAGGGGCCTTTGGCATGGGGAACTTGCGCTATGCCTATCTGGTGAATGCGCTGCGGGACTGGATCGGCGACGAGGCCGAGATCCGCGAACTCGGGTGTCAGTACAGAGCGATCAACCAGAAACACGATGTGCTGACCGTGACCGGGAAGGTCACGCGCAAGGAGATTCTCGAGGGCGAACACCGAGTTCACCTCGAGACGAATGTAGTCAACCAGCGCGGGGAAGCCACGTGCCCCGGCCACGCGATCGTTGTTCTCCCTACGCGCGATCCTTCGGCTCCCGGTTCCCGGGAGGCCGACAGGGCAATGCGCGACGGCTGACCCCCTCAGCCTCTGGATCGCAGGGAAAATCCACCAAAACCTCACTCGAGGACGGGCGTGCGTGCCTGCATGCATGCAGCGATCGCGCGGCGCTTGCCACCGCACCCGGCTTCTGGCGCCCGCTGCACGCCCCACGCTATGGCACGGCGCTTGCGATTACTCGCGAGCATGACCTACGAACGTGTACTCATCCGGCCATATCGCAAACAGGCGTGGGATCTCGTCATCGGTTGGATGTGGGGTGTGGGAGCCCACATCCTCCAGGGACTCCAGGGGCGGCTCCTTCCCTGCCGCGTCCGCTAGTCGCGGGAGGGGGAATCGCGCTCCAACTCACGCAGCTGGATCCGCGCCTGCTCGACCGCGTCCTCGAGTTCCGCACGCTGCTGCGCGAGACGATCGATCTCGCGCTCTGCACTCATCACCTCGTCGAGGAGCTCACGGCGACGCAGCTCGCTCACCCCCGGCGCAATCAGAGCCGCCTCGGCGTCGGCTTGGCTGGCCTTCAGGTCCTCGAGCTCGGCTTCATGCTGCTTCAGCGCTTTCTCGGCTCGGGTAACGCGGCCGGCTGCTGTATGCACACGCTTCCCTTCTCGATAGCTCGACAGGAACCCCGGTTCGAGCTCGCTCGGGCACATCGAGGGATAGCCACGACCGGAGCGTCCGAGCTCGTAGGCATTGCGCGGACGACAGTACTGTCGTAGACCCGCGTCCCGTCCAGCCCGATACGCGTCCAGATCCGGAGCCACACCATAGTCCGCACAGGCCGTTCGATAGCGAGATACCCGCTCCAGCCCAGCTCCCCTTGCACCATCTTCGAAGCCAACGGTTCGCCAGTCCGCCGTGCGGCACTCTGCCTCGCTCATCGAAGCACAGCCACCGAGTGCACAGACCAACAGCCAAGACCCGGCACCTATCCCTATGCGAATTCCTCGCCCTACGCGAATTCCTCGCACCCGACTCCACATCTGCTCGCCCTCTCACCGAGGACGCTCGCACGCAGGGCCTGACGAGACCGCTGGCTCTCCACACACGATGCGCCCAGTCCACCGAACGCCCGCTTCGAACACACTTCCGGCCGGATCCCGCTTGCGCGATGAATCCGCGCAAGCGCAACCCAGATCGACCAGACTAGGGTGCTCGACTGGACCAGGGTGGCATCGGCAAAAGACTCGCGACACTGGACCCGAGACTCGCATCGCGGGCGAGAAGGCGAAGCAGCAGCACGCGCAGCGAGAGCTGTCGCGCAGCTCGGACGCAGCTGCACCGCATTCTGCCGACCTCAGAGCGGGATGCGGACCACGACTCCACCCATGACTTCTCCGAGCTTGAAGTCGTCTCGCGGGGAGTCCTTGTGCTGGTTGTGGCAGGCCACGCAGGCTTCAGCCACGGCCGTATCCGGATAGATCGCCGTGAAGTACTGCTGCCCGCCCAGGCTCTCCTCGGAATAGAAGTTCGAACCCACGTTGCTCGCAATGTACTCGAGGCCCTCCTTCTCGACGTCGGTCACGGGCGCGTTCTGCTTGTTCACGGGCCACAGTGACAACAGCGCATACGTGAAGCCCGCGTCCTTCTCGGCCGCGAGCTCCGAGCCCATGCGGAACATCTGAGCGGGGAGCGGGAGCGCCTTCTCATCTTTCCAGTACTCACTCGCCTTGATCACACCCTCCTGGTTCTGGAGTCGATTGACGACGTGTCGCGTATACACCGTGCGATCCGCTTCGAGTACCACGTGCAGCGCATCTGCCATCTTCTGCGGTGCGACACCTACGGCCTTCGCCGTCGTCTCACCGCATCCGACGCACATGGCAAGGATCGGAAGCACTGTCAGCTTGGTCACTACACTTTTCATGGCTAATCCTCTCTATCTTTTCGTCTTGCTGAGTTCGAATCCGGCGCCACGCGTCCCAGCGCCCAATCGATGCTCGGGACATGCAGCTCCGGAGACCTGTCGAAGTTGCGTCTAATCAACTCTCGATCCGCCAACGCGTCGATGGAGAACGACAGCCCGTGACAATCCATACAAACGTCTCGAATCATCTTCTCGTTGGGGCGTAGATTGTGGTTCTGGTTGTGCTCGACGTAGGCGCGACCTCCCGGACCTACGACTCGCGGCAGATGACACGTCGCGCACGTGATGCGATCGGTACCGGTCTTCTCGACCGCCTCCGGAGAAGTGCCTGGAGCGGGTTCGAAGCGCGCGTGCGGCGATGCTTCGAAAGCGACCGAATGCTCATCGGAGTGACAGCCGAGACAGGCCTCGGTGGCGGCATACGCCAGGTCGAAGACGTGCTCTCCATGGCAGGAGACGCAGTCCAGACCACCGTCCGGAGCCGTCTCGCGCATGGCCAGCCGCGCGCGCGAGGGGCGCATCGCATCGAGCTCTGCCACCCATCGCATGCCGTGACGGCTCGCCGCGAAGCCAGCGCGCTGCGGCTCGTGGCACTCGCCACAGACAGCGACGGGCACACCCAGCGACCACTCTCCACGGTCCGTGGGAGCATGGCATCCGGAACAGTTCACACCGCCACGCGCGTGAATCGCATTCGACCAGATCGAAAGCTCGCGCGCCGACGGACGCCAGCGCGAACCATTGGGCGCGTCCATGCGCGCGATCCCGAGCGCCTCGAGCGTGCGCTCACCGCTCGGAAGCACCGCGAAGCGGAACGCTTCGAGCAGGTCGCCGTCGTTCCCATGCCGCGTCAGGAAATCTTCGTACAGCGAGCGATTGTCGTGAAAATTGTGACAACCGGATGCCGCGCAGCCGTCGAACGGTAGACCGACGTGTGTCTCACGCTCCTCACCGACGTCCTGGTGGCAGTGGAAGCAGTAGTCTTCGGGCAAGGTGAGACCCATCGCGCCGGTCGCATCGGGCGCGTGCTCGCGGTGGCACGTTACACAATAGCGTGCATCGAGGATTGCAACTCGGTCGGAGTTTCTTGGATCCGTGAACTTCGAGCGCGGGTGTGAGTCATCGACTTCGTCGAGCTCGGTCGCGTGGCAATCGACGCAGCTCGCCTGGATCGTTTCCCGATCGCTGAAGGATTCCGAGTGGCAGAGCTCGCAGCGCTCCTCGATTTGATGGTGTCCGCTCGAGGTATCTCCCGGCAGAAAGAGTCGCCGGTCCCCTACCGTGATCGCACGGGCGAGATAGGCACTCAGCCCCAAAGCGACCGACAGCGCCAGAAACCACCCCACGAAGGCTCTCATGCCGTGCTGCCTCTCACGACCCGAGCCCGAGGCCAAGCCCGATTCGAGCCCAGAGGATTCGAGCCCAGCGCTTTGGGCCGCAGGAATCCATCAGAAGTAGTACACCTTGAATAGATGGAACCCGAGCAGCACGCTGAAGGGACTCAGCACGAGGACGTGCGCCAAGGTCCAGGCGCGGCGCAGCGGTGGGCCCATGCGCGGATGCAGGCGGCGCTCCAGTGCCGTCACGATGCCAGCCCCCGCACCGAGCACGCCAAGCGCCAGAAAGCTCAGCATCAGTAGGCGGTTCATGTGGGCACCGAGGTCGAGCCCCGTGTGCACGCCCGCGAGCACGAGCGCGGATACCCCGAGAAGCGCGTGCAGACTGCGCCAGCCCGTGAAGCTTCCGAACGATACGCGCGACCAACGCTTCCGCGCGGTCAGAGTCAGGCTTGCCAGGGATACCGCGAGAACCGAGAACCCGGTGAGCTGTCGCGCGAAGCTGCTGCGCCAGAGCGTGTCCCATGGAACAGAGAGCTGCACCGTGTCCGCCAGCGGAATCGGTGCTACCCAAACGAGAAGGCTCGCGAGCAGACTCGCGGCAATCGAGGCGGCGATGAGCGGAGCTTGCCTCCGCGACTCAACCGCGAACGAGTCACCGCAGAGCTGGGCCAGAAGCGGTGCGCAGCTACCACACACGCTCGACGCACCGGTTTCGCAAGCGAGTGCAGCCACGGTCTCGCACCCAGCCGAGCGCGCCTTCCGTAGCACCCCGCACGTGACTCCCGTACAGCTGCACACCGTCGTGCTGTCGGGCCAAGATTCGACGGAGCGGGTCTGCGAATTCCGCCAGATTTCGGCACACCGCTCGAAGCGTCGCTGCTGCCGGGCCCCGATCCGCTCACCCCGCGCAATCGCTTCCTGGACGCGTGGAAGTGCGCTCCATGCTCCGACCGCGGTCGCACCGATCACCCGCCCTCCGCGGAGAAGAATGCGGCGATAGACACCGTCCTGAGTGGCGGTGAGCTCCTGCGTATCGGCGTCGCCCGCCTCGCTCTCCCCGAGCATGGACAGCTCGATCGCGTCCAGCTTGAGCCGCGCCGAGAACGGGACCCCTTCGAAGCGCGCGGGAATGCCTGTCAACCCGTCCGCCAGCACCTCGGCCATGCGCAGCCCGGGAGAGACCAGGCCGTAGTGAACCCCACGATGCACCACGCACTCGCCCACTGCGAAGGTGTTCGGATCGGAGGTCCGCAGCTCGTCGTCGACCACGATCCCACCTCGCCGTTCGCAGGTCAGACCGGCATCGCGTGCGAGCTCGTCGCGCGGACGAACGCCCGCAGCAACGATCAACAAGTCTGCATCGAGTGGAGGAGAGTCCTTGATCTGCAACTCTACAGCGGAGTCAATCGCCTTCGCCGCAAGAACCTCGACACCGCAGTGAACCTCTACGCCGAGCCTCTCGACGGTGTCGGCCAGCGTCTGGGATGCCGCGCGCTCGAGATGTCGAGGAAGCAGACGGGGTGCCCGCTCCACTAGGGTCACGCGTACGCCGAGGCGAGCCAGGACGCCGGCGAGCTCGAGCCCCAAGAGCCCTGCACCCAGGATCAACATACGGGCTCCCGGGCGCGCGTGCTCGGCGATGGCCCAGAGATCCTCGAGGGTCCGATACACGCGTACGCGTGGCCCATCGAAGCCCGGCAGCTCGGGCAGCACCGGGCGCGAGCCAGTCGCCAACACCAACCGATCGTAGGCCACCTTCGCACCCGAGGCCGTGTACAAGCGCCGTGACCAGGTCTCGATGCGCACTACGGGATCCCCACGATGCAGCGCGATACCCGAGGCGTCGTACCAGTTCGCCGCGCGTAGCTCGAGATCCGCCGCCGTCTTCTCCCCAGTGAACAGATCGCTCAGGTGCACCCGGTCGTAGGCCGGCACCGACTCCTCACCGAAGACCGCAATCGCCTCCTCGGATGCGAATCCACGGCGTACCAGCAGCTCGCACAGGCGAGCACCGACCATTCCGTTTCCTACGACTACGAGTGACACCGAGCTGCTACGAGCCTCCGAAGCCGAACCTCTTCAGAAAGCGTGCCAAACGATGTCGGGACCGAGCGAGCGACCTTGCTCAGAGGACGCGCCGCGATCCGGTCAGCGCGTGTCCATTTCGCTGTCAGCCGATGTCCAGACCTTCGGCAGCAGGCACACAAAAAACGTGCTCGCTGATACCAATTTTTGGCTCACCCACTCCCCGAAGCAGAGACGAGGTCCCGGCCCCGCGGCGATCGCCCCTACGCTGGCGATCGCCGCGGGCGGGCGAGCGAACCTACCTCCACCTACGATAAGCTCGCGGCATGCAGCTCACTCGCTACACGGATTACAGCCTTCGGGTACTGATCTTTCTCGCTGTAGACTCACGCAGCATCGCCACTACCGACGAGGTGGCGAGCGCGTACGGGATCTCAGCCCCCCACCTGACAAAGGTCGTCAAGCACCTCGTGCGCCTCGGATACGTGGAAAGCAGCCGCGGCCGCAACGGCGGCATGCGTCTTGCTCTACCACCGGGCGAAATCGTGCTCGGAGACGTCGTACGCCTGTCCGAAGAGCGATTTTCACTGGTGGAATGTCTGAGTCCGGAGACCAGCGAGTGTTGCATTCAGTCCGCATGTGGCCTGGCACAAGTCATGGACGAGGCGCTTCGCGCCTTTCTGTCCGTGCTCGACCGCTATACCTTGGCGGACGTGGTGCGACGCAAGTCTCGTCTGCAGCAGCTCTTGCAAATCGAGACCTCGAGCCCGAAGCCGGCCAGCGGAAGGCGGCCGAGCAAGCAGGCACGAGCCTGATCGCGGCGGCCCGCGCGATCGATTGGCAGGTCGAATAATCGACATTCCAAACTCTAATTTTCATCATCGCCATCCAATTCCGATTTGATCGAAGAAGCGATCGCATCGGAGATCTGCTCGAGGGAGAACAGAATGTTGCCGCCCATCGCCTGGTACCTGACCTTGACTGGCGTCATCGCCCTTGGATCGATCTTCTGGATCGTCGCAGCAGGCGCATCCCACAAGGCACCCCCTGTCTCGGTTCAGACCGCGCGCATTCGACGGCTTTGCACCTGGGCACTGGGTCTGCTCGCATTTCCGATCACCCTGGCCTCCCTCAGCTACGCACCCCTCGTAACCGAAGCTGCCATTCCCGCGGGTACCGAGAGCGTCGAGGTCGTCGGCCACCAGTGGTTCTGGGAGCTGAGCCAGACCCAGGTGCCGGCTGGCGAGCTCATAGAGTTCAAGGTTACGAGCGCGGACGTAAACCACGGATTCGCGATCTACGACCCCGAGTCTCGCCTGATCGCGCAGACCCAAGCCATGCCCGGCTACACGAACTCGCTACAGGTTAGATTCGAGGAACCTGGCACATACAAGATTCTGTGCCTCGAGTACTGCGGACTCGTGCACCACGGCATGTCGTCCACGATCGAAGTCATCCACTCGCAGCACGCTGCGAACTGACCAAGGGAGATACGCATGACGATCCATGCCCGCCAAGACACAGGGGTCGCGCCACTGCCCGAGCTCTCCACGGTCGTCTCCTCCATCAGCCGGGACTCTCCGCGACCACTCATCTGGGCATATCTCGCCGTGAGTGGTGCAGTGTTCGTGTTGATGATGTTGCTGGGTGTACTGATGAGGATGGCGCAGGGCGGCTCGATCGTGCTGCCCCCCGAGTGGTTCTACCGCGTGATGACCTTGCACGGAGTCGGCATGGTCGGAATCTCGGGCCTCGCCGGAGCCTCGATCATGTGGCACTTCGCGAGCCGCCATCTGGACCTGAGCCCGAAGATCCTTGCTACGAATCTCGTGCTCTTTCTGGCAGGCGTCCTACTGCTCTTCGGGCCGGTACTGATCTCGGGCTACGCTGCGGGCTGGACATTCCTCTATCCCTTGCCTCGCCTTTCGGGAGGAGTCTGGTCGCAGACGGCCGCCGCAGTCCACCTGACTGGATTGCTCCTGGTTGGAGTCGGTTTCCTGCTGCTACACCTCGACGTGGCACGAGCCATCTTCGCCAAGTACGGCAGCTTGGGACGAGCGCTAGGCTGGCCCCAGCTCTTCGGGAGAAGTACCGAAGAGCCCCCCCCGGCCGCTGTCGTCGCGAGCACCATGGTCCTGATCGTGAACGTGCTGGGACTCGTATCCGGAGCGGGGATCCTGGTCATGAGCATCGTCAATCTGCTCGTGCCCAACTTCGAGATCGACGCGCTGCTGGCGAAGAACATGATCTTCTTCTTCGGCCACGTCTTCATCAATGCGACCATCTACATGTCCGTCATTGCCGTCTACGAGATTCTGCCGGTCTACGCCAAACGCCCCTGGAAGGTGTCTCGCGTCTTCCTCGCCGCGTGGACAGCGTCTACCGTGATGGTCGTGATCGTCTATCCCCACCACCTGCTCATGGACCTCGCCATGCCCGCCTGGACGCGCGTGCTGGGCCAGGTCGTCTCGTATGCTAGCGGCCTGCCCGTCCTGCTCGTCACGGCATTCGGGGGCTTGACCTTGATGTATCGGTCTGGCGTGCGCTGGGACACAGCGGCATCTCTGCTGTTCCTGTCCCTGTTCGGCTGGTCGGCGGGCGTAATTCCTGCAGTGATCGATGGAACCCTGGCCATGAATCGAGTGCTACACAACACGCAGTGGGTTCCGGGACATTTTCACTTCTACTTGCTGCTCGGGCTCGTCTCGATGGTCTTCGGCTTCATGTACTTTTCGATCCGCCAGGCGCGCGATGGCACAGACAACCTGTGGGACCGGTGCGCGTTCTGGGGCTTCACGATCGGCGCACTCGGCGTCGTGCTCACCTTTCTGGCTGCCGGGCGCGTAGGGGTCCCGCGGCGCTTCGCCGTACACCTCCCGGAGTGGGCGACCTACTCCACCGTGGGCGCATGGTTCGGGGTCGTCGTGGCTTTGGCAGCGTCGATTTTCGTCGCACGCTTCGTCGCGCGCTTGCGCGCGCCAGCGTAGCTCGCCAACGACAACACCGATGCAAACGAGAGGACCCGTCGTGTACGCACTCCTTACGAGCTTCGTCACCCTGATGGGTGCAGCGCTGCTGCTGCTCGCGACCGATGGCGCACGTGCCTTCACTTCGGAGGGAGCCCGGCGGCTCGACATCGAACGCTCTCCACGGCCAATTCCGAATGCACACCTTGAGGACTCTCGTGGGCTCGAGATCCCGAGTGATTCGCTCCACGGTAGCCCCTTGCTGGTCGGCTTCATCTACACGCAGTGCGCCAGCGTGTGCCCCGAGCTGACCAAGGAGTTTCGCAGCATCCGTGAACGTCTCGACGACATTCCCGCAGCACGTGAGGTCCAGCTGTTGAGTGTGAGCTTCGATCCGGATCGCGATACACCGGAGCGCCTCGCGGAGTACAGCCGACACTTCGGTGCCGACCCCGAGCGCTGGCGCTTCGTGCGCGTACGCGACACAGATGAGCTCTCACACTGGCTCGCTACATTCGGGATCGTCGTCATCCCTGACGGCCGCGGCGGCTTCGAGCACAACGCTGCGCTGCACATCGTCGATCGAAGCGGCAGACTCGGATCGGTGCGCGATCTCGACGACATCGACGGAGCCATCGCCGACTTGCTCGAACAGCTCGAACGAGCGGGCCCGGCCTCGTGATCCGGCGGCGCGCGCTCGGAGCCGGGACCTACCTGATTCTGTGTACACCGCCGACGATTCACTGGCTGGAGTCGCAGCTTGCGACCCATCTGCTGATCCAAATGCCGCTACTGGCTGCCTGCGGGTGGTGGCTGGCAGCCCCGGCGTCGCGCTCGGATGCTGGCAACGGATCGGGCGGACCGGGAACCGCGCTTGCGCTCGGCGCGGCCCTCTACTGGATGCTGCCGCGTTCGATGGACTGGGCCCTCGAGAACCCGTGGGTGGACCTGCTCAAGTTCGTGACTCTGCCGCTGGCTGTCGGACTTCCGCTCGCGCTGAGCTGGGTCCGGCTCAGTCTCGTTGCTCGCAGTTTTCTGCTCTCGAACCTCCCACCAATGCTGGCCGTACTGAGCTGGCTCTACTGGAGCGCGCCCGCGCGCCTCTGCAACTTCTACCTGGTCGACGACCAACAGCGAACGGGCCAGCTGCTGCTCGCCACAGCACTCGTGGTCAGCGCAGGGCTCATCTACCGCTGCCTGCTCGGAGCACAACCCCGCGCTCACCCCGCGCCAGCAGAGGCAGCCCGTCACACACAGGCGTCCCTCCCGCTAGCCACTGAGACGCTGCGACCGCCGAGCGCTACGACGGCGCCGCAGCTCGAGCTCTAGGCGGCCGCCAAGAGCCGGATGAACTCGTCTGCAGTATCCGGCTTGGTCACGAAATCTGCTCCGAACTCCTTCGCTCGCAGCCGGTCAGTCGAACGCCGGGAATTCGTGAAGATCACACAGCGCATTTCGCTCAACTGCGGCAGAGAGCGAATTCGCTCCAGTACGTCGAATCCGCTCAGTCCAGGCATGTTCAGGTCGAGCAACACGAGCGAGGGCATCGGTTGGCGCGCCGCTGTGACCTGGCTCAGGTAATCGAGCAACGCGAATCCGGAGCTGAACTGGAGCAGCGGCTCGGACGGATTCGCAATCTGGTGGCAGCGCCGAGCGAGCTGCAGCTCCAGCTGGTCGTCATCGACCACGACGATCGGGCCCTTTCCCGATCCGTTTGGTGTGACCCGCATTCACACTCCCTGGCAACCAGCCATCCACCGGGCGAGGGCGGGAAGGCCCAAGGTGCAGTAGTGCCCGCCTCGTCCCTGAGCTCGCGAAATCGTCATCGACGAGCTCGCGCATCGACGACGTGCTCGATCCGCTTCGCTACTGTAGCGTACGGCAGGCCCCCCGGTCGCCTGTCTTGCGGCCCCTCCGTGTATGAACCACCCCGTCTTGCGGGATTCTCAGCTCATCACGATCGCGCCCCAGGTGCGGGCGGCAGGCACGGCGCGAT
>QJZC01000044.1 GCA_003247575.1 Pseudomonadota bacterium
ACTTGTGTTCCTCGGAGCATCTTCTGGTATACGTAAACCCAGATGATGGTGGACGTACCGGGGGGTAAGTGGTTGGACGCCGTCATGCGCAAGCGCGAGAGCTGTTGATCTGATCTCTCGCTTGCTTCCGCCGCCGTCTCGGGCTCGGCCCGAGACGCGCTGGCGGAACCGAGTCGCACTCCTAGCGAAGCTCTGCGCGGACCTTGGTGAGCAACCTGCGGGAGCGGGTCCCCACGTGGAGCGAGTAGGCGAACTCGAGTGCTCGCGGGCTCATCTTCGCGATCGTGCGGCGGACGATCTCGATGAACTTTTCATCCGACGTGGTTTCTGCGAGCGGTTCGAGCTGGGTTTCGAAGAACGTCAAACCGATCGCGTCTTGTAGCACCTGTGCCTCGGGATCGTGTTCGAGTCCTCGTTGGCGGACGAGCGCCTGCACACGCAGGATCGTGTCCTCTGGATAGCCTTCACCCGCGAGTAGGATTCCCGTCTGCTCTGCATGGAACTGGAGCAGGCGGTTCCGCCAGCGGGCGTAGCCGGTGTTGCCGGCGGGGAACGTGGAGCGCGGAACTGCCCAGCGACGAATGTGGTGCGCGCGTGCGGCCAGTCGCAGTTCCAAGCTGGCGTGTGGACGCAGCAGGGATACCCAGCGGCTGACGAGTTCGGAGAGTGCGAGTTCCCGAGGTCGCTCGCGGCTGTCGACGCAGATCCAGTTCGGATCGCTCGAGTTGATCGCGTCGATACCGGCGATGGCTCGTTCGAAGCGTTCGTGTTCTCGGGGGGTAAGCCGGAATCCCGACCGATAGCTGCGACCGAGGGAGGTAGAGACGGAGTTGGGCTGCTGCATGTTGCTGGGAGGATCGATCGTTGCGGGGCCGCGTGGGGGCATGGAGTCGGTCACGATGAAGTTCTCCGAAGCTGGGCCGTTCGGCGGCGGAGTGGGTGATGTGGATACGTGAGCACGCGGTCTTCGTGTGCTCGGGCGCATCTTCGAGCGGAGGACCCGGGAAGCGGGGCCGTGAGCTCGAGGCCGAGACCGAAGCGTTGGCGCCGGCGAAGGGGGACGGAGCCGGGGCGTGGCCACTCGGAGACGATCGCTTCAAGAATTAGGCCAAACGCAGGGGAGGATTCGGGCCTGATTGGAGAGTGCGGGGCTGCGTCTACGGGACTGGCTTCGGGAATCGGGCCGCGGTGCGAGAGATGAGCTTGGAAGGAGTGCCCAAGCTTTCGGCTGGCCCTGCCTAGGCACCGGGCGTCGATGCGCTCTGTGCTCCCCTATGCAGGAACAGAGCGGGTTACATGTCGTATTCGATCGGAGTAACTGACTGGCTCAGTCATGTGCAGGCGGAAACGCGTGTGTCGTCGTTTCGATCGTGAGGAGAGATCAGTCGAACTCTGGCTTCCGCTTCTCCAGGAATGCGCCTGTTCCCTCGCGCATCTCGCTCGTGCCACACGCCTGGCCAAAGAGCTGTGCCTCGATCTCGAGTCCTGCTTCGAGGCTGCCTTCGAGCCCACGTTCGATCGCGCGTAGCGAGGCGGCGAGTGCGGCGGGACCATTCTCGAGTGCTAGTTCCAGGATCGACCGCGCACGCGTCAGCAGCGCGTCGGGTTCGACGACCTCGTTGATCAGCCCGATGCGCAACGCTTCGTCTGCTCGGATGGGCCGTCCGGTGAGAATGAGCTCCGTTGCGACGGTTCTCCCGACGAGCCGTGGGAGGCGCTGTGTTCCGCCGAAGCCAGGAGGAATGCCGAGCTTGACCTCGGGCTGCCCGAAGCGGGCCTTCTCCGAGGCGATGCGCAGATGACAGCTCATCGCCAGCTCGCAGCCGCCTCCCAGTGCGAAGCCGTTGACGGCAGCCAGAACGGGCTTTCCCATGGCTTCGATGTGCGAGAATACGGCTTGCCCGTGCCGCGCGAAGGCGAGGCCCGTCTCCGCGACCAGCTTGGAGATCTCGTCGATGTCCGCGCCCGCGGCGAAGGCGCGCCCGGCGCCCGTGATGATGACCGCGCGTATGTCGGAGCGTCGCTCCGTTTCCGTGATCGCTCCGTCCAGTTCGGTCAGAACTGACTGGGACAGTGAGTTGAGTGTATCCGGACGATTCAGTGTGACAGTGGCGACGCGTCCGTCGACCTGGAGCTCGATGTCTGCCATCAGTCCGAGAATCCCACCCAGCTCTTGAGCTGTTCGATGGGAGTCTCGTGCAGGAAATCGCCCGCGGGCATGTCTGCGCCGTGCTCGCGAATCGACCGGGCGATACCGACCAGCACCTCGCCGAGCTGGTTTGCCGGCACGCGCTCGTAGAGAACCTTCCCGATGCGGCTCCCGTCGCGGGCTCCGCCCACCTGAATGATGTGGTCGTTCTTGCCGTAGCCGATGATGCCGATCTCGGCGCTGGGGGGGCGTGAACAGGAGTTCGGGCAGCCCGAGATGCGCACCACGACGTCGAGGTCCCCGAATCCAGCTCCTTCGATCGCGGACATGAGCTGCGGGAGCGCGTGCTCCGCATCCGACATCGCGAGCCCGCAGGTGGGCTTGGCCGGGCAAGCCAGCGCCTGCCGGCGCATGCGCGAGGACAGCGAGGGCTCCACCGCCACTCCGTGTGCTGAGAGAATCTCCTCTACCCGTGCGCGCGACGTTCCCGGCACGTGGCAGAGCAGGAGGTCCTGGTTCCCGGTCAGTCGGACTCCGAGCCCCAGCTCCTCGACCACGCTGCGAACTGCGCTGCGGGCCTGACACTCGTTCGTGTCGCGCAGGCGGCCGGACTGAACCGCCAGGCCGAGCGTCCAGAGATCGTCGCCCGCCTGCCGGTTCCAGCCGTGGAAGAAGCGGTTGGGCGGGAGGGGGCAGGGGGTCGTCTCGCTGAGCTCGAGCTCGAAGCGCTCGCGCAGCATAGATCGGACCGTGTCGACTCCGAGGCGCCGGAGCGTGTACTTGAGCCGCGCTTGCCGGCGGTTCTTGCGTTCCCCGTGTTCCTTCTGGATGATCGCGATCCCACGTACTGCGGCCACGCACTGCTCCCGAGGGATCCTGCCGAGGTAGAGGCCGAGGTGCTGCTGGGTACTCGGGTTGTTGTGCGTGACTCCGAGCCCGCCGCCAGCGTAGAGATCGTAGAAGTCTGCTCGCCCCGCCTCGGGTACCGCGACGAGACCCACGTCCTGGGTCAGGACGTCCACGGAGCCGTCGTGCGGGTGCGCGATGCCGACTTTGAATTTTCGGGGTAGGTAATGCTTTCCGTAGATCGGCTCGTCTTCCTCGAGCGGAACTGTTCGCTCCGATGTCGGATCGAAAACGAAGATCTGCCGATACGCGCTGGCTCCCGCCTTGGGGGCTAGCTCGTCTGCGATGCCATACGCGATCGCACGCGAATTGAGCGGCAGCTCTGGGTCGAGGTCGTCGAAGGGGCTGCACATGGTGTTGCGATTCACGTCGCCACAGGCTCCGAGAGTAGACAGGCGATAGCCCCGGTCTCGGTACTCACGGTTCAGGAACTCGATCAGCGGCTGCAGGGTCTTGCCGGTGACGTGGTGGTATTGGATCGCCTGACGCGTCGTGAGACGCAGCGTGCCGTCGGCGAAGCGGTCACAGGCATCGTCGAGTGCCGCCCACTGCTCGGGCGAGATCTCACCACCAGCTGGGCACTTGATGCGCACCATGAAGATGTACGCGCCGCTCTTGCGCCCGTCGATGCGTTCCTGCTGCTTGTAGATGCCGAAGTGCTTGGATAGGTCGGCCGCCGCTCCGGACAGGGTCTCGACGTCGCCGCGCAAGAGCGCGTCGATCTCCGATGCAAACGAGTGTCGGTCCTTGCCGGTGACCCAGAACAGCCCGGCGCTCTGCGCCTTGAGCTTCTCGACCTTGGACATCTGGTCGACAGAGTGGCTCAGCAGGGTGACGGCGCTGTCTGCAGCGGGATTGGTCTTCGGGGGGTGTTGCGACATAATACTACGGTAGCAGAGTCGGGTACGGGCCAGCCATTTCTTGACGATTTCATGCTGGAATTGCGGATTCGCAGTTGGCAGAGCCCTCTGCGTGCGCCGCACCGCCTCTGTCGGCTCCTTTTGCAAGTAGCGAGAAGGCCGCCCTCGATGACCGGTACTGCGTCCCTACGCGACCGGAGGGCGGGGATCTGGGCGACTACTCGGATCGGCGCGAGTGCTGAGTCAGCGTCCCGGGTCGATTGACCACTCGTCGAGATCGCCGACCCGCGCCAGCGCCATCCACGGGATGCGCCGTCCATCGCCGGCGG
The DNA here is from genome assembly GCA_003247575.1 of Pseudomonadota bacterium. Taxonomy (GTDB): domain Bacteria; phylum Myxococcota_A; class UBA9160; order SZUA-336; family SZUA-336; genus SZUA-336. The sequence continues at coordinate 4,245 of QJZC01000044.1, forward strand.
TGTGGCGCATGAGAAGCAGCAAGTCCTGTGCATCGAGCGGCCCGATGCGCGCCTCGAGCTGATCCAAGGTGATTCGCCCACGCGGAGCATAGATCGGTTCGATCCCATACGGTAGTGCCAGGCGACGATAGGATTCAGGCGAACGCGTGGGCGTCACGATTGGAACCGTGGGGCGTTGCTGGGACAGGAGGCGTGCTGCCAGCCCGCCCTTCGACCAGGTGATGATGCCGCGTGCACTCACTTCGCGTGCGGTGCGAACCGCGGCGCGCGCGAAGACCATCAGCTCGCGGAGCTCGGAGGGGCCCGTCAGGTCATCCGGTGCGGATCGGTCGGGGTACGCGGCTTCGATCTCGAGGATGATCCGGGACATCGCGGTGCAGGCGCGCACGGGGTCGACCCCTACCGCCGTCTCGTCGGAGAGCATCACGGCGTCCGTGCCATCGAGCACGGCGTTGGCTACGTCGGTTGCCTCGGCGCGCGTGGGTCTCGAGGCGGTGACCATCGACTGGAGCATCTGAGTCGCCGTGATGACCGGGCGGCCAGCGCGCTGTGCCTCGCGCACGATCCGCTTTTGGGCGGCGGGTACGCGCTCGTAGGGAATCTCTAGCGAGAGATCCCCGCGTGCGACCATGACTGCGTGTGTCAGTTCCAGGATGCCGGATAGGTTTTCGAGTGCGACCGCGGTCTCGATCTTTGCGATCAACGGGGTTTGCTGTCCGAGTTGGCGAAGCTTGCGGCGCACCGCCGCCAGGTCGTCATGCGTGCGCACATAGGACACGCCCACGAAGTCGATTCCGAGCTCTGCACCGAGTTCGAGCGCGAGGTGGTCCCGCTCTTCGAGGATTGGCCGTTCGGAGACGACGCCCGAGGCGTTGATGCCCTTCCCGCTCGAAATATCCCCGCCCACTACCACGTTGCAATGGATCTCGTGGCCCGAGATCTCGCGAACCTCGAGATCGACCGCGCCGTCGCCCAGAAGAATCGTGCCGCCGGGACGCACCTCCTTGGGGAGATAGGGGTCGGGAGCGGGCAGGTGGGTGTCTCGGCCCTGTTGCGTGCCACAGTCGATCGTGACTTCCTGGCCCACCGACAGACGTACGGGGCCATCCAGGATCTCTCCCAGTCGCAGCTTGGGCCCAGGGAGATCCTGCAGGATGGCGACTGGGCGCTGGCAGCGCTCTTCCGCGGCGCGTATGCGCGCGACGGTCTCGCGGTGTTGATCTGCGCTCCCGTGCGCGAAATTCAAGCGCGCCACGCGCATGCCCGCGCGTACCAGCGACTCGATGACTTCCGGATCTCGACTGGCGGGGCCGATCGTGCACACGATTTGGGCGCGGCGGTTCCTCATCCGGCTTCCTCCCTTTGGAGAAAGGTAACGGCTCTATGAACCTCTGCCTGGAGGAGCACCGGAGCGCTCGGTGATGAGCTAGACTCGGCGCTGCTTCCTCAGTCGGGCGTGCCGATGCAGGCACGCATTTGGAGCGAGACCAGCGAGCCAAGAGATGCGCTGGCACGACCATCGAGGGTCGTGAACAGGCGCTTGGAGGACGAAGTCGTGACGACGAAGCGGGTCAAGGAGATTCTGTCCTGGTACGCCTCGGACAACCCGGGGACGTTGGCCAATATCGCGCGCATGCTGAACCACGGGCGCCTGGGTGGTACAGGGCGTCTGGTCATCCTGCCCGTCGATCAAGGGTTCGAGCACGGTCCGGCTCGCAGCTTTGCCAAGAACGCTGCAGGCTATGACCCCCGCTATCACTTCGAGCTGGGGATCGAGGCCGGCTGCAATGCATACGCAGCGCCCCTCGGCTTCCTCGAGGCGGGTGCCGCCGAGTTCGCCGGGGACATCCCACTGATCCTGAAGCTCAACAACTCGGATTCGCTCGTATCGGGGAGTGACCCGTGCCCAGCGGTCACGGGCTCGGTGCAGGACGCACTGCGGCTCGGTTGCGCGGCGATCGGCTACACGATCTACCCGGGCTCGAGTGCGCGCAACGAGATGTACGAGCATCTACGCGAACTCACCGAAGAAGCGAAGGCTTGCGGGCTCGCGGTCGTGGTCTGGTCGTACCCGCGCGGGGCGTCGCTCTCCAAGCAGGGTGAGACGGCGATCGACGTGGTTGCCTACGCCGCGCAGATCGCCGCACAGCTCGGTGCACACCTGATCAAGGTGAAGCCTCCGACGGAGCACATCGAGCAGGCCGAGGCGCGGAAGGTCTACGAGAGCGAGGGGATTCCCATCGCGAGCCTTGCGGACCGCATTCGACACGTGGTGCAGAGCGCTTTTTGCGGGCGCCGCATCGTGATCTTCTCCGGTGGCGCGGCCAAGGGGCGCGACGAGGTGTTGGCCGAGATTCGCCAGATCGCCGAGGGCGGTGGCTTCGGGTCGATCGTTGGACGCAACTCCTTCCAGCGCCAGAAGACCGAGGGTATCGAGCTGCTGCACGAGATCATGGAGATCTATCGCGAGCACACGTGAGGTCGATGCCGATGCGAATTGCGATCGCTGCCGATCACGGCGGTCTGAAGGCCAAGAACTTCCTCGTGGCCGAGCTCCGAAAGCTCGGCCACGAGGTCGTGGACTTCGGCACACACGAGGAAAGTTCCTGCGACTATCCCGACTTCGGAATTCCAGCCGCCCAAAGTGTGGCCGCAGGGAGCGCGGAGCGAGGCGTGCTGGTCTGCACCAATGGGATCGGTATGAGCATGCTGGCGAACCGCATTCACGGAATCCGCGCCGCTCTGGTCTACAACGAGCGCACCGCGGAGCGCACGCGTCAGCATCACGACTCGAACGTGTTGTGTCTCGGAGGGGGCGAGTTCTCCGAGGAGGAACTGCTGCGATTTACCAGGATTTGGCTCGAGACCGAGTTCGAGGGTGGGCGGCATGCGCGCCGCATTGGCAAGTTCGAGTCCCTGGAGCGCTCCTGCTGATCCGCTCCTCTGTCGATCCAGAGTGGCGAGGCGTTCAGCCGCGGGTGCGTCCGAGTTTGAGTATGCGCTCGTAGTGCTCGCGGCTGAGCGGGATCACCGACAGCCGCGAGCGTCGAATCAGCGCGATTCCCTCGAGCTCGGGGTCCTGCTTTATCGTGGCTAGCGAGACGGGCTCACGCAGCTCGCGCACGGGCTTCAGGTCCACCGCCACCCAGCGCTCGTCGTCGGTGGTCGGATCGGGGTACGCGGTGCGCGTGACCTCTGCGATCCCGACCACTTCCTTGCCCTCGTTCGAGTGGTAGAACAGCACTCGATCGCCTAGCGCCATCGTGCGCAGGTTGTTGCGTGCTTCGGCGTTGCGGACGCCGTCCCAGTACGTACTCCCGTCTTCGACGAAGGTCTCCCACGCGTACTTGAACGGCTCCGACTTGGCGAGCCAGTAGGCGCGCGGCTTACGGGACAATGCCGGAGACTGCCTTCGGTAGGTCCGTGGCGATGCGCACGATCGGAATTCCGGTCTGGGTGTTCTCGTGCATCTCGCGCATGCAGCGGGGCAAATCCTCGAAGGAGTAGATCTCCTTGTGGATCGCAGGTCGGAACACCGAGCCATACAGCTCGGTCGCTGCGTTGCATCCGGTGATCGTCTCGTAGTGGGTGTGATCGAGCGTGATCTGCTTCACGGATAGGGTGGCGGAGTTGTAGTCGACCACCCGCGAGAGCTGCCAGCCTGCGCTCACGTTGACGCCCTCGCGTGCGCACGCGGCGATGCCCGCGGAGAACACGGGCCCTCGCAGCATGTCGCACACCAGGTGCATGTCCTCGCCGTCGGTGATTTTGCGAATTTCGGTCCGGAACGCCCTGACGTCGTCTTGCGTTGCAAAGCGATTGAACGCCTTCTGGTCGATCCCTTGGATGCCGAGCTTCTCGAGTGCTTCGCGGCGAGCGGGGCTACCCGAGCAGAAGAAGGCTCTGTGCCCCTCGGCCTGTGCGAGCATCAGGAACAGCTCGGAGACGCCACCTCCGAAGCCCAGCACGTTCAGGCGGGCACGCCGCTCGCGCGGAACTTTGATCCGAAAGATTCCGAGTGCGCGGCGCCAGAGGTGGTAGGCCGTCGGTGCCCGAAGTGGAAGCGCTGCGATCTCCCACAGGTTGAGACCGCACTCGAGCGGAGCGGGAATCAGCTGCCATTCGCCGACGACCGCTTCCTCGCCATACCATCCGATGGACTCGGGTTGGTCATACGCCCAGATGCGCGACGGGAAGCCGAAGCTGTCGGGCTCCCCATTGCAGTGCGTGATCACGATGTCTCCAGGACGAAAACGCGTGACCTCCGCGCCGACGGCGAGCACCTCGCCCAGCGCGGAGTTGCCGGGGTAGATCTTGCCTCCCCGCGCTTCGGCGATGTTCGCCGTGTCTGCCAGCGCGGCGTGATCGACGTTGTGTTCGGCCGACACCGCAAGGATTCGCATATGTACATCTCGCGGGCCCACGGCGCGGAGCTCGAGGTCGCTCAGCTCGATGACCCGTGCGATGTCGAACTTGTTCATGTCTCCCGAGACGCGCTCGCGCTCAGCCGCGATACCCTCGGCGCGAATTGCGTACGCGCGGACACTCGATCCCATAATTCTTTGACTTCCTTCCTCAAGCTCAGCAGTGCGTGACTGGTTCGCGCACTTTACTCGGCTTGCTCTGCAGAGGTTTGCAGGCTTTCGCCCCTCCCCGCGCTCCGGCTCGTCGTACACCAGCTCACCGGACAGGCTCCTGTCTCCCGGCTGCGTAGCAGTGAGGTCTGGATGTCCCGACCTGAGTGCGCACTCGAACTCGTCGGATGCGTGAGGTTGCTGCTCTGTCCGATCCTGAGCCCGACCCCTGCGAGACGACCGGACTGCGAGAGGACCGGTTCTGGCCTATCTGACGGATCCCGAGTGGTACTCCGAGTGCCGAGCGGGCCAAGCCCGCTTGATCGGCTCGAGCCCCATGGGGGTGAGCGAGGAGTCTACCGAATCACAGCTGGGAATGGCGATCTGAATGATCATCCTCTCCTGCATAGGGTCCACCCATACGGCTGGTCCAGCTATCGCCATCGGGCCGGATCCCTCGATCGGGCTCTGTGTGGAAATCGCGCTCGGCGCCGTCGATCAGTCGCCATGGGTGAGCGTCGCGATCGCGCTGCGCACACCTTCAGGCCGAGGAAATACTTGCTCGCGACGCCATCGCGCAGCATCATCCGGAATCTGACTGGGCTGGGGGGGGAGACCGTGTGCACGCTGCACGCATCCCTCGCGCGAAGTCATCGCCTCTGTATGTTGACCGTTGATGGTGGCCGGGATACAACCCGGGGCTCGACGGAGATTTGGCTCGTGGGCCAAGCCGTCTAGCGAAACCAGATACAGCCGAGTCTTCGTCCATGGCCCGAAGATCGGTTTGTCGTTGTCTCCGTGTATCAAAGGGATCCGCTCGTAGCAGGAGAAGTTTCATGACGATCCAGGCCACCGGCCGCCGCGCTCTCACCGCCAACCCATCGATCGAGTTCTTCAAGGGCTTCTTGCGTAATCCTCGCGAGGTCGGATCGATCATTCCGAGCTCGCGCTTCCTGACGCGCCGGGTGATGGATTGTGGGCAAGTGCGGACCTCGCGCGTGATCGTCGAGCTGGGGCCGGGGACCGGTGTGCTGACCCGTCAGATGCTGGATCTCATGCGCGACGATGCAAAGTTGATAGCTGTGGAAATTTCTAACGAGTTTGCAGATGTGCTCGAGAGCACGCTAGGAGATGGCGATCCTCGCCTGCACGTATTTCGCGGGAGTGCTGCAGCTCTCGAAGGGGCCCTCTCTGCGGCAGGGGAGACGCACGCGGACCTCGTCGTTTCGGGCATCCCGTTCTCTACGATGGGGAATGGCGAGGGGAATCGGACGCTTCAGGCGGCCAAGCGCGTGCTTGGTCCCCAGGGCCGCTTCGTTGCCTACCAGTTCCGCAGCGCGGTTCGGCGCCTGGCAGAGCCCGTGTTCGGACACCCGGAGACACACTCTGGCTTCTGGAACATCCCGCCGATGAGAATCTACGTCTGGTCTCAGGCGGGCTGTCCTGCCTGAGTCGGAAGCGCCGCTACAGGGCGGGCGCGCCAGTAGCTAAAGAACCACGGCCCAACGTCCGTTTCCGGACGCGATGGGGTGGATTCGTCGTTGGCTACTAGGTGAAGAAGAGCCGCAGGTCGAGCATTCGGATGAGCGCTCCGACGCCGACGCCTGTGATGCGGCCATCGCTGCAGCAGATGCGGAGGTGGAAGGACTGGAGGGCTCTCCCGACGCAGAGCGCGGCCGCCCGATCGACCTGAGTGCGGACCTCGACGCGGGGATGGGTGGCGGTCTTGCCGGGCGTGTCGACCTGGCAGTCGAAGAGCTCATGGCGCTCGCGGTCGAAGCGGATCGTGAGGTGGGTCGGCCCATGCTCGCGGAACTCGCGCGGCGGTTGCGCCGCAACGAGCTTCGTCTGCCTCCGATGCCGCAAGCCGTGGTACGCGTCCAGCGCAAGCTCGACTCCGGGCGCTGCAATATCAAGGAGCTGGCGGACGAGATCGAGCTAGATCCTGCACTGGCGACACGACTGGTCGGCATTGCGAACAGTCCCTTCTATCAAGGAATGGACCTCGTCCAGTCGGTGAGCGATGCGGTCGTACGCATCGGACTGGGCGAGACCCGCAACATCGTCCTGGCGGTCGCGCTGCGCTTGCGTGTATTTCGGGTACCGGGCATGGAGGTCGAGATCGAGCGCTTGTGGGCTCATTCGCTGGCGGCATCGGTGGCGGCCGAGACCCTGGGGGCTGCTGTCGGAGAGGATCCGGATGCTTGCTTTCTGCTCGGATTGGTTCACGACATCGGGCGCGTGGTCTTGTTCTCTCTGATTGGAGAAATCGAGCGCACTGCGAAGTCACGCCAGCCTATGGACGGCGCGCTGCTGGATCGCATCGACCGCTCGTTGCACCCTCAGCTGGGCGCCGCGGTTGCGCATGCCTGGGGTATCGATTCGGAGCTGGTAGATGCGATCGCATCGCATCATCGCGTAGCGGAGGAGCTGCATTCAGGAAGCTCGCTCGCGCGGGTAGCTCATGCGGCCGATCTGTTGGCGCATCGGATCCAGCCGCCGCCTGACGCAGCTGTCCCGGGTGGCCGCTGTGACACCGACGAGGCCGCTTGGAGTGCCGTCCTGGACGCGCTCGGGATGGATGCCAGCGACGCTCAGGAGCTCGAAAGAGAGACCGCGGAAGCTTTGGAGGCAAGGAGCAAGCGGCTCTAGCTCTCGTCCGACGCGCCGCGCGCACGCCCTCGCTCGGTGTCGGGCGTTCGGGGGGTGAGCAGCGATTCCAAAGGAGAAACGCTGCGGTTCGCGGGGTAGATCTCCGGCTCGTTGATGAACGGCCGGCGAGGCGTCTCGGCCTGGGGCCGTTCTCCCTTGACGCTCATCGCCGTCAAGGCTAGTTATGCGCCCGACACATGCGGACTTCAAAGCGCACACTCCTATTCATTGGATCCATGTTCGTGTTCGCGGCTACGGCTACCGTGGTGGTCGCGGCATCGGGCATGTATGACCTAAGCGACGACGAAGCGAGCGGCCCTGAGCAGCCGATCGAATACAGCCACGCGCTTCATGCGGGCGAGATGGGCATCAACTGCCTGTATTGCCACACCGGGGCGGACAAGGGACAGCACGCGACGGTGCCGGCCGTGTCCGTCTGTTGGGGCTGTCACCAGGCGGTGAAGAAAGGCCCCTCCGAGGGCAGTGCCGAGGAGATTGCGAAGATCCAGCAGTATTACTGCGGTCAGGGCAAGGATGGCGAAGCGGCCGAGGTGCCGAACCCCATCAAGCCCTGCACCAAGGGAAGCTCGATCCCCTGGGTCCGCATTCACAATCTTCCCGAGCACGTCCAGTTCCGACACAACCGCCACGTGAATGCGGGTGTCGCTTGCCAGGAATGCCACGGGGATGTGCAAGACATGAAGCGTGTGTGGCTCGTGCCGGATACGAAGCTGAGACCCTCCAGTGGATACCTCCCCGCTCAGAAGCTCGAGATGGGCTGGTGCCTGGACTGTCATCAGAAGAACGGTGCGACCCAAGACTGCGCCGCCTGTCACTACTGAGCACGAGCGAACCTGGAGGCGACGGAGCGCAATGCCTGAGCTGGACCGCAGGGACTTTCTGAAGATCGTCGGCCTATCGGCCGGTGCCGCGGCGACGGCCGCGTGCAAGGACCCGGTAGAAACCGTCATTCCGTATCTCAACCAGCCCGAGGAGATCATTCCGGGCATTCCGACCTACTATGCGAGCACCTGCCGCGAGTGTCCTTCAGGCTGCAGCATCCAGGTCAAGACCCGTGAGGGGCGTCCGCTTAAGCTGGAGGGCAATCCGTCGGATCCGCGCACCGAGGGAGCTCTTTGTGTCCGCGGTCAGGCGGCGTTGGCACGCACCTATGATGCCACCCGATTCGAGGGCCCGATGAAGCGCGAGGGCGAACGGTTGGTACCCGTCTCCTGGGAGGAGGCGCTCCAGATCCTCGCGGAGAAGCTGGGTCCCGCCGGAGCCGCAGGGAAGGCCGTGTTCGTCTCCGGCCAGGAGTCCGGCACCTTCGATGCGTTGCTCGACGAATTCATGGCCGCCATCGGATCCCCGCGCCGGCTGCGTTACGAGCTCTTCGCGCACGAGCCGCTGCGCGCCGCGAACGAGAAGCTCTTCGGCGTCCGCGATGTGCCACGTTTCGACTTCGGCAAGGCGGACGTTCTCGTGGCCTTCGGTGCCGACTTTCTCGAGACCTGGCTCGACGCGACCGCAGCTCAGGTCGGATTCGCGAACTCCCGCCGAGGCGGCCGTGGGTTCGCTGTCTACGTGGGGCCGCGCCTATCGCTTTCTGGCTCCAACTGCGATGCCTGGCTGTCGCCAGAGCCGGGCAGTGAGATCTTCCTGGCATTGGGGCTAGCCCACGAGGTCGCTCGAGCGAAGCCGGACGCCGACCTAGGTGCCGTTCGCGCGTTGCTCGAGCCCCATACGCCCGACGCCGTCGCGACGAAGACCGGTATACCAGCCGATCGTATTCGTCTGTTGGCCGAGAAGCTGGCGTCCGCCACCGCACCGTTGGCCCTGCCGCCCGGCAACGAGCTGCATGGCTCGAACGCGACCGCATTTTCTGCGGCCGTCCAGCTGCTCAACTACGTGAGCGGCGCGATCGGAAACACGGTCAGCTTCACCAGCCCTTCCGCGCTCTCCGCATTGGCTACCTACGCCGACCTCAAGCAGCTCGCGGGGCAGTTGGAGGCAGGTGAGGTCGAGGTGCTGTTCATTCACGGCACGAATCCGGTGTACTCGGCCCCGCAGCTGGAGCTCGGCCCCAAGCTGCGCAAGGCGTTCACCGTCAGCTTCGCCAGCGCCAATGACGAGACTGCGGCGCAAGCGGATCTGGTACTGCCGGATCACACGGCCTTCGAGGCGTGGGGCGACTCGGAAACTGCATCGGGTGTCCGCACCCTGCAGCAGCCCACGCTCAATCCGATCCGCGTGACTCGCCAGACCGCAGATGTTCTGCTCGAGCTCGCGCGCAAGATCGAGAAGCCCGTGCCTGGTCCCGCAACCTTCCGCGAGCGGCTGCAGGCACAATGGGGTGATCTGGACGCCGCGCTGGCGGCTGGAGGAAGCTTCGACCTGGCCGAGCCTGTTCCGGTGAGCTTGGCTGCAGACCTCTCGGGACTGCGCTTCGAGGGCGCGACAGCGGCGAGTTCCGACGGCAACCTCGCCCTGTACCTCTACCCGTCGAACCACTTCTACGACGGACGTGGGGCTCGTCTTCCGATGTTGCAGGAGGTGCCGGATCCGGTCACGAAGCTCGTCTGGGGAAGCTACCTCGAGCTGCATCCGACCACCGCGAAACAGTTGGGAGTCGTGGAGGGAGACATCGTTACGGTCGAGACTCCGGCAGGTGAGGTTCGAGTGCCGGTCTTCCCGCACGAAACCATTCGTCCCGAGGTCGTGGCGCTCGCCATCGGCCAGGGGCACCAGCCCCTGGATCCGACATGGCTCGAGACCCGCGACCGAGACCGTCTGCAGCGCAGTAAGGTGATCGGGGTCAATGCATTGACCCTGCTTCCGGATGCCGTCGATGGCGATTCCGGTGCGCTTGCCTGGTACTCCTCCAAGGCCAAGATCACTCCGACAGGCGAGAAGAAGTGGATCGCCAAGCCGCAGACGACCTTCGATCAGGAGGGGCGGGGTGTCGCGCAGGCGGTGAGCCTGGCCGCACTGGCCCGTGGTGCGAGCGCGGATCCGGAGCACGGCGGAGGTCAGGAGCACTCTGGCTCCGGGGACGGACGCGGGGAAGATCATCACGAGCCACCGTACGCCGATGCGATGCATCTCGAGACGGAGGAGTTCGATCCCGCGGCGGACGCGATCAGTGACACGTATCGCTGGGGCATGTCGGTCGATCTCGATGCGTGCTCGGGCTGTGGTGCGTGCATCACCGCGTGCGCAACCGAGAACAATATCTTCACGATTGGTGAAGAGCTCGTGCGCGGTGGCCGCGAGATGGCGTGGATTCGGCTCGAGAGATACGTCGAGCACCACGAGGACGAGGTCGAGGTACGCCACGTCCCGATGATGTGTCAGCACTGCGGTGCCGCTCCGTGTGAACCGGTCTGCCCGGTATTTGCGACCTATCACAATCCGGAAGGGCTCAACGTCATGGTGCCCAACCGGTGCATCGGCACGCGCTACTGCGGGAACAACTGCCCCTACAAGGTGCGCCGCTTCAACTACTTCTCCTTCGACCGCGACGTCGAGTCACCAGAGGAGCTGGGTCTCAATCCCGACGTGATCGTTCGCTCCAAGGGCGTAATGGAGAAATGTTCGTTCTGCGTGCAGCGGATCAACGCCGCCAAGGACAAGGCCGTGATCGAGGGGCGTGTCGTCGCCGACGGAGAGGTTACTCCGGCCTGCGCGCAGACCTGTCCAGCGAAGGCAATCGTCTTCGGCAACCACAAAGACCCCACGAGTGAGGTCTCGAAGCGCCGTGAGGATCCGCGGGCGTACTGGGTGTTCCACCACCTGAATACGCGCCCGGGGGTCACTTACCAGAAGTCCATTCGGCGCAACGAGACGGAAGAGGCCTAGGCGATGGCGGCAATCACCGAGCCGATCCCGGCGACCGCGGATCAGTACAACGACGACATTCTCAGGGTCCTCGCTCCCCCGAGCCCGCTCTATGTGATCACCGTGCTCCTGCTCGCGGGGATGGTGGGAGCGGGCGTGGCAGCGCTGGCCTACCAGACCTACTGGGGAATGGGTGTTGCCGGGCTTCAGAACCCAGTGTTCTGGGGCGTCTATATCACGACCTTCGTGTTCTGGGTCGGTATCGCGCACGCGGGTACGCTGATCTCGGCAATCCTTTTTCTGTTCCGAGCCAAGTGGCGCAATGCGATCAATCGCGGGGCCGAGGCGATGACCGTATTCGCGGTCATGACGGCCGCGCTGTTCCCGCTGATTCACATCGGTCGTATCTGGAAGTTCTACTTCATGATCCCGTACCCGAATCAGCGTGGGCTCTGGACGAACTTCAAGTCGCCCCTCGAGTGGGACGTGTTCGCGGTCAATACCTACGCGACGATCTCGATTCTTTTCTTCTTCGTCGGTTTGATCCCCGATCTGGCCGCCGCGCGCGATCGGGTCAGCGATTGGCGGCGTTATCTCTACGGGGCCCTGGCTCTGGGTTGGCGGGGCACAGCGGAGCAGTGGCGTGCTCACTCTCGAGCGGTTCTGCACCTGTCGGGCCTGGCGACGCCGCTCGTGCTCTCGGTACACAGCGTCGTTTCCTGGGACTTCGCCATGTCGGTCGTGCCGGGCTGGCACACCACGATATTTGCTCCTTACTTCGTAGCCGGCGCCATCTTCTCCGGGATGGCGATGGTCGTCACCGTTATGGTGCCCGTGCGCAAAGCCTTCGGTCTCGAGGGCTACATCCGCATGGAGCACTTCGACAACATGGGCAAGTTCATCGTGCTCACCTCGACCATCGTGGGTTACGCCTATGCGGTCGAATACTTCATGGCCTGGTACAGCGCGAATCCGTACGAGCAGATGTCCTTCTGGCATCGCGCGTTCGGTGACTATTGGTGGGCTACCTGGATCATGATCTCTTGCAACGTGGTGGTCCCGCTCCCGCTCTGGATCAAGAAGGTGCGGCTCAACATTCCGTTCTTCTGGGTCTTGACGATCTTCATCAACATCGGAATGTGGTTCGAGCGCTACGTCATCATCACGACGGGTCTCTCGCACGAGTACAGCCCGGCTGCCTGGGGTTACTACACGCCCTCATGGGTCGAGCTGACGATCTTGGCTGCGAGCTTCGGCTTCTTCCTGATGTTCTTCCTGATCTTCCTGCGCATGTTCCCGATCATCGCGATTCAGGAGGTGAAGGAGCTGCACTACGAGGGCCACCACGAGGGAGGAGCACACTGATGGCTTCCGTGCTCGGAGTCCTGACCGATCCACATGCGACTGCCTCGGCGATCCGCAAGCTTCGCGGCGCGGGCTTCACGGACTTGGACTCGTACTCGCCGATTCCGAGCCACGAGATCGAGGAAGCGATGGACCGTGGTCCGAGTCGGGTCCGCACCTGGACTCTGATCGGCTGCTTGGTGGGCGTGACGCTCGGCTTCCTGATGACGATATGGATGTCCTACGACTACCCGATCATCGTCGGTGGGAAGCCCTATGCTTCCATCCCGCCGTACACCGTCATCGGCTTCGAGCTCAACATCCTCTTCGGCGGTGTGCTGACCGTGCTCGGCCTGATGTTTCACGGGATGTTTCTGAATCGGGTGGACTCCGGAGCGTACCGCCCCAACTTCAGCGGCGACCAGTTCGGCTGTGTGGTCAACTGTGGTGCGAACGACGTCGAGCGAGTCGAGAAACTCCTGCGCGAGTCGGGCTGTACCGAAGTTCGCGTCGTCGAGGGTGCGTGAGATGAACACAGCTAGAGTTCGAGTTTTCGCGGTGAGCCTGGTTCTTCTCGGTTTGACCGCTTGCTTCGAGCAGGTCGCGCCCGAATGGTTTGCTCAGATGAAGCAGCAGAAGGCGATCCAGGCGCTGGAAGGGGCACGTCCGCTGGACCCGCCTCCGGGTACGGTTCCATTCGGGGGGATGGCTCCTCGCATCGACTCGCCGGTACCGGCGTTCTCACCTGAAGGCATGGCGCTCGCGAATCCAGTGCCGGCGACTCCCGAATCTCTGGAAAGAGGCAAGGAGGTCTTCGGGATCTACTGCGCCCTCTGTCATGGCGAAGATGGGATGGCCAATCTCGAGACCACGACCGTTGCCAAGCGTCTGGCGGCGAATGGGATGGTGCCTCCGAGTCTCCAGGCCGTACCCGGGTATACGGATGGATTCCTGTTCACGAAGATCCGTTACGGCAGGCCGCAGATGCCGGGGTATCCCCAGATTCCAGAGCGGGACCGCTGGCACGTCGTCAACTATCTGCGCACCTTGATGAATAAGGAGAGCTGACCCGTGAGCTCTGATTCTGCCGTACCGCGTTCTCTGCCTCTCGTTCCAGCGGTCATCTTCGGTGTGCTCGCCGTCGTTGGGTTTGGGAGCTTCCTGCTGTGGGCGGGGAGCGACGAAAGCTCCGCCCGAGCGTACCGCGCCTTCTTGCAGAACTTCCTGCTCTGGTCGGCGTTGGCTCAGGGGGGCTTGATGCTCTCCGCCGGGATCCGTTTGACGAACGGCCGCTGGGCAGGGCCGATCCACAGGATTGCGGACTCGCTGGCTGCGTTCGTACCCGTGTCCATCGTGCTCTACCTCGTTCTCTGGAGCGGTCGCTACGAGCTGTTCGACTGGATGCAGCATCCCGAGCACGTCGAATACAAGGAGTGGTGGTACGACGAAGGGTTCATGTTCAAGCGCGATCTGTTCTCGCTCGTCTGGATGGCCTTCCTTTCTTGCTGGTACCTGTACATGTCCCTGCGACCCACTCTGGCAGCCGCACGGGAAACGACGACGGGTCTTCGCGGTAGTCTGATCCAGACTTGGACCTCGGGTTGGCGCGGTGAGGAGGCCGAACGCCGGCTCGCAGATCGTCGCTGTCGCAAGATGGCCGCGATCATGGCGCTCTCCTATGCCTTCGCGTATTCGACCCTCGGGGTCGATCTCGTGATGGGGCTCGCGCCACACTGGATCAGCACGATGTTCCCGGCCTACTACGCCTGGGGCGGCTTTCTGTCCGCGGTGAGCCTGACCGCCGTGCTGGCTCTGATCATGGCCAATGGAGAGGATCTGCGCGGGCAGATCACAGAGGCGCGGCGCCACGACCTCGGAAAGATGGTGTTCGCCTTCTCCATCTTCTGGATGTACCTCTTCTGGTCTCAGTACCTCGTCATCTGGTACGGGAACATTCCAGAAGAGACTGGCTTTGTGGCAGCTCGCCTGGGAACCCAGTTCCTGCAGGATACCTGGTACATGGAAGGGTTCTGGGAGCGAATCAACGAGCCCTACGTGAAGACCACGCTCACGGCCTGGATCCTCTGCTGGGTCATCCCCTTCTGGGTCCTGCTAGGCCAGCGCCCCAAGAAGACGCCTGCCGTTCTGGGCACTGTTGCCTCTCTGTCCGTGTTTGGATTCTGGCTGGAGCGCTATATCCTGGTGACGCCTTCTCTGATTCCACCCGAGGCCGTATTGAATGGAGCTTCTGTGAGCCCATTCGGCATGATCGAGCTTCTCGTGAGCGCTGGCTTCCTCGGCTTGTTCTTCCTGTGCTTCCTGCTCTTCGCCAAGGTCTTTCCGGGCGCCTTGCCCAAGACCGGCGGTGCGGCCGGGGCCTGAGCCGGCCTTGGGTCGGCTCCGAGACTGAAGCCGCCAGGAAGCCGAAGAAAGTCAGGGACTCTCTAGGAGCGCGAGGCCAGTACCCGGGCGGGAAGCTCTAGGATCGCCCCGGAGCTGGAGTCGTACATGAAACCGCCCCCACCTGGAGCATCCAGGTAGAAGATCGCGCTGCGCGCTCCCGGCTCGTCGTGCTCGCTGAGCTGCCAGTCGCTTCCGAGCTCCAATTCTGGCAGCAAGAGCTGAATCAGCTCCAATGCCGAGTCCTGGCTCGGATGAGCTTTCTCGATGCTGGGCCATCCGTGACCATTTACGCGAACGGACCGGCCACCGAGCTCGATCGTGCGAGGCTCGTCGCTGGCATCGTGCGATACCATCCACCTCCGGTGCACCTCTCCCAGGGCTCCAGCGAACCGGGTCTGTACCTCGAGTCGTAGAACCTCACCGGGGGTTCTGCGAGCCTGCACGATGCTCGGCGCAGACGCTGCAACCAACAGGCTGGCCAGTGCCGTAATGATCCAAGCGTCGATGGACATGCGTCGCGCGACTTCAGGCGCAACTTCAGGAGTGGGGGGCTGCATCGCTTTGGATCTCCTGGCGCGAGGCTCGGACGAGACGCCCTTGGGTGCGGGCTCGAGCGATCCTACGCGCCCGCTCGCGCGACACGGAGCGCGAGCAGTGTACGGGAGAGCCATCGGGGGGATCTGGACGGAGCTTGAGTGCATGGGGCGCTGCCCTGCTCGAACTCGGCGAGGCGGCAATGGGAGCGCAAGTAGACGGCGCCAAGTCGGAGTGGCTTGGAGCTCGAGAGGGGAATTGGGGTTCAGAATGGGCAATCCGGTATACTGCGCGCCGCATCGAAGCTGCGAGCTTGGACGTCTTCGAGAGCACACTCTTCGAGAGCACACGAGGGGATAGACTGCGTGGCTGATTCTTTGCGGCGAATCGCCGTTCTCAATCGAGGGGAGTCGGCGACCCGATGTTTGCGTGCGATTCGCGAGCTCCGGGCGGAGGAGCAATCCGATCTCGTCGGGATCGCCCTCTACACCGACCCCGACCAGTTCGCGCCGTTCGTGCTCGAAGCAGATGAGGCCCTTTCGATTGGCCCAGCGCTTCGCGGACCCGCAGGTGGCCTGCAACGAGTCGCCTATCTGGACCACGAGCGTGTCCTGGCTGCGCTGAGGGCGGTGCATGCCGATGCGGTCTGGCCTGGCTGGGGCTTCCTGGCCGAGGACGCGAGCTTCGTCGAGAAGCTCGAAGCTGCCGGTCTCGTCTTCCTCGGACCGTCTTCCAAGACCGTGCGTTTGCTCGGCGACAAGCTCGCTGCCAAGCAGCTGGCCGAAGAGAGCGATGTACCTGTTCTGCCGTGGAGCGGTGGCTGTGTCGATGGTGAGACGGTGGTCGAAGTCGCTGAGCGGATCGGTTTCCCCGTCATGCTCAAGGCCGCGGCCGGTGGCGGTGGTCGTGGAATCCGCAGGCTCGAGGCGACTAGCCAGGTCATGCCAGCCTTCAGGAGCGCCAGACAAGAGGCGCAACACGCCTTCGGCGATGGACGCCTCTTTCTCGAAGCCTGTGCGAAGCGTGCACGACATATCGAGGTTCAGATTGCGGCCGATCAGCACGGTTGTGTGCTTGCCGTGGGCTTGCGCGACTGCTCGGTCCAGCGAAGCCATCAGAAGGTGCTCGAGGAGGCACCACCACCGGGTTTGCCCGAGTCTACGCACACCGCCATCGCGGAGGCGTCCGTGCGACTGGCGCAGAGTGCCGGCTACGTAGGGGTCGGCACCTGCGAGTATTTGCTCGCTGACGATGGGAGCTTTGCATTCCTCGAGGTGAATCCGCGGCTCCAAGTGGAGCACGGCGTGACCGAGATGCTGACCGGAGTCGACCTGGTCAAGTGGCAGATCCGAATCGCACGCGGTGAGCATCTGCCGGAGCAGGTGCCGCGCGAGCGTGGACACGCGATCGAAGCGCGCGTCTGCGCAGAGGATGCCGGCCGAGATTTCGCGCCGAGTCCCGGCGTGATCGAGCACTTCGAGCTTCCGGCCGGGCCCGGCATTCGCGTCGATTCCGGAATCGCACCCCTCGGTGTCATTCCGGCCGAGTTCGACTCGATGGTCGCGAAGGTGATCGCGCACGGAGCCGATCGAGCAGAAGCTCGTGCACGCCTCGAGCGCGCGATGAACGACCTGCACGTGGTCGTCGCGGGTGGGATGGTCAACAAGGGGTTTCTCCTCGATATCCTCGGTCATCCGGACTTCGTACGCGGTACCTACAATACGGAGTGGCTCAGCCAGACGGGGCTCGCGGGCGATCCCGAGCCTCGTATCGAGGTTCCGCTCGTCGGCGCGATCCTGAGCTACCAGCGCGAACGCGCGCGCGTGCGCGAGAGCTTCTTCGCAGAAGCTTCGCACGGACGTCCTCGCCAGGTGGCTCCCTCCACCGGGCGTGAGATCGATTTGGTCTACGCGGGCGTCGCCTATCGCTTCCGCGTCTTCGCCATCGGAGGCTACACGTATCGGGTCTATCTCGGAGATCGCATGACCGAGGCAACCCTGATCGAGACCGCCCCGCGGCGTCTGCGACTGACGCGCGGATCCAGCACCTTCTCGGTGCTCTTCAGTGAGTCCGAGGCGGAGCTCCGGATCGAGCTCGAGGGCCGTCTGCACCGAGTTCAGCGAGATCTCGGAGGCAAGGTGCGCGCCCCGGCCCCCGCTCTCGTGATCGAGATCGCAGTGACGCCAGGCCAGAGCGTGCGAGCCGGCGAGCGGCTGGGCTTGCTCGAGGCGATGAAGACCGAGACGGCCTTCGTCGCCCCTGTCGCGGGCATCATTCGCGAGGTGATCGTCAGTGCGGGCCAGCGTGTCGAGGGCGGCGACGTCTTGCTGGTACTCGAGCCCGTTGCCGAGGCGGCTTCGAGCGGCCCGGTGCGCGATCCGCTCGAGCTCGCCCCGGAGCCAGATGCTCTCGATCTTCTGATGACATCCGACCGTGAGCGGGCAGATCTCGCGAGCGCGTCGCAGCTCTCGAGCGGTGAGCGGGCCGCAGCGATCAAGATGCTGCGCACCGAGACGCGGCGCATCCTGCTGGGCTATGACGTAAACCTGGACCGGGCTCAGCTTCTGGTGCGCGCCATAGAGGGATCGCTCGAGGGAGTTGGCGATGTGTTTCGGGGCGAGCTGGCTCAGCTCGCCCACGCCATCGACGCCTATACCGATATCGAGCGGATCTTCAGCCGCACGCCGAACAGCGTCGGTGGAGATCAGCTGGGCCCGTCGAATGATGCGCGGCTCGCGATGTACCTGCGCCGTATGGAAGCCGAGGGGGCGGGGATCGATTCGCAGTTCCTGGCTGCTTTGAGGCGTTCGCTCGGACACTACGAAATCCACTCGCTCAAGCCGGTGCCGCACCTCTACCGCGTGATGTTGCGTCTGTGCGCCACGCGTACGACCTTGGAACTCCGCAATCGAGTCATCTCCGCGCTGCTGCACCTCATGTTGCGGCTGACGCAGCAGGGGGAGAGGTTCCGGCGGCATGCTCAGCTGGAGTTGTCCCTAGGGCGTCTGGTCGAGCTGCGTGGAACGGTGCCCCCAGGGATCGCGGATCTGGCTGCCCAGGTGCGCTTCCTGCTCTTCGAGAGGCCGCAGATCAGTCAGCTGCGAGCGGATCCCAGCGTGGATCTCTCGCTGACCCTGGTTCCGCCGCCGGACGAGGCTGCGCTGGCTCGTCGTGCCGAGGAGCTGGATCTGACCCTGGACGAGGCGCGCCGCCTAGAGATCTGGCGACTCGACGACTTCGACCTCGAGCGGGTCGAGACGTTCCAGGGGGTGTTCACTTTCTATGGAAGGGCGCGCGATCACGGCGGCGACGAGCGCCTGTTCTGCTTCGCGGAGGTGTTCGAGCTGGGGGACGGCGTGCCTGGGTCCCCGGACCTGTGGCGCTTCGAGCAGAGCTTCCATGAGGCCATCGAGGGCCTGAGATCGCTACAGGCGGTGCGAGATCCATCTCACCGTCTGCGTTGGAACCGACTCTACCTCTTCGTGCGTCCCGCGGTCGTGCTGAGCTCGAAGCTCTTGCGAACGACGGTCCGGCGCCTCAGTCCGGAGACGGGTCACCTCGGACTCGAACGGGTGATCGTGCGCCTCGCAGCTGTGAATCCGGACGATCCGAGCGCACAGCCGCGCAAGATGGAGGTGTTGTCGGGAAATCCGACCGGGAGTCACGTCACGACCACGAGTCGTACTCCACACGCGCAGCGGCTCGCGCCTGCAACGGCCTACGAGCGACGAGTGGCTTCCGCCCTGGTACGGGGTTTGAATTATCCCTACGAGCTCATCCGCCTGTTCACCGCGTCGCCGACCGAGCCTCCGGTTGGACCCGCGGCGCCCGTCGGGCCTGGCGGCTTCGTCGAATACGATCTGCGAGAAGGCGTTCCGCAGCCGGTGAGCCGCCCCCCGGGCGAGAACGTTTGCGGCGTCGTCATCGGAGTGATCAGCACGCCTACGGTCAAGTACCCCGAAGGCATGCGGCGCGTGCAGATCCTGAGCGACTCGACCTACGGCATGGGCGCCCTCGCCGCGCCGGAGTGCGAGCGCATCGTCGCCGCGCTCGATCTGGCAGAGCGTGAATCGCTGCCGGTGGAGTGGATCGCTGTCTCGTCTGGTGCGCGCATCTCTCTCGAGAGCGGTACGGAGAATCTGGACGCGACCGCGCGGGTCGTGCGCCGTCTGGTCAGCTTCACCGACAACGACGGAGAGGTTCACCTGATCGTCGCCGGTGTGAACGTGGGTGCGCAGAGCTACTTCAATGCACTGGCTACGATGGGACTGCAGAGTCGCGGCATCCTCATCATGCTCGCCAGCTCGGCGATGGTCCTCACCGGTCGGCTGGGTCTCGAGTCGTCGGGTGCCGTCTCGGCGGAGGACGAGGTCGGTATCGGTGGCTACGAGCGCATCATGGGGCCGACCGGCCAGGCCCAGTATCAGGCGCGTACCGTGGCTGACGCCTACCGCATCTTGCTCGAGCACTATGCCTGCAGCTACCGGGCTCCCGGTGAGCGTGCGCCACGGCGCTTCGAGACCCGTGACTCGGTACAACGCGACATCACGCGCTTCCCGTACGAGAGCGACGAAGAACTCGCGGTCATCGGGGACATCTTCTCGGATGCCAAGAACGCAGAGCGAAAGCGTCCGTTTGCCATGCGCCCGCTGATGCGCGCGCTCATCGACCAGGATGCCGGCTTCCTGGAGCGCTGGCGGGACTGGTCCGGAGCCGAGACCGCCATTACGTGGGATGCTCATCTGGGAGGCTTCCCCGTTTCGCTGATCGGGATCGAGAGCCGACCCATCACGCGGGTGGGATACGTCCCGAACGACGGTCCAGATACCTGGACCGCCGGGACTCTCTTTCCGCTGTCGTCCAAGAAGGTCGCGCGAGCGCTCAATGCGGCGAGCGGGGTACGGCCGGTGGTCGTGCTGGCCAATCTTTCCGGCTTCGATGGCTCACCCGAATCGATGCGGCGCGGTGTGCTCGAGCTCGGAGCCGAGATCGCCCGGGCTGTCGTTCGCTTCAAGGGCCCTCTCTTGTTCTCCGTCGTCTCCCGCTACCACGGTGGAGCGTATGTTGTCTTCTCGCGTGAGCTCAATGCGTCCATGCGGGCGACCGCGCTCGCGGGCTCGTTCGCCTCGGTGATCGGTGGTGCGGCTGCAGCCACGATCGTGTTCCCTCGCGACGTGCGGCGACGAGCGAACGACGATCCGCGGGTTCGGCAGGCCGCGGAACTGGTGGGTTCGGCTTCGGACGCGGAGCAGCGGGTGACTCGTCGAGCGGAGTTCGAGCGCATCTTCGAGAAGGTTCGGCTCGAGAAGCAGGCCGAGGTCGCTGCCGAGTTCGACGCGGTCCACACGGTGGAGCGTGCGCGCGAAGTCGGCTCGATCGAGGCCATTTGGGAACCCGCCGAGCTACGTAGCAATCTCATCCGCTCGCTGGGTAGCGCGGGTGGCAGAGGTGGAGACTAACCGAGCTGTCTGCACGTCCCCGGCGCCGGCCCGGAGATTACTAGGCGTCTACCGGGCTTCTAGACAGAGCGCACCGCCCCGAGAGCGTGCCGACCGGACCTGCGCGCGACCGAGCTCGATGCTCGGCCGCGCGGCGTGTTGCTCAGCGGCCCTGGCAGAACTCTTCCGAGAGGCTCAGCAGGCGTCCGTTCGGATCGGTCGGCGCCCTGAGTGTCCCGAGGAAGGCCAGCAGCTGCTTTCGCTTCTCGACGGAAGCGTTCGCGTAGGCATTGCGCGACGTCAGCCCCTCGCCATCATGCTGGAGAATCGCATCGTTGATCGTGAGCGCGCGACCATCGTGCAGATAGGGAGCGCTGTCGGCCACACCCCAGAGGGCGATCGTGACGAACAGGCTGGTCCCCGGATCTCCTGCGGGCTGGTCAGTCAGCCCCGGCCCCATGTCGTGTAGCTTCAGATCCGTAAACGCCGGGACTCTCACTCCATCGGTGTCGCTGTCGCGGTCGAAGCCGATCTGGAGCAGGCTCAGGCTCTGAAAGACGTTCGCGGTCGGGTCCTCTGGAACCTCCGGGAAGCTGAACGTGACGCGTGCAGAGCGCGTGCTCAGCGATGGAATGTGGCAGTCTGCGCAGCCGAACTCTCCGAACGCTTGCTTCCCTGAGCGGGCCTCCCGGGAGAGTCGCGTTTGCCGAGGTGGCTCGAGCCCGGCTTGCCACAAGGTCATCGCCGAGATTTCACCCTCCGTGAATTCGTTCGCCACGCCATCTCCATCGGCATCGATCTCGCCGACCACCTCGGTCGGCTGCATGCCCAGCTGGAAGAGAGCAGCCAGCACGCTGATGTCGCGGATGGAGAAGTTGTCTCCACGGCGACCGAACGGACGCACGACCAGCTCCGGACGGATACCCTGCAACTTCGAGGTGTCGCAGTCTCCGGCCTCATTGCACTGAAGCGATCCGAAGTCGACACCAGATCGCGTGACCAGATTGATCTCGGTGCCCGGATTGTCGAGTGCGGTCTGGCGCAGCTTCTGCAAGTCGATCGTCGCCTCCTTGGCGAGAGCCTCGATACCGCCGGCGCCCCAGAGTGCAGGTGCATTGATCACGCGGCCGTTGAAATCGAGAACTCCGTTCCCATCTGCGTCACCGGTGTCCACGTTCCCCTGTAGGACGAGGACCGGCTGCGAGAATGTGTTCGTTCCACCGATGGCGAACTGAGCCGGAACCGTGCGGGCGCTTCGGATCGAATGACATTCCCCGCAGCTCTGCGAGTCGAGGCCGAACAATCTGCTGATGGGAGTGTTCGGGAAGGTGACTCGGTTTCCCAGCTCGAGTGCGCTCCGTGTGGGGTCATGGGGTCCGTCACCGAAGCCGTCCGCCAACGTATTGGGGTTCCCGAAGAAGCGGAGTCCCTCCCTGCGAACACATTGAACTTCTAGGAATCGTTTGGCTTCTTCCACCTGGGCTTGATCCATGCGTGGCGGCAAGGTGGGTGCGTCGATCGAGTCTTCCGCTCGGGCGAGCGGAGTGAATCCGGAAAGGCAGAGTCCTGCGATTGCTCCGAATACGAGCGTGCGTCGCATTTTGGGGTCTCCTGTATCGGCTTGGAAGCGCTTGGGATGGGGGTAATCGGACGGGAGATGTGCGGCGGAGTAACTGAGCGCACACTCCGAAGTGCGTCGTCACCCTATCAAGAAGTGGGCAACAGCGGAAGCGCGAGCGGAAGGGTGGGATTACCTACGTCAGTAGTCACACGGGACAGAGCGTGAGCCCGGCGAAGGGTGGATTCGATCAGGCTCGTTCGCCTCGCATGTTTCGCAGCAACCGGAACTCGAGGTGTTTCTTCAGGTCTGGCCATTCGCTCGCCAGGACGCTGAACATCACCGTATCGCGTATGGAGCCGTCGCGCCGCAGGGCGTGGTGTCGAATGATGCCATCCTGTTTGGCGCCGAGAGACGCGATGGCACGCCGCGAGGCGAGATTGAAGTTGTCGGTTCGTAGCCCGACGACCTTGCATGCCAGAGTATCGAAGGCATGGCCGAACATTGCCAGCTTGCAAGCGGTGTTGACATGCGTGCGTTGCCAGCGGCGCGCGTACCACGTGTAGCCGATTTCGACCCGATCGACCTCTGCTACGATGTCGTGGTAGCGGGTCGTGCCGACGATTTCGCCGGAGCCGAGCTCGCGTACCGCCCACGGCAGCATGTGGCCGTCGGCTCGACCGGCCAGTGCACGCGCGACGTAGTGTCCCGTCTCACTCGGCTCTGGAACTCCGGTGTACCAGAGATTCCAGAGCTCACCGTCGGCCGCAGCCTTCCCGAGCGCATCGACGTGATCGCGCTCGAGTGGCTCCAGCCGAATTCCGTGCCCTTCGAGTACGACAGGATATGGCTCGATCATCCGGAGCTCCTCGACCCGAGGTACGCGACCGACTCCGAGCGAAGTGCCTCTGCGATCGAAGCCGCTACGCCGCTCCCCGCCTACGCCGCTCCCCGTCTAAGCAGCTCCGAGACGGCGCCCGATGCCGCCGATCAGCCCTGCTCCAGCCACTGCGATGATGCCGAAGCGATTCCACAGGCTGCGCTGTGCCTGTGAGAAGGGATGCTGCGCCTCGAGTTCCGGGATCATGTCCGGCGGCAGGTCCGCGTACGTGTTGTCGCCGTCGAATGCTACCATGCCGCAGTCCCAGGTCCAGACATCGGCCCAGAACACGCCCAAACGTTCGCACTTGTAGGCGAGCTTCCAGCGCCCGTCGAGCTCGTCTCCCAGCTCGGGCGGCAGAGGGGCCACATCGAAGAACTCACTGCCCGTGTTGACGAACGCGATGCCACGTCGCCGTGCATGGGCGTCCCCAGGGTAGGTCAACGTTCCGATGAAGCAGAGGAAGAAGAAGGCAACGATGAAGGCGTTGCAGCGCGTGCGCGAGTTCATTTTGGGTCCCGTCCTGTCTCGGGTGGCAGATCCGCGAGTTGGGACGGAGTCCTCGTGCTGTACCGGGCAGTGCGGTCTACGGTCCTCGAACTCACCGCCAGAGCATCGGTGTATCACCCTGGTGCCTTGAGGCGCGACCGGGCAAGCTGCCACGAAAATCTGCCTCCGGAGTCGGGATGGGGGCGCGAAGGGCGGCGAGCTGCAGCCGAGCTGCCGCTTGCATTCCCGTGATCTACGGCTGTCCCCTCGGATCGTCTCCTCTCGGTTCATCTCGAAGGGCGAGCCGTCGTTCGCAGAACTCGAGCTGCTCTCCGCCGGGGCCCAGGCTCCGGTAGTAGCAGGACTTGCGTGTGTGGCCATCCGAGCTGCGCGTGTGGCAGACGCCCGCGCGCGGCCGCACGCAGTAGAGCAGTGAGTTCTGTTCGCAGTTGACGCGAACCTCGACCAGGTCGAGCACATCGCCCGAGGAAGCGCCCTTGTACCATAGCTCGTTCCGCGAGGTGGACCAGAGCACCGCAGTGCGCGTCTCTAGACTCTTCTCCAGGGCAAGCGCGTTTGCATACCCGATGAAGAGAACCTCACCGCTATCGACATTCTGCAAGACGACCGGCACTACGCACGCACCGGTTCTCGCGACTCGTTGCAGCTTGTCGAAGTCGAGCTGAAGCTCGATGCCCTCCTCGAGCAAGTTCATTGTCGTGTCTCTCCATTGACCGGCCGAATCTTGCGCGGCGGCGTTTACCCTCGCGCCGATTCCGCCTAGACTGCCGCGGCGCGCTGCGGGCAGCAAACTGGGCGCCCAGCGCGAACGAGGCACGGCATTGAGATCTTCGAGTGATATCGGTCCGAGCGGGCGCTCCGCGTACTCCTGTGTGCTTGCCGTGGCGCTTCTCTGCGTTGCTCCCTCATGCAACGACTCCGATTCGGATCCGTCGCGGCCCGTGGATCTCGTGAGTCGAGGAGCCGAGGTCTACAAGGCCAACTGCGTGGTTTGTCACCATCCCGATCCCGCGCGCGAAGGAAGCGTCGGTCCCGCGGTCGCGGGCAGCTCGCGCGAGTTGGTTGCCGCTCGGGTCCTCGCGCGCGAGTATCCGGCCGGCTACACGCCGAAGAAGGACTCGATGCTGATGCCGGCCATGCCCTTTCTCGAGTCCGAGATCGATGCGCTGAGCGCCTTCCTTGCGGCAGCGGGTGATCGGGGACAGCCGTAGCCCGTCCGAGCGTCGTATGCGCGCGGTGCCGCGGCGGTGCGAAATGCCGCTCATTTCGCCCCGCATTCCACTAGACGAGCGCGAAGGCAGCTCCACCCAGGATGACGGTGAGAGCCAGCCCGGCGTGGATCACGCCGAAGATCGATCCTAGGGGCTTCTGTGTCGCTGCGGTCCCCAGCCAGATGTTGGCTTCGATCAAGAGAATCGACACGAGTGCGAGGATCCAGTAGAGCCCGCGTTTGGGATCCGCCGACTGCAGCCAGATGCCGTGAGAGGCACTGGCCATGAAGAACAGCATCGGGAAAGAGAACAAGGTGTTCGTCCGCGACGCGCGTGCCGCGATCGGTGCACGGGCTGTGGCCTGCGGGTCGGGCTCGCCGCCCGCGGCGACTGCTTCCGCGGAGGCGATGGCGAGCTTCTGGATCGGCCAGATTACGAACCACACGTTGAACCACATGAAGGTGCCCATCAGGCCGCCCGTCAAGATCAACGTCAACGCCGCCGCGTTGTAGCCCCCCTGATGCGCGTTGAGCATCATGTAGCTCCAGCCGGAAAGGAAGGTGAACATGGCTCCCCAGCGGAACCACCAGAGCGCGTTGGGAACCAGTCCGCGCATCATGGCGCTGCGCGCTTGACCGCCGAGTTCGGATCCGAAGAAGGGCGTCTGGATGCAGTTGAAGTAGTAGAGGACTCCGACCCAGGTGATTCCTGCTAGGAAGTGCAGGTATCGGAGCAGGAACAGAAGCGAATCCATGCACGTGCCTCCCCGGCTGTGTCGCCTCGCGATCCCCTGGTGCTGCGGCTCGGGGCGGGAGCAGGTTTCGCAGCGTTAGGCCCCGTTTGTTATCGCCAGCGGGAGCTACGCTTGTCAATCACTCCTCGCTGGGAGCGGCGACCGAGCCGTGCATGCGAGATGCACGGGAGGCAACGAGCGGCGCAGGTCTCAGCGGCCGCGGCGTCGGTCTGCGAAGGGGAAGGCGCGCTGCCGGCTGCGGGGTCCGCCGTCTCCCTGAAGCTCGTCGGGGCGGCGCGAGCCGAACATTCGACGCGTGGGTACGTAGCGATCGGAGCTCAGCTTGCGCGCGAATTCAGGATCGCATCCACAGGAGCAGCGACCGCTGCCGGCGCAACCGCCGCAACAGTACCAGACCTCTCCGCGTCGGCTCGCAGCGTAGCCCAGCGCGCATCCACAGCTCGAGCAGGTTCCCGAAACGGGCGCATGTGCAGCCCCCGGGTCCGACCGGGCCTCGGCGGGCCGATTCGAAGGGCTGGCCATCGGGCTGGATTTCGAGTCGGAGGCGGCGATCGCGGTCTTCGAATCTTCACTCATGCTTCGGCCTCGGGTTCGGGGATGATCTCGGAGAGCGCGAATTCTAGGTTGCCTTCGAACGCGACGCACGCCGCCAGTGGTGCGTTCTGGCCGTCGCGGCTCACCCAAACCTCACCGTGGCGATTGCCTGGAAGCTGTAGGCGAATCGCGATCGCCCCACTCGGCAATATGCGCAGCCGCGAGGTTTCGAGCGCGCCCGCGCACAAGTGGATGCCGGATCCGACCACGCGTGGACGCTCGTCTACCGGCGTGACACGCAGCCATAGACAGCCGTGGCCAGGTACGTCTGAAAGCTCGACCACCCCGTTCGAGGCATTCAGGAAGGACTGCCCCAGGATGTCCCAGACGAAGACAGGGGGGGTGATGCCGAGGCGCTCCAGATCGATCTGGAGGGAGGCGCTGCGTCGTGAGAAGTTCATCCGGAAGACCAGATGGCTCCCGTCCGGAAAGGCCGTTACGAGTCCATCGTTCCGCGTATCGAGGCTGGCACTGGGGCGACCGCTCGCCGGACTCAGCTGCCGGAAGAGCTGGATGGCCGTGCTGTCGAGATCCCGCGGCCGATCCGCGAGGGCGACCGGACTGCCCGTCGCGGCTGCCAGGATCGCCAGGCTCAGTCGCTCGTCTGGATCGAGATCGTTGCTCGCCTCCGCGAGCCGCAGGGGGCCTACCTCATGCACCCAGAGCCGCTGGTGAAGCGGTGCGCGCACCAGCAGATTCCGCAGGGCTACCTCGGCCGAGCCGCCCGAGTCTACTCCTCGCGCACCCAGACGCGGGGACCAGAACGGTCCCCAGTCGGGCCCACAGCGGACGATGTCCAGGAGGCCTGCGGAGGGGCCGATCGGCGCTCGTTCCCCCACCAGACAGGTCTGGCCGCTCGGCTCGACCGGGCCGCGCAGCGCCTCGAGCGCCTGTCGGTATGCCTCCGCAGTTCCGAGTTCGGGCCGTTTGCGCGCTCCCGGCAGCAGGCCGACATCGAGATAGCGCAGCGCGATCTGGTCGAATCCGAGCCCCCGGATCGTATCTCCCAGTTTCTGGAGCCAATCCAACACCTCTGGATGCGAGGGGTCCAGCACGAAGACCGAGCCCCACACGTCGGGGAGGGGATAGGGTGGTCGCAAGGGGCCGCCTTCCGTGGTCCGGAGCAGCCACTCCGGGTGACGCTCGGCCAGGCGCGAGTTCTCGGATACGAGAAAGGGTGCGATCCAGATCCGGGGGGTCAGTCCAGCGCGACGGATCTCCTGGGCCAGAGCTCCTGGGCCTTGGGGAAAGCCTGCGCTGGGAGTCAGCCAGTCGCCGAGATAGGGGGCATAGTTGCCGCCGACTTCGAACACCGTCTCCTCGGAAGTGCGGCAGCGCACCGCCTCGTCGAGCGACTCCGCGAACTGGGACGAGTCGTGCGCGTCCTGTGAGGAGAAGCAGCCAGCGAGGCGTCGCCCGGGAACACTGGCCTGCATCTCGCGGCCCGTGTGGGCGGCCCAGTTCACGAGCCCTTCCTCCCCTGGGGTGCTGACTCCGATCCATAGCTTCTCGGACGCCAGCCGGGAGCGGGGCGGGAGCATCAAGGCTTCGGTGAAGGACGAAGCCGTGAGCTGCTGGATGCGGGCTCCGTTGACGCGCGCGAAGACGAACGAAAGGAAGCGATCGTGGCTGATGAAGCCCAAGGTGAGCTCTTCGGCTTCCGGGGTCGAGGCTCCTCCGGACTCACAGGGCGGCCGCAACGACGTGACGAAGTCGGAGACGTGCAGCCCCCAAGCGGGAGCCGGCGTGAAGGGCCCCCGATGCTCTGGCCGCGCCTTTGCGAAGGGTTGGAGCCAGGGGGAGGAACCGAGCCTGCGCCAGCGAGCCGGCGCGTCAGTGTGGAACCCCATCTCGAGGATCTGAGTCCCCATGGGATGCGTCAGCCGTAGCTCGCTCGCCTCCTCCTCTGCGTTCCAGCAGAGGGCATCGAGCGCGTCTACACGCACGGAGTCGATACCCCGATTCGCGAGTGTGAACTTGAGGGAGATCCCGGGCCAGTCTTCGGCCAGATCGATGTCGGCGCACAGCCACAGCTTCGCGGAGAGGCGGCTCTCCAGATGGACACGCGATGCGACACCTGAGCGTGTGCGCAGGGTGCCGGATCCCTCGAGAACTGGGTCGGTCGCCACGAGCGCACCTCGCTCGGTGATCACGCGGGGTTGGAAGCCCCGCAGCCGCGTGGCTCCGGAGGTGCTCTCGAGATCCATGCGAAGGCTCACCAGGTCGACCGTCAGGCGGAGGCGAGCGTTCGATAGGTGTATCTCGTTCTGTTCCTTCGAAATCCTGACCGTCATGACGCGGATGCCCTCGCCGCTATACTGCGCGCAGCCACTCCCCCTCGCGCCGAGGGGAGTGGAGCGAGAGGGTGGGGGCCCACGCGTTGACGTCCGGATCCATGCACTCTCGAGACTGCCTCTTGCCGCGGCTCGGGTCAGCCCCCTGCATCTCTCGGTGAGACCGCCGCGTCGTGAATGTAGTTAGGTTTTCTTATTTCCTGGCCGGGCCCGTGGGGCTCGACCACGTATCCTCGGTGGCGTCCCCAGGCGCCGATCGCGGAGTCGCCGCGCACGACCCGGGGCCGGTGCCGCCGGGTCAAGACATTCTGGGTCGAGGTGATCCGGGTCGAAGCATTCCGAGTCGGAACATTCCGCCCCCGCAAGGGGGCTTCGGAATGCTGCTCGTGTCCGGGAGCAGCCATCCAGATGAAAGGAGCTAGGGGCCTATGGTAGCGCGTGAAATCGCAGGTGAGTTGCTCCGAATTGGTGCCTTGGAGATTCGCCCGGATCCTGATTGCTGGTTCACGTGGTCTTCGGGGCGGCGAGCACCGATCTACTGCGACAACCGGCGGATCATCTCCTATCCGAACGTTCGCGCACTGGTTGCGCGTGCGTTGGCCGACTCCATCAAGCAGCACCACCCACAGGTAGAGGTCATCGCCGGGACCGCGACCGCCGGCATCCCCCATGCCGCATGGGTGGCCGAGCTGCTCGAGCTTCCCATGGTCTACGTGCGGGGAGGTGCCAAGGGGCATGGTCAGGGCAAGCAGGTCGAGGGGCGTCCGCTCGAGGGCGAAGCAGTGGTGCTGGTCGAGGACCTGGTTTCGTTCGGAGGCAGCGCAAAGAGCGCAGTCGAGGCGCTGCGCGCAGAAGCTGGGAAGGTGCTCGGTGTGCAGTCGATCGTGACCTATGGGTTTCCCGCTGCCAGGCGCTGTTTCGAGAAGCTGGGTGTTCCCCTACACTCTCTCGTGACGTACGATGATCTGCTGGATCAGATGGAGCTCGATGCGTCGCAACGACGAGCCCTCGAGGAGTGGAGGGAGTGCACTGAGTAATCGGTCAATCGCTCGGCAAGGTGCCGAAACTCTTGCGAAAGCAGGGCCTGCGAAAGCATCTGATTCTACAACGGGCGCAAAGTCCCCCGTTCGCGATTCATTCTAGGTATCCGGTCATTTCCAGGGGTTTTTCTAGACGCAAATCGGGGTAAGATCAAGCAGGTCAGAGTGTCTGTCAGCGCGCTTGCGATGTGTGCGCTCGGCGCAGGCCGCACGCGCGGATGCTACAGATTTTCGTTACCCACGAAGCGTTTCGGCGCCGTCGGGCGTGTTCTTCGGCGTGATCGCTTCGATCGAACGGAGAATGCCTATGAACGTAGCCGCGTTGTTGCAGGACCCTCGGTTTCGACTCGAACAACGCGAAGCTCCGCCGCTCGAAAACCTGCGGAGCTTCCTTTCAAAAGCGCCTCGGAATCTTCCTACGACCTATCTGCGGTTTCTGAAAAGCAGTGACGGGGCAGCAGGTCCGGTCCCATTCGGAAGTGGCGAAATCGACATATGGCCACTGCGCGACGTGTTGAATCGGCAGGCCGAGATTTCTGGACTCGATGGATATTTCGCATTCGGCAGTGATCGCAGCGGGCAGCTCTTCGTCTTCGATCTCAGGGAGGCCGACGGCGCTCCGGTCGGGCTCGTCTCGCGCGCGAAGAATGGAGCGCGTTCGGTGGACGTGCTCTCTGGGAGCTTCTCGGAGTTCCTGCAGAGTCTGTCTCGGATGTCCTTCGGTCTGTGAGCTCGTCAGGAAGCTCGCTCCTGGCTGGGGCTCCCTTCGAGCATCGGCTGCGCGCCCGCATCGTTTCGACGTAGGTCGCGCTCATCTCTACACATCGATCCGGATCATGGCCGTGGTCCCATTCTGCCTGGATCAGCGTACGAAGCTCTGGGCCGGCCGTGGTGGGATCGATCGCGCGGACTCCCACCCGCGCGGACTCCCATGGGTGTCCTGATAGGCACTCCGAAGGGGCGCCGGGTTCCGCTAAGCTTAGCGGGTATCGACCGCTCGACGAGAGCCGAGTGGTTGTGCGGTTGCATGTGCGCGTTGCGTGTAGGCCTCGGAAGTTCGGCGAGAGGAGGAGCAGGGCGGGCGATGGGGCAGGCTGAGGTTGCAGCGGGTCGCTTCTGGCTCGGGATCGCGATGATCGGTCTTGGGGTCTACATCTTTCTCCATGCCGCAGAGCTCGAGTACCTTCTCCACTGGAACCACGCCCTGTTCTCCTTCCAGGGCGTAGCGCTCACGAGCGTGATGCTTCTCATTCCGTCTGCCGTAGGAATCGTGCTCGTATTTCTCGACCCGGAGGGCTTCCGGCAGCGGGTTCTGGCGGTGCTCCCACTGCTCCCGATCCTCTATGCCGTCGTCGATGCGGTTCGTGTGCGGATGATCGAGCTGGAGCTGATCGAGGTCGCCCTCTCGTTCGGCCTGATCATCGGTGGGGCGGCCCTGTTCTTGTCCTCGTTCGGCATCGTGCACGACGATCGCTGATCTGCGTCGTCCTTGCTCAGCGCTCGTCGGGACGTGCGGCCCGCAGTACGCGTAGCAGCGAGATCTCGTCCGCGGGTACTGCCATAACGTATGTTGCGCCGTGATGGAGCGCGCGCATCACACTCGACTTGGTCGGCTCCGCCAGGCAAATGATACTGGGAATCTGCCAGGTATCGTGCGCCAGTCGAAGGTTGCGCACGAGCTCGAATCCCCCGCTCTGGTCACCCGACAGGAAGATGGCTTCCGTGGATCCGAGCAGCTCTCCTAGCGCATCGTCACCAGGTTCAGCTGAGTCGACCACGACCTGGGCCTGTGCCAGGATGCCCGAGATCGAGGTGCGCACGGCTTCCTCGAGTCCGAGGAGGAGCACGTGCCCCTGTGTTCGCCGAGCCGTCGTCTGCTGTGTCAGCCCGAAGAGCTTGGGCGAGATGCGGAATACGATGCAGACGGATCCCGCAGATGGAATGTTGATCCGGCCGCTGGCGACGACGTGCTCGCCGTCCGGCAGGCTGTTGTCGCCGGGCTGGTCGCTGCGCCACCAGGAGAGGGGTCGGCTGCGATACCCCGGGTTGATGTGCTCGCGTATCGACTGATCGATCGCGCCGCTCATCAGGTTCAGGACTTCGCCGATTGCGTCGACCTCGTCCTCGTTGATCTCGCGCTCTTTGTCGGGGTCGTCGTCGTCCAGCAGGCGTCGCGCGAGCGTCGCGATTTCCTGCAGTGGGCTCGAGACGGTCAGGCCACAGAGCACCTGATCGTCGAACTCGACGCTCATGGGTAGGACTGCGAGGTCCCCTTCTGGGAGTTCGGCGTGGGTCTCGAGCGTGGGCTCGCCGACCTCGAGGTCCAGCCCGATCAGTGGGCCGACGTTCGCGGCGCAGCCGCGGAGCATCGCCTCTGCGAGAGGTTGGGCCTTCTCGCTCACCGCTTCTCCGCTCTACTCCTAGCTCTAGCGCGATCCGGAATTCTGCATCGGACGGCTAGCCTAGGAACCTCCCGATCTTCTCGCCCAGCTGATCGGGCGTGAAGGGCTTCTTCAAGTAGTCGTTTGCCCCGGCAGCCAGAGCTTCCTGAACCTTCTCGAGCCCGCCTTCGGTGGTGACCATCACGATCGGGATCGAGTTGCCGACGCGCTTCAGCAGTGACTTGTCGCCGATGCTCGTCTCCTCGAGCGCCTTCTGGTCCCGCACGCAGCGTACGAATTGTATCCCGTCCATGTTCGGCATGTTCACGTCGCACAGGATCAGCCCGATGCCATCCGACTTGCCCAACTGCTCGAGACCCTCGACGCCATCCCCGGCCTCGACGAATTCTGGCTCGGGCTTGCCGATTGCGGCTGCCGCTCCCTTGACGCCCTTCATGACGATCTTTCGCATCGTGCCCGAATCATCCACTACCAAGATCTTGGACATGGACCCTCCATAGATTGCCTCTGTCGTCCGGAGCCGCTCGAACTCGTCCTGCTCATCGGTCGCGCCGGGACAGCCGGGCTCTCAGGACGACGACATCCACCCTTCGGTTGATGGCTCTCCCCTGTGCGGTCTCGTTGGAAACCAGCGGCCGTTCGGCCGCGAAACCTGAGGCCGAGAGTCGATAGCGAGCGATGTCGCGCTGCTCCAGGAAGCGCACGAACTCCACTGCGCGCGCGGCCGAGAGGTGCCAGTTGCTGGGGAACTGCGCAGTCGAGATCGGCTCGTCGTCCGTGTGACCCTCGACCCGAATGTGATTGGGAAGCTCACTCAGGAGCCCGGCCAGATTCTCGAGCACCGGATAGGCGTCTGCCGGGATCTGCGCCCCGCCGCCTGTGAAGAAGAGGGAGTCTGCCAGGCTGATCACCATTCCCTCCTCGGTCTGGCGCACCCGTAGCCCGTTCTCGAACCCCGGCGTGCTGTTCAGATCGCGCACGCGGTCTCCCAGCAGCTCGAAGCGGGTCTGCTCCGTCGGCGAGGACCCGGCTCCCGGAATGTCCGTGGGTGACTCCATGATGACGATGTTGCCAGTGCTTTCGTTGAAGGACTCTCGAATCGAGTCGACGAGGTTCTCGGCCTTTTCCGCATCGACGACGGAGATTGCGTACAAGGTGGTGAAGAACGCGAACAGCAGGGTGATGAAGTCTGCATACGACACGAGCCAGCGATCGGCGTTCTCGGTCGGTTCGGGTAGGCCGCGCCGTCTACGCACGCTCGCTCCTAGCGCCCGGCCCGTGCAGTGGGGCGGGTTCGGGTGGTGCTCTTTCGAGACCGTGCCGGGGCCTTCTTCTTGCCTCGCTTCGGGCCTTTGGGCGGCTTGGGAGGAGGCAGGAACGACAGCAGCCGCTTCTCGAGCATCTGTGGGTTGATGCCTTCCTGGATGCTGCAGATGCCTTCCATGATCAGCTCCTTGCGCCGAAGGTCATTGGCGATCTTCATGCGCAGCTTCTGCGCGAGCGGCAAGAAGAGAAGGTTCGCAGATCCGACACCGTATACGGTCGCTACGAAGGCGACGGCGATGCCCGATCCCAGCTTTGCCGGATCGGACAGATTCTCCATGACGTGGATCAGGCCGAGTACTGCGCCCAGGATGCCGATCGTCGGGGCATACCCACCGGCAGCTTCGAGCATCTTGGGACCGGGCTCGCTCGCTTGCAGATCGCGCTCCATCGTCGTGTCGAGTAGCGCGCGCAGGTGCACCAGGTCGTTGCCGTCCACGAGCGCCAGCAATCCTTG
This sequence comes from Pseudomonadota bacterium, assembly GCA_003247575.1. Classification (GTDB taxonomy): domain Bacteria; phylum Myxococcota_A; class UBA9160; order SZUA-336; family SZUA-336; genus SZUA-336. The sequence continues at coordinate 38,050 of QJZC01000044.1, forward strand.
ACGTAGGAAGGGATCCGTAGCGCGTCCCGCCTCTGCTTCGAGCACGAGGAGCCCCTCGCGTCTAGACTTGCGAGAGAGCTCGACGAGCTGCTTGGCGAGGATGTGGCGGTCGGAGCGCCCGGCCAGAATGATGAATTTCGTCTGGCGAAACGCGTTCATCAGCTCGGGCAGGGGAAACTGAGTGATGATCGCGCCGAACGTGCCGCCCAGCACGATGAGGGCAGCCGTCAGCTGCAGAATCGAGTTCACGTGACCGCCCTCGAGGACCTGTCCCGTAAGGATGCACCCTACTGCGACAAGGATGCCGAAGACTGTCGTGGCGTCCATCGCGAAGCGAGCCCCCCTCTGCTGCGATCGAACCCTGTGTGCGAGTGCTATCGGCCCGGACTCGGGGTGTCTTGATGCTGGGGACTCGATCCAACGCTGGGTCGGAGCTTTAGGGATCGGGTCTGCGGGTCGAGGGTAATGGGGAGGGAGGCGATCTCATGGAAGCCGCGCGCCTAGAGGAGCTCGCAGGGCTCATACAGAAGGCTGCTTGTGACGTATTCGAGACGATGCTGGATCTCGAGCTCGAGGCCCGCACACCCTATGTGAACCAGACACCGATTGGCCAATCGGAGCTCACCGCCTTTCTCGGTTTTGCCGGAGACAAACAGGGCTTCGTGGCGATTCACTGTTCGCGTTCGCTCGCGCAGGATTTCACTGCGCGTCTGCTGGGTACGGATCCCAGCGAGGTAGACGACCAGGAATCGATCTTGGACGCTGCCGGCGAGCTGATCAACATGGTCGGTGGAAACGTGAAGACCGAGTTCGCGTCGCAGGGAACGATCCAGATCTCGCTCCCGACCGTCGTGATGACCCCGAAGTCGCAGATTCGAGTGAAAACTTCGGAGAGCGCAGTGCTCGACTTCGACTGCGCGCTAGGCGAGTTCTGTGTCGAGCTGATGCTCACCGATCCTCACGGCTGATCGATACGATCTAGCGGTTGCCACTCGGTAGAGCCCCGGCGCTCAGAAGCGCGGCAACGAGACGATGTCCTCCCAGCTGCGCAGCTCGCCGCGCTCGATGGCACGGCTCACCTCTCCCAGCTCGCGTCCGAATTCGCAGAGCTCCAGCGCGTCCAGCTTCGGGCTCTCCTGGAGCTTGCGCTCCGCGTCGCCGAGTAGGCCGCGCGCACCCGCTAGGTTGCCTCGCGTCAAATGGTACAGCCCGGCACCTGCCAGGATCAGGCCCTGCAGGGCCAGTTTGCGCTGTCCGCTCTCCTCGAGCCACAGGGGCTCGAGAAGCTCGTGGACTTCGAAGAACAGTCCAGCATCCCAGGCGGCGCGGGCGCTGGCCACGCCATCGCCCTTCTCTCCAAGGTCGGCCAGCCATCCGAGCGCCGCATGCATACGCAGCACACGATCTCGGATGTAGTCGGCCAGCGGCTCGTATCTCTCTGCGAGCTGGGCGGAGGGGGTGAAGATCGCCTCGCCATGCTCCGTCTCCAGCTTCATCAGGAGCTCAGCGCGCGTAGTCGCGCCCTGGCGCCAGCGGTCGAGCTCACTCAGAACTAGCTCTGCGCGGGCATCGTCTGCGCATGCACGCACGAACTGCGCAGCCAGCGCGTCGCGAACCAGGAGGTCGGCGCGCGTCTTCACCTCTTGCACTCCACTGGCAGAATCTCCCCGTTGGGCAGGTCACCTGCGCCCTGGTCTCATGAGGGCCGCCGCCGCGTGTTCGGCGGATAGGGGCGGCGATGCCTGAACTCGTCAGGCAGAAGACGCTATCATGCGGACATGAAGAAGCAGTGGACGATCAGAGCGCTCGCGATGGCTCTCGCCCTGTGCGCCTTCTCCGCGGGCGATGCAGCCGCGCAGGCCACCAATCTCGATAACGCCCGCCGGGCGCGACAGCTCACGGGCGACATCATGAGCCCGTTCTGCCGCAATCGCACGCTCGCCGAATGCCCCAGCCCCAGCGCTGAGGCCCAGCGCCAGCGCGTACATGCGTGGGTAGACGCGGGCCTTACGGACGACGAGATCAAGGCCAGGCTCGAGCGCGAGCTGGGCGAGGTTCTGAGTCGCAACTTTCAGGATCCCGGGCGTCCGGCATTCAAGCCGACCCTGGCCCCCATCCCAGAGGGGCCCGTGAGCTGGGTGCTGCCGATCATGCTGCTGTCGTTCGGCGTCGTCGTGCTCGGTGCGGTTCTGGTACGGCTCCAGCGCAAGCCGGCGGCCGCTCAGGCTGCAAACTCATCCGACGTGCACGTGTCCGCCAAGGAGCTCCGCGCGATCGAAGACGAGCTCGAGGCCGAGCTCGAGGCGCGTGGAATCGGCGGCCGTCCCCCCCGCGCCTGACGGACGCGCGAGCGGCAAGAGGGTCAAGGGCATCAAGTCCCGCCTCGCTCCGATAGCTGGTGAAGCCGGGGCTTCGAGCTACCGCTCGGGCGTGATGTGGACCTGAGCAGATCGACACAAGGGGTCGGACAGCGATCTCGCGCTTGAGGCTCGAGCCGCGCCGGAGGTCCCTCTCCTCTTCCATTATGGGTTGATCGGTCCCGGTCGCTGTCGGAGAGCGGCCGCCGATCCGGAGCATCGTCCGCTTTGGCCGATAGCTCAAGCCTTGAAATCCTGAGGAGGTCGATTTGCCGCCCCGTGTCGGGCAGGCTGGAAGTGGGCGGCACAGGGTGGCGGGGGAGAGCCCAGTTGAGGCTGCCGGCGAGGCGAGCTCCACTGGGTTGGGGGAGAGAATAGTGGGAGTGCCCTGCCGGGCTTTCGACTCCCCGCCACCCTTGGCCGCGCATCTCGCTACTAGAGCAGGAAGCGTGCCGAGCCCCCGGAGCCGCCTCGGGGGCCGCGAGAGGCTGCCAGCTCGTGTCGCAAGGTCGGCGCTGGAGTACTCGGAGAGCCCATGGGGGCGGTGGGCTACCGCAAAGTGGAAGCAGGTTCCCTACCTGGGTAAGAAATGCTTACCTTCTGCCGCTGCCAGGCTCAGGCACGCGTCTGTCCGGATGGAGAGGTGCCCCGGTGGTTACGTGCGGAGCCTGGGCCGACGTCTCGCAGCGTCTGGGGGAGGACGACGATGAGCGAATCCTGGAGCCAGGGAACGATCACGCTCACCGGCCGGCCGGTCACGATCGCGCGACTGCAGGCCGTCGAGGATGCGGGGCTCGGCAGCCTAGAGCGGCTTCCGCGCTCGATCCGGGTTCTGCTCGAGAACCTGCTGCGACACGAGGGGGCGGGAGGCGTGACGCGCGCCGACATCGCCAAGCTGGCGGCCTGGCAGCCCCAGGAGGCTCAGCGCAGCGAGATTGCGTTTCGACCGGCGCGCGTGCTGCTCCAGGACTTCACCGGAGTCCCGGCAGTCGTGGATCTTGCGGCGATGCGCGACGCGATGGCGTCGCTCGGAGGCGACCCAGCACGCATACGGCCACTACGGCCAGCGGATCTGGTGATCGACCACTCGGTGCAGGTCGACTACTTCGGCCGCCCGGATGCGCTCGAGCTCAACACCCAGATCGAGTTCGAGCGCAATCGAGAGCGCTACCAGTTCCTGCGCTGGGGGCAGGAGGCGTTCGACGACTTTCGTGTGGTTCCACCTGGAGCTGGAATCGTGCACCAAGTGAATCTCGAGTTTCTGGCTCCCGTGGTGTTCCTCGAGGGGGATCCGAGGGGGGCTGGCCAGCAGGCCTTTCCCGATACGGTCGTGGGGACCGATTCGCATACCACCATGATCAACGGACTCGGGGTCGTCGGGTGGGGCGTCGGTGGGATCGAGGCCGAGGCCTGTCTGCTCGGGCAGCCGGTCTCGATGCTGGTGCCCGACGTCGTTGGGTTCAAGCTGCACGGTTCGCTCTCGGCCGGCGTGACCGCGACCGATCTCGTGCTGCGAGTCGTCGAGATGCTGCGTGTGCACGGGGTCGTGGGCAAGTTCGTGGAGTTCTTCGGTGCGGGCCTCGCCTCGCTCTCGCTCGCCGACCGCGCGACCGTCGCGAACATGGCCCCCGAGTATGGGGCGACCGTCGGCTTCTTTCCGGTGGACGCCAAGACCCTCGAGTACTTGCAGCTGTCTGGCCGGGATGCCGGGCGCACCGAGCTCGTCGAGGCGTACTGCCGTGCGCAGCGCCTGTTCGCGCTACCCGAGGATCCGGATCCCGAATTCAGCTCCGTTCTGGAGCTCGACCTCTCTGAGATCGAGCCGAGTCTCGCGGGTCCGAGACGTCCCCAGGACCGAGTCGCGTTGCAGGCGGCTGCCACGAGCTTCGACCTTGCGCTGCCGGGCCTGTGGAACGGTCCGGGTGAACTGGCGGAGGGGGAGCGCCGCAAGAGGGTCCCCGTCGAGCTCGACGGACGCTCGTTCGAGCTGGGCCATGGCGACGTCGTCATCGGGGCGATCACGAGTTGCACGAACACCTCGAACCCGTCTGTCATGCTTGCGGCAGGACTACTGGCCAAGAATGCGGTCGAACGCGGGCTCGAGGTCAAGCCATGGGTCAAGACGAGCTTGGCGCCGGGCTCCAAGGTGGTGCGGGACTATCTGGCGGAGGCGGGGCTGCTCACCTATCTCGAGGCGCTGCGCTTCCACGTCGTCGGATACGGCTGCACCACTTGCATCGGGAACAGTGGACCGCTGGCGGAACCGATCGAGCGGGCCATCACCGAGAACGATCTCGTGGTTCTCTCCGTGCTCTCGGGGAACCGGAACTTCGAGGGCCGCATCAGCGCGCTCGTGCGCGGCAACTATCTGGCGTCTCCGCCTCTCGTGGTCGCATACGCGCTCGCTGGACGCATGGACCTGGATCTCACGCGCGATCCCCTGGGGACTGGCAAGGATGGCGAGCCCGTCTATCTGTCCGACCTCTGGCCCAGCAGTGATCAGGTACAGCGCGCGATCGCCGGATCCGTCAAGACTTCGATGTTCACAGAACGCTACGGCAGCATCTCGCTAGGCGACGCCAGCTGGCGCGCGCTCGGGGTACCCACGGGCGAACGCTTTGCCTGGTCCGACGAATCCACCTATATCCGCAAGCCGAGCTTCTTCGAGGGGCTGACCCGCGACCCGGTGCCGCCCTCGGACATCCGTGGCGCGCGCGCTCTGGCGCTACTGGGCGACTCCGTCACCACCGACCACATCTCCCCGGCGGGCGCCTTCAAGCCGGACACTCCCGCTGGCCAGTATCTGATCGAGCGCGGGGTCGCTCCCGGGGACTTCAACTCGTACGGCTCCCGTCGCGGAAATCACGAGGTGATGATGCGCGGCACCTTCGCCAACGTCCGGCTGCGCAACCAGCTGGCACCGGGCACGGAAGGCGGGTTCACGACCCTGTTGCCCGACGGCAAGGTCACGACCATCTTCGAGGCGTCCGTCGCCTACCGCGCACGCGGAGTGCCTCTGATCGTGATCGCTGGGCGCGAGTACGGCTCGGGCTCGTCACGCGATTGGGCGGCAAAGGGACCTTATCTGCTGGGCGTGCGTGCCGTGATCGCCCAGAGCTACGAGCGGATCCATCGCAGCAATCTGATCGGAATGGGGATTCTCCCGCTGGAGTTCCAGTCTGGTCAGAGTGCGTCCTCGCTTGGCATTTCTGGCCGAGAGGAGTTCGCGTTCGAGGGGATCTCGACCGGGCTCGAGCCCGGCGGGATCGTTCGCATGCGCGCTGTCGATGGGGAACAGCAGATCTCGTTCGAAGCTCGGGTGCGTATCGACACGCCGGACGAGCTCGCCTACTACCACCATGGTGGCATCCTTCCCTACGTGCTGCGTCAGCTGTTGGCGACCTGATCAGCTGTTGGCGACCTGAGGGGGAGTCGCCGCGCGCGCGCGAGTCGCGTGTTGGCGAAGCCGCGTAGGTCTGCGCCCGGAGCGAGCTGCGAGGAGCTAGCAGCTCATAGGAGAGGAGCCATGTCGGTTGCGTCATCCAGAATCGAGGCCATCGAGGTAGCGTTGCGACGCGCACTCGCGCCAAGCGTGCTGCGGGTCGAGGACGAGAGCCATCTTCACCACGGGCACGCGGGCGCAAAGGACGGTCGGGGGCACTTCCGTGTTCACATCGTGGCCACGGCTTTCGAGGGGTGTTCGCGTGTCAAACGCCACCGCATGCTCTACGAGGCCCTGGGAGACCAGATGACGACGGACATCCACGCTCTCGCGATCCACGCGTACACGCCAGCAGAGTCGCCGAGCGACCTCTAGCAGCCCGATCAGGAAGTCCGGCCGCGCCCCCGGCCACCCATCCGCGTCGGGCCCCTTAAATGGCTGAGCGGGAGCGCTGGTGAAGGTCCCCCCCGAAACCCTCCGCCGGCGTCCCGCTCGATGTCACGGGCCGACTTTCGGTTGCCGTGACTATTCCTTACATCGGAGCCTGCCTAGGAAGCTTGAGCATTTTTTGCAGAAGATCGGAGAAATTTTCTGGGGTGGGGGCCGGGCCGTGCGGGCTCGGCTGCCGGGCGTGCGATCGCGCGCGAGCCGGTGGCGCTGGGTCCGGCTAAGAGGCCGGCGTGGCGGCTGCATCCAGGTACTTGGACAGCACCCGCTGCAGGGCTTCGAGATGGATCGGCTTGCTCAGGTAGTCGTCCATGCCGGAATCGAGGCAGAGCTCACGGTCTCCCTTCATCGCGTTGGCCGTCATCGCTACGATCGCGAGGCGCTCGCCCGTCTGGCGCTCCCGCTCCCGGATGGTGCGCGTCGCCTCGAAGCCATCGAGGATCGGCATCTGGCAGTCGACCAGAGCCAGATCGTAGTGTCGCGCGGCAGTGGCCTCGACCAGGAGCTGGCCGTTCTCCACGACGTCGCATTCGAAGCCGAAGCGCTTGAGCAGGCGCACGATCAGTTTCTGATTCAATGGGTAGTCCTCGGCCACGATGATCTGGCCTCGCTCGGCCTGTATCGCCGGCGCCGACTCCGGTTTTGGCAGGGCTCGCTCCGAGGGGTCGGAGAGTCCAAGGCAGCGCCGTAGAGCGTGCTCGAGGTTGCTGAGCTTGACGGGCCAGGTGAGCAGCTCGCTGACCTTCCCCTCGAGAGACGACTCCGCGTCCGGGCGTGCGTGGAGGCTGGGCATGGCGATGACGTGAGCGTTGGGATTCGAGTTCCACGCAGCCAGCCAGGGACCCAGGTCGCTGCGCCGCTCCCCGAGCGGATAGCGTACGAAGACGAGCGCGTCTGTGCCGGGCTCGAGCTCTACGAGCGCCTGCTCCGGTGTGTAGATCCTTGCGTCGCCCCCGAACTTCAGCAGCTGCTCTCGCAGCCCGGCTGCGCTCGGCTCGTGGTCCAGGACGATCGCGATGCGTCGGTCTCTAAGGTCGAGGCGATTTGGCTTCGCCTCCTCGATCGGGACGGGGCGCAGCGGAAGCTCGAACCAGAATGTCGAGCCGACCCCGAGCGTGCTCGAGACGCCTACCTCTCCCTGCATCGCATCGATCAAGCCCTTGCTGATCGCGAGCCCGAGACCGGTCCCACCGAACTTGCGCGTAGTCGATACGTCTACCTGCGAGAAGCGCTGGAACAGGCGGTCGATTCGATCGGCCGGGATTCCGATCCCGGTGTCCTCGACGTCGACACGGACGAGCTCGTCGCTCTCGATGCGGAGCTGAATGCTCACCTGACCGCGCTCCGTGAACTTGATCGCATTGTTCACGAAATTGATCAGCACCTGCTTGATGCGGACGGGATCTCCAATGGTCTGATCGGGAAGCCGCCGATCGATCCAGACCGGGAGCTCGAGCTCTCGCTCGTAGGCCTTGGGGGTCAGGATCTCTACGACTTCTTCGACGCACTCGCGCAGGCTGAAAGGGATCGCTTCGAGCTCCAGCTTTCCGGCCTCGATCTTGGAGAAGTCCAGGATGTCGTTGATCAGAGCCAGCAGCGAGTTGCTCGCAGTTCGTACGGCCTGTACGCACTCGCGTTGATCCGATTCGAGCGAGGTCTCCTCGAGCAGCTGCGCCATCCCGATGACGACGTTCATCGGCGTGCGGATCTCGTGACTCATGACTGCGAGGAACTCGCCCTTGGCGCGGTCTGCCGATTGGGCGGCGTCGCGCGCGCTCCGGAGCTCGAGCGTGCGTTCCTCGACCCGCTTCTCCAGATCGAGATTCAGTGTGCGCAGCTCGTCGTACAGGCGCGCGTTGTGAATCGAGATCGCCGCGTGAGTGGACAAGAGGCCCAGCACGTCGACCGAGCCTGTACTGAAGGCGTTCGGAACGAGACTGTTCTCGAGATAGAGGACGCCTACGAGATGGGTCTGCCGCAGGATGGGTACCACCAGGATCGACTTCGAGTCGTTCGCCCGGATGTACGGGTCGTCCTTGAAGAGCCGATCGGAGTTTGCCTTGCCGATGACCTTCGTCTTGTGTGCATGTTGCACGTAGCGGATCACCGAGACTGGAACCTCGTTCGCACACTCGTCGAGCGCGGGATGATGCGGATGCCGTACGGTGGCGCGGTCAGCGTCACGCTCGGCTTCGAGCCGCAGCAGGTCGCCCGATGAGAGCAGCAAGCAGGCGCGTTGGGCCCCAGCCGTCTCGATTGCCAGGCTCATGATCCGATCCAGCACGCTCTCGAACTTGAGCTCGCCACTAAGAGCTTCGGAGGCGCGCAGGAGAGCGGTCATATCGAGCGAGTGCGCGTCGCCGCGATCGGTTCTTCCGCGGGTCCCTCGGGTAGAGCGTACTTGGGAGGTATTCGTCGTATCATCGGACGACTGAGAATACGCGTAGCTGTGTATCGGATAATCCTGGAGGAGTTCCTTGTAGTCGCGCTGCAGCTGGGCGATCTTCGCCTTTGCTCCCCAGGTTGCGTAGATGTTCATCGCTCGTCCGAGCTCACTCGATGCATCGCGCGGAAGGTTTGCTTCGAGGCACCACTCGGCGCGCCGTTCGTAGGCGAGTGCAGCGTGATGGTGGTAGCTCTGGTCTTGCGCGACCTCGGCCGCCTGGCCGTAGAGGGGGAGTGCACGAGTAGGGCGGCCGCTGATGAATTCGTGCTCTGCTTCGAGCAGCAGCTGTTGGTGCAGGAAGTTGTCGGGTCCGAAGCGGGCGAAGTGACGCATGCGTCGCATGCTTCGCCGCATCAAGCGCAGGAGTCTGCGTCGCTGTCTCCCCCCGCTCTGGCGCGCCTTGGCGGCCGCGCCGAGCCCCAGGAAGAACCAGTACTCCGGCACGAAGGGCTCCGATCGCGGAGTGTGCGACAGCTTGTCTACATAGACGACGCCGAGCTCCAGCAGGCGATCGTACTCGCGCAGGAAGTAGAGCAGCCCCATCCAGACAGCCGTGACCAAGGGGGCGAGATCCACCTCGGCGCTCTCGATGCTTCGGTTCGGCTCGTCTGGATCGTACGCTCGATCGCCGGCCAGGGTCTCGAAAGCCGGCAGTAGAACTTCGTTCAGCGGACTTCGAACCACGTTCTGATAGCGTGAGATCATCTCGCGTGAAGAACGCATGACCTCGGAGAGCGGGTCGCCCACCATGTAGAGGATGAAGCTCTGATAGAAAGCCGCGTAGACGGTATGCTCGATCTCGCCGATTTCCTGCCCGATTCGTTCTGCTTGCCGCAGCGGTGCGAGCGAGCTGCGGCGATGCTTCACCCACGGGTTGATCAAGACGTGCTCGTTGATCAGGAGCAACGCCTTGAATCGGGGGGTGGCCTCGCGCTCCGACATCATGCGCGCGCGCTGGCCGATCTCGTAGGCGCGCGCGTAGTTGCCAGTGAGGAACGCCTGCAAGTGGGCCACGCTGAATCCAACGAGACCGAAGCCCATGGGGAGCGCGAAGCGGCGATGGATCTTGAGCGAGCTCGATACCGCGTACGCGAACATGGGGATGTTGTTCCGGTAGCAGGCAGCGGCGATGTGCGAGAGCAGGATCGACGAAGCCAGGAAGCTTGGAGGCATCTCGCTCATGTCCGCGCGGGGCCGCTCAGGATCGAAGCGATGTAGGTTCCACCAAGCTTCCAGAATCGAGTAGTAGAGCCGTACGCGAGAAGCGGAGCTCGGCCAGCTCCAGCCCACGCGCTTCAAGCCGGCGATGCCTTCTTGCAGCCCGCTCTCGACGTCGTCCACCAGCACCCGAATGTTTGCTTTTCGACCGAAGACGAGGGCGGTCTGCACCGGGTCGAGGGGACGCAGCTGGAGCTTTCCCAGTAGCTCGAGTGCGCGCTGTCCGCGAGAGTTCGCAAAGGCTGCTTCTGCGCCCTGATAGTGGAGATCGAACGCGATGGGTGCCATGGCTTCCCAGTCGTCTGGTCCGAAGCTTTGGAGCGCGCTCGAGAGGAAGCGATCGGCGATCGATGGATTGCCGCGCCCGAGCGCGCGGTTTCCGGCCATCAAGTTGAGCTCGATCCTGCGCTTCCGCTCTTCTTGATCCTGGGGGGGCGGCGCCTGGTTCAGGTGTTCTACGATCTCGGCTGCGACGAGCGGTAGCCAAGCCGGGTCGGTCGAGCGCAGGAGCCGATGTCCGATCTCGTAGTGGATCTCCGCTCTACCTTCCTCGGTGCCGAGGTTGTGCGCTTCCTCGCGGATACGCCGATGCGCGAAGCGGAGTTCGTCGCGGTCGCCAACGAGCAACCCGGCCGTCGTGAGCTCGCGGCCGAGCTCGTCGAAGTCGACTTCGTCGAGCCCACAAAGCTCGAGCAACGCCGCTCGATCCAACACGTCATCCAGGAAGCTCGCCGTTTCGAGCAAGCGCCGTTGCGCTTCGGGGAGAGCGCGCAAGCGGCGTGTGAGGAGATTGGCGATGTCCTCGGGAATGGCGGCCGCCTCGAGAGCATCGTCATCGAACGTCCAGCCGGTTCCGATGGTCCTTCGTTCGATCAGGTTCAGGTCGACGAGGTGCAGAACGTACTGTCGGATCAGAAATGGGATCCCACCCGTGCGGTGGCGCAAGCGTGCGCAGAAACGTGCGGCGCGCGAGGCGCTGAATCCGAGCAGCTCGCGGATCCACGCTTCGATATGCGGTTCGGCAAGAGGTCCGAGCCGGATCTGGTCCGAGATCTTCCCCTCTGTTGCGAGCTTGTCGACCAGCGAGGTGAGCTGCTCGTGGATCAGCTTGCAGCGCAGGGCTCGAACGCGGTTCGTGTCCTGTCCCTCGCGCGAGCCGTCCGACGCGGGCTCGGCAGTTGGAATGTCGCGCAACGTCGCCAGGATCAGGGTCGATCTCTGATCCGGCGCGAGGAGGATTTCCTCGAGCAGGGTGATGCTCTCGGTGTCCGCGTAGTGGATGTCTTCGAGCAGGATTACGAGCGGCTCGGAGCCGTTCCCGAAGACGGACAAGAAGCGGCGCAGTGCAACCAGCAGACGGCGCCGCGTCTGCTCCGGCCCGAGTGTCGGTGCGGGCGGAGCATTTGGAAACAGCGGGGCCAGCTCCGGGATCAGCTCGACGACCACGCTCGCGATACCGCCGAGTGCGGTGTGGAGACGATTCTTCAAGGCCTCGAGCTCGGCTGCGTCGCCGCTCAGTAGCTGTTCTGCAAGGTCTGCCAGTGCGACTGCGAAGGCGCGCAGCGGCTGGTCTGCTCGGTAGGCGTCGAACTGTCCCTCGATGAAGCGCCCACCCAGCTCTCGGATCTTCGGCAGCAGGGCGCGCGCCAAGCTCGACTTGCCGATCCCGGGCGGGCCCGAAATCACGACGAGTCCGGAGCGCCCATCGATCGTGTTCGAGAGGTTGGCCTCGAGTTCGCTGCGCTGTTCGTCGCGACCGAAGAGGCGATCGTCGAAGTGGAGCGCCGCAGGCGCGTCTGCATTCCCCAGGTCGAGATCGCTCGGAATGTCTCCTGTCGTCCGCCACAGCTCTGCACAGCGCTCCAAGTCGGCTATGAGCCCTTCGCAACTCTGATAGCGACGCTCGGGCTCCTTCTCCAAGAGCCTGCTCACGAGCCGTGCGAGGCCCGAGGGAATCCCGCTCTCGAGCTGGTCGATCGGAGCAGGCACCTGCGCGATGTGCGCGTGAATGAGTTCGAGTGGGTCTTGCGTCAGGAACGGCAAGCGGCCGGTCAGGAGCTCGTAGAACACCACCCCGAGAGAGTAGAGGTCGCTGCGCCGGTCGATGTCGCGCTCCATCCGCCCGGTCTGCTCGGGAGCGATGTAGCCCAAGGTGCCCAGGCCACGTTCGTGCAACTCGCCGGCTTCGGATGCCTCGTTCGTGGGCGCTTGTTGCGGCTGGGAAGAAGCTGTGTTGTGCCTATGTACTGCAATGCCGAAATCGATGATGCCGACGTGCAGATCCGTGGGATCCAGCATGATGTTCGAGGGCTTCAGGTCCAGATGGATCACGCCTGCTCGATGGATCTCGGCGAGGATGCGCACCAGCTGCTGCGCCACGTCCAGAAACAGGCCGACCTGGAGCGCCTCACCGTGTGAGAACTGGTTGAGGTTGACTCCTGGGAGCTGCTCCAGGATCAGCGCTGGACGCTCTCCGTCGCGGTGGACCTCGATTGCCTGGGGAACGCCGTCCGCCACGATTCCGCTCAGGATGTCGAACTCGTATTGGGCTTGGGAGTGCTCGCGAGAGCTGTAGTCGCGCGGGTGGATCTTGATGATGACGGGCAGCCCGTCCGATTCACGGACGGCCGTGTACACCTGGGTCTTCTCGGCGAAGCGCAGGCGCTCCCCGATCTCATATCCGTCCAGGCGGAGCACTCGGATAGGATCGACGCCCCGCGCCCGAGGCTTGACGCGTGATCACCCCGATCGGACCTCGTTGCAGGTTTCTTGCGCAAAATTTCAACCAAACTGCTCTTGTGAGATGGGGCGAATCGTCACTTCCTCAGCCGGTACCTCCGGGTTGCATGTGTCTGGATGCCTCGCTTCTGGCGGGCGAGATTCGCGCTTGACGTCCAGCCTCATGGAACGGAGCATGCACACCACTGCTGTGCGATGAAGCGATCCTATGGTGTCACGGAGGGGCTGTGGATAATCAGGCGTACGAGATACTGATCGTGGGGTCGGGGCCGGCGGGGTTGGCCGCCGCCGTACGCGCCGCTCGTCGGGGGGTGAAGCACATCGTGCTGGAGCGCGCGAACTTCGCCAGCACCATCCACCGGTACCGCAAGGGCAAGTTCGTGATGGCGGAGCCGACGTCGGTGTCGCTCCATGCGGACATGGATCTCGAGTTCATCGCCGACTCGCGCGAGTCGGTGCTCGAGCGCTGGCAGCGGGACTGCCAGCGAGCCGGAGTCGAGATTCGCGTCGGACCGGACTATGACGTGCTCGGGGTCGACGGGCAGAAGGGAAACTTTACGGTTCGGACCCGCGGCGGCCAGACGTTCCTTGCGCGCAATGTCGTGCTGGCGATCGGAACCTCCGGAGCGCCGCGCCCCTTCGGGGCCCCGGGTGAGGACCTACCGCACGTCGTCTTCGAAATCCAGGACGCTGCCGACTATCAGGACCAGCAGATCGTGATCGTCGGCGCCGGCGATTCCGCGATCGAGGATGCTTTGGCGCTCGCGGAACAGGACAACGATGTCGTCCTGATCCAGCGTCGCAGCGGGTTCGATCGTGCGAAGCCCGCCAATCGCACCGCCATCGAGAACGCCATGAGTGCGGGGGAGGTCAAGGTTCACTCCCACTCGACCGTGCGTCAGTTCGAGCCTGGAGCCGTCTGGATCGACACGCCGGACGAGGAGGTCTACCAGCCCTCCGATCTGGTCATCGGACGGCTCGGAGCGCGACCACCCCGCGGTTTCCTCGAGTCTCTCGGGATCCACTTCGATTCGGACGATCCCGAGGCCCTGCCTTCGGTGTCCGAGAGCTACGAGTCCAACGTACCCGGGCTCTATCTGGTCGGCGAGTTGGTCGGGCGTCCACTGATCAAGTACTGCATGAATCAGGGCTACGAGGTGGTCGACCTCATCTTGGGCTACGAGGTTCAGTCTGCCGAGGAGCCGCTCTTGCGCGAGATCATCGCCCCGCTGCGCATGGATCTCGGCAGCTTCTGTGCGGAGCTCTGCAAGCGGGTTCCGCTGTTTCGCGACCTGAGCCGACGTCAGATCGAGGGGTGGTTGGCGGACTCCAAGATCCACACCTTCCGCGCCGGAGAGCTCATCTATCAGAATGGCGATTTCGGCGAGACCTTCTTCACCATCCTGGATGGTGCCGTCGAGCTGCTCCGCGACGAAGAGCTCTCGGGTGCGAGGCGCAAGAAGATTCGGCTCGGTCGCCGCGGTGCGGAAGACTCCGAATCGACCCCGGTCGTGGTGAACGGAGGTGAGTTCTTCGGTGAGGACTCGCTGCTCTCCGGGCGCGGGCGGTCCGAGACGGCGGTGGCGCTGGTCCCGACCGTGGTGGTCGAGACCAGCCGAACTGCGATGCTGCGGGTCGCCAGCTCGATCAAGGCGGTGGGTGACGCGTTGGATCATGCATGGGCGATCCGCAAGCTGAGCACATTGCTGCCGATGTTGGACTACTCGGAGTGCATGAATCTCGCGAACTCCGCTCATCTGGCTGTGCATACGCCGGGAGCGACCCTGTTTCGGGAAGGCGACGTAGCCGACGGCATCTATCTGATCCGGCGAGGCTCGGTCGTCGTTTCGCGCGAGCGCGAAGGAGAAGATCGCGTCGTCAACTATGTCTCGGCGGGCAATACGCTCGGCGAGGTGGGCCTCATGCGGCCCTCGATGCAGCGCACGGCAACCGTGCGAGCCGCGGTCCGAACCGAGACGTTGCGGATTCCTGCCGAGATCATGCTCGATCTGGCGAATCGGTTTCCGGAGCTCGGCAGCGAGTATCGTCGAAACTGGCACGAGCAAGCGGTTCGCGATGAACGTGTCCTTGCCACGCCTGGATCGACATCGCTGCTCGACTTCGTCGTGGGCAAGGGCGGCAAGGAGGCCACCGATCTCCTCTTCATCGACGAGGCGATGTGTATCCGCTGCGACAACTGCGAGAAGGCCTGTGCAGCCACGCATTCGGGTGTCTCGCGCTTGGATCGCGAGGCTGGTTCCCGCTACGCCGGCGTACATCTGCCGACGTCGTGCCAGCACTGTGAGAATCCCGACTGCATGACCGACTGTCCGCCGGAGGCGATCAAGCGCCACCCCGATGGCGAGGTCTATATCGTCGACACGTGCATCGGGTGTGGTAACTGCGCTGCGTACTGCAGCTACGGCGTCATCAAGATGACCGAACTCGCAGACGATCGGGCTCCGGGTTTGTTGGCGTCGATTTTGTTCGGCGCGAAGAAGCGTCGTCCGCGGCGAGCTTCGATCGGCGGTGGTCATGGCGATGGCGCGCCCACGCACGACGTCGCAGTGAAGTGCGACCTGTGTCGCGATCTGAAGACGCGCTCGGATGGTGCGCCCGTGGCGTGCGTGTCCGCATGTCCGACGGGAGCGATCACGCGTATCCAGCCCTACTCGTTGCTCGAGCGGCTTACGGTGGACGTGCGTCCGCGGAGCTATACGATCGAGGACCGCGGCAGCTCGTTCACCGTCGATCGGAACGGCGAGCAGAAGCCGGCCCCGCCCCCCGTCGTTTCTGCCGATCAGCTCGCGGCGCAGGCCAAGGCTCTGATCGAGGCAGCAGGCACGAGCTCAGGCTCGGTGGATTCATCCAGCGAACTCGCCGCCGTGCTGCGGGATCTGGCGGCTCGTCTCGATCAGCCTCCGCAGGACCCGAGCAACTGAGCCTTGGCGCCTGGCCCGTCGCCTCTAAGGTCCTCTAGGAGAGGGGCAACGTCAGTCTAGGGCAGGGTTCCGTCACGTCCGCCAGCTTGCGGTGTCTTTGGTCCGGCTTGGCTCTGGCTAGGCAGCTTTCGTGCACGCTCGGCTCGCTTCTCGAGCCAGCTGGCCAGCTCCTCGCTTCGTACCTCGCTGCCGCTCACCGGCTCGAGAGTTCTCGATCCGATGCGGGTCCAGCTCTGGAGAGGCAGGTCGCAGTTTTCTGGAGCCAGAACGGCCCAGAAGGCGATGGCCCTTACCCGAAAGCTCTGGAGCACGGCCGTATGCCGGTCGAAGCGTCCCACGTTGATGGCCAGGGACTCGAAATCGGACAGCGCGGTGCGGAGCTCGGGGGCTTGCTTGAGGCGTTCGACCGCGCGGCAGTCGGTGCACCATTCGGCCGAGAATTCGACCAGCACCGGCCGCTCGTTCGCGCGGGCCTGCACGCAGGTACTCCGTGCAGCAGAGAGGAGCTCGGCGTCCGTCCGCAGCGGCACTGTGTACGGCCCGGGCTTGGCGATGGCAGGGAGCGCGGGCAGCAGCGAGATCCCGAGAGCCACTCCGGTGAGCCAGCGCCGAGCGAGGAGTCCGAGCGTTTGCGAAGGGGCGCCGAAGTGCCCGCGCGGGAAAGGATTCGAGCTCTGGGGTTGCCGCGACATCGGACGAGCATAGCCCGTCGCGACTCAGCTCGCCGAGCCCTTCGGAGCTGCCAGCTTGCTCCCCCCGAGGGAGCGCATCCAGCGGCTAAGACGGTCTGCTTCGCGCATTGCCACTGGGCCGAGCAGCGCGAGGCTCAGCACGTACAAGCCGGTGAGTGCCACGATCTGCTGCTCACCGGTCGCCTTCGCTGCCAGTGCGGCGATGACGATCGAGAACTCCCCTTTGGGAATCAATGAGAATCCGAGGACCCAGGAAGGCATCGGGGGATGTCCGGCGGCTCGCCCTGCGAGATATCCACCGATGGACTTGGTCGCCAGGCCCGCCAGGATCAGGACCACTCCGGGAACGATGACCTCGTTGAAGGTGCCGGGATCGAGCGACATCCCGAAGGAGATGAAGAACAGCGCGGCGAAGAGCGTGCGGTAGGGCAGGAGTGTGCTCGCTGCTCGCTCCTTGTGCTCGGTCGTTCCGATGACCAGCCCGGCGAGGAAGGCGCCGACTTCGCCCGATAGCCCTACCCCGAGTGCCGCCGAAGCGATCAGCAACACGAAGGCGAACAGGGCGAGGGTGAAGCCCTCTTCCGAGCCGGGTGAGATCACGCGTGCGAGTGGCCTCTGGAACCGCTGTGCCAGCAACCAGAGAGCTCCGAGGAACAGTGCGATCAATCCGAGTGTCACGAAGACGGCGCGCTGCTCTCCCGCCGCGCCCGTCAGGGTGCTGATCATCACCAGATAGGCGGCGATCACGAGATCCTCGAACACCATGATGGCGAGCAGGGTCTCCGTCTCCGGGCGCGTGGCGCGGCCGAACTCCGAGATGCACTGGCTGACGACGGCGCTCGAAGTCATGTAGACGATGCCGCCCAGGAAGACGGCGTCGAGCCAGCTGCTTCCGAACGCGAAGCCGGCTGCCACGCCGACCGGGAAGTTGATCGCGAAGTCCAGCGTGCCCGGAAGGATGAAGCGCTTGGGTTCGCGACGGAGATTTCCGACGGAGAACTCCAGGCCCATCGAGAAGAGCAGGAAGACGACGCCGAGTTGACCTAGGAACTCCGCAACCTCGTTCTTCTCGACGAAGCTGCCGATGCCGAGACCCGCGATGATGTAGAGCGGAACGACGGGCATACGCAGCCAGATCGAGACGGCAGCAGCCAGCCCCAATACGCCAAACAGCAGGGCGAACTCGAAGAGATGTGGACCCACGTGCGTTCAGGTGTCGATCGCAATCGAAGAATACTCGCGAATGAATCGGTCTACCTGGTTGCGCCCTCCGATGATCACCAAGGTGTCCCCTGCCAGGAAGCTGGTGTCGGGCGGCGGGCTCGGGATCGAGCTGTCGCTTCGCAGCACGGCGATGACGCTCGCGCCGGTGCGGGCGCGAACCCCCGCGTCGCGCAAGGTCTGGCCGACGAGCGGTGAGTCAGCGTCCAGGGTGACCCATTCCATCGAGAATTCCTCGAACAGCATCTGCTTGCGCGCGTCCGCCTCGGCTTCCTGCCGTTGCGAGAGGATCCGCCCGAGCTCTGCGGCCTCCTTCGGAGCCAAGGTGACGAGCGGAGTCGTCTGGCCTTCGTCGTCGACGCGGGCAATCTCCCAGTGGCCGACGCGATGGCGCACAGCGACCAGCTGCTCGCCGCTCGTCAGCGGAAAACTGTATTTGGTACCTACCCCGGGTAGGTCTGCCTCTCTCGTCACCATCGCCAGGCTTCTCCGCTACTCGTCGTGGACTGAGCGAGCCTGGTACGGGGACCCCAACGGCGGAGACCGTCGCCTAGTCGCGGGACTTGGGGAGGTGCACCGGAAGCTCGACGAGAAACACCGTACCGCGCGTCGGGCCGGGATGAAAGCCGAGCGTCCCACCGAGCTGCTCCAAGAGGTTGCGACAGATCGACAGCCCGAGACCGCTGCCGCGACCCGGGTCCTTGGTCGAGAAGTAGGGTTCGAGTGCCTTCGCCGCGGTCTCGTCGGACATTCCGCAGCCATCGTCCTCGATCTCGATGCGCAGCCGGCTTTCAGCGTCGCGCGTCCGTACCACTATCTTGTGCAGGTCGAGTTCGGCTGGATCGCAGGCCTGCACGGCATTGTGAAGCAGATTGAAGAACACCTGACCGAGGCGCCCGGCGTCCGATTCGATGTGTCCGAGGGCCTGGAAGTCACGATCCAGGGCCACGTGTCTCGGGAGGCCGGGTCGGATCAAGCGCAGATGGAAGTCCAGCAACGAATGCACGTCGAGCGGGCTGGGTCGAGGCGGACCCGGCCGCACCAAGCTCAAGAGCTGCGAAGAGATCTCGCGAACTCGCAATGCCCCTTCGAGCGCGTCTGCGAGAAGCTCGTCGACCACCCCGAGCCCACCGCACTCGAGCAGCTTCTCCTCGGCGGTTCGGATCTCTAGCTGCTCTGGATCCGCTGCACCTGCCTCGCTATGGGATCGGCGGTACGCATGCACGAGCTCGCCCAAGATGCCGAGATGCCGCTCGAGCTCGGTCAGATTGCCGACCAGATAGGTGAGCGGATTGCTGACCTCGTGAGCTACTCCGGCGACGATGGAGCCCAAGGTCGCCAGGCTCTCGCGTGATGCATCGATTGGAATCTCCTCCCCCCTGACGAGCGAGGCGGCACCAGTCGAGCGACGGGCGTGCGAGTCAGCGTCTTGCGCCAAGGCATGCTCCCCCATTGGTGTATCTATCGGAACTCCTGGGGCAAGCTTGGGCGGAGATGTAGGCAGGGCGGCGCACGGCGCGACAGTCGTGTTCAGCATTGCACAGCGAGCGACCTTCTTCCGTGCGACGCTCGGTTGCTTGCCCGCAGCTCCCGCCTCAGGGGGCTGCGAGCGCGGTGAGCTCGTAGACGTGCAGCCTGTCTGCCGGCAGCGCGTCGCGAGCGAGCTCGACGAGGTGCGAGTGGTGCGTGAAGAACAGCAGCTGATGCCGTGTTCCGAGCTCCCCGAACAGCTCCAACGTGGCGCGTGAGCGGGCATCGTCGAACGTCATCAGGACGTCGTCCACGACCAGCGGTAGGGGCTCGTTCGTCTGCATGTGGTGCTCGAGAGCAGCAAGCCGCAGACACAAGTAGAGTTGATCGCGCGTGCCCTCGCTCAGGCCCTCGACACCTACGCGCGTCCCATCTGGGCGCTGGCAGACCAAGATGGCGGAATCGTCGCTCGCGAAGTCGCTCGCAAGACCGACGTAACGCATGAGCGTGATCTGTCGGAAGAAATCGCTCGCGCGCTGTAGTACCGGCCCTTGATTGGCTTCGGCGTAGCGGCGCATTTCTCGTCCCAGTACGAGACTCGCGACACGCTTGCGAGCGTATTCTGCGGTGAGCTTGGAGATCTCGGCGAGGCTTGCCTCGGCTCTCGACGCCGCTTCCGCCGCTGACTCCCGACCCTTGAGCGCATCCAGTGCGTGGGCGTGATCGCGCGTCGTGTGAATCAGCGTTTCGCGCTCTTCGAGCAGCGCCGCGACGCGATCATCCAGTGCTGCTACCTGTTGTCGCAGGGTGACCTCGTCCACTCGCGCTGCCGCTTCCGCGAGTTCGGCAAGAGAGCGACCGCTGCGCAGCAGGCGCTTTTCCGCTTCCTCGAGCTCCGCGGTCAACCGCTCGTGCTCTCGGGAGCGTCGTTCCGCTTCCTCGAGCTCATCGCTGGTCTCGACGCCGGCACGGCTCGCCAGCTCCTCGAGACGCGTGCGGGCTGACTGAATGTCGCGCTCGAGCTCGGCCTCTCTGATGTCCGTCTCGCGCCGACGCCGCTCCAGGTCGGCTCGTCGCTGAGCGAGCTTTCGCGCCGTCTGAAGGCGTTCGATGAGCAGTGCAGAGGCTTCGAGCGGCGACCTGGCATCGAGGTCGGTGCAGACTTCGACGACCAGTGCATCGAGCTTGATGACGAACTCGCGCGACTTGGCGTCGTGCGCGGCTACTCGCTGGTCCAGCTGGCGCAGCTCGCGCGCTTGGGTGCGAAGCTCGCTGCGCTTCGAGAGCACCGCATCGGCTTCGTCGGGCGACGCGTCGGATTCGAGCCCGAGGGCCGTCGTGCACTCGAGCCACGCTTCACGCCACGCGCACCGCTGCAACTCCAGCTGCTCGAGCTCCTGCGTCGCCAGCGCTTGCTCTCGCTGCGCTCCATCGAGCTCGCTCTCGAGGCGAATCCGCTGGGTGCGCATGCGATCCAGCCGCTCGCTCTCGGCGTCCGTCGTGTCCAGCAGCCCGGTGAGGGTGTTGGGCAGCAGGTTGCTCTGGCTTCCGGCATCCTGCAGCGCGGTACGGAGGGTTTCGACATGGCGGGCGAGGAGCTCGCGTTCGCTCGCGATCTGAATCATGAGCCGTTGACGCGCAGCGACCTGGTGTGTGAGCTCCTGTTGTCGCTCGCAGAACTCGCGCATCTCTCGCGGTGAGCCAGGAGCGAGCTCACAAGCAGCCCAGCAGCGCTGCCACTCGGACTGGAGGGCTTCGAGCCGGCTGCGCAGGGCATCTCGCTCGCGCTTCAGCCGTTCGCGTTCGCGTTCGCGATCGTCGAGCTGGTCGCGCACCCCACGCAGCTGCACGATGCGCTCGTGGGCTTCGAAACGCTTGTCCGAAAGGTCGTCGGCCCGAGCGCCGGCAGCTTCATAGAGTCCTGCCAGCAGCTGAGGGGGCGGGCCGGAGGTCGCCGTCTCGAGCCAGATCGAGCGGATCTGTCGCCAGATCTGGTCTCGTTCGCGACGCGCTCCTGTGACTTCCTGAGCGGTTGGAAGCGCATCGAGTCCTTCGAGTCGAGCGCGCTGTCGCTCGAGCTCGTGTGTCTCGACGTCGATGCGCTCGTCCCGCTCATCGAGACGCTCCGCGCTGGCTTCGAGCTCGCGAAAGCGTTCGTCGAAGTGTTCGAGCGTTGGTGCCGCTGGGACTGGGAGGCTCGCGGCGGTGGTAGCATCTGGCTGCGGATACGGCAGCGCCGAGAGCCGTCGCTCGATATCGTCGTCGAGCTGTTCCAGCTCGACGACGCGCTGCCGCTGCCGCTCCTCGAGGTCTCCGAGTCGGCGCCCTGCATTGGCGGCCAGCCGAAGTGGCTTCGGGTCGACGACTCCGGGGAGCTCGCCCAGCTGAGATGCGAGCTCGCCGAGCCGAACTTCGGTGACTCGGAGCCGGGCTTCGACTTCTGCGGTTCTGGCCCTGTTCTCGCGTCCCTCTCGAATCCTCTCGCGGATCCGCGTTTCGGTCGCCGCGTCGAGTGGGTTGCTGTCGAGCGCATCGAGATCCGGGCTGCCGGGCAGGCTGCGCAACAGCTCTCGTGTGGCTTCGCTCACGGTCGAGCGCTGTGCCACCAGATCGGCTCGCTGGCGAGCCGATTCCTCGTACACGCCGCGTTCCGAGGCCAGCGCGTCTACATGTGCGCCTGCGCTGATCAGTTGCTCGGGCACGCGGATGCCCGCGAGCTCGGAATCGAGTCTCTCCCGCTCGTCGCCGAGCTTTGCCAGCTGTTTCGCGGCTCCTCGAATCTCGTTCTCGGCTTCGATTCGCTGATCTTTGGCTTCTTCGGCCAGCACCGGAACGTCTCCGAGATTCAGGAGCCGCTGATGCAGCTCATCGCGCAGCTGCAAGTCGGGAAGCGCACCAAGGAGCGCACTCCGATGCGAGAGCTCCGACTGCGCCTTCGCGTATGCGGTGCGCGTACCCTCGAGTGCTGTCTCGGATTCGGCCAGATCGCGTTGGAGGCGCTCGTATTCGCTGGGCCGCAAGGTCGAGCGAGTGAGTTGGGCGCGCGCTTCGCGATGCTCGCGTAGCGCGCGATTGAGCGGCGGGTGTTGGCCGGCCGGCTTGAAGAGCTCCTGCGCCTCGGAGTCGAGGTCGCGTATGACCTCTCTCAAACCCGAGAGACCCGCCGCCGCGCCGAACAGCGCTTCCTGCAGGCGACCGCCCTCTTCCAGCAGCTCGCGGCCGCCGGCTACGAGGCGCGTGTGATCGAAGCCAAACATCCGCTCGAACACTTCACGTGTGATGCCACCTAGCCGCTCGAGCAGCTCGGAGTCATCGAGGGGCTGCTCGTCAGCAGATCGCAGCGTATTCTTGCGGCCCTTGCGACGCACGAGCTCCAGAGTGGAGCCATCCTGAAGCTCGAGCACTGCCCCAACGAGCAGATCGCGCCCAGCATGCAAGTGTACGTCTTGCGACTGATGGGGCACGCCGAACAGCAGGGCCGAGAGCGCGCGCAGCGCGGTGCTCTTGCCTGCCTCGTTCGGACCATGGATCACGTGGAGCCCGTTTCCCGGTGCGGCGAACTCCAGGCTACGCTCCGTGAAACAGCCGTAGCGGATGAGGTCAAGGCGCCGCACCCTCATCGCAGATGTGTGCCTTCGTGCGCTCTCCGGGGATCGGAGGCCTCCTGGACGTGTCGCTCGAGTACTCGCACGCGCTCAGTCTACCCAAGAGGGGCGTCCCACGACACGGTCGTCTCCTCGGTCGCTACGGAGTATTCTGTGTACGATCCATGCGAAGGGGAAAGCGATGTTCGAGGGAAGCTGTTGCTGCGGGCGAGTTCGATTCTCGATTTCGCGTCCACCGAAAGTACTCGGAGCGTGCCACTGCTCGCGTTGCCGGAAGCTCGGCGCGACTCCCTTTGCGATGGTTTTCTCCGACAGTCTGGAGATTCAAGAGGGTGTCCAGTCCATCGTCCAGTACCCGCCCGAGCCAGGTTTTCGCTATGTGCGCGCGTTCTGTGGAAGCTGCGGTACCTCTCTCGGTGAGATGTTGTCACCCGGAGAGTTGATTCCGATCCCGCTCAACTGCTTCAATCAAGATCTCGACATGCCCATCACATTTCACGAACACGTGGCATCCAAGCGTGACTGGGAAGTCGTTCCGCTCGGCCCGAAGCTCTTCGACGGAGATCCGATGTGAGTCGCGCATCTGCCTAGTATGTCGGCGGTGAAGATGGTTCATGCCTAGATCTTCGGCATTTTGGATTGGCGCAGTCCTGGGCCGACGACTCGGTAGTGCGGGTGCTAGCCGACGGACGACCACTGGTCGCCCAGCACGAACCGGGGGCCGGCACCCTTCGCGGCCGCCCGATCGTCTGGGTTATAGAGCCTGCAGCGCCGCATACTGAGGCAGCCACAGCCGATACATCCGCCGAGCAGCTCCCGCGTGCGATTCAGCTCTGCGATGCGATCTGAGATATGCCGGTCGATGGCTCTGGAGATCTTTCGCCAATCCTGGGACGTCGGGGTTCGTTTTCCGGGGAGTCGCGAGAGGATCGAGCTGATTTCACTGATCGTCAGCCCGAGTCGCTGGGCGATCAGGATGAACGACAGACGTCGGATATCCGCACGACGAAAGCAGCGGCGTCCGCCTGAGTTCCTGGATGGAGAGACGAGGCCGCGCTCTTCGTAGAACCGAATCGCCGACACCGCCAACCCTGTGCGCGACGCTACCTCACCGATGCTGAGAAAATCGGAAGTGTGCACCAAAAAATCCTCCTCGAGGGGTTGACCTAAAGTTAACTTGAGGATGCAAGCTATGGGTGTTCATCGAGTGTAGACCCATAGGAGGCTAGTCACATGACCCATGGAAGGCTCGAACACGTCAATGTCACGGTGAGTGACCCGCATCAGGTGGGAGCGCTGCTCGTGCAGATCTTCGACTGGAAAGTCCGCTGGGAGGGGCCTGCTCAGTATGGCGGGTATTCGGTGCACGTGGGCACCGAGGACGCCTATCTCGCACTCTACGCGCGGAAGACCCAGCCGGCGACCGAGGAAACCTTTCGGAAGGGACAGCCTCTGAATCATATCGGAATCGTCGTGCCGGACCTCGACGAGGCCGAGGAGCGGGTCCGGACCGCCGGCCTGAAGCCATTCGGACACGCGGAGTACGATCCGGGGCGGCGCTTCTACTTCCTGGATTGCGATGGCACCGAGTACGAAGTCGTGAGCTACTCGTGAGGTCGCGGGGCGAGCGCGGAATGCGAACCAGATCCAGCGCCAGAACTCGGTGAGCGGGCGAGCTCCGAAGGTACGTGCTCCCGCTCGTCGCGCTCGTAGGAGTCTTAGTTCTGTTGGGAACTGTTTCAGACTTGCATTCATTCGTGAACCGGAACTGAGGTGGAGCTTCCCTGCCTGGACTTCGAGTACGGTCGAAGTCCAGGCAGGGTTCGGAATCCATGGATCACCCAAGAAGAGCCCGATCCACGCGAATCCGGATACCGGTTCGGCTGAGAAAACCCAGGCCGGCCGAGAAACGCGTGCGCGCCTCCGGCGATGCGGCGCTACGCGGACGCCTTGGACTCCGGCCGGAGTGCTGTCTGGAGGGCTCGCGCGGCGTCGGAGAGAGCTGCCGCAGCGGAGGGCACCTGCGTTGCGAAGCTGATGAAGCCGTGGATCAGACTCTCGTAACGCTCGAGGCGCGTGCGAACTCCTGCCTGACTCAGGCGCTCGGCATAGGCTTCGCCCTCGTCACGGAGCGGGTCGTAGCCGGCCGTCAAGATGAACGCGGGCGGAAGCCCGGCGAGGCTCTCCGCGCGAAGGGGTGAGGCGAGGGGGTGCGTGCGCTCGGCTGCATTCGGGACGTACTGGTCCCAGAACCAACGCATGGTGTCGGTTTCGAGTAGGTATCCGATCCCGTTGTCTGCGTAGCTCGCGCGCGCGAAGTCGTGATCCGTCACGGGATAGATCAGCAGCTGGAAGAGGAGGGGCACGTTCCCTTGCTCGCGCGCACGCAAACAGACGGCCGCTGCCAGGTTCGCGCCGGCGCTGTCGCCCGCGACGGCCAGTCGGGATGGGTCCACTCCGATGGTGTGCGCCGCGCCTGCCAGCCATTCGAGCGCGCCGAAGGCATCCTCCAGCGCACCCGGGAAGGGTGTCTCGGGAGCCAGGCGGTAGTCGACGGACAGGATCGCGCAGCTGGATTCACGGGCCAGCCGACGGCACGGGACGTCATGCGTATCGAGATCCCCCACGACCCAGCCGCCGCCATGGAAGTAGAGCACTCCCGGGAGCTCCGCGCTGTCGCAGTCACGGTAGATCCGTACCGAGATCGGACCCCGCGGGCCCGGAATCTGGCGCTCTTCGATGGAGCGTACCGGGGGTGGCTCGCCTGGGTCGCGCAGCGCAGCGAAGGCCGCGCGCGCCGCTCTCGGGGACAGCTCGTGAAGCTTCGGGCCGCTCTGGAGTAGGGGTAGGAACCTTTCTATGGCTGGATCGAGCATCGCATTCCTTTCGCGTCGAACGTGGGCCGAAAGCTGTGATCCGCGACGACTATTCGCCACGCTCGAGCAGCCGGGGAAGAATCTCCTCGGAGACCTCTGCGAGGAGCTTCCGAAGTCCAGCGGGGTCTTCCAATGAGAGCGCGTCCGGTTGCTCCCGGTAAGCGGGTGGAAGCTTCTCTACGAGGGGCGCCAGGCTGGCGAGGATCTCTCGCCGAAGCTCGACATCTTCGGCTGCGCTCCCGATGGCGGCCATCAGTCTCGCTGTCGGATGGTCCGCAGACATCACGGACCGCGTGGACCGCGGCCGCTCGACATCGAGCAGGATCTTCTCGACCCAGATCGAACTGCCGGTGCCGAGGGCCAGAGCGCGGAGCTCCTGCTCCAGATGGCTGCGTTGCCGCAACAATTCGTCATGGGCGGGGCTCGTGCCGTAGACCCGAATTCGCGCAGCGAGCAGGCGATCCTCGTTGCGCGTCGCACCGTCTGCGAGAGCGGTCGCCGCTCGGTCCAGCACATCGCTCGCTCTCTCGCACCCCTCGACCGAGATTGCGATCTCTTCCCAACGTACGACGTCGAGCTCCCGATGGGCTACCTGCACGACGTTCGCGTCATCGACACTTACGAGTGTTGCGCCCTTGGGGCCAGTCTCGCGGGCGTGGCGACCCTGAAGGTTTCCAGGGAAGACGACCCACGGGTCCTCGCAGACCACTTCGCGCGCATGGACGTGGCCGAGCGCCCAATACTCGTATCCCTTCGAGCGCAGTCGCTCGAGAGAGCACGGGGCGTAGGGGGCGTGTCCTTCGCGTCCATCGAGCGCAGTGTGGAGGAGCCCGAGGTTGAAGTAGCCCGTGCGCGGCTCTGGATAGCGAGCTGCCAGATCCTCCGACACATCTCGCATTGCGTAGCTCTGGCCGTGGACTGCGATACCGAGATCCTCGAAGCAGAGCGTCTCCGGCCGGACCGTTCCGAGCTCGTAGCTGCCTTCGGGAGGCCGCAGGCTCCGAGTGATCTGGCTGGCGGCGTCGTGGTTGCCGCGTACCCAGACCACGCGTACCCCTTCTCGCGTCAGCTTTCCTAGCTGCTCGATGAAGAACAGCCCGGTGCCGTAGTCGCGCCAGTCCCCATCGTAGAGGTCGCCCGCGATGACCAGGAGTGCGACCTCCTCGCTCAGGCAGAGCTCGACCAGGTTGGTGGTGGCTCGGCGCGTGGCGCTCCGAATCTCGTCGACCGGAGCGCCAGGATAGCGCTCGAGCCCCCGCAGCGGGCTGTCCAGGTGCAGGTCTGCGGCATGCACGAAGCGGAGAGCGGTCATTCTAGACGGAGAGCTTCTCCGGCTTCGCCAGCTCGCGGACCTCGAGGTCGCGTGCACGCTTGGCTTCGGCGAGAGTCGGCATGACCTGATCGAGCTCCTCGAGCGTAAAGAACGCCCCCGACTTCTCGAACGACCGTACCACTGCAGGCTGTTGCATGATGCCGACGCGTCCTTGGGAGACGTGGAAGATCTGGCCGGTGATGTCCGAGGCTGCGGGGGACGCGAGCCAGGTCACCACGGGGGCTACCTGAGCGGGGCTCCGCTCTGGCGCGTCCGCCGCCTGCGGGCGCCCGCGGGCCTCCATGAGGGGGATGGTCATGCGCGTCGCAGCACCGGGCGAGATCGTGTTCACCGTGCAGGCGTACTTCTTGAGCTCGAGTGCGAGAACGCGTGAGAAGCCCGCAATGCCCGCCTTGGCGGCCCCATAGTTCGACTGGCCGAAGTTCCCGAACAGCCCGGAGACCGAAGAGAAGTTGATGATGCGGCAATCCTGGCGCCCCGTCTCACGGATGTAGACCGCGAAGGGCTTGGTGCAGCAGAAGTGGCCCCGGAGATGTACGGCCATGACCTCGTCCCAATCGGACTCCTCGAGCTTGAAGATGGTCTTGTCCCGAAGGATGCCGGCGTTGTTGACTAGGATGTCGAGCGCCCCGAAGTTCTCCATCGCGGTCTCGAAGATCGAGCGCCCTCCCTCCGCAGTCGCGACCGAGGCCGAGTTCGAGACTGCCGTACCGCCTCCCGCGCGAATCTCTTGTACGACGTCCTCCGCCACGTCTCCGCTGCCCGAGCCGTCGACCGCGCCGCCCAGGTCGTTGACCACCACCGCGGCTCCCTCGCGCGCGAAGTAGAGGGCGATCTCACGTCCAATCCCGCGCCCGGCGCCCGTGACGATGGCTACCTTTCCGTCTAGCACTCCCATCCTGCCTCTCCCATGCGATGCGATCCGAGCTCCCGCGCGATGCACTCGCACGAGTGGGCGCGTGCGGAGCCGGTTCGGGCGACCCCGTGCGCTCCGAGCTTCTCCGTAAAGCTCGGTGGGGCTCGCCGAGTTGGTACGACCGCCGAGCGCCTCGGGCCGGGATCTCGCGATCGCCTCCCGCACGTGCGCTGCGGACCTGTCGATGCTATCAGGGTGGCCGGAATGGGTGGGAGCGTTCATCGGGCGCTCCGGAGTTCCGCGGTCGTCCGCTCGGACTGCTGGGCCGCTTCTGCCTGACTCCTCCGCGAGCGGATCGGGGAGGGCGCGGAGCCCGAAGCCTGGCGGATGCTGTCAATGAAGGGCCACAGGAAGTTCGCTCGATCGCCTCATGGACGGGCGAAGCTGGTTACCAGCGCAAGCGTCCGAGAGCCTGGTTCCCCGGCTTGCTTGTGTACTTCGTGTGCAGGCCGAGCCGAGAATCGAGGCGCATCGATCCGCGAGCCGAATCATTCGAGAGTGACTCGTGTGGATCTGCTCACGGATCGAGTGGGGGTCGAACGTCGGCCTCCACACGCGGCGCTCATGGTTTGCGCTTGCTGGAGCTCGTCTCGACGCTTCGCGCACGAAATTCAGTTCAAAGGAGGGCTTGTGATAGCGCGTATCAGTTCGAATCTGGATCGCGTGGAATGGCTGGCACGCATGTTGCGAAAAGCGTTCGACGTGGCGGCGGATACCTCCCATTACTTGCTGAATTCGCGTCACTTGCCATGTGAGACCTGGCGAGTACGGCGCGTGCGGGCACGCCTGGCATCTGGAGTGCTTGCGCGACAATCTGGGTTGCGCATTATCCAAGCTCAAGCCGGCTGGAAAATTCAGCAGTCGCACTAATTGTTTTCTTGTCAGATTCTCATTCGTCTGGCTATCTAACCTAAGGTATAGACAGAGCTTGTTCGTTCCCTTCCCCGACCCGACGACAAGTTCTTCCGCTAGGAGATCCGCATGACAGCGCCGTATTACGAACGGCTCACTTCTCTCGACGCTAGTTTCCTTGCCTTCGAGGAGACCAGCTCCCACATGCACCTCGGCTCGGTCAGTCTGTTTGATGCGAAGCCCCTACGCACCAAGGCAGGCGGCTTGGACTTCGCGGCGATCGAGAGCGCGATCACGCAGATCATTCCGCGCAATCCTCGACTGAGACAGAAGGTCTGGTGGCCTACCGGAGGTCCACCGGTCTGGGTGGACGATCCAAATTTTCATGTTGGCTATCACATTCGCCATGCGGCGCTGCCCTCACCAGGGAGCCTGGACCAGCTGAAACAGCTATCCGCGCGAATCATGTCGCGCACGCTCGATGCGGCCAAGCCTCTCTGGGAGAACTGGATCGTCGAGGGCATCGAGGGCGACCGCTGCGCAATCATCGCCAAGCTGCATCACTCATTGGCAGACGGGATCAGCGCCCGGGACATCCTGATCGGGTATCTGGGCCTGGAGCCCGGGGATGTTCCCGAGCCGATCGAGCCCTTTGTCGCTCGTCCAGCGCCCAGCGTCGCGCAGTTGCATCTCGACGCGGCGCTGCGCCGGGCAGAGAAGGCCCGCGAGCTAGGAGGGTGGTTGAAGGACATGTTGGGCAAGCCCGACATTGGATCGACCCTGCTGAAGAGTGCCAATGACCTCCTCGGTGCGGCCTCGAACATGCTGCGTGATCCGAGTCCGACACCGCTGAATCGCCCGATTGGACCTCACCGGCGCTTTGACTTCACGTCTTCGGACTTCGGGGCGATTCGGGAGATTCGCAAGGCCTCGGGAGCGAAGGTGAACGACATCGTGCTCGCGGTCGTCTCCGGAGCGGTGCGACGCTTCCTGCTGGACCGGAAACTGCGCGTCGATGACTTGGACTTCCGCGTGATGGTTCCGGTCAACGTCCGCACGGAAGAAGAGAATGGCACCGCCGGGAACCGAGTCTCGAACATGACCGTTCCGCTGGCGCTGTTCGAGACCGACCCGCGGCGTCGGCTGCAGCGCGTCATGGACTCCAGCTCGCGCGCGAAGCGATCACAGCAGAGTGCGATCGGGGACATGTTTGCTCAGGCGGTGGACTCCGCTGGGTTCTTCTTGCCCCGTTCTCTTGCGGGCATGGTATCGAATCGAGTCATGGCAAACATGGTTGTGACAAACGTCCCTGGCCCACAGTTCCCTCAGTTCTTGCTGGGCGGCGAGATGCTCTCCTCGTTTCCTCTCGTGCCACTGGCTCCGCAGCAGGCGCTCGGCGTGGCGCTCTATAGCTACAATGGGGTGCTGCATTGGGGGTGCAATGCAGACTGGGATCTCGTGCCTGATCTCTCCAAGTTCGTGAAGGCGATCGAGCTGGAGATGCTCCAGCTGCACCGAGCTTTCGTGCCGCTCGCCATTCGTCCCCGGACGAAGCTGCGCGCCGTTCCCGTGGCTGTGCGCCCCAGCCGCCCAGAGCCTGTACCGGTCGAGTCGGCGCTCTAGCGCTAGCTCGAGGCGAGGTCCAGTCCAGGCAAGGGGCGCGCGGCGTCGCGAACCTTGCCTGGCTTCGGCTGCGGGCCAGAGCGCTCGCTCCGTGTGGCGGTTCAGAGCATCCAACCGGCTCGAGCTCGTGCGATCGGATGGGTTTCGCGCGCCACGGGAGAAGTGTGTCCTGCTTCCCGCAGCCGTTTCGGGTAACATGTTTGACCGAGATAGGAGGAAGGGCACCCGACCGTGACTCTCGAACACCAGGTCGATTCCGCGCCAATCTCGATGAGCGATGCGAAGACCTACGAGGAGTGGAAGCTCGCCGCTTTGGCGGACGACGAGCGTACTGGAGCGGCTCGCTGGCGCGAGGTCGATCACAGCCGCCGCTACGACTTTCAGGTCATCCGTCTTCGCTACAACGAGCTGTGCCACTTGAAGGCGCGAAACGATCCCCAGGAGCTTCTCTTCTATCTGAATGAGGGGATCCACGGGAACATGGGCGGTATGGGCCGCCCGGCGCTCTACGCGAAGGCCCGCTTCGGCACCAAGGATCTGATCACCAACTACATCGGCGAGCTGGCGGATTCGCTCGAGACACTCGCGAACGTAGAAGACTCTGTGATCTCGTTCGAGGATCGGCTGGATTTCTTTCGACGAGCGGGGCACTGCTTCGGCCGCTCTGCGATCATGCTCAGCGGCGGTGGTGCCTTGGGCCCGTTTCACCTCGGCGTGGCGAAAGCGCTGATGGAGCAGAACCTGCTGCCTCGGGTGATCTCGGGTTCGAGTGCGGGCTCCTTCGTCGCAGCGGTGCTCGGTACGCGCACCGAGGAAGAGATCCTGAAGACCCTCGCGCCCGGGCAGGTCGTGGTCGCCTACGAAGAGTTCGCCGACGGAAACGCTGCAGTGCTTCGCGGCAATCGGCGGCTCGGGATCGAGGAGCTGCGCTCCGTGATCGATCGCATGATTCCAGACATGACGTTCCAGGAGGCGTTCGAGTGCACTGGGCGTGAAATCAATATCTCCGTATCACCCTCCGAGCTGCATCAGTCCCCGCGGCTGCTCAACGCAATCACGTCACCCAACGTGTTCATTCGTGAAGCGGTGCTCGCATCGTGCTCGATTCCTGGCATCTTCCCGCCCGTCACCTTGGCGGCGCGCGGACCCAATGGGGTCAGGCGCCCGTACGTCCCCTCACGCAAGTGGGTCGATGGATCGGTTTCCGACGATCTGCCGGCGAAGCGTCTCGGCCGGCTCTACGGCGTCAATTACTTCATCACGAGTCAGACGAACCCGGTCGTGGTCTGGGCGCTGCGTGACTCTGGCTGGGACGATGGAGTTCTGGCCCGGATCCTCGATGCTTCGCGCTCGACGAGCCGCGAGTGGCTTCGCGCGAGCTTTCCTTTCGTCATGCGCTTGATCAAGAACTCCTATCCGCTGAACATCTACGCGCGCATGGCCTACAGCGTAGCGATGCAGGACTATACGGCCGACGTGAACATCCTCCCACGCAAGCGCTTCTGGCATCCGCGCAAGCTGCTCTCGGTCCTGACCGACGAGGAGACGCGCTATCTCATCCGCGAGGGCGAGATAGCGACCTGGCCGAAGATCGAGATGATCCGCAATTGCACCGAGGTCGGGCGCACCCTGGATCGGATTCTGCTCGACTACGAGCATGAGTACGCCCGCCGCTACTCCTCGATCTACCGCAAACGGCCAAAGGAATCGTAGCCAGCGAGCGACCCGCTCGACGAGATGCTCGACTTGATCGGCGGGGGCTTAGGCCTACACTGAGTCGAGTGCCGGAGCTGATGTGCCGGAGCGCCGCGCTCGTCGAAGGCCGAATTTTGCCATACCCTGGGGGAACGGCGAGGCGGAGGGCCCCGCCCGCGTCGCGCTGGCAGGTCCGCGTAGGGCGAGGCGCTCCTTGCGCTCAGAGTCTTCTCGCGCAAGGAGTCCTCTGTATGGAGTCGTCTCGATGATCTTCACCCCAACCTCGAACGTGCCGGGCTCGCGTGGTCGGAATCACGGCTCCGCCGGCCCAGAGGTCCTTCGCTCGGATGGGGCCGGGGAGTTCTCCAATCGAGGCTCGGAGTCCGGTGGGAGCGGCGCGCCGCCGAATCGCCCCGCGCGCCGGGGTGCGGAAGGCTCTCGATCGGAGCGTCGGACCGACCCCGCTGCGGCGATTCGCGAGCGGCCACGCTTCCACCTGACGTATCTGATCCTCGCGATCTTCGTGGTGCTCCTGATCCACGATCTCTGGGTGGGAGTCCAGGCTGTCGAACGGATCCCATACAGCGAGTACCTGAGGCTGCTCGAGGACAATCGAATCGAGCAGGTCGAGTTTCAGGGCGACACGATCTTCGGTCGGCTGAATGGAGATGTCGCCGGAGAACGCACGCGCTTCATCACCCAGATCGTCGATGAGGCTCGTGCCGAGAAGCTCGCCGCGCACGGGGTCGAGTTCTCGCGACGTCCCGAGAGCATGCTCGTGCCCACCCTGCTGGGCTGGATCATCCCCATCGCGATCCTGGTCGGAGTGTGGTTCTTCCTGATCCGTCGCATGTCGGATCGGATGGGCGGAGGAGGCCTGCTCTCGATCGGGAAGAGCAAGGCCAAGGTCTATGTCGAGACCGACACGCGGGTCACCTTCGGGGACGTCGCGGGCGTCGACGAAGCCAAGGCCGAGCTGCAGGAGGTGGTGAATTTCTTGCGAGACCCGGAGGCCTATGGGCGGTTGGGTGCACGCATGCCCAAGGGCATCCTGCTGGTAGGGCCTCCGGGCACGGGCAAGACCCTGCTGGCGAAGGCGGTTGCCGGAGAAGCGCGCGTTCCATTCTTCTCGATCAGTGGCTCGGAGTTCGTCGAGATGTTCGTCGGGGTGGGGGCAGCCCGGGTGCGTGATCTGTTCGAGCAGGCTCGTCCGCAGGCGCCCTGCATCATCTTCATCGACGAGCTCGACGCGCTCGGCAAGGCGCGCAATGCGCAGCCCGGATTCGGGGGGCACGACGAGAAGGAGCAGACCCTGAACCAGCTGCTCTCGGAGCTCGACGGCTTCGATCCGAGTTCGGGCGTCGTACTTCTCGCAGCGACGAATCGGCCCGAGATTCTCGACCCGGCACTGTTGCGCGCGGGGCGCTTCGATCGGCAGGTATTGGTGGACCGGCCGGATCGGGTCGGCAGGCTTGCGATCCTGCGTGTGCACCTACAGCGCGTGAAGCTCGCGGGGGACGTCGATGCGGAGCACGTCGCCGCACTCACGCCCGGCTTCACCGGCGCGGACCTGGCGAATCTCGTGAACGAGGCGGCGCTGGTTGCGACGCGTCGCTCCGCAGACCTGATCCACATGAACGACTTCAACGTGGCAATCGAACGGCTGATTGCCGGTCTGGAGAAGCGTAGTCGGCTGATCAACCCGAAGGAGCGTGCGATCGTAGCTCACCACGAGATGGGGCACGCCCTGGTGGCGGCGGGCCTACGGGGTACCGATCCAGTGCACAAGGTCTCGATCATTCCGCGCGGGATCGGAGCTCTCGGATACACCTTGCAGCGCCCTACGGACGACCGTTACTTGATGACGCGCGAGGAGATGGAGAAGAAGCTAGCGGTCTTGCAGGGCGGGCGCGCTGCGGAGTTCTTGATCTTTGGCCACTACTCCACCGGCGCTGCCGACGATCTGTCTCGTGCGACCGACATGGCGCGCGACATGGTTACCCGCTATGCGATGGTGCCAGAGCTCGGCAGTGCGACCTACGTCGAGGACGACGGCCCCGGCTTTCTCGGAGTGTCGCGCGGACTTGGTGTGCGCACCCACAGCGAGGAAACCGCACGCGAGATCGACATGGCGATCCGAGGCATCGTCGATGCCTCGTTTACCCGCGCACGTGAGCTGCTGAGTCGGAACCGCGACGTTCTTGAGGCAAGTGCGCAGGAGCTACTCGAGCAGGAGACGCTCGATGAAGCGCAGCTGGCTGTCTACTTCGAGAAGCTCGACGTCCCCACGACGTCGGCCTAGTCATTCAGCCGAGGTGCGAGGGCGGGCTAGGTGCGCCGCGCAGTACGCTAGGCCGGCTCCGCAGCCCGCTGGGCCAGCTTGGTCAGGCTATCCCTCTCGCCTATGACGACCAGGTGATCTCCGCCACGAATCTGTGTCTCACGGCTGGGCACCAGCTCGATGCGTTCCCCGCCCCGCTTGAGTGCGACGATCCGGATCGTGGTCTCTTCGATGTCGCCGATCATGGCGTCTACCAGGCTGCTGTGGAGCGCGACTCGAACCTCTTCGAGGTCGACCTCACCGCCCCGACGCGGGCGGGCGATCTCGAGGAAGTCCACGACGGATGGGCGCAGAATGGACGCCGCGATCCGTTGGGCGCCGATCTGATAGCTCGAGATCACCTGCTGTGCGCCTGCAGTTCGCAAGCGTCGGATCGCGGCCTCGCTCTCCGCGCGTGCGTGGATGCGCAGAGAAGGATTCTGCTCGCGCGCCGACAGGGTGATGAACAGGTTGTCGGAGTCCGACGGCGTGCAGGCCACCAGATCCAGCGCTCGTTCGACGCCGGCTTCGCGCAGGACGGAGTCCTCGAGGGCGGAGCCCAGGACGAACAGACATCCCGAGCGCGTGAGCTCGGCCTCTCGAGCAGGGTCGATCTCGATGACGACCACCGCGCGCTGTTCTGGATCGATTTCTTCGACGACCACACGTCCAAAGCGGCCGAAGCCGCACACGATGATGTGATCCGTCAGGCGAGCGATGGAGCGCTGCATGTTCCTCCTTTGGATCAAGTCTCGCAGGGTGCCCGCGATGAGCAGCTCTGCAATCGTCGAGAGCAGGTACACCGCAGCGCCGGCTCCGACGATGATCAGCCCCGTGGTGAATAGGCGGCCCTCTGGGCTCAGGGGGTAGACCTCGCCGAATCCCACGGTCGAGAGTGTGATCACGCTCATGTAGAGCGCGTCGATCCAGGTGTAGCCCTCGATCAAACGGAAGCCGATCGAGCCGATGACGGTCAGCAGGCCGAGGCCGGCTGCGCAGCTGCCTAGCCGTTGGGCAGCCGTCACGCCGAACCGCCTTTCGGTCGTGAGGTGAGTGGTTGGCCCCTCATGTGGCCTTCGACCGCTCGGGCATGGTGGGCTGACCCGAAGCTGCCCCTCGAGGACTCACATTCGGACCTAATGTGGTTAAATGTCCCGTTGAGCCGTGCCCATGAGCGGTCTGGAAGGCGCCAGCTGTGCGCTCGGCGCGCAGACGCCCCTGGCACGTTCGATGCTGAACCACGCTTCACAGCCATATTCAAGGAGGCCCCATGGCAGATTTCGTAGAGAAGGTGAAAGAAGATCTCCAGTCGCTCAAGACGCTGAGGGACGAGCTGCGGGTGAAGGCGAATCTGGGCGCCATGGACGTGAAGGATCTATGGCGAGATGCAGAGCGCCGCTGGCAGGAAGCGGAGCAGAAGCGGCAGGAGCTCGAAAAGGCGTCGATCGAGTCTGCACGTGAGGTAGCGGCGGCGCTGCAGCAGGTCGTGACGGCGCTCCAGGAAGGCTATCAGAAGATTCGCTCGAAGCTGTAGCTCCGCCTCAGGCGGCACTCTGGGTGGCTACGACCCTGGCGGTGCCGAACAACGGGCGGACCTTCCGCGCCGCGGGGGGATCGACGACTCCCTGCGGCGCGTACGTCTGCCGCGACCCACGCAGAATCCGTCCAAGGGTGATTCTACTCGGGAATCGGTTCGCAAGCGTCTTGGGGGCCGTCGCCCATGGATCGCTCGAGTCGTGGCAGGTAGCGTAGGAGAGTGACCGCTCGAGCGAGCGCATAGGCGATGAAGGCCAGCCACAGACGCGTGTTGTCCAGTCCGTCTGCCGCTAGCCAGAGGATGGCTCCGAACGCAGCGGTTGCTTGGGCCGACGCATTTCGCATCTGTCGAGTTCGGAGTGCCCCGATGAAGACACCGTCTAGCTGGAACGCCGCTACTGCGACGCAGACATAGAGCGCGGCCAGGGGCGCGAAGCGGGTGGCGGTCGCGTCCACTCGGGGGAGCCGAGTGAACCAGGAGAGCCCCGTGAAGTGCAGGGCGAGAATTCCGGCGCTCAGCAGGACCGCGGTCGCCAGGGCTAGCTCGCTGGACCGGCGTAGAGATACCCGGAACAAGACGGAGTGGCGTGAACCGAGAGCTCGTCCGACGAGCGACTCCACGACGAAGGCGTAGGCATCGAGAAAGAAAGCGCTGATCGATACGAACTGGAGCAGTAGGTGATTCGCTGCCAGCACGACGTCTCCGAGACGCGCGCCTGCATCCGCGAACCAAGAGAAGGCGAGTACGAGTAGCAGCGTGCGAATCATGATGTCGGTATTCGCCGACAATGTGTGTCGCAGTTTCCTGCCATCGAAGATGCGGGCCGCCGAGAAGAAATCTTCCTGGTCGCTCATTCTGGACAGCAAGAGAGTATGTACCGTGTATCCGGCGACCCCGAGGGTGGCCCACTCCGCGATCGCGGTGCCCCAGGCGATGCCTCTCACACCGAACCCGAGACCTGCGGCGAATAGGACGTCGAGCACGATATTCAGCGACGACAACGTCAGCTGTACGAAGAGGAGCCGTCGACTCTGGCCCAGTCCTATGAGGCATCCCATCAAGCTGAAGATCGACAGTGCCGCGGGGGCGCCGAGGATACGAATCTCGAAGTACTCTCGCGCGGTCGTCTCTACCGATTCGCTGCCGTTCAGTAGGAAGAATGCGAGCGTGCCTAGGGGGCCGCGCATCAGAATAAGTAGCCATCCGAGACCCGCTGCGAGTAGGAGCGCGCGCAGCAAGGTGGCACGCACCTCCGCTTCGTCGTGCGCTCCATCGGCCTGTGCGGTGAACCCCGACGTCCCCATTCGCAGGAAGCCGAAGCCCCAGAACAGGAAGTTGAACACGAGGGTCCCGAGAGCGATGGCCCCGAGGTCGGAGACTGAACCCAGCTGACCGATGACGGTTGCGTCCGTGAGTCCGAGCATCGGCACTGCAGCGTTTGCCAGGATGATCGGCCACGCCGTGCGCAGGATGCTGCGGTAGGTCGGAAGCGCGTCCGGGAAGGAGTCCATCGGGTTCCCGACTCAGGCGCGAAGGTACT
The DNA here is from genome assembly GCA_003247575.1 of Pseudomonadota bacterium. GTDB lineage: Bacteria > Myxococcota_A > UBA9160 > SZUA-336 > SZUA-336 > SZUA-336. Next base: position 75,321 of record QJZC01000044.1, read on the forward strand.
GCGACGCTACGGCTAGGAAACGTTCGCGAGCGGTGCGGTGCTCGACGATCGGGTATGGGAATGATCGGCCGAGCTGGAGGCCCGCTGTGGCGAGAGCGCCCGGATCCGCGGTCCAGGGAGCGTGAATGTAGCGCGTGGGGACGCGTGCGAGCTCGGGGAGGTATCGGCGCACGTACGCACCGTCGGGGTCGAACTTGCGCCCCTGGGTGATGGGATTGAAGACGCGGAAGTACGGCTGTGCATCGCACCCGCAGCCTGCGGACCACTGCCAGCCGGCATTGTTCTGGGCCGGGTCGCCGTCGGTCAGGTAGCGCATGAAGTGCGCTTCTCCCAGGCGATAGTCGATCAACAGATGCTTCGTCAGGAAGCTGGCCGTGATCATGCGCGCGCGGTTGTGCATGAATCCCTCGACGCGCAGCTGACGCATTGCGGCGTCCACGATGGGATAGCCCGTGCGCCCTTCCTGCCAGGTCGAAAGGAGCTCCGAATCCGCGGACCAGGGGAAGCCTCGGAACTGCGGACGGAAGGGCTCGGCAAGCAGCCTGGGGAACTCCCAGAGTAGATTGTGGGTGAACTCACGCCACAATAGCTGGCGGCAGAATGGGTCCAAAGCGGTTGCCTCCGCCTGAGCAGCCTGAATCGAGGTCCAGACCTGACGCACCGATACGGTGCCGAACTTGAGATCGGCAGAGAGGCGACTCGTCCCAAGCTTGTCCATTCGATCGCGATCGCGCGCGTAGCGCATGGCGGGCCCACGCGTGAAGCGGCGCAGGCGTTCACGGCCCGCGCGCTCGCCGCCAGATAGAATCGCGGGATTGGGGTCGAGCCCGAGCTGCGCGCAGCTGGGTAGGCCCAGGCTATCGCGCGAGATCGCAGCCGGAATGGCAGGCAGGCGCTGCGGCGTCGGCAGCGGAAGGCCGATCTCGCAGCGCTCCATGAACGCGCGAGAGAACGGCGTGAACACCCGATAGGGGTCTCCTTGGGAGGTGCGCAGCTGTCCCGGCGCGAGCAGGGTCTCCCCTTCGAAGAGCTCGAAGCGCTCTCCGAGCCGGGCGCGCAAGCTGCGGTCGACCTTGCGTCCGCCCGGCTCGACGCGTCGGTGTGCGACGATGCGGTCGGCCGACCAACGCTCGAGCAGCTCGGGCACGAGTTCGAGTGGATCCCCGCGCTGGACCAGGAGCTTCGAACCGCGCTTCGCGAGTCCGTCCGCTAGCTCGCCTAGTGAGTCCAACAGGAACTGGATTCGGTGAGTGTGGTGCTCGACGCGATCGCGAGCCACGAACCTCGGATCGAGGATGAACAACGGAAGCACCTCGCCCTCTAGAAGGGCTCGTCGGAGGGGGGGGTGGTCGCTCAGACGGAGGTCCTTGCCTCGGTACCAGACGATCGTGCGCATGCGATGTGGCTATGCTCCACGTCGGAGCAGGTCCTCCAGGGCTCCGCGCAACTCTGCGTGGGCGAAGCGGTAGTCGTGCTCGAGTGCGACTCTTGGCTCGACGCGCTGTGATGCGAGCGCTACGTCGCCCATCCCGCCGAGGGCCATGCGCAGCGCGAGGACAGGCACCGGGAGCACGGCTGGCCGCTTAAGGGCGCGCGCGAGTTCCCGCGTGAACTCCAGATTGCGAACCGGATGGGGAGCGCAAGCATTGACCGGTCCCGCGAGTGACTGCTTGCTCGCGAAGAGCAGCAGTCCAACGACGTCGTCGATATGAACCCAGGGCATCCACTGCCGGCCATCCCCGAGGCGTCCGCCGATTCCCAGCTTGAAGGGAACCAGCATCCGTGCGAGGGCGCCTCCCCGCGTGCTCAGTACGATCCCGAGCCGTAGGCAGACGACGCGCATGCCCAGATCCTGCGCGAGCATCGCCTCGTGTTCCCAGGCTGCGCAGACCTCGGCCAGGAATCCGTTGCCGGCGCCGCTCGACTCGTCGAGCGGTTCGTCGCCGCGATCCCCGTAGAACCCGACCGCCGACGCGCAGACCAGCACCTTGGGCCGTTCCTCGACTGCGGCCAGCCCAGCGATCAGGTGACGCGTACCCAAGACGCGGCTGTCGCGGATTCGTTGTCGCTTGAGCGAGGTCCAGCGTCCCGATGCGATCGGTTCGCCGGCCAGATGAAAAACGGTGTCCAGGCCTTCCAGGGCTTCATCCGGTGGGGTGCCGAGTTCGGGGTTCCAGGCGTGCACCCGGGGCGCCCGGGAAGTGTCGCCGACAGGGGAACTCGAGCCCGACAGCGACCTCGGATTGCGGCTCAGCACCGATGCGCCGGGGAGCTCTGCCAATAGAGCCCGTCCCACCAGTCCCGTTGCTCCAGAGATCACTGCGCGCATGCAGCCAGCGTAGCAATCGATGCCAGCGCTCGCTGCGGTTGCTCCGTGCGGGACGCACCCAGGGGCTCCAGCCGAGACGATCGGGCTCGTGGGGAGACGATCCCTGCAAAGCGACGGGTCGAGTGGTCGTTGTGATAGAGTGGCCGGGTCACGGAGGAGGCTCATGGACTACGTTCGGCTCGGTAGGACAGGACTGAAGGTCTCGCGGATTTGCCTCGGCTGTATGTCGTATGGCTCGCCGCAGATGCGGCCGTGGTTCCTCAAGGAGGAGCAGGCGCGTCCCTACTTCAAGCAGGCGCTCGACAGTGGGATCAACTTCTTCGATACGGCCGACGTCTACTCGCTCGGCGAGAGCGAGCGGATCACGGGCCGAGCGCTTGCCGAGTTCGCGAAGCGAGAGGACGTGGTGATTGCGACCAAGGTCCGAGGCGCGATGGGATCGGGTCCGAATGATCAAGGGCTCGGACGCAAGCACATCATGGCCTCGATCGATGAAAGCTTGAAACGTTTGCAAACGGACTATGTCGACCTCTACCAGATCCACCGGTTCGATCACGGTACGCCGATCGAGGAGACGCTCGACGCGCTGAGCGACATCGTACGCGCTGGAAAGGCGCGATACATCGGAGCTTCCTCGATGTTTGCATGGCAGTTCATGAAGCTGCTGGCCACCAGCGAGCGGAACGGCTGGGTGCGTTTCGTATCGATGCAACCCCAGTACAACCTGGTGTATCGGGAGGAGGAGCGCGAGATGCTTCCGCTCTGCCTCGATCAAGGGATCGGCGTGATTCCGTGGTCACCGCTCGCGCGCGGTTTTCTGGCGGGAGGACGGACGAAACCTGGGAAGGGCGAGACGGAGCGTGCGCGCACGGATGAGTTCAGCGCGCGTCTCTACTACCGCGAGCAGGACTTCCGTGTGGTCGAGGCGGTGACCCGCGTCGCTGCAGCGCGTGGTGTGTCGAATGCGCAGATTGCGCTGGCTTGGCAGTTCGCGAATCCGGCAGTGACTTCCCCGATCGTAGGTGCAACCAAGCCGCATCACCTCGATGAGGCGGTCGCGGCGGTTTCGCTGAAGCTCGATCAAGCCGAGCTCGAAGCGCTCCACGCGCCCTATGCCCCAAAGCCGATTCTCGATCACACGTGATCGAGTGATGTCCGGAGGTCCAATGCGTCGAGATCAGCAGATGTCTACGATCTCGTAGTGTTGCAGCCCATGCGGGGATTCGAACTCGACCTCTTCGTCCAGGCTGAGCCCAACCATGGCTTTGCCCAGTGGTGCCGTCGGGGTCACCGTGGTGATCTGGGTTCCGTCGATCTCGAGTCGGAAGCCCCCGGCCGCAGGGGCGACGAAGTAGAGGACTTCTCGCTGTGGCGTCTTCAGGGTGACGAGCGCACCCACTGCGACAGGCTCCTCTGCTCCGAAGTTCCGCAGTCGGAGCGCACTGAGCGCCGCCGAGGCGTGTTGCAGCTTCTCGACGCGTTCCGCGAGCCCACGCGCAAGGTAGCTGGCCTCGATCGCGCGCGTATCCTTGTCGTCCTCGGGACGGGATTCCTCGTGAACTGCTCCCGCCTGAGTTCGCTTCTGTGACTCGATGAGGGAGGCCAGGTCGGCAGCTACGCGTGCCCGCAGTCGTTCGAGGATGTCCTGCTTGGAGACCATTTCTGCAGGATAGCTCAGCGCCGAGGTGGCTGCCGCGGGGGATACGGGCCGCTAGTCCTGGGGGTGCCCTGCTCGGAGTGTTCTCTCGCGAAATTGAGTATCGCGGTAGGCGTCGAGCCGCGTCTTCAGGCGGGCGGCCAGCTCGATGCGTCGGGGCTTCCCGGTCGTCGTGAAGGGGACCTCGTCTCCGAAGAAGATCACCTTCGGACAGCGTGCGAAGTCGAGGCGCTCGCTACACCAGTGCTCGAGGACTTCTCGATCGAGCTCGGCACCCTCTTCGGGGACCACGTAGGCGGCGACCTCCTCTCCGTAGTATCGGTTCTCGAATGGGATCGCGAGTGCGAAGTGCACGCCAGGATGCGAGCTCAGAACCTCGTCGATCTCGAGGGGCGAGTAGTTGACGCCGCCGCGTATGATCAGCTCCTTGATGCGGCCGGTGATGAAGAAGAACCGGCGCCCATCCGCCGCATCGACGAAGAATCCCTCATCGCCCGAGCGGAACCAACCGTTGCGAAAGGAGGTGCGGTTGGCGTCGTCGCGGGCCAGGTAGCCGCGGGACACGACCTCACCCCGAATGCAGATCTCACCGCGCTCTTCGGCCGCCATGGGGGTTCCGTCGGGAGACTGGATCTGCAGCTCGTGGTGGGGTAGAGCGCACCCGATCGATGGAAATCCGTAGTCGCGAAGCCAGGTCAGGCGCTCGTTATCGCTAAGATCCAGCGGGAGCTGGCAGTTGTAGCCGGTCGTCTCGGACAGCCCGTACCCGTGAATCAGTGGGATCCCGAAGCGTTCCTCGAAGCGCAGGGCGGTGTCCACGCGTAGCGGGCCAGCGCCACAAAGCACGCTGGAAAGTGTCGCTGCCGCCTCGGGCGCTCGCTCCGCTTTGGTGTCCAGCAAGAACTCGAGCAAGGTGGGCACGAGGGACGTGGTGGTGATGTTCTGGGACCGAACGAGCCCCCAGAATGTCTGGGAGCGAAAGCGTCGACACAGCACGACCGAGCCACCCGCGTAGAGCAGGCTCAGGTGTGAGACGACGATCCCGTTCACGTGATGGATCGGGAGCACGCAGAGCGCACGCGTTGCTGGGGACCAGCCTTGCCAGGAGACGATCGCGTCCGCATCCGCGAGCAGGTTGTGCTGATCGAGCAGGACGCCCTTGGGAGGCCCCGTCGTTCCCGAGGTGTAGACCAGGAGTGCCTCGCAGTCGGCGGCATCGAGTCCTGGGTCGAGCGCATCCGTGGAGGGCTCGTTGGAGAGGTCCTGCGGGAAGCGAGGCAGCTCGGCTGACCGGCTCGGCGTGCCGGGCTCGCAGAGGTGAACCAGGACCAGGCCGAGGCGCTGCGTCAGACGTTCGGCTTCCTTGAGGTGTTCCGATTCGGCGAGGAGCCAACCTGCGTGTGCGTCCTGTAGTATGAACGCCTTCCGTTCTTCCGACTCCGAGGCATTCACTGGCACGACGCAAGCCCCCAGGGACCAAGCGCCCAGATAGACGAGGATCACATAGTCGAGGTTGCCCGCTAGAACCGCGACACGTGCGCCTGGAGTCACGCCGAGACTTCGGAGCCAGGTACGAGTCTGCGAGACCTGGTCTCCGAGCTCACCGTAGGTGAGCGTACGGATCTGTTCTCCATCCGCAGCGTGGAAGGCGAGGTAGAGTCGATCTGGGTGCGCGCGTGTCTGTCGTTCGAGCAGGCTGCCGACATTCCTGTGCGAAGGCACCCAGGGTTCGGACAGCGGGAGCGTACGCGCACGCGCGATCTCGGTGCGTAGCTCGGCGTGCAGCTCGGGATCGGCTGGTTGCGGACCCGAGCTGCGTGTGGACACAGCTGGACCCGGTGCAGGGGAGTGGGGACGCGTAGGCATCTTGGCCCCTACCTTAGACGTTCCGTGCCCAGAGGGGAACGGGTCGTGCGTACACCCTCTCGATCTTTCCGCCTACGCCGGGGTGGTGAAATCCGGCGCGAATCTCCAAGTATGCATCAGTCGAAAGCTCCGACGCCCTGCGGGGCACCAACGACAGCTCGTCCGAGGAAAGCGCGTCGGCGGGAGTGCCGATGCTGCGGAAAGTCGTACGCCAGCGCGTGCGATCCACGTCGCAGACGCAGTAGCCTCGGTATAGACCATTGAAGTAGGCGATGTGTGGGTTGTCGCGCACGACGCTCGCGTGCACGTTCGTGTGTGTCGTGCGGGGATTCAAACTGCCGAACGTCGAGCTGATCGACGTGCACACGCCGCAGGTGCTCCGTCCCAGGCGTCTACGTTGTGGACGTGATCCACGCGGTCGACGAGCGTGGCGACTGCGTGCTTGAGCCCGTCGGGAATGGCGGGATCATCGAGCACCATGAGCCGCGCGGACTCGACCAGATTCCAGCGCGCCATCATCACCTGCTGTGCAATCACGTTCCATGTCGCGCGAGAGCGCTTCAGGCTCCGTTCCAGGAAGCGAAGCCGTCCCCAGCTGGTTGGTCGCTCCGGAACTGCCGGGTGTCGAGCATGTGAAAGCTGGCCAGGTCCCCGAAGCGCAGCTCTCGGAAGAGTTGGAGGCTTCGGCCTGGGCGGGGTCGATCGCTACAGATCGACGAGTTCGCGACAAACACGTGAGAAGAACCGAGGTCCGCCACGCGGGTGCGCGCGGGCGCGATGGGAGTTCGCGAGAGTGCGAGCTACACTGACCGCCATGCCCGAGTTCAGAGGGGGGGTCTTCTGTGACGAGCTCGACGGGGGCCGCGCGGGAGCACAGATCGAGGTCGAGACTGGGCGCGTCCGCGCGCAGACTCGTGGTGGTGAGTGCTTCGAGCTGGCGACCGAGGCGTGCGAGGTCGAGCTCGGAGGGGCCAGTGGTCGGATGTGGTTCGTCCGATCGGGCGACGGTGCCCTCACGTTCTATTCCGAAGCGCCCGGGTTCGGAGACGCTTTGGCGACCGTTTCCGTGCTTGCCGCGAAGGTGCACGAGATCCGAGAACGCGACCGCAGCAAGCGCTCGAGACACCGAGCGCTGCGCGTGCTCGGATTAGTGGCGGTGCTGCTCCTCTTGGTGGGTGGACTCCAGGGGGTGAAGGTGGCCGGTCGGGCCGCACTGCTCGCGCTGCCCACGAGCATTGATGACAAGGTCGGAAAGGTCGCGATCGAGACCACCGAGCTCGGTGGGCCCGTCGTCGACGATCCCGTCGTCACGGCCAGTGTCGAGAAGCTTGTGGGGCGCCTGACAGAGCACGCCGAGGGCGACTTCGACTACAGAATCCAAGTGGTCGACGCGAGCACGGTGAACGCGTTCGCTCTCCCGGGTGGACAGATCGTGATCTTCACCGGCCTGATCCGTGAAGCCGAGAGCATCGATGCCGTCGCCGGAGTGCTCGCGCACGAAATCGCGCACGTCACCTTGCGTCACGGAGTCCAGAGAATCGGACAGGCTCTCGGACTGGCCGCGGCCGTGCAGATCCTGTTGGGCGACGTGGGCGGAGTCTCGGCGCTGGCGATCGAGCTCGTGCAGCAGGGGGCCCTCACGAGCTACGGTCGCGACCAGGAGCGCGCAGCGGATCGCGAGGGTGTGCGTCTCATGCTCGAGAGCGGGCTCGACCCGCGCGGTCTGATCCAGATCTTCGAACGCTTCGCCGAGGAGCAGGACGAGCTGCCTGCGGCGACATCGTGGCTGAGCTCGCATCCTGATCCACGCGAGCGCATTGCGTCGATCGAGGCGTTGATCGCCGACTCGAGTTCGGGTCCCAGCCGCGCGCTCGACTTGGATTTCAAAGAACTGCGAGAGCGCCTCGGTATAGGGGAACAGTCTTCGGAGGAAGCCGATGGAAGTTGAGATCCGCAACAAGCCCGTGTTCGCGAACCTACGTGTGAAGCTGGGCAAGGGGGAGCAGCTGCTCGCAGAGGCCGATGCGATGGCGAGCATGTCCTCGAACGTCGACGTCGAGACTCGCTTGAACGGCGCGCCGATGTCCGCACTCGCGCGTCGCTTCCTGGGAAACGAGTCGCTCTTCGTGAATACGTTCTCCGTCGAGAGCGAGGGGGAGGTGGTGCTCACCCAGCCCCTTCCCGGAGACATCGAGGTGATCCAACTCGATGACACGGCACTGTATCTGCAGCCGGGTGCCTTTCTCGCGTGCGAACCGAGCGTGAGCCTGGGGATCGGGTGGGCCGGTCTGGCGAGCTTCATTGGACGCGAGGGCTTGTTCCGTCTGTGCGTGAGTGGGACTGGCCGAGTGTGGTTCGGGGCATACGGAAGCATCTTCTCACGTGAGATCAAGGACGAGCTGATCGTGGATACAGGTCACCTGGTGGCCTATGAGCCCTCGGTCTCGCTGCGGGCCGGGCTGCCCTCGGGTGTGGTTTCGAGCCTGTTGAGTGGCGAGGGAATGGTGACGCGTCTGCGCGGGCCCGGTAGGGTGTATCTGCAGACGCGCGCGCTCGATGGATTGGCGGCTTGGACCAATAGTTACCTATGAACCGCGGCGTCGCGAGAAGGGTGAGGGCGAGGTGAAGATCGAGACCATATGCCGACCGGCTGCATCGGCGGCGCGAATCGGACTGGACGTCGGCGAGGGACTGACGTGCGAGGTGGGCGCGATGATCGCCATGTCGGAGGGCTTGGTGGTCGAGACGTCGGCTCATCCTCGCGGTGCGAAGGGTGGGTTCATCTCCGGCGTCAAGCGCATGTTCGCAGGCGAGAATTTCTTTCTGAATCACTTCACCGCGCGCGCACCGGATCAGACCTTGCTGATCGGTCCCGGACTGCTCGGCGACATCGTTCACCACCGCCTGACGGAAGGGACGCTCATCGTGCAGGGGGCGAGCTGGCTCGCCTCGACCGATGGTGTGAACGTCGACGCGAGCTTCCAAGGTGTCGGGCGTGCGCTGCTCTCCGGCGAGGGAGCATTCTGGGTCAAGTGCAGCGGCGAGGGGGAGATTCTGCTCAGCAGCTTCGGGGCGATCTACGAGATCGACGTGCGGGATGGATACGTCGTCGATACGGGGCACATCGTCGCATTCGAGGATACGCTCCAGTTCGATATGGGGAAGGCCGGCAAGAGCTGGATCGGGAGCTTCCTCGGCGGCGAAGGCTTGGTGTGCAAGTTTCGAGGTCACGGAAGGCTTTACTGTCAGAGTCACAACCCTCCGGGGTTCGGCAAGCTGATCGGCCCCAAGTTACGGCCGCGTTGATCCGCCGCGACGGCACGAGAGGATTCCATGCAAGCGATCGCTCACGAGATCATTCACAGCCCAGACTTTGCGCTGCTCTGCGTCCAGCTCGACAAGGGCCAGCAAATCTTCGTGGAACCATCCGCCATGGCCACGATGGCGCCAGGGATCGAGCTCAAGGCAGGGTTCCGCGGTGGGGTGCTCAAGAGCATCGGACGTGCACTCGGTGGGGAGAGCCTCGTCATGAGCACGTTTACAGCGCAAGAGGCTGCGCGCGAGCTCACCTTGGCGCCGGGGCCCGCCGGTGACGTGGTGCACTATCCTCTGCAGGATCAGCAGCTGTTTCTACAGCGCGGTGCATTCCTGGCGCACGGGCCCGGGGTCGAGGTCAGTGCCAGCTGGCAGGGGGCGAAGGGCTTCTTCAGCGGTGAAGGGCTCGTGTTGTTGCGGGCGAGCGGAACCGGAGACCTGTTCTTCAACAGCTATGGCGCCATCTTGGAGATCGAGGTCAGTGACTCCTACATGGTCGATACCGGCTATGTCGTCGCGTTCGAAGAGACGTTGCGCTACGACGTGACCGTGCTGCCTGGACTGGGTGTGCGGTCGAAGGTCAAGTCGTTCCTGTTCGGTGGCGAGGGTCTGGTCTGTCGCTTCTCGGGCAAGGGGCGTGTCTGGATCCAGACGCGCTGTGTGCGCCCCTTCCTGCGCTGGGTCACTCCGTTTCGGCCCGTCAAGTCGCGGAGCGGCTGACCGCGGCCACGCTCCGGACAGCCTCGCCTACACGCTGCTCCCCATACCCTGCTTCCTACAGAGGCTCCTTACAGACGGGGTAGGTCGAGGCGCCCCAGGAAGTCGGCTAGCGCCTCGCGGACGGCTTCGGGATTGTCCAGGAGCAGAGCGTGTCCGGCGCCGGGGATCTCGCTGAGCTCTCCCCGAGCCAAGACTTCTTCGGCCATGCGTCGAGCTACATCCCGGCTCAGTACAGCGGACATCCGGGCGCGCAGGACGAGAGTCGGGCACGCGATCTCTGCCAGCTCGCTCCACATGTCTCTCCCGGGCGTGCGATCGCCCAGCATGCCGTAGGCCGTCGGGTCGAGCTTCGTCGTCACCGCGCCATCCTCGTGCGTGCGCGCGCCATGGGCCCCGAACGCCTCGAGTGCCGGTTGGCGGGCGAGCCAGTAGCGGCGCCGCAAGTGGCGTGCATAGCTCCGTTGATCTGGGAAGCTCTGCGGCTCCTCCCGAAAGCTTCGGGTCAGTCGCTGCATCGCGCTGCGGCTGACCCGCGGCCCTACGTCGAGAATCGCCAGTGCGGCCACGGCTCGAGGGTGCTTCGCGGCATACTCGACCGCGAGCGATCCTCCCAGGGAGTGGCCGATCAGCACCACGGGCTGCGTGGACAGGAGGCTCGGGATCGCGTGGTCGAGGTCCGCAGCGAAGCTCCTGCGTGTGTAGTCCGCACTCGGCGACCAGTCCGAGTCTCCGTGGCCGCGCAGGTCGAGGGCGACCGTGCGCATCGCCTCAGGAATTGCCGGTAGGACAGGATCCCAGATGCGGCTGTGGTCGCCGAACCCGTGGAGCAAGAGCACTGTGCGCGCCTCGGGGGGTGTCGCGGACTCGGGCTCCCCGGTGGCCGCGCACGAGCTCTGTGGGCTCGCATCCAGCTGCGCGTCCGGCTCTCCGCCCGACACCCATGCATGCAGCCGCAAGTTCTCCGTGCCACGCAGGTCGAGTGAGCGTCGTAAGCGCACGGAGTGGCCCTCGAGCTCCGCATCGGCACCTGAATCGGTACGCGGATGTGGCTGGGTAGATGGCTGTCGTTGCGGTCGCACGATGGTGACATCCCTTCAGTCGGAATCCTACACCCAATTCGGAATTCTGCGCCGCCGGGCGCAGATCTCACACTGATCTTCGTCGCAGAAACGTCACAAAATCGCCTCTACCACGTGTCTCCTCCACCGCCGGGTCTGGCTATCTTCCGGTGCGTCGCTTGGATTCGTCACGAATCTAGAGGAGTACCATGCGAAACTTCAGTCACATCGTAACGGTTGGGGCTCTGAGCCTCCTGGTTTCTGGTCCGGCATTTGCGCGAGACCAGATCCGTATCGTGGGATCGTCGACGGTCTTCCCGTTCTCGACGGCGGTCGCAGAGCAGTTCGGAAAGAGCACCAAGTTTGGCACCCCGGTGGTCGAGAGTACGGGTTCGGGCGGCGGATTGAAGCTCTTCTGTGCGGGCGTCGGCGCAGAGACTCCGGACATCACCAACGCCTCGCGCCGCATCAAGCAGTCGGAGATCGACACATGTGCGGGAAACGGGGTGAAGGAGATCGTCGAGGTCAAGGTGGGCTTCGACGGGATCGTGTTGGCCAATTCCAAGCAAGGAAAGCCTTTCGAGCTGACGAAGCGCACGATTTTCTTGGCGCTCGCGAAGGAGGTTCCGGTCGACGGCAAGCTCGTCCCGAACCCTTACACCAAGTGGAACGAGATCGATCCGAAGCTGCCGGCGATCGAGATCGAGGTGCTCGGACCGCCGCCGACCTCGGGCACTCGCGACGCGTTTGTGGAGCTCGCGATGGAAGGTGGTGCGAAGGAGCTCGACATGCTCGCCAAGCTTCGGAAGGACGACGAGAAGGCCTTCGAGAAGGTGGCTCGATCGGTCCGTGAGGACGGCAAGTACGTCGAAGCGGGCGAGAACGACAATCTGATCGTTCAGAAGCTCGAAAAGAATCGCGACGCGCTCGGAATCTTCGGCTTCTCGTTCCTGGACCAGAACGCCGACAAACTGCGCGGGAACACGGTTGGCGGCATAGAGCCGTCGTTCGATAACATTGCGTCCGGCGAGTATGGGATCTCGAGATCCTTGTACTTCTACGTCAAGAAGGCCCACGTGGGTGTGATCCCGGGGATCGCCGAGTACACCGCGGAATTCCTGAGCGACCGAGCTGCGGGTGAGGATGGATACCTGGCCGACAAGGGCTTGATTCCTCTCCCTTCTGCGGAGCTCTCGAAGCTACGTGACGATACGGCGGCTCTGAAGCCTCTCAAGAGCCTCGACGTAGCCGCGGGGAAGTAGTCCGAGGCGCGCTGGCGAAGGGATTCGCGCGATGCCCCTGCTCGTATTCGCTGCACTGAGCGCTGCGGTAGTCGCCGCGTACTTCGCGGGGCGCAGTCGCGCGCTCCAGCTTGCGGGCGGTCGTCCTTGGGAGCTCTCGGCACAGCCGAACTACCACGGCGCGTTCGTTTCCCTCGCCTGCGCGCTGCCGGCGCTCGGCTTCATCGCGCTTTGGTGGATGCTGCAGGGGAGTCTGGTCGACTGGGCCGTGCTCGCCGGGCTTCCCCAAGAGGTCGCGCGGCTCAGCTCAGAAGAGATCGATCTGCTGCTGCGCAACGCGCGGGCGCTCGCGACGGGTGGTATCGCCAGCGTCCCGCCCGACGACTTCCTCACCTCTGCCGCCGCTTCGATGGGCCGCTACTCGCGCATGAGTAGCATCGGCCTGGCGGTCGGGAGCGCAATCCTGGTTGGAGCCGGCTTCAGCGCCGCTCAGAGCCGCGTCGCTCGCCGCTTCCCTGCGCGCGTGCATGTCGAGCGCTGGGTGCGTTGGATGCTGATGAGCTGTTCCACCTTGGCGATCCTGACCACGATCGGAATCGTGCTCTCCCTGATCTTCGAAGCGGGCCGTTTCTTCAGCCGCGTCTCCCCATTGGAGTTCTTCTTCGGGCTGACGTGGAGCCCACAGATGGCTCTGAGAGCCGATCAGGTCGGTTCCTCCGGTGCATTCGGCGCCATTCCTGTGTTCGCAGGCACCTTCTTGATTACGTCGATCGCGCTTTGTGTCGCGGTTCCGACGGGCCTCTTCTCTGCCATCTACCTGTGTGAATATGCGAGCTCGCGTACCCGGGGGATCATCAAGCCGCTGCTGGAGATCCTCGCGGGGATTCCCACGGTCGTATACGGCTTCTTCGCCGCGCTCACGATTGCGCCGATCGTGCGGGGCATGGGGGAGTCGATCGGGATCGACGCGGCATCGGAGAGTGCTCTGGCGGCTGGCTTGGTGATGGGAGTGATGATCATCCCCTTCGTCTCGTCGCTCTCGGACGACGTCATTCGAGCGGTGCCACAGGCACTCCGCGATGCCGCGCTGGCCATGGGATCGACGCATGCGGAGATGGTGCGGCAGGTCGTCCTGCCTGCGGCTCTCCCGGGGATCGTCGGGGCGATCCTGTTGGCCGCCTCGCGTGCGATCGGTGAGACCATGATCGTCGTCATGGCGGCGGGGCTGGCGGCAAATCTCACTGCCAATCCATTCGAGGCGGTCACCACGGTGACCGTGCAGATCGTAGGTCTCCTGACCGGCGATCAGGAGTTCGACAGCGCCAAGACCTTGGCTGCATTCGCGCTGGGGCTGGTGCTGTTCGCCCTGACCTTGTGTCTGAACGTGCTGGCCTTGCATACGGTCAGAAAGTATCGGGAGCAGTATGAGTGAGCCGCTCCGCCAAGCGCAGCGCGACCTACGCTGGCGGCGGCGCCACCGTGCGGCCGCCCGCTTCAAGCTGTATGGGCTGCTCTCGATCGCGGCCGCTTCCGCTGCGCTCGTGGGGTTGCTCGGAAGTATCGTCGTGGATGGCATCGGTGGCTTCACGCAACACGTGGTCGAGCTCGAGATCGACTTCGACCCCGAGGCTGCTGGGCTCTCGGACTCTCCGACTCCCGATGAGATCGCCGGTGGGAACTACGCGCGCTGGGTGCGCGCCGCGCTGCAGGAGCAGTTTCCGAACGTGAGCGGCCGGCGTGATCGCCGAGACTTGCTCGGTCTGGTCAGTTCGGGCGCTGCCTTCGAGCTGCGGACGCGGGTGGAGCAGGATCTCGATCTGCTGGGAACCCGACAGACCGTGACCCTTCCGCTCGATGACGACAGCGACCTCTACTACAAGGGCAAGATCGACGCCAGCCTGCCTGAGGGTGATCGCGTGCTCGGAGACAAGGAGATTGCCTGGCTGGATGCGCTCGATGCGCGCGGACTCGTGTCGCGAACCCTCAACTGGTACTTTCTTGGCGGCGGTGCGAGCCGCGAGGCCGAGCTGGCCGGTGTCTGGGGGGCCGTAGTGGGATCGTTCCTGACCCTGTCCGTGACCTTGATTCTCTGCTTCCCTATCGGCGTGGCTACGGCGATCTACCTCGAAGAGTTTGCGCTTCGAAATCGCTGGTCGGACCTGATCGAGGTCAACATCAACAATCTGGCTGCGGTACCTTCCATCGTGTTCGGTCTGCTCGGGTTGGCGGTGTTCCTGAACTTCTTCGGGCTGCCGCGTTCTGCGCCTCTCGTGGGCGGACTGGTGCTCGCATTGATGACCCTGCCCACGATCATCATCGCATCCCGCGCAGCGATACAGGCGGTACCTCCGTCCATCCGAGACGCGGCGCTCGGCATGGGGGCCTCCAAGCTGCAGGTCGTTCTGCATCACGTCCTGCCTCTGGCGATGCCCGGAATGATGACCGGCACGATCATCGGAATGGCGCAGGCGCTCGGCGAGACAGCTCCGCTCCTGATGATCGGTATGGTGGCGTTCATCGTCGACATCCCGGGCGCGGTGAGCTCTCCCGCGACGGTGCTACCAGTACAGATCTTTCTTTGGGCAGATGCACCCGAGCGCGCCTTCGAGGAGAAGACTGCGGCCGCGATCATCGTACTGTTGGCATTCCTGATCGTCATGAACTTGTTGGCTGTATTCCTACGCAGGAGGTTCGAACACCAATGGTAGACGCTGATTTCGGCACCTCGTCCATTGCGTCCCATGTGAGCGTTCACCCAGAGCGGAGAGCCATGCAGCCCGCGACGCAAGCTCTGATCGGAGGCGTGGCCTTGAAGCAGCAGGACAAATCCCTGACGGCCCACACGGAGATCGAAGCGCAGAAGGTCTCGGTCTATTATGGCGACAAACAGGCGTTGTTCGACGTCTCGCTATCGATTCCGCGAAATCAGGTCACTGCGCTGATCGGACCGTCGGGTTGCGGCAAGTCCACTTTCCTGCGCTGCATCAACCGCATGAACGACGTGGTCACGATTTGTAGGGTCGAAGGCTCGATCCAGTTCGACGGCAAGGACATCTGCGCGCCGGATCTCGACGTCGTACGCTTGCGCAGCCACATCGGAATGGTGTTCCAGAAGCCCAATCCGTTTCCGAAGTCGATCTTCGACAACGTCGCCTATGGACCCAAGCTGCACGGGCTGGTGTCTACTGCGAAGGAGCTCGAGGGGCTGGTGCACAGCGCGCTCGAGCGCGTCGGCCTGATCGACGAGGTTCGATCTCGGCTGCACGAGCCGGCGACCGGCCTTTCCGGAGGGCAGCAGCAGCGGCTCTGCATTGCGCGTGCGATCTCCGTCAAGCCGCGCGTGCTCCTGCTCGACGAGCCGTGCTCGGCCCTGGATCCGATCGCGACCGCAAAGATCGAGCAGCTGATCGACGAGCTGCGTTCGAATTTCACGATCGTGATCGTCACGCACTCGATGCAGCAGGCGGCACGGGTCTCTGATCGCACCGCATTCTTCCACCTGGGCGTGCTCGTAGAGGATGACGCGACGGAGAGGATGTTCACCAATCCGCGAGACGAGCGAACCAATGACTACATTACCGGCCGTATTGGCTAGTTGGGCGAGCCGGGAGGATGCATCGATGACGAGGCATATCGTAGAGGCGTTCGAGGGTGAGCTCGAGCGATTGCGCAAGTGCATTGCTCGCATGGGCGAGCAAGCGGCATCACAGCTTTCCGACGCGATCGTCGCTGTTCGCACCTGCAACGAGGAGCTGGCCTCGCGCACCATCGAGAGAGACCTGGAGCTCGATGCACTCGATCGGCAGATCGCAGAGGATGCGGTCACACTCCTGGCCTTGCGTCAGCCGATGGCGGCGGATCTGCGCGCCATCGTTGCAGCGATCAAGATTCCTGCCGATCTAGAGAAGATCGGAGACCTGGCGAAGGGGATCGCGAAGCGCGCCTATGTCGGTCGCACCCTGCCTCGTATCGATGGACTGCCGAGTCTGCCCTCCATGGGCGAGCTCGTGGTCGACCAGATCCAGCGCGTGATGCAGGCGTACATCACCCAGGATGCCGAACTCGCGGTGGAAGTCTGGCGACGCGATGAGAAGATCGACGACTGGCACTCCGCTGTCTTCCGCGAGCTACTCACCTACATGATGGAGGATCCGCGCAAGATCTCTGCATGCGCGCACCTGATGTTCGTTGCCAAGAATCTCGAACGAGCCGGCGATCTGTGCACACACATCGCGGACTCGACCTACTTCGCGGTGCGCGGCGACCGGCTCGATGCGATGCGACCGAAGGGAGAGGACATCGCCAACGTCGGAATCACCCCCGACGCCTGAGGCGCACGCCGGATTCCAAGACACGTCGGGTTCCAAGAGGCGCGCCGGGAGCGAGCGGGCGCCTAGTAGGCGGACGCCTCACTGGAGTCCAGTGAGGCTCGGCTGGAGCGTCCGGAGCCCTCTGGCCTGGGTTGTGCGAAGCGGTAGCCGGCACCGCGTACTGTTTGGATCAGCAGCCCGGGTTCTCCCAGCTTGTTTCGCAGGCGACTGATGTGCGCGTCTACGGTTCGGAGCCCCGCCCGTCCCTCTTCGCCCCAGACTTCCGAGAGCAGGGACTCGCGGGAATGATGTCGGCCGGGCTGCTCGAGCAGGACTCGCAGGAGCTCGAACTCTCGGACCGTGAGCTGGACCTCTCGTCCTTCCACCTGGCAGCGGTGCGCATCTAGATTCAGGTGGACTCCGCCCCGCTCGAAGCATCGGTGGACTCGGGGTGGCGTACGTCGCAACACTGCGCGCGCTCGCAAGCAGAGCTCTCGCATGTTGAGCGGTTTGGTCAGGTAGTCGTCGGCACCGGCCTCGAGCCCCGCGATCCGGTCCGACTCGAGGGCACGCAAAGAGTAGATGATGATCGGAAGCCTGGAGATCGTGCGATTCGAGCGAACGCGCCGGCAGACGTCGTATCCCGAGATGTCCGGCAGAGTCAGCTCGATGACGGCGAGGTCGATACTGCCCTGAAAGATCGAAGCCAACGCATCGAGGCCCGTCTCCACGATTCGCGTCACGAATCCCTCGCGTTCAAAGCTCTCTTCGATCTGTCTTTGGATCGCGCGGTCAGGATCTGCAATCAGCAGTTGCGTGGCCACCCAGCTAGGTTAGAGAGATCGACGAACTTTGCGAAGATGCTTCGGGACGAATTCACTGGAATGTCATATCCACGCGAATTTGTCAGGGCTTTCGCCGAGCAGCGCGGGACTGCCGTCCCGCACGTGCTGTCCCGCATGCGCTCGGTGGGCATTATCCCACCGAGCGCCGCCGAGAATAGGACGAAGCCCGAGCCGATCGTCCGCTCGCGGGTTTCGCGCTCTGGGCGATCGAACACTTCGGCTAAGGGTTCGTGTTTGGTCGATTGAGATCGAGCGTCGCATCCTCGAGCTCGCGCAATCGGAAGAATACATCCGTAGTCTCGACTCTGCGAATTCCTCGCCAGTCGAGCGCGAATGCAGGACTTCTAAACGAAAACACATTTCCGTGTGCGTCGATTTCGCTTCCTTCTTCGAAAATCAAGCTGATCGAAAAGATTCCCTGACGGATGAGGAGCTCCAGCTCACCCTCTTCTGAGATTCCATTGTGGTTCTTGTCCGTCCAGAGTCGGAGCTTCCAAAACCCAGGATCTCCGGTGTCCGCGAATCCGTTTCCGTTGCCACCGCGTTCGGGCTGGTCAAATTCGGCGAGCGCTTCATACCCATGCATCGAGGTCGTTCCGTCTCGCAGGGTCACGGCATCTCCGAACAGTTCCATCGCATCGTCCACGATCCAGTTGTTGTTCCGATCGAAGACGAGGAAGGCATCTTCTGCTTCTGCGGCGGTCCAAGCGACCATCTCCGGGGACCCGTCGGCATCGATATCGAAGAAGACCGGATCGTCGAGACCCGTGAGTGCCAAGCCAGGCTCACCGAGATCGAGAATGATCGGAGAGCCGAGGGGAGGGATGAAGATGGGACCATTGATCGCAATGGGGGGGAAGTTGCAGGTGAAGTCGAGAAACGCCCTGTTCAGGCTCTGATTCGGAATCGGACCCCGGTTGAAGGGATTCGGCGCGGGACAAGAGATCTCCGTCGGCCGCTCGAAGGCTTTGCCCTCTTTGCAGACCTTGACGCAGTCGAGGGCGATGTGTCCAGCCCCAGTCAGGCAGAGGTTCTTTGTGTTGGTGCAAGCGATGAGTGCCGCGATGGGGTCTTTCGGTGGTGTGCAGTTCGGAATCCTGCTGCCGTCGTCAGCGTCCTCGCAACTGGCCTTCTCCTGGCACTCCATGAAGTTCAGGTCGCACATCTCTCCCTCTAGCTCGAGGATGCGTCTGCAGACGTCGCACTCCTTGCGTTCGGGAATCTCGACTCCAGGGGGCGGTGGCACCGATAGCTGTGCCTGAACTACTGGTGTAGCGAACAGGATCACTCCAATCAGCAACAATGGACGGCAGCGGGAGCGCCGCTCAGGACTCGACAGCTCTCGGTCAATCGGCTTCGGGTACATTCGAACTCCTTTGGATCCTGGGTACGAGCCGGGTGCTGTAGATCAGCGAATACGCGGACTCGTGGGGCAGCCACGACTCTTGCTCGAATGGGTTCTCTGCGTTGGAGACTCACCAGATGGTCCGGCAGAACTCCGGCGGCAGATTCTGATACGCGGATATCCGATGCAAATCGAGGAACCCCCTCGCAGCAACAGAGTGACGCTCCTTCTTCAGGGGAGTGCGGGGCCATGCGGAAATCGGATCGAGAGAGGCCCGAGCATTCCGCTTGGCACAGGCGGGGTTCTCACTGTTCGGGTTCGACCAGCGCAATCTCGAGAAGAGTGAAGGCACGCCGCGTTTCGACGTGTTCGCAGAACGTTGGTTCGCCGACCACTGAGCGGGGATTCGATTCGTTCAGGGTCCAACGGGCCTCGATCGGAACCGCCTGTGTCTGCTGCTCGGCTCCGTGCCGCTCGGCGGCACGTACGCGGGCGGCCTGCGCGTGATGGAGACCGGCGGACTCCCCGGCCTCAGCAGCTTCCCCGTGCGATCCGTTCTTGGCGGCTGTACTGTCAGGCTGGCAGTGCATGCGCGTGCAGACGAGATCGAGATCCAGCGGTTCATAGAGGCCGGGGTCTTCTGCGTCCCGCTTCCGTTCTATTTCCACGCGGCGTTTGAAGGGGGGATCGGCGCCGCCTCGGGGACCGCTGTGCTCTACGGGCTCTATCGTTTCGATCTGCCGGCGATCGGCCGGTCCTTGGAGCCGGTATGAGAGGGGCCTTCGGAGTGTCCGCCGGCCACCCTATGTGCCGCCGCTGGTCGAGGTGGGCCTTGTCGCTGGCAGCTGGCGCAGCCGTCGTTGGGTACGGAGTCGCTGCGAGCTCCGTCCAGGCGGACGATACTCGGGACCGGATCGAGGCGGCGCGCCAAGAGGCCGCGGACCGCGAGGCCGAAGCCGAGGCGTTCAAGCGCGAAGCCGAGCGGTATCGCGCGGAGCTCGAGGCGATCGATCTCGAGGTCATCCGTTCGCGCCGGAGCCAGCGCGACCTGAAGCGGCGTCAGAAGAAGGCTGAGCGCGCGCTGGATGATGCCCGAGCTGCGCTCGAGGAGATCGAAGCGAAGCTGACCGACGCTCGGGAGGCGCTCGATGCGCGCTTGGTGGCCTTGTACAAGGCACGCGGCGCCCGCGGTGTGCCTGTCATGTACGCGGCGCGTGACCTTCAGGCCGGTCTGCGCCTGTACGCAAGCATGGAGCGGGTCCTCGCGGAGGATGCGCGCCTGTTCCAACAGTACGGAGTCTTGCGCGAGCAGTGGGCCGCCAAAGAGCGTGAGGCGCGCGGCCTCGTCGTAGAAATCGAGGGAACCGAGGCGGAGTACCTCAAGCGAAAGCAGGCCGAGAAGCAGAAGCTCGTCGAACGGCGCAATCTCGAAGACCTACTGAGAACGCGCGCGGATCGATCCTTGCGGGTCGCAGAGGAGCTCCGAGAGCTTGCGGAGCGTCTCGAAGAGCAGCTTCGTCGCGACGGCGATCGTATGCAGGTACAGTCCGCTGGACTGCAGCGGGGGCGCGTGCCGAGGCCGGTCTCCGGTGATGTCCGCTTTCGCTTCGGGCGGCAGGTGGACTCGGAATACAGGACCACCACTCAGCGAATGGGCATCGAGATCGAGGCGGACCTCGGGCTGCCGGTGCGCTCTGTCGGAGCGGGTCGCGTGATCTTTGCAGATTACGTACGTGGCTACGGCCAGATGGTGATGGTGGATCACGGTGGCGGAACCACCACTGTGTCCGGATATCTGGCGGAGGTCGCGGTGCGGCCGAAGGATACCGTGTTGGCGGGACAGGTGATCGGCACAGTAGGCGAAACGGGCTCCATTTCGGGCCCAGGGCTTTACTTCGAGATCCGGAAGGATGGCAAGCCAGTCAATCCTGAATCGTGGTTCGAGAAGTAGCTGCGTCGATCCTCGGTCATCGCCGCCGTGCATCGTGTCGTCATCATGTAGGGGCGGGGTTTTGATGAGGGTGCTCATCGTTAGGCATGCGCGAGCGATGGATCGCGCGGAGTATGCGCTGGTGAGTGGCGACGACGAGCAGCGTCCACTGACCGAGGCGGGGCAGGTCCAGGCGCGTGAGGTCGCGCAGGGATTGCGGGCCTTGTTGCCGAAGCTCGATGCGATCTGGACCAGCCCTCTGATGCGTGCGCGTCAGACTGCAGAGATTCTGAGCGAGGTCTACGCGGCGGGAGAGCCCGTGCTCGAGCCGTGCCTTGCGCCCGATCACGCTCCGTCGCGTCTCGAGATGCGGCTGCGGGAGTGTCGCCGGAGCGCGAGCTTGGCCCTGGTGGGGCATCGGCCCGATCTCGAATTCTTGGCCACGTGGATGATCGCAGGGGTGTCGGAGCCCGCTCTGCGGCTCAAGAAGTCGGGCGCGGCCCTGGTCGAGTTCTCGAATGGCGTGGCGTGTGGGAGGGGAGCGCTCCTCTGGCTGCTGACCCCGCGCCAGGCCAGGCAGCTTCGCAAGCGTTGAGACAGGCTGAGTGAGGGACCGCGGCCCGCTTCAGTCGGAGGTCGCCCGAGCAGCCGTGAGCAGCTCGCAGTAGCTGCGCCGCTCGTCGCGACGGAGCTTCAGGTGTGAGGCGAGCGAAAGAATGTGGGCGCGTGCCTTCGGGACCTGATCTTCCTCGGAGATCAGCTCGAGCTCTACGAATGGGCCCAGTCCGTCGACCTCGTCGAGTGCGACCCCGACCCGCGCGCCTTCCCATTCGACGTAGGCTTGTCTGCGTTGCTTCCGCACCTCGATCGCTTTGTCGAAGCCGAGCGAAGCGAACAGCTCGAGCGCCAGACGAGCTTGATCGGGATCGGATCCGAGGCCAATCTCGATCTCGCGTCGCGACTTCGTCTGTGCGTCGATCTTTGGTCCCTTGTACGTGAGCGACACCTCGTCTGCCTCCAGCCGCATGCGCAGCGCCTCGTCTGCCTGCGCCAGGTCCCGCGACGGATGTGACAGATAGGTATCGACCTGGACGACGGGATCACCGAAGTCCGCACCGAGCGAGCGCAGCTCGCGCTCGATGGGGCCGAGGTCTTCCACCTGGAACTTCTGCTCGACTTCGAACCGCATCTCGACCGATTTCAGCGCAGCATCGCGAATCGTGCAACGGGAGAAACGACTCGCAGAAATCGTGGCTCGACGGGTCTCAGGAGGTCGTGGCTTGAATCCAGCGGACCCTTGCGTGCGGCACCGAAAACGCGACGTCGACGCCCCCCTTGGAGCCGTCGGTCACACGGATCGTCCCCTGATTCCGTCCGACCATGCGCTTGACGGTCGCGAGTCCGATGCCCGTCGAGTCCGTGGAGTCCTTCGGTCTGAGCGTCTCGAACAGGTTGAAGATGCGCTCCCTGTGGGATTCCGGGATGCCGACACCATCGTCGATCACGTGGAACCAGACGGCGTCCTCGGCGCGCTCGCAGCGGAGGACGATCTCGCCTAAGGGCTTACCGTGGTGCACGAGCGCGTTCTGGATCAGGTTCTGAAAGACCTGTTCGAGCTGTGTCTCGTCCCAGTAGACCCATGGCCAGCTGCCTTCGATCCGGATATCGAACGCAGCTGGAATCTCGAGCGCATCGAGCACCCCTGTGACCAGCGCCCAGGTATTGATCTCTCGAGGCCGGGACTCGGCGCGATCCACGCTCGAGTAGATCAGGATGCCTTCGATCAGCTTCTGCAATCGCTGTACACGGGAGCGCAGGAGCCGGAGATTCTCCCGGGTCTCGGGCTGAAGCTCGCCTTCCAGGTCCTCGAGAATCCAGGTGGCGAGCAGGGCGATCCCGCGTACAGGCGCCTTCAGATCGTGGGAGGCGACCGTGGCGAACTCGCGTAGGTCCTGGTTGCTCTGCTCGAGCTGTGCGACGCGCTTCGCGAGGCTCGCCTCGGCGAGCTTGGTGCGACGGGTGATGTCGACGACGCTGGCGACGATCTGCGTGTCGCCGTCGAGATTCTCGAACGGGCTCAGTGCAACCTCGACGGGAATCTGCTCACCGTCCTTGCGCAGCGCGAACAGGTCACGCCCGCTGCCCATGGGCCGAATCTCGGGATTGCGCATATAGTCGGCGCGCAGCTCCGTGTGATGGGTGCGCATGTCCTCGGGAAGCAGCTGATCGATGTTCAGGTTTGCGAACTCAGCACCCGTGTAGCCGAAGATGGATTGCATCGCTCGATTCGTGAGCGAGATCTGGCCACTGCGATCGATGACCGCAGTTCCGTGCGGGCTGGCCTCGACCAGCTGTCGCAGCTGCCGCTCCGAGCGTCGCAGGGTGCTGAGATCGCGAGTGGTGAAGGCGACTCCCGTGACCTCGCCGCGATCGTCCACGATCGGCGACGCGCTGGCCAGGACCTCGACGACATGTCCGTCGCGATGCCTGAGCTCCAGGTCGCGCGGCGGTACGAGTTCGCGGTCGCGAACCGCCTGGTGCAGCTGCTCCAGAGTCGGGCCACCCGCCCCGATCTCGATCAAGCTGAGCTCGTAGCCGAGCGCATCGTCGATCGCATATCCGTAGAGCTCTTCGGATGCCGGATTCCAGGCCGTGATCCGCCCTTCGAGGTCGGATGCGATGATGGCGTCGTCAGAGGAGTTGAAGACTGCGACATGGAGTCTGTCGCGTTGGGCGGCCTGCTCGAGCTGGCGCGTCTGGGCACGCACCGCATGTGCCATCTCTTTGAAGGTGAGCGCCAGACGGCCGATCTCGCCGGGTGAATCGACCGGGAGGTTCTCGGGAAGCTCGTCGGGGTAGCGCTCGATGGAGCGAGTCAGTCGGGCCACGGGTAAGGTGACTCCTCGAGCGATGATCAGGGATCCCAGCCATGCGAGCGTGCCGGCGGCCAACGCGATCCAGAGCGCCGTGTTCCGAATTTCCGAGCTGGCGCCGAGGCTCGCCAACGACTGCCTTCGGACCAAGGTCAAGGTCGGGCCTCCGGCCAGCTGGATCCGCCGAACGCTGACACTCATGTCGTCCACCATGCTCGTGAAGCGACCTTCGCGTCCGCTCCACGACGCGAGCCACACGTCCAGCTCCGTTTGCGTGGGCGCGGGAAGCCCGAGATCGCGGGAGAACTCCAACTCGCGGTCGGGATGCACGACGTAGTCACGCGGTGCCCGCGCCAGGAAGACCTGTTCGTCGGCCCAAGCCGATGCACGCAGGCTGTCGAGCAGCGCGGTCATGTCGATGTTGATGACCAGCGCACCGAAGCGCGCGCCCTTGGCCGAGAAGACGGGCGTTGCGATCCGGAGAACGGGGATGTGAGGCTCGGCGACCTGCCCGAACTCGCGATTCAGCTCGATCGGACTGACGTACAGCTGGCCCTCGGCGAGCCCTTGGGCGGCCACGAAATAGCCACGCTCTCCCTTTCTCTGGAGCTCTGTCTCGGCGGTACGCCGAACGGGTCCGCCCGCACTTGGGCGATCGACTCGCACGATCTCGCGCCCGAGGTCGGCCTCTCCGATCAGGCGCAGCTGCAGGATCGCTGGATCCGTATCCAGCGCGCCGCGGAAGGACTCGCTCAAGCGCTCGGCCCAAAGCTCGAAGGGGATGCCATCCACGGGGTCACGGCCGCCGGCCAGGCGCGCTCGGACGAGACCTGCGACGGCCGGGTTCTTGCGGAGGAGTGCTAGGTTCGCCGCCCAGCCGTTCGCTCGCAGCTCGAACTCGCGCGACCACGAGTCTGCGAGCGCACGCATCGACGCGAGCTCTCGCGGACGAGTGCTGCTCTCGATGATCCGGTAGCTGAACCATCCCACGCTGCCGACCATGAACAAGACGAGCACGCTGGCCGCAGCAATGAGACGGGCGAACAGCCCCATTTGAATTTGATCCCCTTCAGCCTGAGTTTGTGGTTCGCGCGTCCCCATGCCGCGCCCTGCGCAGCTGACGACGCGCGAGCTGAAACGGGCCCGCGGTCGAGGCGTCCGCGCTGCCGGCTGCGGGCCCGCCTGGGAGGGGTCCCGAAGACCAGCAGATCACCCGGCCGGTCGACATGTCAACGCAAAATTACACATTTGCTGAACATTGGCCATCTGGCTAGCGAGGCCATGTCGCACGTCGGCGTAGCCGCGAGAGCTCGAAGTCCGTAGGTTCTGCGACAGC
The DNA here is from genome assembly GCA_003247575.1 of Pseudomonadota bacterium. Taxonomy (GTDB): domain Bacteria; phylum Myxococcota_A; class UBA9160; order SZUA-336; family SZUA-336; genus SZUA-336. The sequence continues at coordinate 100,146 of QJZC01000044.1, forward strand.
ACCGAGAGCTCGAGGCATCGGCTCGGCCGCCGATGTCGGCAGAGTAGCGCTTGGGCGCTCAAGCGCTCAGTCCCGCAAGAGAGATTGGGACGCTCTCGCCGTCGCGCTGGGTGCCGACTCCAAAGAGGGGTAACGAGCGCTGATCCTCCACGCCGACATGGATGCGTTCTTCGCTGCGATCGAGCAGCGCGAGCGTCCCGAGCTGCGCGGACGTCCCGTAGTCGTTGGCGGCCTGTCTGCACGCGGCGTCGTGTCGACCGCCAGCTACGAAGCCAGGCGCTTCGGAATCCACTCTGCAATGCCGATGCTCGAGGCGCGCTCGCGCTGTCCGCACGCGACATTCCTTCCCGGAAGGATGCAGCTGTACCGACGCGAGAGCGAGCGCGTGTTCCAGATCTTTCGGCGCTTCTCGCCGGTCGTAGAAGGGCTGTCCCTGGACGAGGCATTTCTGGATCTGGCCGGCTGTGAACGTCTGTTGGGCCCGGTCGAGGAGATTGCTCGCCTGCTGCGGCACGACGTCTACGCAACGACAGGATTGTGCGTCTCGGTTGGCATTGCCCCCGTCAAGCTCGTGGCCAAGATCGCGAGCGATCATGCCAAGCCGGACGGAGTCCGCATCGTGCGCGAGCACGAGATTGCCGCGTTTCTCGGTCCACTGAGCGTGCGGCGCATCTGGGGCCTCGGTCCAGGAGCCTGCGAGCGCCTCGAGAGTGTGGGAATTCGCACGGTGGGCGAGCTGCGCCAACGCTCGGAGGCCGAGCTGCGCACCCATATCGGTGCGCGCGCAGCGCGCGCGCTGGAGCTCGCGCGAGGCCGGGATCCACGGCGCGTAGACGCCGAGCGCCTGCGCAAGTCGTACGGTGAGGAGTGCACCTTTACGGCCGACCGGTGTGTGGACGACGGCCTGCGCGCCGTGGTCACGGCTCAAGCCCGAGCGGTCGCGCGACGGCTGCGCCGCGACGGGAAGCGGGCGCGCTTGCTGACTCTGAAGCTCAAGCTGGCCGAGCGTGTGGCGAGGGGGCGGTATCGCATGCTGACCCGCTCGCGAACGTTCGTACGGGCAACCGACGACGGACTCACCCTTGCCGAGGCGGCCCTCGCGCTGCTCGTACGTGCGAATCCCTCCGCACCTGTTCGCCTCGTGGGGGTGTCTGCGCAGCGGCTAGAGGAAGCGACGGCCGGATCGCGCGAGCTCTTCCCGGAGCCCGAGTCGGCGCGGAGAGATCAGCTGAACCGCACCGTGGACGAGATCCGATCGCGCTTTGGCGAGGGATCGCTGCGCTCCGGAGCCGAGCCCGCGGAGTGTCCTTCGGCGGGTGCGGATGCAGACAGGCGCGCGAGAGGGAAGCGCACGTGAGTACTCTTCGCGCCTCACGCCGCTCGCAGGTTCGCCAGCTCGCCGGTGCAGAGGAGATCGAGCGGGCACTCGCAGACGAGCGCGACCTGGGTCTGATTCTCGTACAGGACACCGAGACCGATCGAGCAGTGGTAGACCTGGTCGAGCGGGCGTCGGCCAGGGGAATTCCGATTCGACGCGCGACCGAAGCGGTGCTGCGGCGGATGACGTCGACGGGTCCGGCCGCGTCGGTCTTGGCACTCGAGGGTCGCTCGCCTACTGCGAGTCTCGAGCACGTGCTCGAGCTGCGCGGGGCCCTCTGGATGCTGGTTGGGATTGCCTATCCCACGAACGCGGGGGTGGCGATCCGGACGGCAGAGGGATCGGGTGCGGATGGCATCGTGGTCGATGCCCCCGACTGGGATCATGTGGGTCGCCGCGCTGCGCTGCGGGCGTCAATGCGTGCCGACTGGTACATGCCGGTCTTCTGGGAGCGTGCCGAACCCACACTCGCAAGGGCTCGTGCGGCCGGACGCAAGCTGTATGCGATCGAGAATACGGGTACGGTCGAGCCGTGGGAGGTCGATCTGAGTCTGCCCTCGGTGTTCGTGATCGGTGGCGAGGCGCACGGTATTCCGCCAGCCGTCCTGGCTGGGTGCGATGCCGTCCTGCGTGTGCCCATGGCAGGCTTCATTCCCTCGTATAACCTCCAGATTGCGGTCGGCGTGGTGGCCACGGAGCGTTTGCGCCAGCTGGCCTTGCGGCCATGACACAGTCCATCCCTATGCCCAGAACTATGCCGGGATCTATGCACAGAACAGGACCGTGACCGCGCGTCCTCGTACCGGGCGCTTTCGTAGTAGGGATCAGATCGAGGAGTCGAACACATGGTAAGCTCTGTCCGAGTACCGCCAGACGATGAGCACAACCAGGCCCTGGTTGCGAACGTCCATCCTGCCGACTGGGTCAACCCGAAGCCCAGCGGGCGCTACAACCTCGTCGTGATCGGAGCCGGGACCGGCGGTCTGATCACCGCGCTGATCGCTTCGAGTCTCGGTGCGAAGGTGGCTCTGATCGAGCGTCATCTGATGGGTGGCGATTGCCTCAACGTCGGCTGCGTGCCATCGAAGGCGATCATTCATGCCGCTCGCAGTGCACACTCCGCGCGTGCTGCCGCAAGGTTCGGCATCGGCGCGGCGGCGGATGCGCAGCCGGACTTCGGGTCGGCGATGCGCTTCATGCGCAAGGTGCGCGCGCGTATCAGTCACGAGGATTCCGCCGAGCGCTACTCGAACGAGTTCGGGATCGACGTTTATCTGGGTGAGGCTGCCTTCGTCCGCGAGGGTAGGGTTCGAGTCGATGGACAGGAGCTCGAGTACAAGAAGGCGGTCATTGCGACCGGTGCCCGCGCGATTGCGCCGCCCATCCCTGGACTCGCGGAAGCCGGCTATCTCGACAATGAATCGGTCTTCGAGCTCACGGAGCGCCCGGCGAGTCTGGCCGTTATCGGGGCGGGGCCGATTGGTTGCGAGCTGGCGCAGAGCTTTGCTCGCTTGGGCTCGCAGGTCAGCTTGCTCGAGGTCGCTCCACAGATTCTGATCCGCGAGGATCCCGACGCCGCCGCGCTCATCCAGCAAGCCCTCGAAGAGGACGGGATCGAGACCCTGTGTGGATGCCAGATTCAGCGGGTCGAAGCCAAGGGAGAGCGGCGTCTCCTCCATCTGAAGACGGCTTCGGGGGCGGAGCGTGCTCTCGAGGTCGAGGCGATCCTGGTCGGTGCGGGGCGCGCTCCCAACGTGGAAGGAATCGGGCTCGACCGAGTCGGTGTCGAGTTCGATCCGCGCACAGGCGTTCGAGTGGACGACCGGCTGTGTACGACGAATCCCAGCATCTATGCGGTCGGGGATGTCTGCATGCAGTGGAAGTTCACGCACGCCGCCGATGCCGCGGCCAAGCTCGTGGTGCAAAATGCGCTGTTCTCGTTCGGTCTTCCGCTGCTTCAGGGCAAGCTCTCCAGTCTGATCATGCCGTGGTGTACTTATACCGACCCCGAGATCGCACACGTCGGTATGTACGAACGCGATGCGCGTGAGCAGGGCGTCGAAATCGATACCTACGAGGTCGGCATGGACCAGACGAATCGCGCGCTGACCGATGACGCCGAGCGCGGCTTCGTCAAGGTGCATGTCAAGCGCGGCACCGACCAGATCGTGGGAGCGACGATCGTATCCGAGCACGCGGGCGAGCTGATCTCGCAGTTCACCATCGCCATTCAGAAGAAGATCGGACTCGGGAGCTTTACGAGCGTGATCTACCCGTACCCGACTCAGGCCGAGGCGATCAAGCGCGCGGCTGGAGCCTACACGCGAACGCGTCTGACGGAATCTCGTAAGAAGTTGCTTGCAATGGTCATGCGCCTGCTACGGTAGGTGTGACCCGGCGCAGGGCTGACACGACTCTGACGAAGAAGCGGATCTCACAAGCCGATCGCAAGAGCCGATCGCAACAGCAGATCGAAGAGACGGGAAGATGACGGACGCAGCTCGAGGCGCGCAGAATCCACCAGCGAGCGTGAGCCCGGACCCCTCACGGATCGCAAACGGAGCCGAGGGACCGCTGCGCGCGCTCGTCTTGGTCGCCGCTGCCCTGGGGTGGGCGGGTCTGGTTGCGAGCGTGGTCGGATTCCTCGCGATGTTCGTCTGGGTGCTGCTGCGTTGGGGCCGCCAGCTCGTGCGTGTGGCAACGATTCGGGGAAGCGCCGTGAAGGTCGGCCCCGGTCAGCTTCCGCAGCTCGACCTGCGAGTACGGGAACTCTGCCAACGGATGGGCCTCGAGCAGGTACCCGATGTCTATGTCGTGCGCGACGCTGGCGCGAGCGAGGTCGAGCCGCTCTGCGTGTTCGGGGAGCGGATCCTGCTGGTAGATGTTGACCTCGTGGATCCGGCGAGGGCGCCGCACACGCGCGACTTCTGCATCGCACACGAGCTGGCCGCTTTTCGCGCCGATCAGCTACGCTGGCGCGGTTTGCTGGCGCCTGGGCTTTGGGTGCCGTGTCTGGGGGCAGCATACCTACGGGCGTGTGTCTATACGCGCGATCGCTATGCGCAGCTGGCTACCGGTTTCGATCGCGATACCCTTGCGCGCAGCTTCGTCGAGAGCGCAATGGGAACGAGAGCACTGGGAGCCAGCGCCCAGACCCCTCCGGATCCCGCGGCCTGGCTTGCGCAGCGTGCCGACCTGGAGACGATCTGGTCTACCTTGGGCGAGTGGCTCTCGTCGACGCCCACACGCGTTCGCAGGCTGCAGAACCTCGACCTGGTGGACTCCGGGGCGGGCGCTCCAAGACGTCCGCGGGCCGTCGCCTGGATCGCTGGGGCGATGCTCGTCAGCAGCATCGGGGGGACCGCGCTCGTGTTCGCAGCGCTGGGAATCCGCATTGCTGTGCGCGGAATCGACATGCCCAACTCCGCGAGCTTTCGGACCGCTATGCCCGCCTCATGGGATGCGACCGCCCAGGTCGAGTCTTCCTTGGTCAGCCTGGCGGCCGCGGCCGAGGCGTATCGGGGCGAGCGAGGCGTACCTCCTCCAACGGGTGAGGTTCTCTACCAGGTGTGGCAGATCCAGCATCCTGGAGAGGCGGTTCCGGTGGATCCGTACGACGAGCAGCCCTATGGGTACAGCGTAGACGGGAATCGCTACGTCATCTGGAGCAGTGGACCCGATCTGGAAACCGAGGACGACGACATCTCCTACGTCTCTCCCGAAGCCCCCGGGGGGCTCGGAGCGGTGACCAGCGAAGGCAGCACGGACTAGGAGGCTCTCCGCGGTCCCTGCGGGTGGACGGATCGTGCATGCCGAAGGGCGCTCTGCATGCGCGCGCTGTGATCACTTCGCCTCGGCGGCACTCTCCGAGTAGCGCGGCGCTTGCTGGTTCGGTGCGCCGGCGATCCAACCGCTGCGTACCACCGGGTTTACCCCGATGTCGAGGTACAGGTCAGATCCGTCGAGCTCTGGCCAGCTCCACTTCTGGCCCAGCGCTGCGAAGGTAGCCTCGTCCAGATTCGGATCTCCGATCTCCGCGAACCGGACGAACATCTTCATCATGGCGCGCGCGACCCAGCGATCGCGTTCGTCGAGTCCGGGATCGCGCGGAACGTTCAGCTCGGGTGCGGGTCGGAACAGGTTCCCGTAGTGACCGCTGATCTCTTCTGGGACACCCAAGGCGTAGGCGACATCGCCTCCGTGATAGGCCAGTGCACCCCGGCTACCCCAGGCATAGGGTAGATGCGTGAACGTGTACGCGTAGCGCTTGGTGAGATCCTTGGTTGCAGGTGTGATCGCTCGTGCGATGAATGCGGGGCTACGTTCGGGATGCTTCTCGGATCCCATGAAGCCCATGATCAGTGGGACGTCCGATTGAGCCGCGACACTCTCGAGCGACCATCCATCGACTGCGAAGACAGATCGATAGCCGCTCGTCTCGTCGAGAGTGGCAGTCACGATCTCTTGCCAGGACTTCGAGCGCAGCGCTGCCAGCACATCCGCCTCTCCCGCGACGCCCAGCCGCTCGGCGAGCTTCTCGCCGTACTCTTCGGCCTGCGGCAGCGGAGTGCCCCCGATCCCACCGCTCATCACGATCGCGCGGTGGAACAACCCCTTGGCCAGGGGCGACGCCATCAGCCAGAACACCTTCTGCCCCCCACCCGAAACACCGAAGATCGTAACGCGGTCCGGATCTCCACCGAACGAGCGGATGTTCTTCGCTACCCACTCGAGTGCGGCCAGGGTGTCGAGCCCGCCGTAGTTTCCGGACACGCCGCGCTCCGACTCTTTTGAGAGCGCCGGGTGCGCAAGGTAGCCGAGTGGCCCGAGCCGGTGGTTCACCGACACGAGCACTACGCCTTCGAGGGGCAGCGGAGCGCTGTTGTTGCTCGGCGAGTTGCCCCAGCCCGAGGTCAGTCCGCCTCCGTGGAACCAGACCATCACGGGCAAGCCCGCGTCGGCGCTCTTCGCTGGTGTGACCACGTTCAGATACAGGCAGTCCTCGCTCATGCCGGACTCGGGAACGTTCTCGTACACCGGTGACGACGGAAACGCTTGCGGTGCCATCGGGCTGAAATCGGTCGCCTCACGAATGCCGCTCCACGGCTCGACCGGCTGCGGGGGGCGCCAGCGCAGCTCGCCGACCGGAGGCGCGGCGTAGGGGATGCCGCGGTAGATCCGTGCTACTTTGCCCGGCTCGCCGATCAAGGTCCCGGCGACGTAACCGCTGTCGAGACGGATAGGATCGCGGAGCTCGTCGCGTGATCCCGCTCGCGGATCCGCCGCATGGGCGACCGTCGGCGTCTGGACTCCGGTACCGCAGAGTATCAGTGCAAGCACAAGAACCCACCGGGTGCGGGTCGCTCTCGACGTGATCAGCCGCATCTCGATCCTCCTCGATTGTCCGGGTCGTTCTCCCTCAGGGCGCGGCGCAGACGTCACCAACGCGTGTCTCGCTGGCACCTGAGCTCCTGTCTCAGCGCGCCAGGCTACCACGGGCCTCTCTCGGTGCGGATACGCCTCGATGGCTCGGCTCCGGCTGCGCCCGCGGCGCGCACAGGAAGCCAAGAGAAATCGCCAAGCAATGGGAATCGCCGAGCGAGAAGTGCGAGCGAAGTTGCGCGGCGCCTACGCGGTGTTCTCGACCCAGCTCCCGTCGACATCGGGACGCACGTCACCGACGCTGTGGAATTCCTCGATCAGGTCATCCTTGCGCGGGTGATCGCGCAGCTCGTGATCGAGCGCACGGAGCTGCATATCGCGATTCGCACTGCGGTTCTGGCTCAGGCTCTGCTCGAGGGCTCGGTTCCAGAGGGGGAGGACCACGTCGCGGCCGGGGTACTTGCGCCCAGACTGTCCGATGACGGTACGGTCGCGAATCTCGGTCAGACAAGTCTTGAGGTACTCGACATGGGGCGTCTCATCCGCGCGAATGTAGGAGACCAGGCGCGCAGCTTCGCCGTCGCCGGCGACCAGCTCCGGGTCTGCGAGGACCGCTTCAGCCCACGAGAACGAGCGGAACGCGGCGAGCTCGATGAAGACCAACCGAATCATCCGCGCGATCTGGGACTCGAGCTCGAAGTCGATGTCGTCGTCGAGCTGCCGGGTCTGCATTGCGCGGCGGCGCATCTCCGCCAGGCGTTCGAGTGAAGGCGGGCCGCTGCCGAAGGTGGCCGGAAGGCCCATGAGCTCGAGCATCTGTGCGACCTGGCTCTCGACGTCGGGCTGCTCGAACGCGATGTCCCGCGCGGCGAACCACATCTGGCGATGCCCGGCTTCGTCCTCGAACCCAGCCTCGTCTCGCGCGTGAGCCTCGTAGAGGCCTTTGTCGAGGTGAGCCGTGGCGGTGCCCCGAATGTCTTCTGCGAAGAACCGCTGGATGTTCTGGACGGCTGCGCGCCGGATGCCCGCCCCGAAACCCTCGACGGTGCCGATGCGGGTGAGCGTGGTGATCATCGGGCGCACGATGTCCTGCTGGAGCAGGAAGCGCGCTTGCGCAACGTTGGGGTAGTGGCCAGGCCATGCGTCGAGAGGAGCGTCGAGCAGCTCAGTGCCGAACTCGCGTGCATGCTTGGCCTGCCACGCGCAGATCGCCGGGCCCCGCTTCGCAGTCCTCGGAGACACGTAGGAGCCCGAGTCGTCGAAGCCCCCGTGGCAGCGTACCCCGCCGGCGATCAGAGGCTCGGCGATGGGGTGACTCTCGAGAAGCTCGTCGCCTTCGAATTCGACCTGCTGTGTCGTCATCGGATCTGCCGCCTCCTATCCGCGTCGGGGCCATGACCCGGCGGGGGCCATGGCGCTTGGGTCATGAAGGTATGGTGTTTGGGGTCGCGGGCTCTGCCGGTCCCAGTCTTTCAGTGTATACTGGCACGTATACTCCCATCCGTATACACCCCGTATACACCCTATGCATGCTTGGCGCCTAACCGCGAAGGCTGCCGAAGCTCCATACGTGCCATGGGTGTGTCCGATCCTGGCAGGTGCAAGCAACGGGTGGCTCAGATGGTGCCTTGGCGGGCTACGGATCGAGGAACACGGCTGCATCGAATTGGGATAGATTTCGGAGAGCGGGGGCGACGTTGAGCGATGAGAGCGGCGGGCTGAGCCTGTCGGACTGCAGGTCGCGCGCAGGACATGGCTGCCGTGCTGGTCCGGAGGCGCAGGGGCGGAGCGGCGAGCATGCGGATTCTGGTGATCGAGGATGATCGAAAGCTCGCGGAGACCCTGAGTCGCGGCCTGCGAGAGAGTGGCTTCGTCGTGGACTTGGCCTTCGACGGGGCTGCGGGGTTGCAGATGGCGCTCGCTGGACCGCACGATCTGGTGGTCCTGGACCTGATGCTCCCGGTGATGGACGGTTGGGCGGTTCTGCATAGAATCCGCCGTGATCGCGAGACACTCGGTGTGCTGCTCCTGACAGCGCGAGATGCCGTCGAGGACCGGGTCCGGGGGCTCAATTGGGGCGCGGATGACTACGTAGTCAAACCGTTCGCGTTCTCGGAGTTGCTAGCGCGTGTGCGCGCGGTTCTGCGACGCGGAGCAGCGGAGAGCTTTGCGACCTGCGTACACGCGGATCTGGAGATCGATCCGCGCACCCGCCGTGTGGTTCGTGCGGGCAGGGGGATCGACCTTACTCCGAAGGAGTTTCTCTTGCTCTGGGCGCTCGCCCGGAGACCTGGCGAGGTGCTCTCCCGGAAGTTGATCGTCGAGCAGGTCTGGAACCTCGACTTCGACTGCGACTCGAACGTCGTCGACGTCCACATGCGCAGACTTCGCGCCAAGGTCGACGATCCGTTCCGAAGCAAGCTCTTGCACACGGTCCGCGGGGTCGGGTACGTGCTCGGCGAAGAGGCATTGTCGCGATGATGCGGGTCTGGCCGAGGTTGCGTTGGCCGCCGGATTCGATCGGAGTTCGCTTGACCCTCTGGTACACGCTCTGGGCGGTGGCGCTCATCGCGGCCGGAAGCGGGTTGGTGTACGGCGGGCTGGAGACCCGCCTCGAGCGTGAACAGGACGAGCGCGTTCTCGGGGATCACCTCCGGATCCTCGCGGTGCTGCTTCAGTCTTCGCCGGACGCGTCGAGTGTGCCCTCGACACCTCGAGTGGGTGCGAATTCCATTCCGCTGGGGCCCTCCAGTCAGAGCGCAGCTGCATACGTCCACGTGCGCGTGTTCGGCCCCTCGGGTCAGCTTCTGCTCGCGACGCCCGGAATGGACGAGCACGTTCCCCTCCCCGAACTCGGGCGGCTCGATTCGCTGCACTCGGAGAGAGGAGAGCTCAGTGAGAACCGATCGCAGAGCGGTCGGCTGTTCCAGGTGCTGAGTGCTCGTATCCGGACTGGATCGAAGCCGGGTGATGTGCGCTATGTCCAGATAGCGCTCGATCGTACGGACGACGATCTGCTCGATCAGATGCGCGATCGCTCGTGGCTTCTGATGACGTTTTCGGTGCTGGCCTGTGCCGCCGTGGGATACACGATCGCGCAGCGCAGCATTCGCCCGGTCGAGAACATCAGCCGCACGGTGCAGCAGATTCACCCACATCGGCTGCACGAGCGAATCGATACCAGAGAGCTGCCGCGCGAGCTCGCAGTACTTGCGCAGACCTTCAACTCGATGCTCGATCGTTTGTCTCGGGCATTCACGTCTGTTTCCCAGTTCTCGGACAACGCGGCGCATGAGCTCCGGACACCGATCGCCAACCTACAGAACGAGCTCGAGGTTTCGCTCCGAAAGACGCGCACATCCGCCGAACACCGGGAAGTCGTGCTCTCCTGCCTCGAGGAATGTGAACGGATCGATCGGATTCTGCAGAGCCTTCTGTTCCTGGCGCGCAACTCCACACCGATCCTTGTCTCTGTCGAACGCATACCGCTGAGCGGTGAGGTGGCCGCTCTCGTCGACCTGTACGAGCCTTGGGCGAGCGAGATTCAGGTCGAGATCCGGGTCCGCGTGTCCGATTCCAGCGCCGTGCGAGCCGATCCGGTTCTGCTGCGACAGGCTCTCGCGAACCTGTTCGCGAACGCACTGGAGCACACCTCTCCGGGAGGTCACATCGAGCTGCGCAGCGACGAGCTTGAATTCGAGACGCGAATCACTGTGACTGATACTGGTTGCGGAATATCAAATGAAGACTTGCCTCATGTCTTTGATCGGTTCTTTCGAGCAGAGGAGTCCAGATCGGGCTCGCGCAGGCATCTTGGGTTGGGTCTGTCCATCGTTCAGAGCATCATGGAAAGACACAAGGGACGCGCCGAGATCGACTCCAAGGTCGGCGAGGGGACCCGGATTGCGCTTTATTTTCCGACCTGAACTCTCCGCCGAAATTCTCTGCTAATTCTGCATCCATTATCCGCGCGCCGTTCGAATTCGATTCTTGTGCGCCCCTGTGCTTCGCTCTTCATGCCCGGCAACGGAAGATGACGAACTCTTAATCTTCCCGTCAGGAGCGCTTCAGATCGTCTGCGTAGCCTGGCGATTCGGGCCAATCGTGTGTGCGCGTCGTACACCGCATGGAATGTCGGCGAGCCGGAACGTGCGCGGTTCGAACCCCCTCTCTATCCGAAACGGAGTCGTACCTGCGTGTTGGATTGGATTCGCCTGGGCCGCTGGGCTGTACACGAGAACCTGGATGGACTAGACGGACTCGGACTAGACGGACCGAGAGGAGGGAATCCGCCGAATCCATCTGCGGTAAGAGCGTTCTTTGGAACACCGTCGGTAGGTGTCAGCGAGCGTTTGCCAACCAGAGCAAACTCGCTGGCCGCGACCGAGCGCGACGTTCGTCGCGAGATCTGGCGAGGTCTCTGGGCGTCTATCTTGCTGCTCGCCTCGTTGGTCGGCGCGTCTCCGGTGAGAGCTGAGGCTCGAGAGGTCCCCGACGGTGTCCCCTGTGAAGACTCAGAGACTCCTGGTTCCCAGAGTCCCGGCTCCAAGAGCTCCAATTGCGCGGTACTCCGCAATCCGGGTGAGGCTGCAGCTACTTCCGGTCTATCGCTGAATGAAGCGCTTGAGAGAGCCGTACTGCGCAGCCCAGAGCTCGAGTGGTTCTCCTTGGAGCGGCGCTCGCGCGAGGTGTCGATCGCACAAGCTGCGCTGCGCCCGAATCCGGCGCTGTCTCTCGAGGTCGAGAACCTCAGCATGGACGACGGAACCGATGGTCTGAGCGACAGCGAGACGACATTGTCGATGCAGTTCCCGATCGAGCTCGGAGCAAAGCGCGACCGTCGGGCAGCCCTCGCGCGTGCGGAAAGAGCGCTGGTGGAGTGGGATTACTCATCCAAGAGACTCGAGGTCATGGCGGCGACCGCGCGCGCCTTCGTCGAGGTCTTGGCCGCTCAGGAGCGACTCGAGCTCGCCCGTGAGTTCACTGCGATCGCGAGCTCGGAAAGCGCCGAGGTGGCACGACGCATTGCCGCGGGTGCGTCGTCTCGCCTGGACGCAAACCAGGTCGAGATCTCGCTTGCGACGAGTCGCTTGAACGAACATCTCGCGCTGCGAGGACTGGAGAGGTCGCGTGCCGAGCTCGCGGCGTCGTGGGGGAGTCGCGATCCAGACTTCTTGGCCGTGCGCGGAGACTTCTGGAGCCTGCGCAACCCACCGGGTTGGAAGGTGCTCGAGGAGGAGGCGAGCGAGATCCCTGGAGTGCAGCGCTGGGAGACAGAGCGACAGAGGCGCCAGGCCGCGCTCTCTCTAGCGGAGTCCGAAGCGATGCCCGATATCGAGTTTCAGGCAGGGTTCCGTCGGCTTGGTGAAGAGAACGAGAATGCGCTCGTGTTCCAGGTGAGCACGCCTTTGATGCTGTTCGGCCGGCAGACGACATCGGTCGAGCAGTCGCGTCTCTTCTTGCTCCAGGAGCGAAACGAGCGAGCGATGGCGCGACGTCAAGTGCGCCGAGATCTGATCGAGGCCTATGAGGGCGTGTCCGCAAGCTACGACGAGGGACGGACTCTGGAGGAAGAGATCCTTCCTCTCGCGAGCCTGGGCTTCGACCAGGCGAGGAATGCTTACCGAGCTGGGCGACTTCCGTACCTCGAAGTGATCGAGGCCAAGCGGCGCCTCTTCGAGATTCGAGAGAGATACATCGAGGCTCTCGCCAGCCACCACAAGGGATGGATGGAGCTCGAGCGGATTCTAGGGACTCTGAGCGCTGCTTCGGTTGTCGGAAGTCACGCCGGAGTGCGCGCACCCCTCGCTGAGAGCGCCAACGTACCCGGCGCGACGCAGCGCGATGGACGCTCGACCGTGGAGAAGGAAGTGTTGTTATGGAGGTAGTCTCTCGCGCTGGGAGCCTGAGCTTTGGTCTGATCCTCGTGGGGCTCGTCGTCCTCTGCGGCTGTGGTCGCGGTGATTCGAATGGGAGTGCATCCAGCTCAGCAGGGACATCGGACGACGCTGCGAGGGCACGTCTCATCGACCTCGCGCGTTCGGCCGCGGCGAGTCGCATCGGCACCCTCGGGTTGGCTGACAAGGATGAGTCTCAGGACGACGAGGCGCTCCTGCCGAGTGATGACGAGGCCTCCGATGACGAGGACGATGACGAAGATCAGGCTCAGGCGGACGACCGATCCGTCTCGAGAGATGACGACGACGACGATGATGACGATGATGATGACGACGATGGCGCAATCCGGCTCACCGACGACCAACGCGAAGAGTTCGATATCGAGGTTGCGGTTGCTGAACCCGGATCCATTCGCAAGACGCTCGAGCTTCCGGGCGAGATCGAAGCCAACGCGCACGGCATCGCGCGGATGACACCTCGGTTCGAAGGCATCGTGCAGGTGCTCGCGCGCGTCGAGGGGGATCGAGTGCGGCGTGGTGACCTGCTTGCGCGCATCGAGGGAAACGAGAGCCTGGCGACCTTCGAGCTCCGTTCCCCCATTGCGGGCACCGTCGTCGAGCGGAATGCAACGCTCGGTGAGAGTGTTGCGGTCGATCGACCGGCGTTCGTGATCATCGACCTGAGCACGGTTTGGGCGGAGTTGGAGGTCCCCCAAAAGGATCTCGGGAAGATGCGACTCGGCCAGAAGGTTGTCGTCTCGGCGCCTGAGATTGGTCAGGACGAAGGGACGATATCGTACGTCGCGCCGCTCTTGAACGAGCAGACACGTACTGTGCGTGCGCGCGTGGTGCTCGAAAATCCTGAGGGAATCTGGCGGCCGGGGCTCTTCGTCAACGGATCGGTAGCGGTTGGGGAGACCGAAGCGCGTGTCGCGGTTCCGGTCGATGCGGTCCAGAGATTGGACGCGCGCTATATCGTCTTTGCCGACGAGGAGGCTGGGCTGCGTGCACGAGACGTGGAGCTCGGGGTGTCGGATGGAAAGCGCGTGGAGATCCTGGAAGGTCTAGAGCCTGGCGAGACGTTCGTGGCCGAAGGTGCATTCCTGTTGAAGTCGGAGCTTCAGAAAGCAGCGTTCCAGGATGACGACGATTAGTCGCCACACCGCTCTTGGGCGATCGACCGCGGAATCGGAGACGTCGTCGTGAATTGGCTCATTGCGAGTTCGCTCAAGCAGCCTTTTCTCGTCATCGCTATCGTCGTGGGCGTCGTCGCGTACGGTGTCCACGCGATGCTCGGGCTGAACGTCGACGCGTTTCCGGACGTTACCAACGTCCAGGTCCAGGTGAACACCGAGGCACCGGGCCTTGCGGCCATCGAGGTAGAGCAGCTGATCACGTTCCCCGTGGAGAGCGTGATGGGCGGCCTCCCCGACGTGGAAGAGGTGCGTTCGGTTTCGCAGACGGGTCTCTCGTCGATCACTGTCGTCTTCGCGGATCACGTGGACACGTACTTCGCGCGCCAGCTGGTTCTCGAACGGCTGCAGGTTGCCAAGGAGCGTATCCCCGAGGGCTTGGGCGAGCCCGAGATGGGGCCCATCACGACCGGTCTCGGTGAGGTGTACAAGTACATCTTGAAGAGTGAGACCGCGAGCGCGATGGAGCTTCGCACGCTGAACGACTGGCTCGTCAAGTTTCAGCTTCGAACGGTGCCCGGTGTTGCCGACGTTCTGAGCAATGGCGGAGAGGTTCGCCAGTACCAGGTGTTGGCGGACCCGCGAAGACTGCTCGAGTACGAGCTCTCGATGGACGATCTCCGCGACGCGCTTCAGGAGAACAACGCGAACGCAGGCGGCTGGTATCTCGAGGGACCCCACGAGCAGTTGGTGGTGCGCGGTGAAGGCATGATTCGAGGCTCCCGCGAGGGTCTCGAAGATATCGAGAGCATCGTGCTCGAGTCCGTCGAAGGAACGCCGATCCTCGTGCGGGACGTGGCGCAGGTTCGGTACGGGTCCCAGATTCGGCAAGGTGCGGTGACGATGAATGGCGATGGTGAGGTCGTCATGGGGATCGTCGTGCAGCTCAAGGGAGCGAACACCAAGCGCGTGATCGAGGGGGTACGCGCGAAGCTCGACGCGCTGAAGGCGACTCTGCCGGATGGAGTCGAGATCGTACCGGTCTATGACCAGGCGGATCTCGTCGAGAAATCGATCTCGACCGTGCGAAGCGCTCTGATCGAGGCATCGGTCCTGATCGTGGTGGTCTTGTTCATCTTCATGTGGGACGTTCGATCGGCGCTGATTCTGGTGGCGACCATCCCGATGTCGATGCTGATCGCCTTCATCATGATGCGGTGGTACGGTCTCTCGGCCAATCTCCAGTCACTCGGCGGGCTTGCGATCGGAATCGGCATGATGGTCGACAGCTCGCTCGTGGTCGTCGAGAACGTGGTCCGACGGATTGCGAACGAGCCGGCTGGGTCCGTTCCTCTGGCCGAGCGCGTCCGACGGGCGAGCGTCGAGGTCGGAGCCCCCGTATTCTTCTCCGGTCTGATCATCGTCGTGTCGAAGCTGCCGCTCTTCACTCTGCAGGGAATCGAGGGCAAGATGTTCAGCCCTCTGGCCTTCACGATCGCGTTCGCGATGGTCGGAGCGCTGCTCGTCGCGCTCACGGCGGTCCCCGTACTGTGCATGCTCGCCTTCCGAGGTCGTATCCGCGAGGCAGAGCCCTTCGTGATGCGATGGCTCAAGCGAATCTATGAGCCGCTCCTGCGCAGAGCGCTTCGGGGCCACGTGGCGGTCGTAACCTTGGCTCTCGCCTTGCTCGCAGGTTCGGTCGCCCTGATCCCCTACCTCGGCACCGAGTTCGTGCCGGAGCTGGACGAGGGGACCTTGTCTGTCCGAGTCACCATGAGTCCGAGCATTTCTCTCGAAGAAGCGAAGAGGATCGCTACGCGACTGGAACGCAGGCTAGTGCGCTATCCCGAGGTCACGTACGCACTGAGTCAGATTGGTCGAGCGGAGCTCGGGGGTGAGCCCGAAGCGATCTCGAACAATGAGATCACGGTCGGCCTCAAGCCACAGAGCGCGTGGACCACCGCGCATCGGCGAGAGGATCTGATCCGAATTCTGAGTGAGGACTTGAACGAGCACCCCGGCGTGCTCATCGCGTTCTCTCAACCCATCGCCACGCGTGTGGACGAGCTGCTTTCGGGAGTCAAGGCGCAGGTCGCAATCAAGCTGTTCGGAGACGACTTGGGGGTGCTGGCGCGGAAGGGTGCGGAGATCCAGGAGGTCATCGAGAAGATCCCCGGCGCGACCGACGTAGCGGCCCAGCAGATCGCAGGCGAGCAGCAGCTCGTGGTACGCCCGGATCGGGCTCGCCTCGCACGGTACGGCCTCAACGTGTCGGATGTCATGAGTATCGTCTCGACCGCCGTCGGAGGGGAGGCCGTCACGCAGGTGATCGAGGGCCAGAAGCGATTCGATGTGTACCTCCGGCTGGAGGAGTCCTTCCGCGATCGCGCGGAAGCGATTGGCGAACTCTGGGTGGCGAACGAGGACCATCTCCGAGTTCCGTTGTCGCAGGTTGCCCAGATCGCCTGGGCGAGTGGCCCCCCCACCGTGAGCCGCGAGGACGCCCAGCGGCGCATCGTCGTGCAGTGCAATGTACTCGGCCGGGACATGGGGGGATTCGTTCAGGAAGCTCGGGCGGCAGTAGCGAAGGCAGTAGACCTTCCGTCCGGCTACTTCGTGACCTGGGGCGGACAGTTCGAGAATCAGGAACGCGCCCAGCGGACGTTGCTGGTGGTCATCCCCGTATCGGTCATCACCATCTTCCTGCTCCTGTTTCTCGCCTTCGGAAGCTTCCGCAGTGTCTGTCTGATTCTTCTCAACGTGCCGTTCGCGCTGGTCGGAGGGGTCTTTGCCCTCGGTCTGTCGAATCAATATCTGAGTGTTCCGGCTTCCGTAGGTTTCATCGCGCTCTTCGGAACTGCAGTACAGAACGGTGTCGTCATGGTGGCATGCCTGAACGAGCTCGTGCGGTCAGGGTGGCGTATCGAAGACGCAGTCGTTCACGGTGCCTGCCTTCGGCTCCGTCCGATCCTGATGACGGCGGTCAGTGCGGCGCTCGGTCTGGTCCCCTTGCTGCTCTCGACGGGGATTGGCTCCGAGGTGCAGCGACCCCTCGCAACCGTCGTAGTGGGAGGGCTCACGTCGTGCACGCTTCTCACTCTTCTCGTGATTCCGGTGCTCTACCGTTGGTTTGCGGTGGACCAGGAAGCGATCGCCGAATAGTCCATGATCCAACAGAAAGGGAAGACCCAAATGAAGCAGCTCTCGTACTTGTCGATGTGTGCATGGATGGTGCTCGGCGCAACTCCTGCAGTGGCTGAGGACGCGGCACCGGCGGGCGGAAAATCGATCTGTGAGATCGTCGGTGCAGTGGAGTCCCAGGGGTATACACAGGTTTCCGAGGTCAGCTTCGACGACGGGGAGTGGAAGGTCGAGGCGTACAAGGACGGAAAGCGGCTTTCGCTCCAGGTGGATCCAGACTCGGGAAAGATCGCGTCCGTCGGCGAGGATGATGACGATTGATAGCCAGTTGCCGCATTCAGACGTTCTCGTATCGAGCGAGGTCGGAGGGCGGATAGGCTCGTAGAGCAGGAGTGAGGACGTGGAAACCGTTGACGTGTTCAAATGGATAGTTGCTCGGGAAGGATCCGTCGCCCGATGCGCTTCGGCGATTCTGTTGCTGGTTGCTGTGAGCCCTTTGCTTGGACTCTGCGACGACGATGACGACGACGATCGGCGGGGTGAGATCCAAGTAGCGATGGACGTGGACGTTGCCTACAGCGCTAGAGCAAGCGCCCGCGAGATGTTTCCGCGTTTCGAAGGTGAGCTGGAAATCGGAATCGAGAACGACGCAACCTATCGTGCTCAGGACTCCGAGGAAGAGGTGAACAGCCTCTTCGTGTCGGCCGAGGCGGAGTTCGAGCTGCTGGTCAACGAGAACTTCTCGATCGAAGCGGAGCTTACGCTCGAACCGCTCGAGGACGCGGATGATGGCCGGCTCGAGGAACGGCTGCGAGCTCGAGAGGAATCTCCCGACAACCGTGAGTTCGATGATCACACTCTGTTCCTCGAGCAGTTTACCGCTCGCTGGGAAGGGGAGGAGTTTGAAGCCTACGTCGGGAAGTTCAACCCCAAATTTGGGCGAGCCTACGAGTTCGCTGTGGGCCCGTTCGGCGACGAGGACAATTTCAGTGAGGACTACGCAATCGAGGAACGCCTCGGAGGGGGAGTGAGCTTCGAACTCTCCGATCCGGCGTACGGAGAGCACGAGGTCTCCGTCGAAGCGTTCACACTCGACACCACGAACCTCACCCGGGGCCTCTTGCGCTCTCGGGGTAGGAATAAGCGTAGCGACGGGGGTCCGAGCAACACCGGCAGCCCGAACTCCTTCGCGTTTGGCGTCGAGGGTGGTGAGATTCCCGGTCTGTCTGGACTCACGTACAACTTGGGGCTCGTCTACCAAAAGGGCGGTCGGCGTGGGCCGTTTCCGTCGGGCTCGGTGGGATCGCTCGTCAGCGACGATGACGATGACGACGACGATGATGAAGACGACGATCCGATGGGCCTCGGATTGCTGGATGATGACCTCGATATGGATGCCGACGACGATGACGATGATGACGACGAGGGCTCGTTCATGCGCGATCGAGGCAGCCTGGAACGAGATTTCGTCGCAGGCCTCGGCTATTCGCTGACCTACTTCGAGAAGGTGCCGGTCGACCTGCTGACCGAGTACGTATACATCGACAATGCAGACGGAGAGAAGAACCGGCTGCGCCGGTTTCTGACCCTCGCGGCTGCGGCCGAGTGGCGTAGCCTGCGCTTCGGTCTGGCCTACACGCTTCGCTCAGAGGGTGTGCCGCTGGATTCGGACCAGCGTGCCTACCTCGGACTCGCCTCGATCGGGCACTTTCGACCGCTCGGCCCCGACGGGCGACTCGGAAGAATCGGATTCGAAGCCGGCTTCAGGATGAAGCGAGACATGGGGCAGCGTTCCAACACTGCCGCTCTCAGGCTCAGCTACAAGGGTTCGTTCTGAGGCTCTGCTGTTGTCGAGAAAGACTTCCCGATGGTTTGGGGCATGGCGGTGGGATGCGTCCGTGGAGCAGTCGTTCGCCATCGCGCGTCATCCTCTTGTTGTCAGAGCTGCATGCTCAGGGCTCGTGTGACGGCGGAGGTCGCGAGACTGGAACGGACTCGCGCGAGCACAGCCGCAGGGTCAAGTTCAGGGTGGCGAGGAAACCCAGACAGGGGAGGCCGACCCAGCGCGCCTCGTTCGCCAGGATCTCGAGCCCGCGCTGCGAGAAGAACGCGCGCACCGACAGAGGTGAGGTCTCGATTGGGCGCCAGGGTGCGAAGTACCGCTCCGAATCGAAGGGAATGAACAAGCCAACCCCCAGCCCGTCGTCCGTAAACGTATCGAGTAGGCCATGCGAACCGACCACCAGGAATGCGAGTACGGCACCCCACGGCCAAAGGCGGCTCGACTCGATGTGGCTCGACTCGACGTGGCTCGACCCGGCTGTCCTCGAACGGACGTGGTTCGGCGGGAGTCGCCAGAGGGGGAGTGACGCCAGGCCGATCAGAGCGGCGAATCCGAGCGAGTGCGTGAGTCCCCGATGACCGAGCGGGCTCGCGTACGGAATCCCCAAGCGGAATCCAATCACGTCGAGATCCGGCGCAGCTGCCGCGGCGGCGAGCAGCACGATCGCCGTCTTTCGGAAGCGGAGATCCGCGGGTAGAGCACAGCCGAGGGCCGAACCGACTACAAGGTGGGCGAAGGCGCTCGGCACAGGGACATCTCTCCTCTCGCAGCGCAGCTCGGGGCATTGGTCTGGACGAGCAGCGACGCCGACATTGTGCGTGCTGGGGGTGCGGGGATCCAGGCCTCGGCTGCCGAGTTGACACTGGCGTCGGCTGGCGACTCATCTGGGCGGTGCGCCGACCCGACGATGGAGCCGCTAGCGACGGGAGTGACTTCGTAGGCGGGCTGCTTGGGTTCGACGGGCTATGCTCGCTGCGTGAGGACACGAACGAGCGAATCAGAGAACTCGGTTGCGGTTGCGGAGGCTGTCCGTACCCACATTGAAAGCGATGGTCGCAGCGACTGGCTGAGTTGGCTCGAGCTCCTGCCCGGACGCATCGAGACGCTTCGGCAACGCTGGTCGGTCGATCTCGGGGAGCCGTACGAAGATGCGACCTGCTCCTTCGTGGCACCGGTGCTCGGAGAGCCTCTCGTGCTCAAGATCGGGTTGCCGCACATGGAGGCAGATCACGAAGCCGTGGGACTCGATACCTGGGCTGGACGTGGAGCCGTTCGGCTTCGGGCTCATGCCCCGGACCAACACGGGATGCTTCTCGAACGCTGCCAGCCTGGCTTTGCGCTACGCCGCGCGCCCGAAGCGGAACAGGACCGAGTGATCGCCGAGCTGTTGCAGCTGCTCTGGCAGGCCCCAGCTCGGCGCGACGCGTTTCGGCCGTTGTCCGAGATGACCGCGTATTGGGCGAGCGAGATCCAGCTCAAGCAGGCGGAGTGGCCCGATCCCGCGCTCGTGTGTACCGCCCTCGAGCTCTACCAAACACTTCCCGATAGCGATGACATCGCGTTGCTCCCGACCGATCTCCACGCCGGCAACGTGCTCAAGTCGACTCGTTCCGCCTGGCTGGCGATCGACCCGAAGCCATTCCTCGGTGATCGAGCCTTCGACGCGACTCAGCACCTGCTCAACTGCGCGGGCCGGCTCGCCGCGGACCCGATGGGTACGATCGCCCGCATGGCGCAGCTTGCTTCTCTCGATCCCCAGCGGCTGCGGCTCTGGACCTTCGCGCGAGTGATGCTGCACAGCGAAGTTTGGGGCGACCCGGCAGCGCTCCGACTGGCGCGCCGGCTGGCGCCTTAGGTGGGATGCGGACTCGGTTCCCCCGCTTCCCGATAACGTAGCGTGAGTGGTCAGAGATCCAGCTCGGGGCGTGCGGTTGCCGGCGGGGCGAGTCCCCTGCGTCGATAGCGCATGGCCTGTTGCACTCGTTCGAGCGCAATCGCGTCGGCCGCTACGCGGGGCGGCTCCCCCGAGCCCGCGCGCATCAGGATCTGACGCGTGTTGTCGGCGATTCGTTCTTCGATGGCCGCGAAGGCCTGCGTCCGCGTTCCGCCGGCGTATTCCACGGCGGCGCAGATCACGCCTCCGGCATTGGCAATGTAGTCCGGGAGTACGAGGACGTCGCGACTGGCGAGCAGGCGCTCGGCTTCCTCGGTTACCGCGATGTTGGCTCCGGGTACGACGAGCTTGGCCTGGAGCTGATCCGCGTTCTTGGCCGTGAGCACGTCGGGACGAGCTGCGGGGATCCAGATCTCGCAGTCCATGGCGATCAGCTCATCACCGCTCGCGGCTGCTCCGCCCTCGAACTCCGCCACGGCGCGCCCAGCTTTCTTGTGCGCGATGAGTGCCTCGACGTCGAGCCCGCCCGGTGCCTGCGTCGCTCCGCGCGAATCGGAGACCGCGACCACTCGTGCGCCTCGCGCGACCAAGAAGCGTGCAGCGTGCTGTCCCACCGCACCGAAGCCTTGCACGACGATTCGCGCACCCTCGAGCCGTACTTCGCAGAACTCCTGTGCGATCTCCGCGCAAACTGCGAGGCCGAAGCCGGTCGCGCCGATCTCGTCGAGCGGTATGCCACCGAGCGCTGCGGGCAGCCCGACGGCGCGACCGATCTCATCCTTGACGAATCCCATGCAGGCTTCGTCGGTTCCCATGTCGGGACCCGGGATCAGCTCCTGAATGCCCGCGATTGCACGGGCGAAGGCGCGCATGAGGCGCTCCTTCTCCAGGGGCTTCAGGTCGGGGCGCGCGATGATCCCCGACTTGCAACCTCCGTGGGGCAGACCGGCGGCCGCGTTCTTCAGAGTCATCGCCCGCGCCAGCCGGAAGACCTCCTCGAACCCGATGTCGGGGGCCATGCGAACGCCACCGATCGCAGGTCCGCAGGCGACGTTGTCCACTACGGCGATGGCTTCGAGCCCGACGAGCGGGTCGTGAATCAACAGCACCTTTGCTGGGCCCAGCGAATCTCGAACTTCATTCCACGTCGATGTCATGTTCGAGGGGTTCGCAAGCCTCATGCCAGCCGGAGGTCGTTCGGCCCCACTCCATACGCAATCGCTGGTGCAGATTGTCGTGCGGGTGGGAGTTCCTGGCTCACCCGGTGCGCTGGAGCGATCAGCGCGGGTGCTTCTCGAGACGTGGAGTGTCCAGTTCTAGCCCGTGGTGATAATCCAGCGCAGGGCAAGGGCCATCAGTCCGACCACGATCAAAGCGCGTACGAAGCCGTTGCGAAGCGATGCTCTGTGTGGCGCAACCGTCGCGGGGGGAAGCGTGGACCGCAGGATCGGCTCGATCACGTGCACGCTGATGTTGTCGAGTCCCCCGCGTAAGTTCGCGAGCTCGACGAGAGCCCGTGCTGCCGCCGCGGGCGAGCTGGCATTGACCTTCCGAAGCATTTCTGTGTCACCTACCAGGCTCCACAGGCCATCGGAGCAGAGGACGAACCGATCACCGGGCTCGAGCGTCAAGCTCAGTACCTCGACCTCCAGCTCTTCTCTCGCGCCGAGCGAGCGCAGCAGCTCGTCGCGTCTCGGATGCTCGCTCGCTTCCGCGGAATCGATCAGGGAGGCCTGTACCAACGATGCGACCACCGAGTGATCCGTGGTGAGCCGTTGGATCTCACCTGCACGGATCCGATAGGCGCGGCTGTCGCCCACGTGTGCGATGTGGACCTGGCCGCGTGGCGTCACGACGAGCACAGTGCCCGTCGAGCCCATGCCCTGGAGCCGCGGGTCGGACTCGCTGCGCGCGCGGATACGGCGGTTCGACTCGCGCAGCATGTACGCGCAGAGGTCTTCGACCGAGCTCTTCCCGGCCGAGATCAGCAGCTCGCGACAGGTGTCGGCGACGATCTGCGCGGCGACTTCCCCTCCCTGATGTCCCCCCATCCCGTCTGCTACGAGAAACAAGTGGTGGCCTGCGCTGTTCGCAGCTTGAATACATCGATCCTGATTGCAGTTCCTGCTCAGTCCAACGTCGCTCGCGGAGCCGGCGTCGATCGCCTCCACGCGCAGCGAGTGGAGCCGGCTCCCTTCCGCGTGATGAGCGGATCGCTCGTTCTCATGCTCTCGTGCGAGTCGATCGGAGGGCGCTGTGTGAGCACTTGCTTCGCGACGTCCATCGATCATGAGGACTCTCCCAGTGAGTGCACGATCGAGGTCCAGGGGGCCCAGCACAGCGGGACGGAACCCACCGAAGCCGCTTCCGCGTCCGAGGTCGAAGTCGAGATCGAACTCGGAGTTCGTACTACTCCTTACTTCGTACGATAATCCAACTTTGAGAAAGGTCTAGCTCGAGGCGTCGTACGGAGGATGCATGCGTCGCTCGTGCCGAGTGTAGGTCTCACCCCAGTCTTATAGTATCGTAGAGATTGCGATGCGAAGGGTTTCACAGCACAAGCAGCGCCTGATCGAGGCGGCAACGCGCCTGTTTCGGCGTCACGGATTTGCATCCACGGGCATCAACGAGATTCTGATCGAGAGTGGGGCGCCGAAGGGTTCTCTCTATCACTACTTCCCCGAGGGAAAGATCCAGATCGGAGAGGCGGCTGTGCACACCGCCGGCGCCCAGGTTGCGGCCATGCTCGACGAATTGTTGGCGACCACCCAGTCTGCAGGCGACTTTCTCGAGGCCTACGCCGAGCATCTGGCGCAGTGGCTGCGAGACTCGGAGTTTCAGGAAGGGTGTCCG
Source organism: Pseudomonadota bacterium (assembly GCA_003247575.1). Lineage (GTDB taxonomy): Bacteria > Myxococcota_A > UBA9160 > SZUA-336 > SZUA-336 > SZUA-336. The sequence goes on from QJZC01000044.1 coordinate 123,667, forward strand.
ATCGCCACGACCTTGCTCGAGACCACTCCGCAGTCCGACCGCATCGTGTCCGCCGGGGAGGCCGTGATCGAATGCTGGCTCGCACGAGTCTCGCGGGCGTTCGAGCGCGACGGGGTTTCCGCCGAAGAGGCGCGCGATTGCGCGCTGGCGGCCATCTCGGCCTTCGAAGGTGCGCTTCTACTGGCGCGCGTGCAGCGCAGTACGCGACCCCTCGAGGCGGTCGTTCGGCACTTCGGCCCACGGTCCGGGCGTGCGCTCGAGGTTCGCAGGACGGCCGCGAACGATGAGCCTGCTTGCTAGCGCCGCCAGCCGCTGACTCGAGCTTCGAGCTCGACCTGGTTCACTACCTTCCGCTCGCCACCACCTTGGTGTGTTCGATCCTGGGGATCGCCCTGCTTCGGCGCTATCGCTCCAAGCGGGGTGCACTTCACCTGCTGTGGTGGACCTTCGGGATGTTCACCTACGGGACGGGCACCGCGATCGAGAGCTGGATCACCTTCTCGGGCAACTCGCTCACCGCGACCAAGCTCTGGTATGTCGCCGGAGCGCTCTTCGGTGGCTATCCCCTGGCCCAGGGAAGTGTCTACTTGTTGCTGCCGCGCCAGCGTGCCCAGCGTCTGACTCTCGCAAGCCTTCCCTTGGTGCTGGCGGTCGCCGTGTTGGTGCTGCTCTCTCCCGCTGACGTCGCTGCGCTCGAGCCGCGCCGGCCTACCGGTGCCGTTCTCGCTTGGAGCTGGCTGCGGGGTCTGACTCCGCTGATCAATCTCTACGCGTTGGCGTTCCTGGTGGGTGGCGCCGCGCTGAGCGCATTTCGGTATGCGCGCTCGCGCAGACCAGGAGACCGCTGGCGCAGCTGGGGCAACGTGAGCATCGCCCTCGGCGGGCTACTCCCGGGCGTTGGAGGCACTCTGGCAAAGGCGGGGAACGTCGAAGCGCTGTACGTGGCCGAGCTCATCGGCTCGCTGGCGATTGGTCTCGGCTTCTTCCTGTGTGTCTCGCGTGCGGCCTCCGTAGGCCGGACGGGCTGAATCCCATTCGCAGTGAGGTCGCAGCGGACCGCTGTCCGCGCACGTGCGCGCTCAGTACTGCTGCTCCTCGAGCTGCTCCACGAGGCGCGCAAGATCGGCCACGGGAAGGGTGCCAGGCGCTGCGCCCGCGCGGCAAAGCTGGTGGGTGGCGAGCTGGAGTGCTCGATTGACCGGCGTGGGGACTCCGTGCAGGTGTCCCAAGAGGACGATCTCGCCGTTCAGGTAGTCGACCTCTACCGATCCCTGCCCGCGCGCGAGGCTCTGCCAGGTAGAGCCGCCCCCACGCAGCGATCCCCGAATGGGCGCAGGCTGGATATGGTCGGCGCGGCGTTCCATGAACTCTTCGCGTGGTGCGCAGTCGATGCTCGCCGCTTCGAAGCAGTCGAGCGCCTCCTTGCGTGCGCGTCGAAGCACGCCTGCGGCTGTTTCGTCGCTGGGACTCGGGCTGCAGCAGGCCTGTAGGGAGTTGCCCAGGTTCATCAGCAGCTTCGCGTACTTGAATCGCATCACCGCTGGATCCGCGCGGGCGACGAAGCGCGAGGCCGACAAGGCGCGTGTGACCGCGTCGATGCGCTCGTCGATCCCACCCGGATACAGACCGGCATCCAGCAATCCGGTCGCCGCCTTCGACTGGGCCTGCACGGCACCTGGTTCGATATGGGAGGCAGGCAGCATGACGACCATCGCATAGACGCGTGAGAAGCGTCGCAGCGCCAGCCGCTCGTTGGCGACTCCGTTCTGCGTGCAGATCACCGGGATGTCTTCGCCCGCTGCCTCTGCGAGCTCGAGCAATGCCGGCTCCGTATGCTGCGACTTCATGGTCAGCAGCACGACATCGTCCGGAGAGAAGTCGATCTGCTTGGGGCTGCCGGCGACCGGGATCGGGAGCTCGACGTGCTCGTCGGGTGACTCGAAGCGCAGGCCGTGCTTCGCGATCTCCTCGCGGTGGGGGCCGCGTGCGATCAACTGCACGGCATGGCCGCTCTGGAAGAGCCTCGCGCCGATCACGCCTCCGACGGCGCCCGCTCCGTAGATGATGAATCGCATCGACCTTCCTCTCTGAATCAACGGCTCGAATCAGTGGATCATGAATCAGCGGATCAGCGGGTCACTTGGGATCGGCCGGTCGGAAGAATGCGGCGGCAACCAGCAGATTCGCCTCTTCGGCGCTGTGGATGCGATCGGCCAGCTCACGCAGCGCGGCTCCGAAGCGTTCACGTGCTTCCGGATTCGCGCGCAGAGCGCTCACGTCGAGACGGCGCGCCTTCGGCAGGGCATCGAGGATGACCTCGCACCAGTCGGGCTGCAGCCGGCCCTGGGCGTCCATCACGCGTAGGCTCCAGTCCGGTCCGTCTTTGTAGACGCACAGCAGTCCAGGGTCGGAGACCACCTCGGTGGGGAGCTCGAGCAGTGCAGCGCGTCCGCGTCGGCCGTCCTCGAGCTCGAGCAACAGCCCCTCGACGAGCGGATGTCCGCTCGCGAAGAAATCGATCTCGTCGCGACGAATCGCCTCCTTGCGGTCGAAGCTTCCGAGGTAGCGAGCTCCCTCGGGCACACCCGGAAGCGAGTCGACCTTTCCCGCGTGTGCCAGCTCGAGGTAGTAGAGCGTTTTGCCGCCCTTCTCGACGACCGTCAGTCCCAGATTGTTGGCGGCTCCCAGCACGAACTCGCGGGTTCGCGACTCGAGATCCTCTGGCACACGCGCCATCACGTCGGCCGCATGCTCCTGTGCGCGGTAGGCATCCGCGAAGAACACTTCGGTCGAGCGTCCGAGTACGGAGTGTCGCGCGGTCTCGATCTGCTTGCGGAGCTTGCTTGCGTCCAGCGGCGACCGGGTCTTCCGGGCGGCAAGGATCGCCGGTTTGACCCCGCCGAGCGCAGCTTCGAGTCCGGCCGACGGCCGCGAGAAGAGCTCGAGCTGCTCGTACAGTCGTGCGACGTCGGGCACCTCGCCTTCGCAGCGGAAGTAGGTGATCTCGACCGGCTTGGAGCGGCCGATACGGTCGAGGCGACCGATGCGCTGCTCCAGCGCGATCGGGTCATCGGGGAGATCGAAGTGCACCATGCGATCGCAGAACTGGAAGTTGCGCCCCTCGCCGCCCGCCTCGGAGCAGAGGAGGATGGGCGTCGCGGTCTCACGGAAGCGCGCGATCTCGATGTCACGGGCGCTGGTCGAGAGCCCTTCATGGAACACCGACACATGCGTGCGTGCCGCAGCCTCGAGGAAGCCCTTGAGTTTCTCGAGCACTTCGGTCTCGTGCACGAAGACGAGTACCTTCTCGCGCGCGTCGAGCCAGCCGGGTACCCGATCCGCGATCCAGCGTGCGCGCGGATCCTGCCGCATGTCGGAGTGCACGCTCGAAAGGTCGACCCCTTCGGGAGCGCGCGGCGGGAGCCCGCCCAGCTCCTCACGCCGCACTGCGCTGGTGCACGGGATTCGCGCCTCGCCGGTTTCGAGCGCAGCGGCGAAGCTCGCCTGGTCTGGGAAGATCTCGGGATGCAGCAGGTGGATCAGGTGGAAGAAGCTGTTCGGGTCGGCCTGGAGCGGCACGGCGGTCAGCAACAGGGCGTGGCGCGCGTCCCGGACCAGACTGGAGAGACCCGTCTCGTGAGCGAGCCCGGGCAGCCGGTGGGCTTCGTCGACCACGATCAGATCGAGTTCGAACTCCGACAGCAGCCTCTGCAGGCGCCGGTCCGAAGCGAGCAGCTCGAGCGACATGACCCCGAAGGGGTGGACCTCGAACGGATTGGCATCCGGTCCCACATCGCGCGCGACGCACTCGATGCGCTCGGGATCGAGCAATACGAAGACCTGGTGGAACTTGCGATACAGCTCACCCAGCCACTGCACGGTCAGCGTGCTGGGCGCCAGGATCAGAGCTCGCTGCGCACGGCCGGTGCGCACGAGTGCCGACAGGATCAGGCACGCCTCGATGGTCTTCCCGAGGCCAACCTCGTCCGCCAGCAGCCAGCGCACGCGCTCGTGCTGCACCGCCTGGAGTGCGGTGTAGAGCTGGTGTGGAAACAGCTCGATCCGCCCGCCGAGGAAGCTTCCGAGGCCACCCGCCTCGCGCAGCCGCATCAGCTGTAGCCCATCGAGTCGATTGCGGAAGGCCCGGGGGGAGTCCGCCTGCAGCCGACACAGGCGGTCGATGGGGTCTCCGCCGATGTCCGTGGGCCAGATCTCGCTGTCGTCTACCTTGCGACCGTCGGCCAGCACGTAGCCGTCCTCGCTCGCCTCGGCGATCTCGATCGCCTCTCCGGACTCCAGCAGCACCGCCCGAGCACCGGGTTCGAGCACCAGGGGTCGCAGGCCCGAAGCTTCGGCCGCCATGGTCATCTCGCGCTCGGCTTGGGGGAAGTAGACCCGCAGGAAGCGCCCCTCGACACTGCGAACCATGCCGACCCCGAGCTCGGGGTTGAAGGGATGAATCAGCTTGTTCCCGACACGCCACATATTCTGCGCCGGTTGTAGCGCATTCACGCGTCCGCGTCTCGTGATCCGGGACAGCTTCGCGGAGGTGAGCGGTTCGCGCCCAGGTGAAAGTCGCTTGAATCCGCGGGGAGATTCCGCGTAGGCTGCCTGCATGTCCGACAGCGACCGGATCGCTCACTCAGGTCCGACTTCGGAGGACGGCGGCTCCGAGGGACGTCAGGCCGCTTCCGCTTCCGCTCCCGTTTCCGGAGAGGCGATCGTGCTGGCCCAGGCGGCCGAGCGCGCCGAGGTCGCCCGCTACTGGAGCGCGAACCTGGCGATTCTGGGTGTGCTGCTGGTCACCTGGTTCACCGTGTCCGTCGCTCTCGGGATTCTGTGGGTGCAACCGCTCAACCGCCTCCGCATGGGGGGCTTCCCGCTCGGATTCTGGTTCGCCCATCAAGGCTCCATCTACGCGTTTATCGTCCTGATTCTCGTATACGCACGCTACATGGACCGGATCGAGGCGAGGCTCCGAAAGCGCTAGGCAGCACGGCGAGCATGAGCATCCAGACCTGGACCTACGTGATCGTGCTCGCGACCTTCGCCGGCTACGCGGCGATCGCGATCCTGAGCCGCGTCCGCTCCACCGCGGGCTTCTATGTCGCAGGTCGCGGCGTGTCTCCCCTCGCCAACGGAATGGCGACCGGCGCCGACTGGATGAGCGCGGCCTCGTTCATCTCGATGGCCGGCTTGATCTCCTTCATCGGCTACGACGGAACGATCTACCTCATGGGGTGGACGGGTGGCTATGTGTTGCTGGCGCTGCTGCTCGCGCCCTATCTACGCAAGTACGGCAAGTTCACCGTGCCGGAATTCGTGGGCGACCGGTACTACTCGCAGACCGCACGCGTGGTCGCGGCGTTCTGTGCGATCTTCGTGTCGTTCACCTACGTCTGTGGACAGATGCGTGGGGTGGGCATCGTATTCTCGCGATTCCTCGAGGTGCCGATCGAGCTCGGGGTGGTGATCGGCATGCTCGTCGTGCTGTCCTATGCGGTGCTCGGGGGGATGCGCGGCATCACCTATACGCAGGTGGCCCAGTACGTGGTGCTGATCCTCGCCTATCTGATACCTGCGGGCGCGATCTCGTACAAGATGACCGGGCAGGTGATCCCGCAGATCGGGTTCGGCTCTGCTCTCGCGGACGGACCGAATGCGGGCGTCTACCTGCTCGAGGCGTTGGATCAGATTCATCGCGATCTCGGGTTCCCGGAGTACACTGCGGCGTTCGTCGCGGGCAAGCGCAGCCAGATCGATGTGCTGGCCATCGCGTTGGCGCTCATGGCCGGAACCGCCGGGCTGCCCCACGTGCTGATTCGCTTCTACACCGTACCGAGCGCGAGCGGCGCGCGTTGGAGTGCATTCTGGGCGCTGATCTTCATCGGCCTGCTCTATACGAGCGCGCCCGCGGTCGCCACCTTCGCGCGCGTCAACCTGATCCAGACCCTGCACGATACCCCCTACACAGAGGTGCCCCCCTGGTTCTCCAACTGGGAGCAGACGGGCCTGATCGCGTTCGACGACAAGGACGGCGATGGCCGCATCTTCTACAGCGGAGACCCCGCGCGCAACGAGCTCGAGGTGGATCGAGACATCATGGTGCTCGCGAACCCAGAGATCGCCGAGCTGCCGGCGTGGGTCGTCGCGTTGGTGGCCGCTGGAGGATTGGCGGCTGCGCTCTCCACAGCGGCCGGCCTGTTGCTGGTCATGTCCTCCTCGGTCTCGCACGATCTCTGGAAGTCCGTGATCCGTCCCGACATGAGCGAGGCGAACGAGCTGCGGCTGGCTCGCGTGATCGCCGGTGTGGCGGTCGTGGTGGCAGGGTACTTCGGAGTGCGGCCGCCGGGCTTCGTGAGTGAGGTCGTTGCCTTCGCGTTCGGGCTGGCCGCTGCCAGCTTCTTCCCGATCCTGGTGTTGGGAGTCTTCAGTCGGCGCACGACCAAGGAGGGAGCCATTGCCGGCATGCTCGTCGGGATCGGCAGCACCGCGGCGTACATCATCTATTTCCGACTGCTCCATCCCGAGCTCGGCTCCGACGCCTGGCTGTTCGGAATCAGCCCGCAGGGCATCGGAACCCTCGGCATGTTGGTCAACTTCGCGGTGACCTTGGGGGTCACGGGCCTGACCGAGGCTCCACCCGCCGAGGTCCAGCGCCTGGTCGAGCAGATCCGCCTCCCGAGTGACTACGAGGGGGTGCACATCCCGGCGCCGGTGCGAGGGGACTCCGCGCACGGGATCGCCGCTTCGCAAGGTGCCGACTCCTCGCGCTGACGGAATCCCCGCGTGCTCACAGAAACGTGTGGACGTCCCTCGAGCGCGTATTCCGGTGGGAGGGCGCCGTTCAGCTCGATGCGATGTGCGCAAGGGGCTGCTTGCGGAGCCAACGCTCCAGGTTTGCGAGAAAGCCGGGAATGTGGCGCAGCTCGATGCCACCCGAAGCGGCCGCATTGTGCGGGGTGACGATCACGTTCGGAAGGCTCCAGAGCGGTGAGCTCTCGGGGAGTGGCTCCTGGGCAAAGACATCCAGGTAGGCCCCCGCGAGGTGTCCGTCGCGCAGCGCTTCGATCAGCGCGTCCTCGTCGACGATCTCACCTCGCGCAACGTTGATTACTCGCGCACCCCGTGGAAGCGACCGCAGCAGCGAGCGGTCGATCCAGCCGCGTGTCTCGCTGGTGAGGGGACAGCTGATCGCGAGCCAGTCAGCACGTCCGAGCACCTGCTCGAGCTGCTGCGGGCGGTACACCTCGTCCACTGGGTCGTTGCTCCCGGCGGGGCTGCGCCGGATCCCGATGACCCGCAGCCCGATCGCTCGCGCCAAACGGGCGATCTCGGAGCCGATCGCGCCCAGTCCAAGGACCACCAGGGTCTGATCCTCTAGTCGCTCCGGGAGAGCGGAAGGCGACTGGGGCGACCAGCGGCGCTCGAGTTGAGCCTCGAGCCAATGCGGAAAACCGCGCGCCAGCATCAACAGGCCCGCGATCGCTGTGTGTGCGATGGGTACTGCGGCAACGATCGGATAGTTCGTGATCGCCACTCCGCGATCCAGGAGCCCCTTGAACACGGGATGGTCGACGCCGGTGTTGAAGGTGTGGAGCCACTCGAGCCCAGGAGCGCGGTGCACAGCCGAGAAGAAGCTTGCTGCCTTCTCGCCCATCACGTCGACGGAGAAGAAAGCAGCCTTGATGCCGGCGAGCTGATCTGCTTCGAGCCGAGCCGTCGGATCCGCGGGGATGAGGATGCGGACGAGGGAGGTTCCGGTCTCGCGTTGGATGCGATCGATCTCGCTACCACACAGCTTGAGGGTGCGCTCTGAGAGCAGGATTCCAGTCATGTGTGCAAGGTTCCTCTGTGGGCTCAGGGTCATTCTCCGAGCGCGGGCGCCCGGGGTGTGGTCGCGGATTCTACGCGTTCGAGGCCCGCGCGCTTCTTCGTCAGAGGGTCTCCCGTCGGAGACGGAATGCTCGGGGGCGGGGTGCGCAGATTTGGAGCCGGGGCGAGTTCCATCTCTTCGAAGAGCAGGCTCGGAGTGTGGATCGACGCTCCCACGGCGTAACTCGGAAACGAGCTCCAGAATCCCCCGGTCAGCGCGTCGTAGTCCGAAGCGAAGTAGCCGTAAGCGGGAGCCTCGCGACCGGTGGCCAGTAGGTCGCGAAGGCTGCGCGGATTCTCGGTGACGAGTGCGAGCCCGCGGACGGGCTCCTCCCGACCGTCTGCGTGAATGCGCACGGCGTAGAGCAGCGGATCCTGGCTCTCCGGCTGGAAGTCCACACCGCGATAGGCCTGGGTGATCGAGGGATCGTCGATCCGGCGCACCACGATTGCATAGGACTCGCCCGCTGCGCGCGCCTCCTTCAGTGCGGCACGGTAGAGCTGCTCGCGTGACCTGCGCCGTTCGGAGCTCACGAATACGTTGCCTGGCTGCGCCCGCGGGCTGACGAGCGCGCCGCGACCGTGCCCGGTCGACTCGAGGAAGCCGCGTGCGGGGGTGCGCGACATGAGGAAACCCACGAAGCGTCCCTGGTCGATCACCTCGACGCGCTTCGGACGTACACCCTCGTCGTCGAAGGCGTACGTGCCCGCCCATGGGATCGAACGAGGCGCTCCCTGCTGAGCGTTCGGATCATCGTACATCGAGAACCAAGTGGGAGCGACTCGCTTCCCTACGCGGCGAGCGAACACCGAACTGCGTCCCGACTCGATCGCTGCCGGCTCGAACTCGCGCACGCCGTCGCCGGAGCGCGGTGGCGTGCCGGTGATGTGCGGGATGACCAGGCGACGCAGCAAGGTGGGTGCGGCGTCCCCCTCGAACAGCACGGGTCCCACATACGCTGGGGACACGGGAGCGCTGCGTAGGGCGCGCAGCTCGTCGAGCACCCGATCCACGCGCGCGCCGAGCTCTTCCTCGCTCGGAAGCTCGCTCTCGTTGCGGACCACGAGCGTGTCGTAGTGCACCAGATTCATGCCGTCTTCCGCCTGCGTTCGGGCCACCACGGCCCACTGGAGAAACAGGCCGGGCTCGTAGCCGAAGTGACCTTCGCTCGACAGAAAGGTACGCGCGATCCGAACCGCGCGGAGGCGCACACCGCCCTCGAATACGTGCTCGGCGCCGCGCATGCGCGCGGAGAGTGACTTGGCGAGTGCGCGCAGGCGCGCTGCTTCCGGTAGTTGCACCTCTGTGTCGCGAACCGTGCGCGTCGGGGCCGACGGGACGAAGTCTGGAATTCGTTCCTGAATCGAGATCGTGCTCTCGTCGGCTTGCTTCGTGGCCAGCGCTTCGATTGACGCTTTGTATGCGCGATCCGTCGTCCACCAGATCTGTCGCCGCAGCGCGAACGCATCGTCGTCGAGCGTCAGGGCGGCGGCGAAGAAGCCCGTGGACTGGGTGTTGGCGCTGTCGAATTCGGGTGAACCGATGCGCAGGTCGACGCGCAGGAGCCGCTGCGACTGACGCTCGTCCTGAACGATGCCTCCGAACTCGGCCACGAGCTCGATCTGCTCGGTCTCGAATACGGCATACGCCGTGTAGTAGGGTGCGGGCGAGTCGCCCATCTGAAGCTCACCGGCTCGCGCGAGCTCTGCGCGCAGAGCTCGCACCAGGGTCGAGTTCTCGATCTGCGACTCTTCGCTCTTGCTAGCCGCCGTCGGTGCTGCGTGCACCGAGGCGCCGGCGATCAGTAGGCCGAGCAATGTCGCGAGGAGTCCGCCCGTGCGCAGCGCTCTGCTGCGGGAGCGCTGCGCCGAGGAAGCGGGCGCGCTCTCCGGTTGCAGCTCGCTCGATTCGTGCAGGGTGTGTGCGGCGATCATCGGCTGGGCTCCTGATCCTGGGCAGCGGGGGCCGAGCCCCCACGCGAGTTCTCTGGCTCCGTAGGAGTCGCACCGGTGTTCTGGGCTTCCGGGGGCGACGGAGCAGACAATATCGGAGCGCGATTGCGCATGCTGAGGACGCCGGAGGTCTCGACCCGACGCAGCAGAAGGGACGGGCTCACGGCAGAGACGGGAACGTAGCCGGACTCCGCTCCGCACACGCCGTTGAAGATCTGGACGTCGTCCGCCGCCGCGATCACCTGCGACAACGCAGACAGTGGCGTTCCGTCGATGCTCACACCGCGAACCAGCTCTTCGCGTCCGTCCGGATAGACTCGATAAACCATCACGGGAAGCACGCGGAACGCCTGGATTCCGAAGCGGCTCGTGTTCGTGAAGCCACCTTCGACGATGCTGAAGCGCAGTCCGTACGGCTTTCCTTGGCGGCGGATCTCGTCGAGCAGCAGACGCTTGAGGCGCGCCTTCGACAGGGTGCGCTGCGGGTGTACGATCAGATTGCCCTGACGCGCGACGATCGGGTTGCCCGCCTGACGTCGGCCATGCCCGTTCGAGCGATCGAAGCCGGGAATGGGCGAGCGCGAGAGCAGGAAGCCCGTGAGGCGGCCGTCCTCGATCAGGGATGCGCGGCGAGTTCTCACGGCCTCGTCATCGACCACGTAGTAGCCGTTGAGCGGTGTGCCGTTGATCACCGAGATGGTGGGGTCGTCGTAGATGTCGATGAACTCGGGCAGCACGCGCTCCCCCACCTTCTTGGAGAACGTCTGCCCCTCGTCGTCCGCCTTCTGCCGGTGTCCCTCCAGACGATGGCCGAGCACTTCGTGGGCGAACACCCCGGCAGCGCGGCCTTCGAGGATCGCGGGTCCGACGTACGGCGTCGCTTGGGGCGCCTGCCGCAGCGCCAGCAGATCGCGAATGACCTCGTCGATGGTGGCGCGGATGCTCGCCTCCTCGGGCAAGCTCGGATCGAGACTCAGATCGACGCTCTCGAAGCGGCGCAGATCCATTCCGTCGTCGCTGCGCGTGTTGGCTTGAATCGTCACGCGGGCGTAGGTGCGCGTCTGCTGTACGCGGGATCCTTCCGAGTTCACCAGGTAGCGGGTGACGTCGTCCGCCTGGAGGCTCACCGAGGACGTGTAGATCTCGGGATACTCGCGGAACAGGCTGGAGAAGGCGCGGATCTTCTCCTGCATGCGCTCGAGATCGAAGCGCTCTTCGAAGCTCTGCGTCGTCTCGATGTACTGTACGGGTGGCTCGGTGCTGAAGTCGTTCGCTCGGTCCTCCGCCTCGGCGCGTGCGGAGATGTTCCCCTTGACCTTCAGGTATTCCGCGAGCGCGCGGCGGTACTGTGCATCGAGTGCGACCCACAGGGTTCGCTTGAGCATCGCGGGGTCGTCCTCGAGGGGGAGCTGCCAGGAAGGATGGGGCGAGCCGCCGCGCACCAAGAGATCGCTGCCGCGGGCAGGATGCGTGTTGTCGAAGCTCGGATCGCCTACGCGCACGTCGACGTCGAGGGTGCGCGTGCGCTGCTCCTGGGATTGCACGAGCCCACCAAAGGAAGCCTGGATCGAGGTGGTGTGTAGGTCGGTCACGTGGTAGGCGACGAAGTACGGGCGTGGCTCGTCGAGCTCTGCGACCTGGCTCGAGATGCGCGTGGCTTCTGCTTCGAGGATTCCCAGGAGCGGGCTGGGGTTGGCGCTTCCATCGGGCTTCGGCTGCACGACCTCGAGCTCCATCTGCCCGTCGGGGGGCTGCCAGCGCTCGAGCCCGGCCGAGCTGCACGCGGCGAGGCCCGTACACGCGAGTGCGCAGGTGGAGAGGGCTCTCCAGAGTTGGCGGCGGCTTCCCATGTGCTGTCTCCTACGAATTCCGGGGACGATTTGGCGAGAGTGCCTCGGCTACGCGTCCGAGCGAGCTTCCGGCCAGTGCCCTCGGAGTTCGCGCAGTCCGCGCAGAACCATGCCCGTGCGGCGTTCGACCGGGCCCATGAGGGTGACGTGATTCGCGTGGCGAAGCCAGGCGTTCAGGGCGATTTCGGCTTCCAGTCGAGCCAGCGAGGCGCCCAAACAGAAATGGATCCCGGCGCCGAACGAGAGCTGGCGCTCAGGGTTCCGCGACAGGTCCAAGCTGTCCGGATCTGGGTAGACCTCTGGGTCGCGATTGGCTGCTCCGAGGACGAGCACGACCTCGTCGCCGCGACGAATTTTTCGCTTCGACAGGACGACGTCCTCGAGCGCGATGCGGCTCGTGAGCTGTACCGGAGGATCGAAGCGCAACAGCTCTTCGAGTGCCTCTCCGGTCCGCTCCGGGTGGGTGCGCAGCCAGGCGAGCTGCTCTGGATGGGTCAGCAATGCGCCGATCGAGTTTCCGATCCAGTTGCTGGTCGTCTCGTGCCCGGCGACCAGCAGCAGGGTGCAGGTCTCGAGGACCTCGTGCTCCGCCTGCGGATCCCTCAGGTCCCGCGCTCGCACGAGCTCACTCACGAGATCGTCGCCCGGGTCCTGAGCGCGCGCCCGCACGAGGGGCCGAAGATACGCGCGGAAGCTCCGCTGCGATTCGATGGAGCGACGCCTCGTGTCCAGGGTCGTCGGTCCGAGCGTGAGCACGAGCTCGTCGGACCACGCGCGCAGCTGGCCGCGATCGGACTCGGGAATCCCGAGCGCGGTCGCGATGGCCAGGAACGGGAGAGGCTGTGCGAGCTCGCGGATCACGTCCATGGATCCGCGCTCGCGCGCTCTGCGCATGCGAAGCTCGGCCAGCTGCTCGAGCGGGGCGCGCAGCTGGTCGATGCGGCGCGGTGTGAAGTAGCGGCTGACGAAGCGCCGCTGACGGGTATGCTCGGGTGGATCGAGGCGCAGCAGCGAAGGGGCGCGCCCGGCTTCTTCGGGGGACAGGATCTGCCGTCGCACCAACTTGGCCTGCAGCTGGACGAACGCGGGAAGATGCCGTTCGTCCGCTGAGAAGCGGGCGTCGCGCAGTATCGCTTCGCAGTCCGCGTAGCGGGTGACCAGCCAGGGCCCCCGCAGCATCTTGTGTACGGGCGCTCGTGTTCGTAGCTGTCGGTACACCGGGTATGGATCGGCCTCGAAGCCTGCTGCGAAGGGATCGAAGCCTACCCCATAGAGAGCACGTTCCACTGTGGCCAACGTGCGACTGGCGGCTCTGCGTGCCGCATCCGCTACTGCGCCTCTCGTCGCTCGAGGATCTGCGCTCAAGACCGAGGGCCCAGTCCGCGCGGGGGGTCTGCTTTGCCGCCCGTTCTGCGCAGGCACCGATCAGCGCGACCTCTGCGGGCGGGTGCCCAGGCCGAAGAGCACGAGCGCGGTGGCCGCGACCGCGAGACTCAGCAGGGGCTTGGCCGCGAACTCGAAGCTGGGAGTCCGGATCTGCGAGCTGACCAGGATCGCGATCGCGACGCCGGTCAGTGCTTCGCCGGCGATCACGCCAGAGCTGAACAGCACACCAGGGCGCAAGCGGTCGGCCTCTTCGCGCAACCGTGAGTTGACGGTCTCCGCGTCGTCTTGACTCCCGCCGAGAGGGCTTGGACTTCTGGAGAGAGGGCTTGGACTTCCGGAGAGAGGGGTGCGTGCATAGGCGTGGGCGATGAGCCCGCCCAAGATCAGAGGCAGCGACAGACCGAAGGGGAGGTAGATCCCCACCGCGATCGGCATCAGGTGGGCACGGAAGCTGGATCCGCTGCGACCCAGCAGAGTGTCGATCCCGAGCGCGGCGACTCCGAGCAGCACGCCGAAGCTCACCATGTCCCAGGGCAGCGAGGCGTCGCCGAAGAAGCCCTGCACGAGATTGGCGAAGAGCCCCGCCTGGGGGGCCGACAGCTCGCGCGAGCCGATGCCGTAGGCGTCCTGCAGCACTTGGAGCACGGGCGCCATCACCACCGACGCGACGCACACCCCGAGGATCTGCATGATCTGCTGTCGGCGGGGCGAGGCACCGACGAGTTGTCCGGTCTTCAGGTCGTTGCACACGTCGCCCGAGGTACATGCCGCACAGCACACGATCGCGGCCACGCCCAGGGTGGCGACCATCCCCTGCATGCCGCTGTAGCCGAATTGGAACAGGAGCAGGGCGGTGATCAAGACCGCCGTGATCGTCATGCCGCTCACCGGGCTATTGCTGTTCCCCACCAGTCCGACGATGTAGCTCGCCACCGCCACGAAGAAGAACGACAACACGGCCATCAGCAGGGTGGTCAGCAGGGTGACCGGGATCGACTGCGTGAAGTGGAGGTAGACGGTCAGGATGCCGAGGGTTGCGACACCCGCCAGCCCGATCAGCACTGGACTCGACAGGTCGCGCTCCTGGCTCGAGACCAGGGTCGGATCCACGCTTCGACGCAGCTCCGCCACTGCGCGCACGAGCCCGGCCCGAACCTTCCAAAGCGATGCGGCGCCGCCGACCGCCATGGCGCCCACACCGATGTAGCGGATCTCCGTAGACCAGATTTCGTATGCGCCTTCGATGGGGTTCGCCGCCAGTCCGGTCCGGAGGGCCTCTCCGGCCCCGGAAGCCGCTTCGATCCAGGGAAGTGCCGCCGCCAGGCTGCGAATCTCGGGCAGCAGGGGAATGCACACGAGCCAGCCGATCGCTCCGCCGAGTGCGACCAGGAAGGCGACGTTGAGTCGCACGATGAATCCCACCGCAACCAAGATCGGCGAGAGCTCGCCTCCAAGGAAGAAGATGCGTCCGGCGCCGCTCGCCCAAGCCGTCTCGAGCGCCCCCTGGATCAGACCGATGCCGCTCGATAGGATCTTGACCGCGCCTCCCAGAATCCCGCCCTGCACGATGAAGCGCGCGCCCGTGTCGCCACTCGCGGCTTCTGAATCCGAACCGGTCACCGACTCGAGTACCGCGGCGCAGGCGACTCCCTCGGGATAGGGGAGTTCGGGAGAGTTCTGCACGAAGACGCGCCGCATCGGCACCATGAACAGGATGCCGAGCAGACCTCCCGTCAAGGCGATCAGGGTGGTGCTCCAGAGCTCGAAACGCGTCCAGTATCCAATGAGAAGCAGCGCCGGCATGGTGAAGATGACGCCCGCAGCGAGTGACTCCCCCGCAGAGGCGGCGGTCTGGATCTGATTCGCCTCGAGCCGCCGCGAGCGCTGCGGACCCCTGCCGGTGAACGCGCGCAGGAGCAGACTGCCCAACACGGCAGCGGGAATCGAGGCCGATACCGTCAGTCCCAGCTTGAGCCCCAGGTAGACGTTGGCTGCGCCCATCACGACGGAGAGCGCGAGACCGATCGCGATCGCGCGCCAGGTGAGCTCGGGCAGCTCCAGGTCTTCGGCTGGGCGCATCCTTCCGCTTATACCGCTAGACGCTGGCGCAAGGTGTCTACCACGCGGTCGAGCGCGATCTGGCTCGTCTCGCCGCTTTCGCGCTCGAAGAGCTCGACGCAGCCATTCCCGAGCGCGCGCGGTCCCGGCACGATGCGGAACGGAATGCCGATCAGGTCCGCATCCTTGAACTTGACGCCGGCCCGCTCGTTGCGATCGTCGATCAATGTCTCGATGCCCGCAGCGGCGAGCTCCCGCTCGAGTCGCTCGGTCGCGTCTGCCTGCGCTGAGTCGTTCATTCGCGGAGGTGCGACGACCACTTGATAGGGCGCCACGGCGAGCGGCCAGACGATCCCCTGTGCGTCGTGGTGTGCCTCTACGACCGCTGCCATCAGCCGATCCACGCCGATTCCGTAGGAGCCCATGACGATCGGGCTCTGCTTGCCATCCGGCCCGAGCACGCGCGCGCCCAGCTTCTCCGAGTAACGCAGTCCGAGCTTGAAGATGTGGCCCAGTTCGATGGCCTTTTCGAGCTCGAGCGGCTTCTCGCAGCGGCTGCAGCTCTCACCGGAGCGCACCTCGCGCAGGTCGTGCCAGCGCACGTCGGCAATGTCGCGCGCGACGTCGACGTGCCTCAGATGGAACCCGTCCTCGTTGGCTCCCGTCGTCATGCCGCTCGCGCCGCGTAGGCGCAGGTCGGCGTAGATCGGAAGGTGACGCACACCCACGGCGCCGAGGCTGCCCGGGAGTGCACCGAGCGCAGCGCGGATCTCCTCGGGATGTGCGGGACGAACCTGTGTCGCTCCAGCGGCCTCCATCAGCTTCACCTCGTTCAAGGCGTCGTCTCCGCGGAGCAGGAACAGGGCGAGCCCATCCTCGAGCTGGTACACCAAGGTCTTGATCTGGCGTGCGGCCGGCGCCCCGCCCTCGAACTCCACCAGATCTTCGATGGTACGCACGCCGGGAGTCGGAAATTTCTCCGTCGGCGCGGGGTCCGGCGTATCGGGCTCGGTCGTCGTGCGCGAGGTCGCCTTCTCCAGGTTCGCAGCATAGCCACAGCCGGAGCAGCTCACGACCCAGTCCTCGCCGGCGGCCGTGTGCGCCATGAACTCGACCGACTCGCTGCCTCCCATGGCTCCCGAGGAGGCTTCCACCGGAACCGCTTCGACACCGCAGCGCTCGAAGATCCGCTTGTACGCCTCGGCGTGGAGGTCGAACGCGCGATCGAGGCCCGCGAAGTCCACGTCGAAGGAGTACGAGTCCTTCATGATGAACTGGCGACCTCGCAGGACTCCCCCCTTCGGTCGGGGCTCGTCCCGGAACTTCGCTTGGATCTGGTACCAGATCTGCGGCAGCTGCCGGTAACTGCGAAGCTCGTCCCGCGCGATCGCGGTGAAGACTTCCTCGTGCGTCATTCCGAGGCAGTAGTCCGCTTGCTTTCGATCGGTGAGCCGGAACATCTCGTCGCCGATCGCGTCCCAGCGTCCGCTCTCCTTCCAGAGCTCCGCCGGGTGCAGCGCGGGAAGATGAAACTCCTGCGCCCCGATTCGGGCCATCTCTTCGCGAATGATGCGCGTGATCTTGTCGAGCACACGTTGGCCGAGAGGCAGGATCGAGTAGATACCCGCGCCGAGCTGGCGCACGAAGCCGCCGCGCAGCAGCAGGCGATGGCTCACGGCTTCGGCGTCGGCGGGGTCGTCTCGTAGCGTGGGAACGAAGGCTTGTGAGAGTCGCATGTCCGCAGAGTACCCGCTCGCCGCATCCTTTGCCCACGCCTACCGATGCGTTCTCACGTGACCTCCGGGAGCGTTAGAGGGCGTTCCGCGCGCCGCCGACCTCCGCGCGCCCTGTGGGCGAGAGAGGGCTCCGCGGCGTGCGCATACCGGCGGGCTTGCTCCACAGCCGGTATGCTCTGCGGCTACCCGCAGTGGGACCGTCGCTGAGGCGTCGAAAGGGCATCCTTGGATATCGGCAACGCAGTTTACTGGTACGTGGCTTTCGTGCTGTCGACGACCGCGCACGAAGCGGCGCATGCGACGGCGGCCTACGTGGGAGGGGATCCCACGGCCTACGAAGGCGGGCAGGTTTCGCTCAACCCACTGCCGCACATGCAGCGCGAACCGGTCGGAATGGTCGTGATGCCCTGGGTCGCCCTGGTGCTCTGGGGATGGTCGTTCGGCTGGGCGAGTACGCCGTACGATCCGTACTGGGAAGCGCGGCACCCGCGTAGAGCCGCCTGGATGGCGGCGGCTGGGCCGGCGGCCAACTTCGCGATTGCGCTCTTCGCGCTGGTGCTGCTGCAGGTGGGGCTGGCTGCGGGCACCTTCGAAGCGCCCGAGCGGCTGAACTTCTCGAAGCTCGTCACCTCGGCCGATCCGTTCATGGCCAACGCCGGCATCTTTCTGAGCATCCTGCTCGTGCTGAATGCGATCCTCGGCGTATTCAACCTGATTCCGGTGCCGCCGCTCGACGGAGCGAGTGCGATCGGATTGATCCTGCCGGAACGAACGGTCCTGCGCTTTCGGGAGAGTCTGCAGTCAGGCGGTCTTGGATCGATGATGTTCCTGTTGGTCTTCCTGTTCTTCGGGCGGATCGTCGTGGCGCCCTTGTTCTCGACCGTGGTCGAGCTCTTGTATCCGGATCTCAGCTATTTCTAGCCCAAGCGACCGAGTGCGGAGACGAGGCCGGCAAGCAGCAGGGCGAAGCCGGCATACGCGATGCGCGCGCGTGGGGAGCGAATACTGAGCGCTTGGGTGGCGGCGACCACTGCGCGGTATCGCGGACTGAGCAGCACGCCGGCGCTGGGTGCGATGAAGAGGTAGAGCACGTAGCTGTTCAGCACGGTGCCGATCGGGAACTGGATCAGACCCAGGGCAGCGAGCCAGCAGACCGGGATGCGAGTCCAGGCTCGCAAGCTGAAGATCGAGTAGGCGAGCCAGGCCATCAGCGCACCCGAAGTGATCAGCAGGATGCAGCCGACCGCGATCCATCCCGAGTTCGGTCCGGGGGCGCTCGAGGAGAGCAGGCCCAGGATGATCACCAACGGCGGTGCGAAGAGCCCCGTCAGAAGCGCCGAAAGGGTGCAACCCGCCAGGCTTTGAAGCAACTCGGTATGGAGCGACTCGGACGCTAGGGCGGCGGCAAGGGTTCGCCAGACGGGCACGAGGTAGAGCGCGGCAGAGAACATGTAGAGTCCTGCGACGGATCGCATGGCGCGCTCGTGGAGCAGGTGTGCTTCGCGCACCGTATCGGCATTCTCCAGATCCGCAGCGGAGAGGCTCTCGTCGGTGCGCGGTTCCGCCTTGGGCGGGGCGTAGGGGGTGGCTTCGCGCATGCTGGCTTTGCGGGTCGGATGGGCTTGCGAGCGCCTTGAGGGACCCATCGGGAAGGTGCAAGTGATCGGAAGACCGCTCTCGAGTGCCGTGCAAATCGAGCGCGTTTCTACGTACTAGGCAGCATCGCGCACGGTGTGCAAGACTCTCGGCATGGCCGCGTATCTTTGGCGAAGCAGCCCCGAGTAGCCGTGACCGGACCTTCGTATGTTCAGGCTACACCGGGGGGGCCGTGGGCGACCTATCTCGAGCAGGTCGACCGCGTGCGGCCTTATCTCGGTCCACTCGAGCGCTGGGTCGAGACGTTGCGCAGACCCAAGCGTGCCCTGATCGTCGACATCCCGATCATCCTCGATGATGGTACGGTCGGTCACTTCGAGGGATACCGCGTGCAGCACAACCTGACGCGGGGCCCTGGCAAGGGTGGAGTTCGCTTCCATCGCGACGTGAGTCTCGAGGAGGTGATGGCGCTCGCCGCCTGGATGACGATCAAGAATGCGGCGGTCAATCTCCCCTTCGGCGGGGCCAAGGGAGGCGTGCGCGTCGACCCCGCCGCGGTATCCATGCGCGAGCTCGAGAAGATCACACGGCGATTCACCAGCGAGATCGGCAACATCATCGGACCAAATCGAGACATTCCAGCGCCCGATGTGAATACGAACGCGCAGATCATGGCTTGGATGATGGATACCTACTCCATGAATGCGGGCGGAACGATCACGGGCGTCGTGACCGGAAAGCCCTTGGATCTCGGAGGGTCCGTGGGGCGGCCGAAGGCGACCGGCCGCGGCGTGTTCATCATCGGACAGGAGGCCGCGAAGCGTCAGCAAGTTCCGCTCGATGACGCGCGCGTGGTGCTGCAGGGGTTCGGGAACGTGGGTTCCGCGGCGGCCGAGCTGTTCGATGAGCACGGCGCGCGCGTGATCGCCGTGCAAGATCATACCGGCACGGTGTTCCATGAGAATCGACTCGACATCGGAAAGCTTCAGCAGCACGTGATCGAAACAGGGGGTGTCGCCGGGTTCGAGGGTGGCGAGCTCATCGCCCCGCTCGACTTCTGGGAGATCGGCTGCGAGTTCTTGGTTCCCGCCGCACTCGAAGGGGTGCTCGACGAGCCGCGTGCCCGAAAGATCGATGCGCGCATCGTGATCGAGGCGGCCAACGGTCCCACCACACCGGAAGCCGACGACGTGTTGCACGATCGTGGAATCCTTGTCGTGCCCGACGTGATCGCGAACGCCGGCGGCGTCACCGTCAGCTACTTCGAGTGGGTCCAGGACTTCTCCTCGTTCTTCTGGTCCGAGGAGGAGATCAACGCTCGGCTGGATCGAATTCTCCTGGTCGCGTTCCGGCACGTGTGCGCGACCGCTGAGCGCCTCGGCATCTCGCTGCGTACCGCCGCCTTCGTCGTCGCCTGCTCGCGCGTGCTCGCGGCGCGCGAGGAACGCGGACTGTATCCCTAGCTTCCATTCCGAGGGTGCGCGTCTCTCCCTGGCCACTCGCCGCGAGTGATCGCCTAGTCCTTCGCATCGGTTCAATGCACTGACCTCGATTGCCGATGCCAAGCCGGAGGAGCAGCATGCACGCACCCGACGGCTATGTCCTGAAGAGTCCGCTCCAGCTGACCTCCAAGAGCGAAGTGTATCTTGCGGAGCGAGAGGCGGACGGTGCCTGCGTCGTGCTGAAGGCGTATCGCTCGGCGTCGCGAGGGCCCGACCAATCGCGGGTCGCGCGCGAGCGAGAGGTACTGGATGCGGTTCGCGGTGACGGGGTTCCGTGCGCCCTGGAGCTCCTGACGGATTGTGACCCTCCGGTCCTGGTGCTCGAGTATGTCGAGGGCGTCAACGTCAAGAGCTGGGTGGAAGATGGCCTGCTGCAGGTGAGTGACCTGTTGGACGTGTTCGGGACGATTGCGCGCGTGCTCGCGCGAGTTCACGCTGCGCGACTCATTCATCAGGACATCACGCCGCTCAACATCTTGATTCCGCCGACGCACACGGGTGCGGCCCTGGTCGACTTCGGCAGCGCTCAGGCATTGGGCGCGCAGGCTAGCCTGAGCGAGTTCGTAGCGACATCGCGCGACGTCGAGGGGCAGCTGCGTTATGCCGCGCCGGAACAGTCCGGCCGTATGAACCGGGGTGTGGACATGCGCAGCGATCTCTACTCGCTCGGCGCCACCTTCTACTTCGCCGCCACGGGCAGCGCTCCGTTCGAGCTGGAGGACCCCCTCTCTCTACTACACGCGCACATGGCTGTGCGGCCGGAGCCGCCGACTTCACGACGCCGGGATCTTCCAGTCGCGATCTCGCGATTGATTCTGAAGCTGCTCGAGAAGGAGCCCGACGATCGGTACCAGAGTGCTCGAGCACTCGCCCAGGACCTCGAGACGTGCCAACGCCTGCTCCGCGAGACCGGGGCCATCGATCCCGAACTGTTGCTCGCCGGCAGCGAGATCCCGACTCGGCCCCGGTTCGCGCGTCGCGCGTACGGTCGCGCAAAAGAGTCCGAGAAGCTCGCCTCGTGGTACCTACGGGCAGGCAATGGACGTCCTCAGCTCGTGCTACTCAGCGGTGAGTCGGGTACTGGGAAGTCCGCACTCGTGGACGAGCTGCGAGTCGAGGTTTCGAGGACAGGTGGCTATGTGGCTGCCGGCAAGTTCGACTCGGCACGTGAGCGGCCCTACGCTGCGTGGCGGGATGCACTCGAGACGTACGTGGAGCAGCGTCTGGTCGAGCCGGAGGATCGACTCGTCTCCTGGCGAGAGATGCTGCTCGATGGCTTGGGTGGGATTGCCGGCGCAGCGGTCGATCTCGTCCCGGCGCTCGGATGCGTGCTCGGAAGGCTCCCGGACATGCCGCCGCTGGGGGCACGCGAGGCAGAAGCGCGCCTCGCATTGGCGGTGCAGCGCTTCGTGGTGGCGTCCGCGACCTTGGATCACCCCCTCGTGCTGTTCCTCGACGACCTGCAGTGGAGTGATCCGGCCAGCCTACTCCTGCTGGAGCAGCTCGTCTCCGCTTTGGACTCGTGTCCGCTCCTGCTGATCGGGGCCTATCGTCCTGAGGCGTTGGGGAGCTCTGACCCGCTGAGCGCCTTGATCGGACGACTGCTCGAGCGTGAGATCTCCCTCGAGCGACTCGAGCTGGGTCCGCTCGACCTGCAGGCGGTCATCGAGATGCTCTCTTCAGCGCTCGAACGACCGCGCGATCAAGTGCGTGTGCTCGCCGAGATCGTGGAGCGAAAGACGGGCAATACTCCGATGTTCGTCGTGCAGTTCATCGACTACCTCTACGAGCAAGGGCTGCTCACCTACGAGTCGGGCCGGGGCTGGCGATGGGATCCCGAACGGGTCGCCAGGGCCGAGATTCCCGAGGGTGCGGTCGCCATCGTCACGGCCAAGCTACATCGGTTGGACGCGGGCGTACGCGGCACGCTCGAGCTGGCGAGTGTGGTCGGTGACGAGTTCGATCTCGCTCTGCTCTGCGAGCTCAGCTCGATACCGCAGGTCGTGCTCGAGGAGCGCCTGTACACGCTCGCAGATGTGGGTCTGATCTACCCGTGTGCCAGAGGGTTTCGTTTTGCTCACGACCAGATCCGAGAGGCTGTACGTACCTTGCTCGGACCCGAGGAACGTGCGTTGCTGCATGTCGAGATCGCCCGTGTGCTGCAGACGAGCTTGTCCGAGGCAGAGCAGGCTGCTCGGGTCCAGGAGATCGCAGAGCACATCAGGGGAGGGATCGAGCATCTGAACGAGTCGGAACGGCTCGCGGGCGTCCGGGTGACCTTGGCCGCGGCTCAGCGTGCGCTCCAGACGGGCGCGGCAGCTGCAGCCGAGTCCTACCTCGAGCCCGGGAGACAGCTGCTCGAGGCGTTGGAGTGGCAGCGAGATCCTGCGCTCGGCTTCGACCTGTACATGAAGAGCATCGAGTGTGCGGTGCTGCGAGGCGATCTCGAGCGCGCGCTCGCCTGGGCAGATCTGCTGGATGAGCGCGAGCTATCGGTGATCCAGGCCGCGCAGGTGGCGGCGAAGCGCATCTATGCATTCGCACTGTTGCGCACACCCGAGGACTGCGTGCGCTACGCCCTCGAGGTGCTCCGGCGGCTTGGAGTGCACTGGCCCGAGCGTCCGTCGGCGCGTCGAGCACGTTGGGCGATGCGGCTCTCTCTCTGGCAGCTGCGGCTAGGTGGTTTCGAGCGAGCACTGCGGCCGGCGGCAAACCTGGATCCGCGCCGCGTAGCCGTCATGCTGGTGCTCGGAACCGCGGGCGCCAGCCTCGTGCGGGTGAGCTCTCATCTAGCTGCGCTCGCTTCCGCATGGGTGATGCGGGCGAACCTGCGCGCTGGGGCGGTGGCGCGTCCCGCGTACTCTCTCGGCTTGTTTGCGAGCTATCTCCAGTTCACTCTCTCGGCTTCGCGCTGGGCCAAACGCGTGGAGGAATTCGCGCGTGCGCAGCCAGAGCTCTCTCAGGACCCCGTCTACTGGGCCCGATTCGAGATGCAGAACTTCGCGCAGCTGCGTCCCTGGTGGATGCAGCGTCGCGCCGCGCTTGCCCCCTTGGAGCGAGTTGCACGGACGCTGAGTGAGCAGGGCGATCGAGAGTTCTTCTACTACACGCGCTTTCTGAGGACTGCGTTCCTCGCACTGGCCGGAGACCCGGTCGGGCCTACCCATCGTGCGCTGACTGAGCTCGCGACGTCGATCCGCCGTGCGGGTCACCGCTATCCTGAACCCGAGTTGTTTCAGAGACCCTACAGCCTGCTGGCGTGGGAGAACGGAGGACCGCTTCCGCTCGAGGAGCAGCTTCAGACGAGCGAAGCCGAGGTGGCTTCGGAGCGTGGGACGGCGGGGCCCTACGTGCGTACGATGTGGCTGCTCGTGCTCTGCGTCTACGACCGCTGGGATCTGGCCTTCGCTCATTCGGAGCTCCTACAAGGGCACCTCCAATCCATCGTTCCGTTCGTCCACGTTGCACACTACACGTTCTACCGTGGTCTGGCGGCGGGCGTGTTGGCTCATCGCGAGCGCGGAGCTCGCCGGAGGCGGAAACTGCGCGTCCTGCGGGGGTCCCTTGGGTGGCTTTCCCGCTGGGAGCGAGCAGGGCCCGACTTCGCTCACATGACCTCGCTCCTCCGCGCAGAGCAGGTGGCCCTGTCTGGGAGGTGGCGAGGTGCCGTGGCCGCCTACGACGACGCGGCGAAGGCCGCGGCAGATAGCCGGTTCCCCCATCACGCGGCGCTCGCGAAGGAGCGCCGCGCACGCCTCCACCTTCAGGCTCGACGTTTCGTCGAAGCAGCCGGGCCGCTCGGAAACGCGGTGGAGCTCTACCGCGGCTGGGGCTGCAACGCCAAGGCAGACCTGCTCGCAGTGGAGTTCGATGGGCTCTATACGCGCTGAGAGTAGCTAAGACTACTGTGGAGGACGGGGTTCGATGACGTAGAGGGCGCCCGTCTGCTTCATGCGTCCGGCCAGTTCCTCTGCGCGCGGGCCGAAGCCGAAGAAGACGTCGGCGCGGATCTGTCCACGGATCGCTCCTCCCGTGTCGTGTGCGAACATCAGTCTTCGGTAGGGAGTCGCGTTCGGGTCGGGCAACGTCGTGTCGAGCCACACCGGCGTGCCCAGAGGGATGCGGCTCGCGTCTACCGCGATCGAACGTTCCGGCTCCAGCGGCACGCCGAGGGAGCCCGTCGGCTGCGGTGAGTCCGCCGGTCGAGATTCGAAGAAGATGTAGCTCGGGTTCGTGTTCAGCAGCTCGGACGCTTCATCGGGATGGCTGGCGAGCCAGTCGCGAATGCTCTGCAGGGTGACTTCTTCCTTCGCAAGTTCACCGGACTCGATGAGCACGCGTCCGATGGCGCGATACGGGTGTCCGTTTTGGTCTGCATAGCCGACGTAGAGAAAGCTTCCGTCGGGCAGCTCGACGCGCCCGGACCCTTGGATGTGTAGAAAGAAGAGGGCGACCTGATCGTCGACCCACACGATCGGCTCTGCCTGGATGGAGGCGGTTCCAGCATCGATGTCGGCCCGCGAAGGATACGGAACCACGCGGTTGCCCTCGATGCGGCCGCGGACGGGTCGGCTACCCAGCTCCGGATACAGCTCGGCTAGATCGATGGTCAAGAGGTCACTCGGCCGCCCGAAGATGGGGTAGCGATAGGGGCCCACTGGCGTGAGGCTCCCGCGCAGGAGCGGCTCGTAGTAGCCGGTGATCAATCCCTCGGTCGCACCGTTCTCGCCGTACACGACCCGCGGGACCAAGCGGGTCTCGAAGAATCGACGCACCGCGGCGGTGTCAGCGCTCAGCTGCGCGCTGGCGTCCGTGCACACTTCCCGCCAGCGCTCGTCGGCCTCCGGCAAGCTCCTGCAGCTGGCCAGCAGCGCCGGCCACGCCTCCGCGGGCTGTTCCTCGTTCCAGCCGGGGAGGTCGCTCCACTCGATCCTCTCTCCGATGCCGCTCGGGGGAGGACGCCACAGCGAACAGCAGAGCAGGCCGGCCAGCAGACCGCAGAGCGCGGTCTGCTGGCCGAGGACGCGGAGCTGCTCTGCGAGCCGGTGGCGTGAATCGCCGCCGACTCGCATCGATGTAGACTGAATGTTCAATCCGTCGCTCTTCTGAGTGTTGGATCCCGCGATTCTTGGACCCGCGCGCAAAGGGGTAGAGGTACCGCGCGCTCGATCGGCTTGGTCGCCTACAAGACCCGGTATACCTGAACCCGGACGTTGATTGTGGCAGGCCCCGCGCCGAGCTCAACCGTAGAGAGGAAGATCGATCGATTGAGCCAGGCGTGCGGACCCTCGGCAGGAGCCTCGAATTGGATCGCCGTCCGCACGTACGGACGTGTCGGGGCGTCGGTAGCTTGCTGTGGTTCTGGTGTCCCAGGACCCGGTGTCCGAATCAGGTTTGGCGACACCACGATGCCGCGATTGTAGACGGAGATCAGGCTCCCGTCGTCCGACCGCAGCAGGTAGCGCGCCTCGAGCTCGAGTACTCCGTCGGCGCGTACGAGCTGTTGGTCGGCGCCGCCCGAGAGCACCTCTGCGCGGAGGGCCTCGTCGTCTACGTGTCCCCCGATGATCGGGATCACGCGGCGCTGACCGTAGGGGGTGCTGCCGAGATCGACCGCGGCTTCACATTCGACCTGGATCGAGAAGGTCGGCTCCGCGCGTAGTGGGTCGGTCATGCGATTCGCGTCCTCCACATGAAGCTTCGCAGACCTGCTAGGCGAGGCCGTACTTCTCCAGGAACGCGAGGATGCTGTCACGGAAGATGTCGGTCTTCAAGGTCGAGAGATGGTCGGTCCCGGCGATGTGCACCAGCTGTGAGCCTGGAATGGCTTCGCTCAGCGCGGGAGCATCTCCGGCGATCGTGTCATTGTCGCCCGCGATCACGAGTACCGGACGCTCGCACTCTTCCAGGCCGTTGAGCATATCGGCGCTCAGGACGCCAGACCGCAGCACTCCGGACAGCGCCTCTAGATCGTTCCCGGTGGACTCCGCGAACGCGCGGAACGCGCGCGCGATCGTACGATCGAGCGGCGGGACCTCGCTGGGAGGCTCGCCTCCCTCGAACGCTGCCAATATGGCTTGGTGCATGGCGCGGGTCTCGGGCAGCGGTGCGCCGGCGCCTCCGAGGACGGCGCACCCGAAGCGAGAGCCGTGCTCGGCGAGCAGAGGCAGCACCATCCACGATCCCATCGAGTATCCCAGGTAGTCGGTGCGGTCGATTCCGAGATGTTCGAGCAGCCCGAGCAAGTCGCGCTGCATCGCGCCACCGCTGTAGTGCTCTACCCCGTGAGGTCGGTCGCTCTCGCCATGGCCTCTGCAGTCGACCCCGATGACCCGGCGCCCGCGCGAGGCGAGCGTGTCGATCCATCCCGTCTCCCGCCAGTTTCCGCGACAGCTCGATGCGAATCCGTGCACCAGAAGAATGGGCGGGCCTTCGCCGTCTACCGTGTAGGAGATGCGGGTTCCGTTCGACTCGAAGTAGGGCATGATCAGCCTCCCAGCCTCCGGGCAGGTCCGTCCGGGCAGGCCCGACGCGCTTTCGTGGGGCAGTCGAGACCACACTCGCACGCGGCCGCCACCGGACTGCATCGGTTGCGCATCTGCATAGATTGAGATCGCGGAGGTCTGAACGGGAATTCTCCCGCGCTCGGGTGCGCTGGCCCATACGGAAGCCGTGTCCCCGAAGGGTCAGCGAGCGTAGCTACGGGCAAACACTCCCAGGCCCGCCTTGCCGCTCCATCAGTGAGTCTGCGTTCGAGCCGCCGTGCCTGGGCGCCGCCAGGCCGGCCGTTCGAGTACAATCCTGGACCCGCATGGAGGACCGAAGTTGATCGACCACATGAGCACCTACGCAACCGACTATGTGGCCACCAAGGGTTTCTATGACCGGGCGCTCGAGCCGCTCGGTTACGCACTGCAACACGAGATGGTTGCGTCCTGGGATCCCGAGTTCCCCGAACGACGCATGTGTGCCTTCGGCCCCGACGGCCGAGCCGTCTTCTGGGTGATCGAAGTGAAGCAGGCAGCGACACCCCGGCACGTCGCGTTCGCTGCCGCTACCCGAGACGCGGTAGCCGAGTTCCACGCAGCCGCCCTTTCCGCTGGAGGTACGGACGACGGTGCGCCGGGACCCCGCCCGCACTATCACGAACACTACTACGGCGCCTTCGTGCGCGACCCCGACGACAATGGAGTCGAAGCCGTATGCCACCGGCCGGGCGCATGAAGCTGCGGATTTCCTGTCTTCTGGCGGCGACGGTTCTGGCGACTACGGTCCTTGCCTGCGGACCGATCGCATTCATTCCCGGTATCCGAATCGGCGGTACGGAGACCGCAGTGCCGAGCTCCTGGTCCGAGGTCGCGGTTCCAGGCGAGGTCCTGCTGCGTGCCGACGGTGGCGTGCTCCCACGCGTCGTCACCATCTGGGCGGTTGAGAGCGGCGGCTCGCTCTATGTTGCCGGCGTCGCAGGCTCGGGCTGGGTCGATCGACTCGTCGAGAATCCCGACACCTACGTTCGGATCGACGACGCACTGTATTCGCTGCGCGCCAGCCTGGTCGCACCCGGCGACGAACGGTCTCGCGTCTTCCAAGCCTATCTGGACAAATATCGCGCAGAGATGAGCGAGTTCAACGACGGCCAGGGACCGGATCGCGACGACCCCGATCGTCGCGTGTTCAGGCTGGAGGCCCGCTAGCCGCGCGCTGTTCTGCAAGTGGCATGTGGACGACTTCGAACTTGAGACCATCTGGGCCGCGGAAGTAGACCGCGTAGTAGCCGCCCGGTCCAAACGGGAACTCTCCGGGGCCGTCGAGGATCTCTGCGCCAAGGTTGCGGACCAGCTCGTGGATCGTCCACGAAAATCGTATGGCTAGGCGTCCCTGCTCTCTGGAAGCCTCAGCTGGTAGAACTTGGTGTCTACCTGCATGATGGGAAACGCTTCCGGCAGCTGTGACTTCGAAATCTCTACGAACCCGTGTCTTTCATAGAAGCGGTGCGCAGCCTCGAAGAATGGAGTCGTGCCCAGGAAGAGATCTCGGATCCCTCGTTCGGCGGCCCAGTTCTGCAGGACGGCGAGAAGCGACCGAGCAGTCCCGAACTCGGAACCTCGGTACTCCGGGGCCACGAACATCTTGCGCAGAGCGCCCTGACCTTGGCCGATGTCGAGGAGCGCGATCGTTCCGACGACGCGG
Source organism: Pseudomonadota bacterium (assembly GCA_003247575.1). Lineage (GTDB taxonomy): Bacteria > Myxococcota_A > UBA9160 > SZUA-336 > SZUA-336 > SZUA-336. Next base: position 151,813 of record QJZC01000044.1, read on the forward strand.
TCATCTTCCTGGGCTACCCAGAAATTCCCCGAGTCGACCTGATAGAACGTAGGGATCGTGCAGAGGTCTGGCTGACGTTCAGCGTCGATTTCGATGCCGAACTCGTCACGCTGAATCCCGACGATCAAGCGAATCACATCGAGCTCGAGATCCTGTGTGAAGGGTACGATCTGCATGTATCCGTGGCTGCCCAACGCTCAAGGCCCGACGCTCAGCGGAGGCTACGATGCCGCCGAACCAGATCGAGATACGATCGGGAATGCCGAAGCGTAGCAGCTCGCGAACCGCGGCGCCCTGACGCCGAGTTCGCGAAGACCCCGTTCTGGGTTGACTGCAGCCAGCTTTCTGAGCACGACTTCCACAGCCTCGAGAGCTGCGCCATCGGCCACCTCGAGGGGCTCGAACGCTAGTCGGGAAGCCTTCACCTCTCGCGGCTCGGCTTGCTCGTCGAGCACCGGAAACCCGTCGTAGATGGCAGCGGAGGTGCTAGACGCCTCAGCAGAGCCATCGTGCGCAACGCGGATGCTCAGGAGCTGCTCTCTGACGGCAAGTACATTTCGGGGGCTTCGAGCTACTGCGCTCCAAACCCCAATGCATAGGCAAAGAGAATCGCCAAAACGCCATAGATCGTAGCTGCCTGGTGGACGAGGCAGAGTACGACCAGTGCGGAGCCTGCCTTGCGGCGAAAGTCGTAGTCGCTCCTTCCGAAGAGGCGGTTCGCCAAGCGCTTGGAGCACACTGCAGGTGCATAGAGCGATGTTCGTGCAAGCGCGAAAAAAGGGAGGCCCGCTGTCTCCCCTTGGGGCCGCAAAGCCCGCGATCGAGCGTCCTGTTGTGAGTTGTCCTACTCGGTGTTCTCTCTGTTGGGGGGTGGAAGGAATACCGGAGTCCCCGCTCCGGCCTCAAGGGACGGAAGTCTCAGCAGCGAAGGGAGAGGGCGTCCCATCCGCGGAAGAAGACTTCGAGCCATGGGTTCCACGCTAGGACTCGGTAGATCAGCCGGCGCCCTTGTCGCACGATCTGCACGGGAATCTGGATGAACGCATGGACGAACGTACGAAACTCCATGCGCAGCAC